>JANXZM010000058.1 GCA_025355505.1 Acidobacteriaceae bacterium | reverse complement strand
GCACCGCTCGTTGCTGGTCGATCTGATATCGTTTCTTCATAGCGACTCTCTCCTTTTTTCTTGGCAGAAAAAACCACCTCGGTCATTATGACCGCGGTTGAGAGTCGCTACTTTCTACGAATTAACGGGCATCCTCTCTGGCCGTCGGGTATGACCGAGACGCCATTGTTCACCGCGTTCAGCTCGGCTTCCTTCCGCTGGCGGCGGGCAGTGGCGTCGGCTGGGTCTTTGCCAACTGAAAGCCGTACTCGCTTCGCGCCCTCACGCCATTCAAGGTAATAGGCGCCTTCCTTGTGGGTTTCCTGCTTACCGTTGAAAATGACCAGGTCTGGCTTGACGCGGCCATTTGCGGAAAGGACGACCGTGCAATACCGCCATCCATGCGGGGTTTGGACTCTTTTGGTGAGATTTACTTCGCGATTCATCGGTGACGACCCTCGCTGATTGTGGAATCAGTATAGGTATCACCGGCTTTCAAGTACTAGATAACTAAAGTACTGGCGGAGAGAGTGGGATTCGAAGCTCTGTCTTTTGTCACAATTATTTTGTTTTCAATGAGATGCAGTAAGTAGATGAAAAATAACGAGATCGTTAGGCCTTAGCATTTTTCATCCCCTTCATCCTTTTCAACTGCGTAGAACAGATTTCCGTCTAATACAGACACCATAGACACCACGATTTTCTCAGTTAGGCACACGCGCCGCAGGATTTCTCCTGCATTGCTCCCCAACCCTCTCGCAAGATTATCGGGAGAAGTAATAGCGCGGCACCGGGTCAGCCCATGACATTTTGAACATCGCATTGACGACCAGCCCGCCCAATGCAATCCAAGCCAAATATGCGCACATCGAGCTCTGGACAGCATCCGCTTTCAACGCCCCGCTGCTGGTTTTCGCAGCGAGCGTTCTCTTTTGACTTGAGAGCCAGGGCATCACGATAGCTGCTGAGATCAGTAGCACGATGCCTGGGTAGCTTGGTTGCGGTCGGAAGCCTGGATTCGTAAATGCCAGAATCGAATTGCCGAGGATAAATGTGGCCAGCGCAAACAGCGACAGGCCGGTGATTCGAGCGACCCTCTTTTCGCTCAAGTGCGAGACTTTCTTGAACCGCAAGAACACAACAAACGCTGACACAAGCTCGATACCGCTGTCCGCGCCGAATCCTAAGAGCGCCACGCTATGGGCACGTAGGGCCGCGAATAACGCAATGGCAGCTTCCGCGCACATCCACAAGATCGTGATGAGTTGAAGCGACACGATCTGCTTCTGATACGGGGAACTGCTCTGTTCGACGCACTGGAGTTGCGTATTCAACAGTTTCAATTCTAGCAGCGCATTAAAAGGAGCATCGCTCAAGGAAACGCGCTGTTCAACACGGTTGTGGTTCCTCCCGCTCGTCCAGAGCGGTCCGCCCTGGTTGCCGGCGCCCCGATAGTGGGCTAGTTCGGAAGGAGCCAGCCCGGGACCGGAGGTCGCCGCCTTGTCTCCGTCGTCACGTCCTCGGCTTCGGGTTCTTGCACCCGCTTCGATTCCGCGGTCAGCGCCTCCCGTCCGGCCTAAAGGGGGTTCACCTTGAGCTCGACAATGCTCGGAGGGAACAGAAGGTCAAAGAACCTCTCCCGTGTTTCCGGCTCGACGTCGGGAGATCTGCTTCCAGAGAGATTTGCTCAGTGCCATGGTCGTTCCTTGCGAGTCTGGCCGGCCAGCTCACCGGTTCGAGCTGCCAATACGAATGTCGGGGTGCTCATCCTGCTTCCTCCAAGTTGTACGCAGGCAACGTGGTAAGGCGTCCGTCCTCGACTGGGCCACCCACCGTGAAATGGTAGAAGCTCTGCCAATCGCGCGAAGAGATGCCGAACACCTCGTGAACCGGATCATCGAAGTAGCAGCCTATCCCGGTCGAACGAATGCCCGCCTCTTCCGCCTCGAGGTACAGCACCTGGCCCACGAGACCGGCCTCCCAGAAGAGATTTCGGTAGAAGCTGGCGCCATAGCTAACAAGGCTGTTCATGTATTCGGCGAGCATTGCAAGGCTGAAGGCCCCGTCCCCCGCGATGTCTTGACCGCAGGAGACGCTGGCGGCCAGAGTGCGGCAGTCCCCTTCTTTGAGCAGGTACAGCGGAAGGCCATCCGGGCACGACGGAGGGCGTAGCCAAAGGAACTCAGGCCGCATCGCTAGCCGGAGGGCCTCGACCTTCTCCGGATCGCGAGC
>JANXZM010000115.1 GCA_025355505.1 Acidobacteriaceae bacterium | reverse complement strand
ACAGCTTCGGAGGCTGCCGCTCTATCCATCTGAGCTACGGGCGCGCTGTGGTATTGCAAGTGTACATCGAGGGCCTGCCGCAATGGGGCAGATGCGCATTCCACCGCGGTCGTAATCCTCGGCGACGGCAAAGCTAGCGCCGCAACTGCACGGGATAAGGAACAGGCGAAGGTTTTTTTGCCTGCCGACTGGTCCTTGCGGGGGTTTCGCTTGATAGCGAATCCAGAGTTGCGGTGACCGCCGACAGCTATCCAAATGTGAACGGCCGTGTGTGCACCAGCGTTTTTACGATCAGCCTTCTACTGCCGCCAACGAACCTCTCTTCCGCTTGTTCGATTGCAGAATCTTCTTGCGCAGGCGCAGGGATTTGGGCGTGACCTCGACGTACTCATCGTCGGCGATGAATTCGATGGCCTGTTCGAGATTGAGATTGCGATAGGGGACCAGGCGGATGGCTACATCGGAAGTCGAGGCGCGCATGTTGGTCAGCTTCTTCTCGCGCACAGCATTGACGTCGAGATCCGTGTCTTTGGCGTTCTCGCCAACGACCATGCCTTCGTAAACGTCGACGCCCGGTCCAACGAAGAGTACTCCGCGCTCCTGCAGATTGTAGAGCGCATGGGATGTGGTGCTTCCATCCCGGTCGGCAATCAGCGCTCCAGTTGGGCGATGAGGGATTTCGCCTTGCCACTCGATGTAACCATCGAAAAGCGCGTTCATGACGATGGTGCCGCGCGTGTCGGTGAGGAGCGTGCTGCGCAGTCCGATCAGTCCGCGGCTGGGAACGCGAAATTCCACGCGGACGCGGCCATAGCCGTGATTGTGCATGTTGGCGACTTCGCCTTTGCGCGATCCGACATGTTCCATGACTACGCCGACAAATTCTTCGGGGATATCCACGGTGAGGTGTTCGACCGGCTCCATCAGTTTGCCGTCGATACGCTTGGTGACGATTTCGGGCTTGCCGACCATCAGTTCGAAACCTTCGCGGCGCATCATCTCGATGAGAATGGAGAGCTGGAGTTCGCCGCGGCCGAGAACCTTGAACGAATCGGTGCTGCCGGTTTCTTCCATGCGGAGCGAGACGTTGGTGAGCAGCTCTTTTTCGAGGCGCTCGCGGAGGTTGCGCGAGGTGACGAAGTTGCCTTCGCGACCGCAAAAAGGAGAGGTGTTGATGGTGAACAGCATCGCAATGGTCGGCTCGTCGATGATGATCGGGGGCAGCGGCGCGGGATTCTCCGCACTGGTAATCGTTTCGCCAATGGTGATGCCTTCAACGCCGGCGACGGCAATGATGTCGCCCAGCGAAGTTTCGGTAATGTCGGTGCGTTTGAGGCCGGAAAAACTGAAGAGCTTGGTAATTTTTGTCTTCTGAAACGAGCCGTCGCGCTTGGCGATCGCAACGTCTTCTCCGGTCTTCATGGTCCCAGAAAAAACGCGGGCAATGGCAATGCGGCCGAGGTATTCGCTGTAGTCGAGATTCGCGACCAGGATCTGGAGCGGCCCATCAGCGTCTCCCTGTGGCGCGGGGATGGTGTCGATGATCGACTCAAACAGCAGACGGAGGTCTTCGCCCGCCGCTCCCTGATGGACGGCAGCGGTTCCCGCCTTGGCGTTGGTGTAGAGGATGGGGAAGTCGAGTTGCTCTTCCTTGGCGTCGAGATCGATAAAGAGGTCGTAAACCTCGTTAAGAACTTCCTGGGGACGAGCGTCAGGGCGGTCGATTTTATTGATGACAAGAATCGGCTTGAGGTTGGCTTCGAGCGCCTTGCTGAGCACATAGCGAGTCTGGGGCAGCGGCCCTTCGCTGGCATCAACGAGGAGCATGACGCCGTCCACCATCTTGAGTGCGCGTTCCACTTCGCCGCCAAAATCCGAGTGGCCGGGGGTGTCCACAATATTAATTTTAACGCCCGCATAAGACACAGCCGTGTTCTTGGCAAGAATAGTGATGCCGCGCTCGCGTTCCAGATCGTTGGAGTCCATAACGCGCTCGGCGACGGTCTCGTTGTCGCGGAAGGTGCCACTCTGTCGGAGCATGGCGTCAACCAGCGTGGTCTTGCCGTGATCCACGTGGGCAATAATGGCGATGTTGCGAATACTAGGGTTCAGATCGAAAACTCCTCAGGCCTGCAAATTGGGGCTTAGTACTACTTTACTATGGCGGGCCGATTCGGAGGCGAATTGAAAATGGGATACAAACTGACGACACTACAAACGTCTTCCGCTTGGGAACGTCCGGGTTCGATCGTCCACTTTGGATCGTCCACTTTGGATCAAGCACGCCGGCGGCGATTGCGACGTCGCGGCTGCTCACATGCCTGAATGGTTCCGGGTGACAAGCGCTTGGGCTCGGGCGAAGCTGGAGCGGGAGAGCTCTTCTCGGAGTTATTTTCGAGACTCGTCCGCGAATTTAGCTTTTGATTTCTGGCAGCGGCCATGTGGTCCAAATTCGAGGACGCGACCTGCAAGGCGTAGAACAGGGCTGAGGCTTCTTTCGGCTCGATGCGGCGGTGCAGCATCAACTCGCAAACCTCTGAAATTGCCGACTGGATGGAGGCGGCATCGCCGAGTTGAGGGAGGTAGACGTGAAGGGAAGGGATGGAGCCGGTGTTGTCGATGTTGATCGGCGGCGGGCCGGCCAGCTGGTGGTAGTGGCAAAATTTCTTATCGCTGAGGGCGGGAGATTGGCAGGGATCGCCATTCATTTTTCGCTGTTCACAAAGTTTGCCTGAATTTTTATTTGAAGAAGATGACATTATGATTGCTCCTAGGGCGATGTTCGCCATTTGGTAATTGTTTTTTGGTGGGCAAGAAATTTGGGGAGCTTTGGTACCCCCCCCGATTCCAGCTAAAGTATTAAAAGTAAAGGACTTAGATTTAAAGTATTCATAATAAATGACTTAGTGAGGAGATTCTGGGGGGGTGGCTCGCTTTTTCGGGTGCGGGCTCACCACTTCCACTGCTTGTCAAAGAGCCGCCGAAAATGGTCTTGCGGCGGATTATGGGTCCGTCTCTGGAGACGGGCACAGTTCTCAATGCTGCACTGTCGAAGAATCCTCGCACAGATTGCGGTTGAAGTCTGTGATGACGGTACGAGAAAAATGTGATGAAAAAAGTGGGTTATGAGGCTCGGACAGTCTGCGCGAGCAGCCCGAGACCCAGCAACATTTCGAGTTCGACAAATTTGTTACCTAGGGTAACAATTGATTGGTGTACAAGGTGGTTACTACAAAATTCTTTGCCAAGGAGCTTACCCGGCTTCGGGTGAACTGGCAGAAGCGGATTGTGGAAAAGATTAAGGAAGAGGCCGCCGACCCTTACGCCCGGCACAACAACGTGAGGAAGCTTCAGGGACGAGACGGCAACCGGCTGCGAGTTGGCGACTGGCGCGTCAATTACGAATTGCACGACGACCGTCTTGAACTATGGGCCTTAGAAGTGGGGCCGAGAGGAGGAATCTAGTAATGCGAGTCGAAACCATTACCCGCAAGGGCAAGGAATTCGCCGTGATTCCGGTGGCGGCGCTGCAGAAGCTGATGGAAGATGCAGAAATGCCAGCCGACGTGAAGGCCTACGATGCCGGCAAGGCGCGTCTGGAAGATGGCGAGGACGAACTGATACCGCTGGAGATCACCGAGCGCAGATTAAGGGGAGAGCCCGCGCTCCGAATCTGGCGTGAGCACCGCAAGCTTACGCAGGAGAAGCAGGCGAAGAAGGCGAAGGTATCGCGCGCGCTGATTGCGGCGATTGAGACCAAGCGCAAGGCGGGGTCGGTCAGCACGTGGAAGAGGCTGGGCGCTGCGCTGGATGCAGGGTGGGAGCAGTTGGCGTAGGGTCGTCGAACCGTGGTACAAGGTGAAGAGGATAGGAGGCGCGAACATGGCAACGCTCGATTGGTCGCAATGCCCCGCGGTTGAAAGCGTGCCGGGAAGGCTCAGTGGCGCGTGGGTATTTCGCGATACCCGTATGCCGGTTTCCGCCGTGTTCGAAAACCTCGAAGCTGGAGTCACGGTAGAGGAGATCATCGAGCAGTTCGACGTCACGCGCGAGCAGATCAATGCGGTACTGGAATTTGCCGCCCGCAGTCTTGATGCGGTACGGGTCACCGTACCCGCTGCAAACTCTTCTGCTGATGCTCATTCTTTTTGACCATGGAACGCCTCGCGGCATTGCCCGATTCCTTTCGGGGCACACAGTCATCCGGGCGAAACAGCGCGGATGGGACACGCTTTCCAACGGCGACTTGTTAGCCGAAGCGGAGCGGGCTGGGTTCGACGTTTTTCTAACCACTGACAAGAACATTCAATAGCAGCAGAATCTTAGTGGACGCAAAATCGCCCTTGTGGTGCTGAGCACTCCGCAATGGCCGCTGGTTCGATTGCACACCGACAAGATTGCGGCAGCGGTAAACGCGGCCACGCCCGGCAGCTATGTGGAGGTTCAAATTCCGAATAAATCCTAGCGACAGTGGTTGTGCGAAGTTTGCCGCTCCCACCCTTCGCAAAGTGCGCGAAGGATGGGGCACCCTCTGTGCTATTTATGTCAGCGGAGATCAAAAGCCTGGGGCACCCGCCCCGGACGAAGAATTTCGCTTGATCTGGTACCTCCGAGCTTGTAGAGTTTTGCGAGCAGAGCGAGAACGGGCAAATTAGCTGGGTTTACTAAAGCGACACAACATCAATCAAAGGCGGTCGGAGTTGAAGTTGTCAGAAACTGGGGCTGTCCAGGGGGCAAAATGCACGCTTGTCGGTGGTTAATCAGTCTATCGGTTCTGCTGGCGGGGGCAGTAGCGGCTTGGGGCCAGCTTTCCACGGCTTCGATCCGAGGCACGGCTCTCGATCCGAACGGAGCGGTCGTTCTGGGTGTCGTAGTGACAATTGAGAATGCCGGGACGGGAGTACTGGAGAGGACCCTGACTACGAATGACACCGGAGGTTACGCTGCCGATGCCCTGTCACCCGGGGCGTACACGATTTCGGCCAGGAAGGACGGGTTTAAGACTCAAATTTACAAGATCGACGTACAGGTCGGACGAGTCGTGGTTGTGGACATTCGCCTCACCCTGGGCTCCCTCGAGCAGAGTGTTACTGTCAGCAGTGCAGCACCCTTGGTGGACCGTGAAAATTCCGTGGTTGGGGGAGTGGTCGACCCGAAGTCGGTCAGCGATCTTCCCCTAAACGGTCGGCAGTTCGGAGATTTAGCGGCTTTGGTTCCTGGAGTTTTAACCGCGCCCAACTTCGATCCGATCAAGACTCGCATCTTCAATCTTTCTGCAGGCGGTTCTGATGGTCGCAGTTCTAACTTCACCATCGATGGCGCGGAGAACTCCGACATTGTTAACGGCGGGCTCCTGCAGAACTTCACCATCGAGGGTGTTCAAGAGTTCTACGTTTCTACTGCCCGATTCGGCGCCGACCAGGGCAGGGCACTCGGGGCGGCTGTTAGCGTGGTGACCAAGTCCGGCACTAATGACCTTCACGGAAGCTATTTCGTGTTTTATCGCAACCAGGGCCTGAACGCCCGCGATCCTTTTCAGACGCAGAAGGCGGATTTCCATCGGACACAGCAGGGTTTCACGCTTGGAGGTCCTGTATTGAAAAACCGTACTTTCTTCTTCGCTGCGTACGAGAACACGGGCGAACAGAATCTGGGAATTGTAAATACTAACGGTACATTCCCACAGTTTGAGGGGAGTGTTTCCTTGCCATTCACTTCGCGCCTTGGAACTATCCGATTGGACCATCAGATAAATAACAAGCAGAAATTAATGTTTCGCTTCAACTATGAAAACAACTTCAGTCTGCAAGGGATCGGTGGGGTACGGGCGGCCGACAATGGCATCCGTAGTACAAACCAGGCCTACTCGGCAGTCGTGTCGCACACATATGTCTTGTCGCCCCGAGTGCTGAACACAACCATGTATCACTATGCCCACTTCAACAATCACCTCCTGCCGCTATCGGCGACCCCGGAAGTGGACCGGCCGAGTCTGATTACAGGCGGTGCTTTCAACACCACGCAGAAGACCTTCATTGAACGCCACCAGTTTAGAGACGACCTGGTTCTGAATATTCCGTCTTCTTGGGGCACTCACAACATCAAACTCGGGGTGGATTACAACCATGCTTTGGCGAAGTCATTCGTCGAGTTTGCCGCTCGTGGCCAGTTCATTTTCTTCAGCGATGCGCCCCTAAGCCAGACGGATGCCGACTTTGCATTCTTTGCGGTCGGGAATTTCCAATTCCCCGATTATAGAGATAACATTCTCGGTCTCTATGGCCAGGATGATTGGAAGATAAATCAAAGACTAACGCTGAACCTAGGGCTGCGCTGGGATCTGTCCACGAACGAGAACAATCCGAATTTCAGTTCCAACATCGCTCCAGCCAGATCCAGGAGCAAAGATCTGAACAATTTTGGGCCACGGATAGGTTTTGCATGGGATCCGGTTGGCCACGGCAAGACAATCATCCGCGGCGGTTATGGAATTTTTTATGCGTTGCCGGTTGCTACCGATCCTGCGGTCGAGAGCGCGTTTGACGGTCGCCGCATCGGATTCGCATTTCTACCGGGACCGATCAACATCAATGATCCATTCCCGGGCCTTACGCAAGAGCAGATTAGGGCCCTGGTGTTTTCCCAGCCTCAGTTCCTGCTCATCTCTCTCGCTAACCGTCTGCGGACTCCCTACGCACAACAAACTTCAATCGGGGTCCAACACGCGTTTACCGATACCTTGGGAATTACGGTCGACTATGTGCACAACCTGGGATTGAAAGAACGACTCGGGATGGATGTCAATATCGATCAGGCGGGGGGCATCGGTTCGCCGGACACCCCGCTGGCTCAAGAGTTTGGAGCTGAGACCGCCGCTTTCTACGGCCCAGTGATTCGTGTCACCGATGCCGGCCGTTCCTCCTATAACGCTCTCGAAGCGTCTGTAAACAAGCGGCTGAGTCATCGTCTTACGTTTCTTGGGTCATACACGCTGTCACATGCAGTCGACTTGGGCGATGATTCCATTGGTTCAACCGTGGCAAATCCGTTTGACTTGAGGCCGGAACGCGGTGACTCGAACCGAGACCAGCGGCACAAGTTTGTTTTCAGCGGATCAGTGTCTATACCGCATGGGTTTGAGCTTTCGACCATCACCTCCTTTGCGTCGGCACGACCTTTCGATATTTTGACCGGCTTCTCAGCCGACGGTTTTGCGCCGAACCGGCCCGATGGTGTGACTCGCAATAAGGGTGCGCGGGATGACGCTGCAACGATTGCCGCCATCAACGCCACTCGTGCCTCCCAGGGTTTGTCAGCGATTACAACTACGTCACCTCGATCGTTCTTCTTCTATTCCACCGATCTGCGACTGACAAAACAGTTCACGATAAAGGAGAGGTTTCGTATTCTAGCTTTGATCGAGGGATTCAATATCTTCAACCATGAGAACTTTCTCTCCAACGGCGGCCCGACGTTTTCGGGGCAGAGCGGAGCCCAGAACAATGTTTTTGCTGCCGATTTTGGGAAGCCTCGGCGAACCGCTGGAGGCGTCCTTGGATCCGGAGGTCCGAGGGCTGCACAACTTGGATTACGAATCGAGTTCTAGGGAGCACACAAATGCGTTGCTTGTTACTCACAGGCGCAGTTTTTGTTGCGTCGGCGGCTTTTGCAGTTGGCGCTGATAAGGGGCAGATCATCGACCTGACTGACACGATCCGCGTTGGGCTCGTGGAGCAAACGGCTGGTCGAGCCATGATCGACAAATATGGGATCCACGAAGTCACGATGGAACCAGAGATGAGCTTCAAGGTCACTACTGGCCGATCTACCTTCCTCGGGATTTCGACCCAGGTGGGAACGCACGTCGATGCCGGAGCACACGTAGAGCCGGATGGGTGGACGGTGGATCAGATCGATCTGGATCATCTGATGGGTCCTGGAGTGCTAGTGGACGTGCGTGGAAAAACGGCTGACGATCCAGTCACTGCTGCCGATTTGGAGAAGCAGAACATCCACGAAGGGGACATCGTGGTGTTCTACTTCAACTACCATCCTCCCAAGAAGGGAGAACTGTATTCGCAGTCATACTTGACTGACGAGACAGCGCGATGGCTGGTCCAGCACAAGGTGCGCGCAATCGCCAGCAATACCCCCGGTGTGGAGAACTTTAAACGGGGCGTGTCCCAGCACTGGACAGACCCCGAGAACCAAAAGGTTGCTTGGCCAGTGCACAAGATCCTGCTTTCGCACCGAATCCCCATTCTTGAAGGACTGACGAACCTCGACCGGCTACTGGGCAGAAGGTTCCGATTTATCGCTCTGCCTCTAAAAATTGTCGGCGCAGATGGTTCACCGGTTCGCGCCATTGCCATCCTCAGATAGCCCTGCGAACTCAGGCGGGTGGCCCGCCTTCGGTTTTGGTTTCCTCTCAAATAACACAACTGTGGGTGGCCCGTTTTTGCGTTTTGGAGATTGCCCGGAACTCCGTTGAAAGTTAGCGGCTCCCGACTGTCATAGGTTACGCAACCTTCACGTCCTCGGCAACGCCCTTCTTAGAAACCGCGTGGGCCAGGGCAGTCAGCAGCGCGGGGATCTCCCGGTAGCCCT
>JANXZM010000107.1 GCA_025355505.1 Acidobacteriaceae bacterium | reverse complement strand
GTCGACGGCATTGCCGCCCTCGCTCCGCTCGGACGGCAATGCCGTCGACCTGGGAAAAGTGTAAAGGATGTGGTGATAACGTTGTGTAAGGGATGTGGTGGAACTTTACACCTTCAGGCATACCGTAAGTGCCGTGTTATGAGGGCGCCTTTAGGCGCTGGTTGTGGGCGCTGGAGTTTCACCACAGGCTGTTAAGTGAGACTCGACCAGTCAGGCTGCTGCGTGCGTCACCCCAGGAGTGTGATTTAGCGCGCCCGACGCAATGTCATGGTGTTCGAAAAGGTGCTGGAAAAGTTGGGCCGGGCGCGGGACGCCTGTCTGAGTTTGTATTCGAAGCGAGGTTGCCTGGAACTCCGTTGAAAGTTAGCGACTCTCGACCGTCATAGGTTACGCAACCCTCCCAAGGCCACCATCATCTGCCGGTCGCGGAACGGCGGGCCGTCGATCGGCACCGCACACAACTGTAACTCGCCCAGCCCACGCTCCATCAACTCCTGTAACTTCTCCCGGCGGGCCGCGATGAAGCTGTCGCTCACCATCGGCTTTTTCACCCCGTAGGCCTCGTGAAAGTCTTTCACCACCGCTCCATCGTTGCGCGGCGACAGTCCGCGCATCATCTTGTCCCACACCCCGTGTTACAGCGGCCCACTGCGCTGACCTCGGCCATGGGAAAAATCATCTGAATGTTGGGGTTCGGTTCGCGGGTGAGCTGGTGGAATTCTTGCACCGCTCGTTGCTGGTCGATCTGGTACCGTTTCTTCATAGCGACTCTCTCTTATTTCTTGGCGGAAAAACTACCCTCGGCCATTATGACTGGGGTTGAGAGTCGCTACTTCCTACGAATTAACGGGCATCCTCAGCGGCGATGGAGGTCCGAATAGCGCCGCAGCAAATCGAGATACACTACCCGGTCGGCGTTGTCGGCAAGAATGAACTGCCGGGCATTTCCACGCTGCGTAACGTGATGGGCTACGTCGACAATGATGACGCGAGCCCAGCGAGCCACATCAGTCAAAGTAGCGGAAAACGTCCCGTCTGTCCCCAGGTTTCCTCCCAGGTTTCCTGAAGAGATTCGGGAGTGTGGATTATGAGCTGACCTGCAGAGGCAAACCTCGGGAAAATTCGACGGGTTTGCTCCTGTCGTTTCACCCACCGGACTGCTAGTTCGTTAGACAGCACGGCGGTGCACGCCAGACTTCTTTCGCGCCTTTTCAACCCTGGTGTTTCTTCACGGCGTTGCGTTGGATTCGGAGCTTTGGTGTTAAGATTCCAACATTGTCAGCGCTTTCCGCTGAACTCACCAAAGGTATGATTGACCCAAAGGATAGGGATAGGGAAAGGGATTCGGAGAGTCCAACCTTAGTACCCGATAGCCGTTCCGTTCCGCCGGCGCCGACCCGTGTTCAATCACAGCCTTCCGGTTCGGATGCAAACACCATTCAATCGCAAGGCCAGTTGCAGTCGGACGCCCCTACCCTGGTATTGGGCGCGAGGCCCATCCCGTCGGCAGCTTCGGATGCGCTCATTCCACTCGACGTTCGTGGCTCGGGAGGCTCGCCGCCACCGGGACCAGCCAGTTCCGTCTGGCAGCTACCGGCCTTGCTTCCGGGGAGGATGCTGGGTGGACGCTACGAGATCCTTCAGACCATCGGCGAAGGCGGGATGGGGGCGGTTTACAAGGCCGAGGACCGCGAACTAGGCCGCACGGTCGCTCTGAAAGTGATCCGTCCCGAACTGGCCAGCAATCCCGACATTCTGCAGCGCTTCAAGCAGGAGATCCTTCTCGCCAGCAAAGTTACCGATCGCAACATCATTCGCGTTTACGACCTGGGCGACGCTGAAGGCGTCAAGTTCATCACCATGGAGTTTGTCGAGGGGGAGGACTTGCGCCACCTCCTGCAAAGCCAGAGCAAGCTGCCGGCGGCCGAGGCAGTGGACATCATGGAGCAGGTTGTCAGTGGCCTGCGGGCAGCCCACCGTGTGGGCATCATCCATCGCGATCTGAAACCGGGAAACATCATGCGCGCCACCGATGGCCGGGTGCTGGTCATGGACTTCGGACTCGCCCGCTCTATGCAAGGCGATGGCATGACCCAGACCGGGATGATGCTCGGGACGATGGAGTACATGTCTCCGGAGCAGGCCCAGGCAAAAGACCTTGACGCGCGCTCCGATATCTTCACCGTGGGCCTGATTCTTTACGAGCTGCTAACCAGCATAATGCCGTATCAGGCGGAGAGCGCTATCGCCAGCCTGCTGAAGCGAACGCAACAGCGTGCGATTCCGGTTTCGGACATCGACAAGAACGTGCCGGGAGCGCTCAGCAACATCGTGAGCAAATGCCTGGAGCGCGACCCTGCGCTTCGCTACCCGAGCGCGGACGACCTGCTCAACGACTTGTGGGCCTGGCAGGGAAAGAGCGGCACGACCAGGGTTTCGGCCTCCTCCACCCAGTTGTGGATGAATCGGCTGCGCGAAGTGCCGGGGCTGCGGATTGCGCCTGTCGCCCTTCTGCTGGTTGGGATGGTAGCCGCAACCGCCTGGCATTTCAGCAAGAAGCAGAATGCAACGGTCGTCACGCATGCCCCGGTTTCCGTTCTGGTGGCTGATTTTCAGAACAACACTTCCGACACGCTGTTCGATGACACCCTGGAACCGATGTTCAATGTCGCCCTGGAGGGAGCCAGCTTCATCAACGCCTTCAATCGCGGCAACGCGCGCCAGTTGGCCGGCAAGCTTCCCAATCCGACCAGCAAGCTCGATGAACAGGCGGCCAGGTTGGTGGCCGTCAGCCAGGGAGTCAGCGTGATCGTGACCGGGTCTCTTAGCCGCCGCAGCGATGGTTACAGGTTGTCGGTACAGGCGATTGACGCGGTCACGGGCAAGACCCTCGCCACTGGAAATGTCGATGCCGCCAACAAAGACGACGTACTGCTGCAAGTTCCCAAGGTCACTGCTCCGATCCGCAAAGCGCTAGGCGATACTACGCCGGAGTCAGTGCAACTGGTCGCCGCGCAGGGAAGCTTCGCCGCCAGCAATCTCGAGGCGGTGCACCAGTACGGCATTGCCATGGAACAGCAGTTCGCCGGCAAGATGGAAGACGCGCTGCAATCATTTTCCAAAGCGGCGGAACTGGACCCGAACTTCGCGCGGGCCTACGCCGGCATGGCCGCCGCGTCTGGAAACATGGGCCGACCAGCGGATGCTGAGAAATACGCGAAACTGGCAATGCAACATGTGGACCGCATGACGGAGCGCGAACGGTACCGCGTCCGCGGCTTGTATTACATCAGGACCGAGAATTGGCAAAAGTGCGTAGAGGAATACAGCGAGCTGATGAAGCAATACCCAGCGGACAATATCGGACAAAATAACCTTGCGACTTGCTACGGCCGCTTGCTAAACATGCCGAAAGCTATGGAGGAGGCGCAGCGAGCGGTGCAAATTGCTCCTAAGGATGTGATGACATACATGAATTTCTCTCTGTACGCGTGCTATGCGACAGATTTCCAGAGTTGCGAGCGCGGGGCGCGCGAAACACTTCAACTCAATCCCGCGTATGAAGAAGCCTTTTTCGCACTCGCGTATGCTCAACTCGGGCAGAACCAGTTGCCGCAAGCCACGGAAACTTATCGGAAGCTGGAGAAGGTCAGCGCTTGGGGCGCATCCCTTGCGGCCTCCGGCCTCGCAAACCTCGCACTATATCAGGGCATGTTGCCAGAGGCGATCCAGATTCTTGAAAAAGGTGCGGCCGCCGACCTCGCGGCAAAGAACCCTGACGCAGCCGCGGATAAGTTTGTGCTGCTCGCCAACGCGAAGCTTTTGCGAGGAGAAAAGCAGTCGGGCCTTGCGGCCGCACAGAGCGCGCTGGCCAATAGTCAATCTGCAAAAATTCGATTCCTGGTAGCGCGAAATTTCAATGAGGCTGGGGAAACCGCCGAAGCGCGAAAACTGGCTGACAGTCTGGCCTCCGGGCTGCAGGCTACACCACAGGCTTACGCCAAATTGGTTCTAGGGGAAGCCGCGTTGAAGGAGCATAACCCCAAGCAGGCCATCCAGTTGTTCACCCAAGCCAAGGACCTGATCGATACTTGGGTCGGCCGCTTCGACCTGGGACGCGCCTACCTGGAAGCGGGAGCTTTCGCGGAAGCTGATTCCGAATTCGACCGTTGCGTCAAGCGACGTGGCGAGGCGTTGGAACTCTTCATGGATGACATGCCCACGTACAGCTATCTTCCCATCGTCTACTATTATCAGGGACGTGCCCGTGAAGGCCTGAACAGTCCCGGTTTCGCCGATTCCTACCGCACCTATCTGAGTATCCGCGGCAAAAGCACCGCCGATCCCTTGCTCCCCGACATCCGTCGCCGTCTCGGGCAGTAGACGGGCAAAAAACGACGGGCAAGATTGCCCGCCTTAGTTTCCCTTATAGTTCCGGCCCATCTTTCGCCCCCGCGTCGGCGGCAGCGGGCCGCTGTCAAGCCGGCCCGCTGCCTTGAGACGGTTCCTCAGAACTTCATCTTGACTACCAGCGGGTTCGACGGTCCGCTCTGGACTCCCTGCTTGTTCGCTCCCGTCACGAAGTACGTGTAGGTCGTATTGTTCTTGACATTCGGGTCGGTGTACGACGGCGACGGCGGTGTGCCCGTTAGCGTCTTAATGTTGGAGAAGTTCCCGAAATTCGAAAGTACCTGCTGTAGCGTCGGGAAAGAGCCCAAGGCGCGCCAGACATAATACTTGCGAATCTGACCAAAGTCCGCCGGGGTCCACGTCAGAGGAACGCTCTTAGCGTTCTCCACCAGTGACCCCGACAAATTGACACACCCTGGAACGTTGTTTTGCGAGATTGAACAGGTCAGCTTTGTCGGGGGGCTCATCGTAGAGTTGACCGTATCCACGTCCTGCTCGGTGCCGCCGCCCCCAACTTTCAGGCCGCCGCCTCCGACTTTCAGGCCGCCGCCCCCCACTTTCAGGCCGCCGCCGTCGTTGTCGATGCCGCCGCCCCCGACTTTCAGGCCGCCGCCCCCGACTTTCAGGCCAGCAGCGGAGAATCCGAACGCACTCGCCCGGGCACTCATTTGCTGCAGGTCGACCGTCCCCCAGTCATTAAATCCAGAGAACGGCAAATCGCCAATTATGCCGTTGTGGTTGAGATCTTCTCCCGGCGAGTTGACCGTGTCCGGCACCACGAAGTTATTGTTCCAGTCAAGGGGCGCGGAATTGTTACCTCCTGGCGCGACTGTGCCATCAACGCGGACAGCCGGCACATCATTCGGCCCGAGTGGCGTGCCATCACAGTGCGCGGTTGCGTAGCGCCCGCCGGTTGTGTTCTGTAGTTGGGTATCGAGCGTGTTCGGCGCCGAATACCACCGCGTGAGATGCGTCGCAGGTTGCAAGGTGGAAGGATCCGTCCCGATCCCGAAGGATTCGCTGAGAAACGGAGATGCCTCGTTCAGAGGCGGCAAGTTCTGCGAGGAATAATCAAATTCCCCATCGACGAACCCGCGAACCTGGAACAGGTAATTCATCACGCTCAGGAAGTTGGGCTTACAGTTCACCTCATAAATTGGGAGGCTCGGAGTATCGCCCGGATTGTAGTAAGTGCCACCGTGGGTCAAGGTCAGCGCGTGACCAAGCTCATGCATCAGAGTACCGGTCTGCGTTTGTACGCTGCCCATCTGATGGTTGCAGTATGGCTGGCCTGACGGCTGCTGTGACGGGTCTGGCTGGCAGCTTGATGGATCGTCCGCTGCCCACAACCCAAGGGTAACCGCTGAGTCTCCGCCACCGCCGAAATCGGAATGTCCAGAGGTACTCGTCGGCCCCAGGTAGGCAACAGCGAGTTGCGGCTCATTCATGAACTTGTATGTTCCGTTTGCCACGTTGGCGGTGGTGACGGTGAAGGTAGAGATGCCGTTAGTGTTCGAGACCGTCGTAGGGTCGAAGGAATACGTTCCGTTCAGAGCGGGCTGCCCGAGCGCGCCTGCGATGGTGATGCGACGATAGTTCGCGTCACTGCACGCAGGAATCGTAGCGCTAGGACAATCACCGGGCTTCACGAACCCCTGCGGAGATTGGAGGGTTATGGTTGCGGTCGTCCCGGAATTGACGATCGAAACCAACTGGGGAATGGCAGGATTCGACAGTGTAAAGCCCAGCGTGCTCCAGTATGACCTTGATGCTCCCAAGGAGTGACCAAAAAGCACGTAGTGGTAACTTTGTGCACGGCCAGGCTGGAAGTTCCCCAACGTCGATTGGTTCTGGATGGATTCGAAGCCTCCCTTCCACGCAACCGCCGGCTGACCTGGAAACGCACACAGCGTAGTCCCATCCGTACACAGCACGAGACCTTCCGAAATCGAATTCCCACCCGTGCCGGCCTGCGGCGGCGACGTTCCCGATGGGAGTGGGTTAGGAATAGAGACTGGATAGCGGATCACGTACGGGTCGGTTGTGTAGATGTTTTGCCCGAGATCGAAATGCACGTTGATGTGTTGCGCCGCAAAGGCCTTACCCACCGCATCCAGAGCGGCCTGCTTGGGCAAGTGCGAATGCAAATAAGCGCCAGCTGAGCCATCGAGATTGCTGAGGTAATCGACTTCGACAAAGAGGTCTTTGTGTCCCTTGGTAGCTCCCGGCAACGCCACCCACTGTCCGCTAACAGCATCGGTGTACCCCAGGTTCGTTTTCCAAACATCCAGCAGACCATCGCCGTCACTGTCCTCAACGGGGGTGCTTAGAATGATGGCTCCCCATGACACGCAACCGCTGTTGCTAGCCGAGGGCACCACCGAAGTCGTCTCCGAAGTATCGCCGGTCCTCACATAATTAGGGTATTGGCCCAGGACCCAGGTCGGATTATCCCAGGCGCCGTAGATGCCCGGAAAGGGAGGTAACGTGCCATAGAGCGACGGAAGGGGCTGCGACTGACTGTTTAAATACACTTGCTCGAATTTGTTAGGCTGACCGTTGGCCACGATATGGGTGAGTTTCGCTGCCGGGCCTGCAAGGGCGTCGTAGAAGCCCGCCACCGTCTGGCTCAAACCCTGTGTGGTGTTGCCCGGAGCGAAGGCTCCGTCATAGATAACAATCGCATTCAGCGGAACCGCCGGCGACAGAACCCGGTATACGATCACGAGGGTCGCGCCCAAGGTAAAAGGAGCGGTATTGCCATTGCTTCCACTATCCGCCAGTCTCACGGGGAAACTGCCGTTGGCGAGCAGCGCTCCAAATGTTGAGGACGAGGAAATCGTGTCCAGCGGAAGGTACGGGCGGACGTCCGCACTGTAAGTCCGCATCGTCTTTGACCCCAGGGCTGAGCCCGAACATCCGCCCGAACTCCAAGAGACGGGTGCGTTAGGGTTCCCCAGGACTGTTCCGGTAATGGAATAACCATTGAAGTACGCCTGCTTCCCAGCAAACGAGCTCTGGTTACCTTCGACAGTCGCCCAATAGAGGTAAGCCGCAACGATATCGGCCCCCGTAGGCACGGTAGTAGGCACGCCATACTGGGAGGGCTGCTTGGTATCGGGAACGCTGATCGTTCCTGGGGCATAGCCGCTTCCGTCCGGCGATGCCTCCACCCAGCCGGCGACCACGTAGTCGCCGGTAACAAAATAGTTTTTGGACAAACTGAGTGGGTTCGTTCCAGTTTGCGCCATGCCTGATTGCGCAAACCCGAATATCAGCAGTAACCCCAACGCAATCGTCGCGCGCGCCGGCCGCCGGGCCAACAAAAATGTGCGAAGCGTCTGAACCGTAGTCATAGTCAGTCTCATTTCACTGCGAATTTTCGAAAACAAATTGGTCTTGTGTTAGAGCAAGCAGCGTGATCCAGAGATCGGCGAAGATTCCCTGCTCTCAACGAGTGCTTCCTTTCCTGAGCAACATCGACGAAGCCTTGCCCACCGCCGATGAATCGAGAGGAAAGCCGGGCAGCAACGTGCCGCTCCAGGCCAGGCCGCCGTCGAAGGACTTGAACACACCGAGCCAGCCATCGCCGTTTTCTGGAATCCCCAGAAGACCCGCCAGGTCCACGGTGCGATCGTCGTTGTTGCCTGCGAGCAGGAAAAAGTTATTGCGGGTTGACACGGTGATGGACGGTTCATTCTGGCTCTGTAAAAACATGCCGCCCGTAGTCCAGCCGGTTCCCGAAACCATGTTTACTTTTTGGTCGGCCTGCAACACCTGGGCAACGGCAGACGCAAAGCACACCACCAGCCAGAGAGTCCAAACGGAGACGACGAGGCGCATAGTTTTCCTGCGACACCAGAGTCGTATTCTTATAAGACCCCGAGAAAAAAGAAGAGAGCGCGAAAAGGAAGGTTGACGCGCCACATTCGGTTCCAAAATTTTACCCTAGAAACGGCCAAACAACCAGCGGAATGTTTTTACTGCCGATGGAAACCCGGGGACAGACGGGACGTTATCTGTAATCAGGCCTCTCAACGCTTTCATCACAAACGTCCGGGCCATGCATCACAGACATCCAACCCGCCGTGCGCGATACTAACGGTCTGATTGGGGCAGTGAAGAGGTGTACCCGTCACCCAAAACGGCCCTCGAAGCTGCCCCAAAACCATTTTCAGCGCTCTTTGACAACCTAAGTCCTTATTTATGAATACTTTAGACTTAAGTCCTTATTTATGAATACTTTAGCGCAAATTGGGGGGGGGTACCACCCTGCTAACTGGTGATTGCCTTCAGGGCGAATTGCCAGAAATTACCCAGCTCTCCCAGGTGAGGCGTGCGCGAGCGGTCGTTTACAATCAAAGATTCTCTCTAGGTTGGCAAACGATTGGAAACCATAACTATGCATCGCTGGTCGCAACTCTTTATTCCTACGCTTCGCGAGGCTCCGGCGGATGCCGAAGTCGCGAGCCACAAACTGCTGGTCCGCGCTGGATATATCCGTCAACTCGGTGCTGGCATCTACTCGTTTCTATTTCTCGGCAATCGCACTACGCAGAAGATCATGGGGATCGTCCGCCAGGAGATGGACAAGATCGGGCAGGAGTTCTACCTGCCGGCTTTGAATCCTCGCGAAATTTGGGAAGCGAGTGGGCGATGGGCGGCGATGGGCGACAACATGTTTCGGCTCAAGGATCGCAAGGGCGCCGATCTTTGTCTGGGCATGACCCATGAAGAAGTCATGACCGACATCGCGCGCAAGGAACTGCGCAGCTACAAGCAACTGCCGCAGATCTGGTATCAGATTCAGACCAAGTTCCGCGACGAGCCTCGTCCCAAGTCGGGCCTGCTGCGCGTGCGTCAGTTCCTTATGAAGGACGCGTACTCGTTCGACATTGATGCACCTGGGCTGGACGCGTCGTATCAAAAACATTACGACACATACTGCCGCATCTTCGACCGCTGCGGGCTGAAGTATAGGGTGATCGACGCGCACTCCGGAGCGATGGGCGGATCGCAGTCGCAGGAATTCATGGTGCGCACTCCGGCGGGCGAGGACCAGATTGTGAGCTGCGAGAAATGCAACTACGCGGCGAATATGGAGAAGGCCACTTCGCGGCTTGCTCCGGTTGAAGACCTGAAGGCCGAGGGCGATGGCCAGCCGCTCGAAGTTCACACACCGGGACAGAAAACGATTGAAGATGTGGCGCGGTTTCTGGGAGTGTCGCCCAAGAACAAGATCAAAACTTTGGCGATGATGATGACCGAAGAGGATGCACCGATTGGAACGAAAACGCCGGGCAAGTCTCGTACGCGAGCCGTGGTGCTGTTGATGCGCGGCGATCACCAGATGAACGAAGCCAAGCTCTCGACAGCGGTTGCGGGCAAACAGACGCGTCCCATGCAGGAGGAAGAGATCCGCGATCTGTTCCACTCCCCTGCCGGATACCTCGGCCCGCTCGGCATCGATTGGGCCAAGGACATGAAAGATTCCGGTAAGCCCATTCTGCTGGTGGATGAGGCGCTCGAAGGCCGCGTGAATTTGATTGGCGGCGCGAACAAAGAGGACTATCACGTCAAGAACCTGACGCCGGGAAAGACTTTTCATCCCACGGCCTATGCCGACCTGCGCGCCGTGACGGCCGGCGACGAGTGCCCGAGCGTCGGTTGTGGCGCTGCCCTGCGCATCGATACCGCGGTCGAGATCGGACACATCTTCAAGCTCGGCTACAAGTATTCGCAATCCATGGGCGCGCGTGTTCTCGACCGCAACGGCAAAGAGGTGGCCCCAATCATGGGCAGTTATGGGATTGGGATCGAGCGCATCCTGACGGCGGCCGTCGAGCAAAATAACGACGAGAACGGCTTCTGGCTGCCGCCTTCGATCGCGCCGTTTGAGGTGGTGGTGGTGTCCACCAACCCGAAAGACGAGTCCATCCGCAGCACCGCCGAGGACATTGCCCAACAACTGGAGGGGTCAGGGTTCGATGTGTTACTGGACGATCGGGACGAACGGCCGGGGGTAAAGTTCAAGGACGCCGACCTGGTGGGCATTCCCTTTCGCGTGAACGTGGGAAAGAAGGTTACCGAAGGTATCGTCGAGGTCGTTCGGCGCTCGACTCGGGAGAGCGTGGACGTTAAGATTTCAGCCATAACGGAGTATTTCCAGGATCTGCGTCCGGCCGCCCGCTAACCGGCGGAATGGGCCGGCGCAGGACGGAAAGCTCGCGAATGAAACTCGCAACCAGCGATCTGGCGATTGTTCCTTATGGCAACTCTGAAATTGATCTTCGGCGTGGCCGTCTTCGGGGCGTTGGTCCTGGCGGGCATCAAGGTCATCCCGCCGTTCTTCGCGAACTACCAGTTTGAAGACGCGATCAAGAATGAAGCGACCCAGTCGACCTACAGCACGCACACGGAAGACGACGTTCGCGAGGCGGTCATCAAGCAGGCCCGCAGCTACGATATTGCGCTGACGCCCAAGCAAGTCCATGTTTTGCGGGTGGGCGGATTCGGCACCGGCACCCTGTCGATTGACGTCGAATACAGCGTTCCGGTCGAACTGCCCGGCTACTCCACAACCCTCGATTTCCATCCTTCGTCGAAGAACAAAGGCGCGTACTAGCAATCGCGGTTAGCCCTGCGCTGTCAGCTCTCAGCCGTCAACCTCTTCCGGCCCCAGGAACTGACAATTCATCCCGAACCAACCTGGCTGCGACTGCCGCACTGGTGAGTCCATGCCGACACACCCCGTGGTAAGGTCAGTTTCCCAGTTGCCGACGATCCATCGAAAATGGGGATCGGCGGCCAGGTTATTGCCAGGGACTATAATCATGCGCACGGATGGCTCTAACCTCTGGCACGAAACTCGGCCCCTACGAAATCCAGTCGCTGTTAGGTGCTGGCGGGATGGGCGAAGTCTATCGCGCCCTCGACACTCGCTTGGACCGCGAGGTTGCGATTAAGGTCCTGCCAGCGGGCCTTTCGTCCGACCCTTCTCTGAAGCAGCGGTTGGAGCGCGAAGCTAAAGCTGTTTCCAAACTCTCGCATCCGCACATTTGCACTCTCCATGACATCGGTCATCAGGACGGCATTGATTTCCTGGTCATGGAATACCTGGAAGGCGAAACGCTCGAACAGCGCTTAATCAAGGGGCCGTTGCCGCCGGAGCAGACTCTGCGCTACGCAGCGCAGATTGCGGACGCGCTGGCCAAAGCGCACAAGCTGGGGATCACGCATCGCGATCTGAAGCCCGCGAACGTCATGCTGACCAAAGGCGGCGCGAAACTGATGGACTTTGGTTTGGCGAAGCAGTCGGGCGTGGCTCCGCTGGCAGCGGCCCTCAACGAGATGACGGCGGAGCAGTCGAAGTTGACGGGCGAAGGGACGATTGTTGGAACGTTTCAGTACATGGCACCCGAGCAATTGGAAGGGAAAGAGGCAGACGCGCGCACGGATATCTTTGCGTTTGGAGAACTGCTGTACGAAATGGCGACGGGCAAGCCGGCATTCAGCGGGAAGAGCCGTGCGAGTCTGATTGCCGCGATTCTGACCACCGAGCCTCCGCCGATCACGCAGTTGCAACCGCTGACCCCGCTGGCCTTAGAGCGAGTGGTCAGGAAATGTTTAGCCAAGGATCCCGACGAACGCTGGCAAAGCGCGAGTGACCTGGCCAGCGAGCTGAAATGGATGGCGGAAGGCGGGTCGCAGGCGGGCGTATCCCAGCCGGTTGTGAGTAAGCAAAAGCATCGCGAGCGAGTGGCGTGGGCACTGGCGGCGCTGGTGCTAAGTGCGGCGGCGATACTGGCGGCGGTCCATTTCCGGGGAAGCGGCAGCACCAAGCCAGCGCCCGTTGTGCGGTCACTCATTTTGGCGGAAGAAGGTACATTCCCCATCGTGACAGGAGACTTTGCCGGGCCGCCGGTGGTTTCACCGGACGGCAACGTTCTGGCCTTTGTGGCAGCGCGAGAGCAGGGAGCAGTGTTCCTATGGGTAAGACCGTTGAACGCCCTTCACGCCCGGGTGTTGGGGGGAACGGAGGGTGCGACCTTTCCGTTCTGGTCGGCGGATAGCCGCTCTCTGGGTTTCTTCGTGGGCGGTAAGTTGAAAACTGTGCCAGTCGAAGGCGGCACTCCATCGGACGTGTGTGACGCTCCCATAGGCCGAGGAGGGACGTGGAGTGCGGAGGGAACCATAGTTTTTGCTCCTGATTTCCAGAGCGCACTGGCGCAAGTCCCGGCTTCCGGGGGGAAACCGAAACCGGTGACGGTGCTGGACACCTCGAAGCACGACAGCCATCGCTGGCCGTACTTCCTTCCCGACGGCAAGCACTTTCTGTATCTGGCGCTCAGCCACGGCAAGGCCCGTGGTCCCAACGACGCGATTTACTTCGCGTCTCTGGACGGCAAGGAGAACCGCGTGGTGATGTCGGGATTAACGAACGTCGTGTATGCGGCGGGGCGGCTGCTGTTTATGCGCGACAGCGCATTGATGGCGCAGCCGTTTGATCCCAAAACGGGTGTTCTGCACGGGGAGGTCGAGCGGCTGGCGGAAGACGTGCTGGTGGACGGAACCGTCTGGAGGGCACAATTTGACGCTTCCAACGGCGGAGTTCTGGCGTACGCTTCGGGCGGCCTGATGCCGTGGCAAGCGATGTTGTACGACCGCGCGGGAAAGCAACTGGGAGCGGTGGGCGTGAAAGGCTCGAACTTGCTTTCCGTGCGGCTTTCTCCGGATGGGGCTCGGCTGGCGACCGAGGCCGGTGACACCAACAGCGATGTATGGATCTACGATCGCAAGCGGCAAGTGAATACGCGGCTTACTTTTGGTCCCGGGGCAAGTTCTTCCCCGGTGTGGTCGCCCGATGGACAGTGGATTGCGTACATGGGAAATCGCGGCAAAAACAGCCTCTATCGCAAGCTCGCCAATGGCATGGGCCAGGAAGAATTACTGCTTGAAGGAGACAGCGCAAACCGGAACCCTCTTGACTGGTCGCCGGATGGCAAGTCTCTGTTGTTTGGCGTCGGTGATTTGTCTTCCAACGGCCAGATCTGGGCGCTTCCTTTAGCGGGAGATCGCAAGCCCGTGCCCGTGACGCAAAGGACGTTTGCGGCAATCAGCGCGAGGTTTTCGCCGGACGGCCACTGGGTGGCCTATAGCTCGAACGAATCGGGGAGGCAGGAAGTGTACGTGATGCCGTTTGGCGGTGGAGCCGGCAAGTGGCAGATTTCCAGCGCGGGCGGGACCCAGCCCGTGTGGCGGCGTGACGGAAAAGAACTATTCTACTGGTCCGCAGATAACACCCTGATTTCGGTTCCCATCATGCTCAAGACAGGAATCGTGGAAGTGGGCGCGGCGCAGCCACTCTTTCGTTTTAACAATCCGGTGGGAATTATCGGGGTTGTTAGCCCCTACGACGTCACCGTCGATGGCCAGCGCTTGGTTTTGATCACCATGCCGCAGCAGGCGCCGAAGCCGATCACTCTGGTGACCAACTGGACGACGGAGTTGAAATACTAAATGACGTTGACGTCCGGATTGTGCCCGAGTAACAGGCCACTCGGAAGCAATCTCGACCGAACAACTCCCATTTGGAAACGGACGCCCTATCCGCCCAGGCGAACGTTTTACGAAACTCCCAATTCTCGCTACAATCTCTCCCATGCCGTCCGGAGTCTCCCCTTCGCTAGGCTGGGCTCATCCGCTGGTGCAGGAATGGTTCACGGCGCGTTTCTCGACGCCGACCGAACCGCAGGAGCAGGGTTGGCCGCACATCCTCGCGGGCCACACCACCCTGATCTCGGCTCCGACCGGATCGGGAAAAACGCTCGCCGCTTTCCTCGCCTGCATTGACCGGCTGGTGTGTAAGGCCGTGGCGGGCGAACTGCAGGACCGCACGGAAGTTCTCTACATTTCCCCGCTCAAAGCGCTGGGCAACGACATCCAGAAAAATCTTGAAATCCCGCTCGGAGAAATTCTGCAAATGGCGGGCGCACGCGGGTTGCTGATGCCGGAGATCCGGACCGCGGTACGCACCGGCGACACGCTGATGAAAGACCGGCGCCTCATGCTGAAGCGTCCGCCGCACATACTGGTCACGACGCCGGAGTCGTTCTACATCCTGCTGACGGCGGAAAAAAGTCGCGCCATCTTGCGCGACGTCGAAACCGTGATTGTGGATGAAATCCATGCCGTTGCCGATGACAAGCGCGGCGTGCATCTCGCGCTTTCGCTGGAGCGACTGGAAGCGCTGACCCATCGCCCGCCGGTGCGCATTGGCCTTTCGGCAACACAGAAGCCGATCGAAGAAGTCGCGCATTTTCTTGCGGGCAACTCCGATCCTCAGAATCCGCGCTCCGATCCCGTGATCGTGAACGTCGGCCACAAGCGCAAGCTCGATCTGGGAGTGGAGGTTCCGTCCTCCGAGCTAGGCCCAGTCGCGTCCAACGAAATGTGGGACGAGATTTACGAGCGCATCGTGCAACTGGTGAATACGCACCGCTCCACGCTGGTGTTCGTGAACACGCGGCGGCTCGCCGAACGCATAGCCCATCAACTGGGTAAGCGGCTCGGTGAGGAAAACGTGGCGGCGCATCACGGCAGTCTGTCGCGCAAGCTGCGTCTGGAGGCCGAGCGCAAGCTGAAAGAAGGCCAGATAAAGGTGCTGGTCGCAACCGCTTCGCTTGAACTCGGCATCGACGTGGGAACGGTGGATCTGGTGTGCCACATCAGTTCGCCGCGTTCGATTGCGGTTGCTCTGCAGCGCGTGGGACGGTCGGGTCACTGGCGCGGCGCCGTCCCCAAAGGACGATTTTTTGTCACCACGCGCGATGATCTTGCGGAATGCGCCGCGCTGGTGCGCGCCATTCGCCTGGGCGAACTGGACCGGCTGATTTTTCCCGAAGCTTCGCTCGATGTGCTGGCGCAGCAGATCGTAGCTTGCTGTGCCGCCTCCGGCAGCGCCGCGACGGCCAACAAATCGGGGGATCAATCCAACGACGGGTGGGACGAGGATGAGTTATTCGCGCTGGTAAAGCGGGCCTATCCCTATCGCAATCTTTCGCGCCAGACGTTCGACGAAGTGCTCGTCATGCTTTCGGAAGGAATCGCTTCGCAACGAGGCCGCTATGGCGCTTACCTGCATCACGACCGCATCAATCACAAGCTGCGGGCGCGACGCGGCGCGCGTCTGGCGGCGATCACCAGCGGCGGCACGATACCGGACAACGCTCTGTTCACGGTGGTTGCCGAACCGGATGGCAGCACGGTTGGAACCGTCGATGAAGACTTTGCCGTCGAGAGCATGGCGGGAGATGTCATGCTGCTCGGCAACACATCGTGGCGCATCCGCCGCGTGGAAGCGAAATCTTCGCGCATGTTGGTCGAAGATGCGCGGGGCGCGCCGCCCACCGTGCCCTTCTGGCGTGGAGAAGCTCCAGCACGCACCGCCGAACTTTCGTTGCAGCTTGGCGCATTGCGCAAAGAAATCAGCGACCGCCTGCTTGGCGTGGTTCCGGTCGAAGGATGGCGCAATCTACCTATAGTGGCAGACGCCGTAAGTTGGCTTCGAGAAGAATGCGGACTCGATCTATCGGGTGCCGAGCAAGTGATTCAGTACATCCTCGAAGGCCGCGCGGTGCTGGGCGATGTGCCAACGCAAGCGACGATCATCGCCGAAAGATTTTTTGACGAAGGCGGCGGGATGCAGTTGGTCATCCACGCGCCCTTTGGAGGACGCATCAACAAAGCCTGGGGACTGGCGCTCCGCAAGCGCTTCTGTCGCGGCTTCAATTTTGAACTGCAGGCGGCCGCCACCGACAATGGATTGAACATCGCGCTGGCCGAGCAACACAGCTTTCCGCTGGCGGATGTTTTTCAGTTTCTGGCTTCCGAGAGCATGCCGCCGATTCTGGAACAGGCGGCGCTAGCCTCGCCGATCTTTCAAACGCGCTGGCGCTGGGGTGCAACGCGAGCCCTCGCTCTGCTGCGTTTCCAGGGCGGCAAGAAAGTGCCGCCACAGATTCAGCGCATGCGCTCCGACGATCTGCTGGCCTCGGTTTTTCCCGACGTAGCCGCGTGCCAGGAAAACATCGAAGGCGACATTCAGATTCCCAACCATCCGCTGGTGCGCGAGGTAATGAAGGACGTGCTCACCGAGGCGCTCGATATCGAGGGCCTCGGCGAAGTCTTGCGCGGAATCGAGCAGGGACGGATTCGTTGCCTCGCGGTAGACACTCCGGTGCCGTCGCAGTTCTCGCACGAAATTCTCAATGCAAACCCCTACGCCTACCTGGACGATGCTCCGCTAGAAGAGCGCCGAGCGCGGGCGGTCGAGATGCGGCGAGTGTTGCCCGCGTCCGTGCTAGAAGAAGTGGGAGCGCTCGATCCCGCAGCCATCGTGCAAGTGCAGCAGGAGGCGTGGCCCGATGTGCGCGACGCGGATGAGTTGCAGGATGTTCTGCATACGCTGGTGATAATGCCGGTGCCGGTGGAGGCGAGATCTCAGTTTTCGGCTTTCAGCTCTCAGGAAACAAAACCTCAGCTCACCGCCCACTGGGCCGACTTCTTCGATCGCTTGCAAAACGAAAATCGCGCGATCATAGCGCACGCAGCAGGCAAGCAATATTGGGTAGCCGCCGAGCGGCTCAAATGGTTCCAAGCAATACATCCCGTAGAGACGGGGCTTGCCCCGTCTCCCGCCGCGAATCGGAATGAAAACGCGCCCGGAAACGCGACCAGAGGCGTCTCTACGCTGAGCCTGGACGATGCGGTCCTGACCGCGGTGCAGGGATGGATGGCACATCTTGGCCCGACCACGGCGTCGGAAATTGGCGAGCTACTCGGACTGCCTGCGACTGAGATTGAGAAAGCATTACTCCGCGTCGAAGCAAGCGGAGCAATCCTGCGCGGCAAGTTCCGGCCAACCTATTCGCGACCGGCAACATCCACCTCACACCAAGGCGAAACAGAGTGGTGTGAGCGCCGTCTGCTGGCTCGGATCCATCGCCTCACGGTCGCGACGTTGCGCAAGCAGATCGCGCCCGTCAAAGCAGCGCAGTTTATGAATTGGCTTTTGCGTTGGCAGCACGTTGCTCCGGGTACGCAAGTGCGTGGCGAGCATGGGACGCTCGAAGTGATCCGCCAGTTGCAGGGGTTTGAAATTCCAGCAAGCGCGTGGGAACGTTTCGTGCTGGCACGCCGAATCTCAGACTACGATCCTGCGCACCTCGATCAACTATGCCTCACAGGCGCGGTGGGATGGGGCCGCCTGTCGCCCCATCCGGCGACCCTCGAAGCAACGGGAAACGCTGCGAATGGTCAGGAGAACCGGCGCCGCGTGATTCCAACGCGCGTCGCGCCAATCGCATTCTTCGTCCGCGAAGATGCCGACTGGTTGCGCCCACTTCATCCCGGAGCGGAAGATTCCGCCACGTCATACTTAAGCCCGGTAGCGCAGGCCGTGCTCGAACTTTTGAAGCAGCGGGGCGCGCTGTTTTTCCCTGACATGGTGCGAGCGACGGGCCGCCTTAAAGCGGAAATTGAAACTGGCCTGTGGGAACTGGTCGCAGCCGGCCTGGTGACCGCCGACGGATTCGAGAACCTGCGCGCGCTGGTAACACCGAAAAACGCGTCTGGCAGCGGGCTTGGGAAAGTGATGGGGAAAGTCCGCAGGCCGCGGCATGCGCCTGGACGCTGGTCACTGTTGCACACCGAAGGCGCGGATCGCGACCGCAGCGTCGAGTCCTGCTGCTGGATGTTGTTGCGGCGCTACGGCGTGGTCTTCCGCGACCTGCTGGTACGCGAAACAAATCTGCCACGGTGGCGTGAATTGCAGATCGGCTACCGCCGCCTGGAAGACCGCGGCGAAGTGCGCGGCGGCCGATTCGTGGATGGGTTTCTGGGAGAGCAGTTCGCGCTTCCGGTGGCCGTCGAATCGTTGCGCGCTTACCGCAAGCTGCCACAGAACGCGAACGTTGAGCGCGTCGTCATCGCGGCCGCCGATCCGCTGAACCTGGTAGGGATTGTTGTTCCGGGCGAGCGTATTCCCGCAATCTCGGGGAGGAGTGTTACGTTTCGCGATGGCTTGTGGGACGCGGAAGATGCGCTGCTCGCTTCCGGGTACTAGGCTCTTGGCTCTTAGCTACGATCCACACGTTGCCAAACTTATGTCGCGAATTTGGGGGCAGCACACTAGTTTTTCGCGCAAACTCCCTCACGGCAAACTCAATTTCAGCAGCACCTGGGGATTCAAGTACACGCCCTGCCACCGCACCGCCAGATGCAGATGAGGACCGGTTGCGCGTCCGGTGCCTCCGCTATCCCCGATGGGCTGGCCTTTGTTCACATCGTCGCCTTCCTTAACGGAAAATGTCGACAAATGCAGATAGAGCGTCAGCAATCCCTGGCCATGGTCGATCACCACGCAATTGCCTTCAAAGAAGAGGGGCCGGGCAAGAATGACGCGGCCGCTATTCACGGCTGCGACCGGGGTTCCACTGGGCACGCGGAAATCGAGCCCCTGATGCGTGCTCTGTACGGAACCGTTAAAGACGCGCGCGACTCCGAACACGTCGGAGATCTCGGCATTTACCGGAGGCGCGAACGAACCTTTCCATTCGCGGCCGGAACTGAGAGTTTTGAAAACATCGGCCTTTGTTTCCTTGTCCTGAGCAATCTGGCGCTGGTCCTCGGGGCTGGGCGCGGTATAGCGTCCAGGAACTTTCAGCAGCATGCGGGGATAGCGCTGGCGTTCCACACGAATTTTCCTTTCGAATGATATGGCTTGTCCGGCGGGGGTTTCAGCGTGCAGTTGGATGGAATAGGCTCCCGGCTTGGTTTCAAGACTGGCCCCGGCGAGCGCGAACCATGACTTGCCGCTCGCGTCGAAGCTGAACGCGATCTCGTGGCCCAGCCAGTTGCCCGAAAGCGTGCGCACCGGCTTCGGCGTGGTGACGCGAAAAAGCACCGGCGTTCCGTTGACTAGGCGAGTGGGCTGGTTGACAACAGCCCAGCGAGCGGCAGTTGCGCCCGTCAAGTTTGCGTCGAGCGCAAACAACACGAACGCAATGAGGGCAACGGGATGGAAGAGACGATCGCGCATCAGGGTTTCAGGCTAGCATTTCAAACAAAGAACATACATACTGCCGCCATGATCTTACTATTGCTTATCGGGATGCTGGCGACGGAAGACCACGCGACCAAGGCGGACCAGGTGATCGTTGCGAAGAGCGAGCGCACTCTGACTTTACTTTTGCAGGGAAAGATTCTTCGGACTTACAAAGTAGCTCTCGGGGGCGAGCACGTTGGCGCGAAAGAGCAGCAGGGAGATCACAAGACTCCGGAGGGTCACTACATCCTCGACCGCCGCAACGCGAAGAGCCGCTTCTACAAGTCGATTCACGTTTCCTATCCGAACGAGCAGGACAAGAAGAGAGCGTCCCAACGCGGAGTTGCTGCTGGTGGTGACATCATGATTCACGGCCTCCCCGACGGCTTCGGATGGTTGGGCGCCACGCATCGAACCCTGGACTGGACGGACGGATGCGTTGCGGTAACAAATCCGGAGATGGACGAAATCTGGGAACTCGTGCCGGACGGAACTCCCATCGACATCCAGCCGTAGAAAAAGACGACGGATATTCGGGACCAGCCTGGGCCGGACGGAATCGAAGCGGCGGTTGTTTATCGTCGTCGATCAATTCCGTCCGATCCACAAAAGCCCATCCCTATCGTTGCGGGGGCTTCTTGTCTTTGTCTTTCGGTGGAACTGACTTAGCTGGTTGTGCCTTGGCCGGGGTTTGTGGCATTGCCGGTTGGGGCTTCGCCTGTTGCTGCCAATTGCGAAACTTTGTTTCTTCGTCGCGCGCCTGATTTTCGCTCTTGGGCTGCACCGGCGGCGCCGGCTTGGCTTGCGGATGCGACCACCCTTGCTCCGGACGCGCCTCATTATTGGCGTTCCTATTGTTGTAGTTGTTATACGGCTCAGCAGCGCGTACTGGCGGCTGGGGCCGTGAGGGTTCGGGACGCGCTGCTTCAGGCCGCGGCTGCGGTGCAGGCTGCGGTGCTTGCCATTCCGGCTTGGGCGCGGGCTGAATGGGGCGCTCCACTGGCGGCGGCTCCGACTTGTTCATCGAAGGGTCAGGTCGGTTGATCGGCCGTTCCGGTCGGCTCATTGGCTGTTCGGGCCGATTCGTGGCAGGCTCCGGTTTATTCATTGCCGGTTCGGGCCTGTTCATCGGTTCCCTGTTCACCGGCTCTGGTCTGGCGATTACAGGCTGGGTAATGGGACGACTGACCGGCTGGTTCACTGGCGCTACGGGACGGGGCGCTACGGGACGAGCGATAAGCTTATCCTGCCGCTGCGCAAAGGGTACAGGCGGTTGAGATGGCGCGCGCTCCGCTACGACTTGACGGTTGACAACAGCCGCCGGAGGCGCAACCCTGGTTGGCCGACCTGCTCCCATCACACTGCTGCGGATAGGCTCGACGCCACTCATGTGGCTAACCGGCGTCTCTGCGATTTCGCGCGCTTGCACCGCCACGACGTTGCGGGCCACCGGACGCGCATTCACAAAAGTCTCGCGCGAAACGGCGGTCACATTCGCCTGATTGACATAGAGGATGCGATTCACCGTCGTATTGTTGACGTTAGTCGCGGTGTAGTTGTTGTAGACGTTCGTCACCTTAGTGACATTCACGACCGTGTTCGTAACATTGACTTGGTTCACGTAAGTACGACTCACGTGATACGCGGGGACAAACACTTCACCCGGCCCGAGCGGGAACCACGCCACTCCAACGCCTCCGCCGAGCGACACGGAAAAATGGAACCCGCCGCCGCCAACAAAAGCGACCAGCGCGGGAGCGTACACGGGACGCACGGCAACCGGCCCGGGCACCCAAGCCCAGCCTCCCCCAATCTGACACCAACGTCCGTAGTGAAAGGGAGCGAAGCCCCAGGGCGCGTCATCGACCCATGTCCATCCCCAGGGAGCGACCCACACCCAATGACCGAAGCGATAGGGCGCCCAGCCTGCGGGAACGTTCGTGGGATACCACACGGGACCGTAGTTTCCGGCGTATGACCAGCGCCCGTTGTCGTCCAGGTCTTCGTAGCCGGTCATCTCCGACGATACGTAGTTTGCAGATTGCGACCGATCTTCGCGACGGTCGCGACCGAAGGCCCAGCCGTCGAACTCGTCGGGCGAAGGGAGCGAATCGATCTCATAGCTGAGTCCCTGGTCCTGGTCTCCTGAGAAACTGGCCTGCTGATTGGCGACGATGGTGTAGTTGTTTCCGCCACCGATAGCCTCGCCGCGGCCCTGGTACACATCCACGATCGTTGTTCTGCCGTCGGGCTGAACATCGACGCGATATTCGCCGGTGCGTTGCAGCATGAAAGCGAGATTGGGAGTGTCGATCTCGATGGTGTCATCGTCGTCGAAGTGATGCACGCGCAACAGGACCGAGCCCTGCGCCAGGCGCAATTGCACGACGCGATCGTCAAGTTGTAGGAACGTCAGGCTGGTTTCGCTGCCGAGACGGATGGCGGTCGAGCCCACGTGCAATTCCGCGCGTGAGTCCCGATCGGTCCACAAATTATCGCCGGTGGTCAGTGGACGATTGGGTACAGCATCGACCCAGTCGCCCTCACCGCCGGGCTGAAAAGAAACTGCACCTTGCGTGAAATTCATGCGGGCAACGCGCGCCGGCGGATCATTTTCCTGCGTCCAATTGTCGTCCCGGTTCAAATTATCGTCGTCCCGGGCCCAGCTGCGGGATGGCAGAAGGAACAGTCCACAAATGAGAACTGCGGAGAACGGCCATACCCAAGCATTTTGGCGGTTCATAATCGGTAGCCTCCATTTGGAGATAGCTGCACAATCAGATTAAACACCATTGCAAGTCATTTGTTGCGCTCACGCTGGGAAGCCGCACGGGGCGCGGGAAGTGGCTCTATCAGGAATTGTTGGGAGAGTGGCAGGCTGGAATATACTGACTGCACCTTGGGGGGGCCGATGCGAATCAACCAGCCAACTGCCGCAGTGTTCCCCCCCGCTACTCTTGTCGCTCAGCCATTGCGCTTTTGGCGCTGCGGTTCCACGATTTGCCTACGTCGCCAATACGAAGGACAACACCCTGCTCCGGCAGTCCAGGAGGAACAAGCCGGTTATTTCCTGGTGGCCCGTGACTCGGGCACAATCCCGAGAGGCTGTCGACATCTGTTGTGGAGGAGTCACGTTTTAGCCGACGCTACGTCGGGCAATCCCGCCTCACCCTCATTGCGGGAAGCCGATTTTGCGCACCAGTTCGGCGTAACGCGGATCGGAGCGCAGGGAATCGAGGGTAAAGTTGGTCCGAAGGCTGACTAAGTTTTCGTCGTGTTCCTGGTAGGCGGCGTTGAGCCACTCGAAGGCATGATCCTTGTCGCCCAAATCGGCGTATAGCCGCGCGATTTGGTAAGGAGAAACGTAACCGGTCCTGGCTTTGCGCTGTGCGAGTGAGACTTCGATTGCCTTGCGCAGAGCGCTCGGCCATCCGCCGGAGCGGTAGCCCGCGTCCAGGGCAGCGGCGACTTCGGCGGCAATCTTGTCGCCCTCTAGTTGAGCGGTAGTTTTAAATTCCTGAATGGCCTCCGGATATTTGTGCTGGCCCCAATATGACGATGCCAGGCCGCCGTGCGCTCTGCCAAAGGCGGGATTGTCTGCACTGACTTTCTTGAAAATCTCAATCGCTTTATCAAATTGCCGATCGTAGATGTAGACCGCCCCTTGTGCGTAACCAATGATGGGCGACAGCGGATCGAGTTGCTGGGCGCGGGTGGCTTCATCGATCGACTCCTGCGCCCGGCCACCGATAAAGGCGAGATCCTGGGAAAACCACTGATGGGCGGTGGCGTCGCTGGGATCGAGCTCAAAGGCCTTGCGGTACTCGGCCTCGCCGCCGGAAAAATCCCGATTGTATTCCACCTTATTGGCACCCAGGTCCGCATGCGGGCGGGCGAGTGTGGGATCGAGTTCCAGCGCCTTTTCGGCCGCAGCCATTGACTTGGGAATGACGTCATTGGAGTCGCTGCCAAAGCTGCTCAGCACGGAATAGGCATCCGCCAGTCCTGCATACGACATCGCATAGCCGGGATCTTTATCAATGGCTTGATTGAAGTAGGAAATGGCGGTCTTAATGTCGGCGTTGGTGCGCTTGTTCCAGTAGTAGCGGCCTTTCACGTAAAGCTGGTAGGCCTCCGGGTTCTGCGTGCCTTGCCTGGTGACCTGCTGTTTTTCCGCTCCGCTCATCTTGGAGCGTAGCTTGCCGGCGATGTCGCCCGCGATTTGCTGCTGCAAGGAGATGATGTCGGAGGCTTTGCGCTCATAATGCTCGCCCCAGATTTCGGTGTTGTCCTGCACGTTGGTGAGGTCGGCACTGACCTGGATGGTGTCTCCGTGTTGCACCACGCGGCCGGTGAGCAAGGCGTCCACGGTCAACTCCTTGCCGACTTTTTGGACGTCAACCTCTTTGCCCTTGTAGCGGAAGACGGAGTTGCGGGACTTCACTTTCAACTGGGGTACGTGGGCCAGACTGGCTATTAAGGATTCGGTGAGGCCGTCGCTGAGGAAATCGGCGTCGGCGTTGCCGCCCACGTTGGCGAATGGAATTACAGCGATGGATTTGATTTGCGGCGTGCTTGACTTGGCACGCCAATACCAAAGGCCGGCCGCAGCCACGATCAACAGAGCGACCGCAGCTGCTACCCAATACTTGCGGGCGGCGGTTTTTGGTGTTGCCGCCGGCAATGCGGCCACTGATTGCCCGGATTGGGTGTCGCGCTTCAGCCGTTGCAAATCCGTTCGCATTTCAGCCGCGTGCTGGTAGCGCAGATTGCGGTCTTTCTCGAGAGCCTTGTTGATGATCTCTTCCAGCCTGGGCGGTACTTCGGGATTCAGCCGCGCGGCAGGAGCTGGCGTACGGTTGAGTATGGAATCGAAAATCGTTGCTGTGCTGTCCCCACGGAAGGGCACCTGACCGGTGGCCATCTCATAGAGGACAGATCCGAAGGAGAACAGATCCGTGCGGGCATCCAGATCCTTAGCCCGAGCCTGCTCCGGTGACATATATGCGATGGTGCCGAGAGTGGATCCCGGGCTGGTCAGGTGCTGGTCATCCATCGTGGCCGTCATCGAGTTCGTCGATGGAACGTGGCTGGAAGAACTGGCTGCGGGCCCGACCTTGGCCAGACCGAAATCGAGCACCTTGGCGTGTCCGCGCCTGGTGACAAAGATGTTGGCGGGCTTGATGTCGCGATGGACGATGCCTTGGGCGTGCGCGGCGTCCAACCCGTCGGCAATCTCAATGGCCAGCGAGAGGACGGTTTCATTCTCTAACAGCTTGGCCGCGATAAGATGCTTCAGCGTCACGCCGTCCAGGAATTCCATGGCGATGAACGATTGCTCGCCATGTTTACCGATTTCGTAAATGGTGCAAATATTGGGATGGTTGAGAGCGGACGCCGCTCGCGCCTCCCGGCGAAAGCGTTCCAGGGCTTGCGGGTCTTGCGACAGTTCATCGGGCAGGAATTTGAGGGCGACGAAGCGGCCTAGCTCGGTGTCCTCCGCTTTATAGACCACACCCATGCCGCCGCCACCGAGTTTCTCGACGATGCGGTAGTGCGAGATGGTCTGGTCGATCACTAAGAGATGCCCAGCTTTCCGGTCGCTTCATCTTACGGACGGGGCCGCGGCCAGTCAATGAATGGCGGGTCTGAATGGCGGCTCTGACACGGTCGCGTCAAACTCCGACCTGCAGAAGGACACGCTTGTCACTTCCGTCCGCGACTTTTAAAAACTTGGGCGTCATTTTCCGGTGTTGTGGATCGCGCGAGCAT
>JANXZM010000099.1 GCA_025355505.1 Acidobacteriaceae bacterium | reverse complement strand
CTATGACGGCAAAGACCTGCCGGGAGCGGTACGCAAAGTGCTCAAGCAAGTGGTCGGCTCTTATGCAGTAGGTGTTTTGGTGGCTAAAGATCCCAGTCACGTGGTGGCCGCGCGTAAAGATTCTCCGCTCGTGTTGGGGTTGGGAGACGATGAGATGTTTGTGGCGTCGGACGTTCCCGCCATTCTGCAATACACCCGCCGCGTCATCTTTCTCGAAGATGGCGATGTGGCCGAGCTCACTCAGAAAGACGTCAAGATCACCGATCTCGAAGGCCGTCCCGTGCAGCGCAACGCGCAGACCATTATTTGGGACTCCATCATGGCGGAGAAGGGTGGGTACAAGCACTTCATGCTCAAAGAAATTTATGAGCAGCCGCGCACCGTCCGCGAGACCACGCTCGGCCGCGTCTCGCAGGATACAGGCGCAATCTTTCTCGACGAGATGCAGGTCAGCGAAGCCGAGTTCAAAGCGCTGAAGAAAATCAATATCGCGGCCTGCGGCACCAGTTGGCATGCCGGACTCGCAGGCAAGTTCATGATTGAGAACTTTGCCCGCGTTCCGGTCGAAGTCGATTACGCCAGCGAGTGGCGCTATCGCAACCCGATCCTGGGGCCGGACACAATGACGCTGCTGATTTCGCAATCCGGCGAAACCGCCGACACCATCGCGGCCCAGCGTGAAGCCAAGTCCAAGGGCTCGAAGACGCTGGCCATCTGCAACGTAGTCGGCTCCATGATCACGCGCGAAGCCGCCGGAACCGTCTACACCCACGCGGGTCCGGAAATTGGGGTGGCGTCGACCAAAGCTTTTACCGGGCAACTTACCGCTCTTTATTTGTTCTCCTTGTATCTGGCGCAGGTGCGCGGCGCCATGACCCCCGAACAGGCCAAGGCCGCCGTGCAAGAGCTCACCCACATCCCCGGCAAGCTGGAACAGATTCTTACCCACGACGAGGCTTGCGACGAGTTGGCGAAAACGTATGTCCGCGCGCAGGACTTCCTTTTCCTCGGACGCGGCATTCACTATCCCATCGCGCTTGAAGGCGCGCTCAAACTCAAGGAAATTTCCTACATTCACGCCGAAGGCTATCCCGCAGGCGAGATGAAGCACGGCCCCAATGCGCTGATTGACGAGAATCTGCCGGTGGTCATCATCGCCACACGCGATGTCAACAGCCCGCAGTCGATGATCCGTTACGAGAAAACGATGTCGAACCTGAAAGAAGTAAAAGCTCGTTCCGGTATAGTCATCGCGCTCGCCACCGAAGGCGACAAAGAGATTGCCGAAGAAGCGGATCACGTGCTCTTCGTACCGGCGGCCCCGGAAGAGCTGTCGGCGATTCTGGAGATCGTTCCACTGCAACTGCTCGCCTATCACATCGCCGTGCGCCGCGGCTGCGACGTCGATCAGCCGAGGAATCTGGCTAAGTCGGTGACGGTGGAGTAAGACCTGTCAGCCATCAGTTGTCAGCCGTCAAAACTTAGGAGCTGCGAGCCTAAAGCAGCGTCACGGTGCGGCTTCAACCGTAAGCCTCAAACCGACCGCCTTGGTCACAGCAACCAGGGTGGAGAGTCGAGGATTCCCACGCACCGACAACGCGCGATACAAGCTCTCGCGCTCAATGCCAGCGGCTTTGGCCACCTTGGCAATGCCGCCTCTGGCTTCCGCGATGCGGCGCAGCGCAACCAGGAGCGCGCTCGGTTCGTCGGCATCCTCCAACGCAGCCCTGAGGTACTCTGCGGCAAAGTCGGGATTTTCGCGCAGTTCACGAACCGTGGCCTCATCGTGGGATATGCTCGCCTTGCGTTTCATGGTGTCCGTGTCCTTTCCAAATAATCTTTGAGATATTCCGCCGCCCGTTTAATGTCGGCGGACTGATTGCGCTTGCCTCCGCCACACAGCAGCAAAACGCACGTCCGACCATCCAACGCGTAATAAACCCGATAGCCGGGCCCCCAGTCGATCCGCAGCTCAAACAACCCTCCGCGCAGAGACTTGCAATCGCCGAAGTTTCCCGCCGAAAGCCGATCAATGCGGGCAACAATCTTCGCTCTTGTCCGGTTATCCTTCAATCCACTCAGCCACTCGCCGAACACTTCTCTGCCAGATTTGGTCAGATAACGGCGAATTTCTATCACTTCTTTAGTGTAACTTATAAATCACACAAAAGCAAGGTGTGAGGTTTTCGATGAAGGCGACTTCCGCAACCTCCTTATCACCCTCGAAAACAGTCCTGCAAAGGACAGTTTCATTAGTTTTACAGATGAAGATGGAGAGGTGGCACACTTCCGCGTAAGAGACATCTCCATCATTGAGATCGCGAAGCATGTCACTGATGCGGAGCCACTCGAAGAAGATCAAGGGGATGAGGTCCAGAACGAGGGGTGTATTTACCGTGCGTAGCTTCGATATGTTCGACGTGGTACCCGGAAGGGACGACGTCGAGCGCAAAGCGTCCTCTTCCCGTATCCCATCATCTAACTGAGGATGGCGCAGTTCAGAACTTTTGACGCCCTTGTGCTTCGCTCCACCGCACTCTCCGAGTTCACCAAGCACATCGAACTCGAAGTGAGCGGATCCTCCCGCTTCGGCTTCGTTCCCGGACAATGGCTTTCGGTGAAGGCCAACACTCCCGATGGCGAGGAGATGACGCGCGCGTATTCGATTGCGTCGCCGCCGTCCGGGAACGGGCATGTCGCGTTCTGCCTGAATCGCGTGCAGGATGGATTCATGTCGAACTATCTCTGCAGTCTCGCCGAAGGCGCGATGGTTGCGTTTCAGGGACCGTTCGGCGATTTCATTCTGCGACCGCCGTTCCGTGACACCGTGTTTATCGCCACTGGAACTGGGATCGCGCCGTTTCGCTCCATGCTGCACTGGCTGCTGGCGGAGAGCGACCGTCATCAGGGACGCCAATTCTGGCTGCTGTTCGGGGCGCGCTACGAGCAGGACATTTATTATCGCGAGGAGTTAGAACGTCTCGCCGCCGAGCACGACAATTTTCATTTTCTGCCCACGTTGAGCCGCTCTGCCTCAGACTGGAAAGGGCTGCGAGGATACGTGCAGGAACATCTGGCCGAAATCGTTGGAATCCGCAACGACATGCACGCTTACATCTGCGGTCTCGACAAGATGGTCAAGGCGAACCGCGAGTTGCTGAAGAGTCTCGGTTGGGATCGAACTTCGATCCGTTACGAAAAATACGACTGAACTCGTAGAATGAGTGCCACTCTGGAATCCGCTGAGGAGAACCTCCGTGTACGTCGCAGATGACAAGCGTTATGACTCCATGCAATATCGCCGCTCGGGCCGCAGCGGCATCAAGCTTCCCGCCATCTCGCTCGGACTGTGGCTCAACTTCGGCGGCGTGGATAACTTTGAAAATTCCCGTGGCATGCTGCGTCGCGCCTTCGATCTCGGCATCACGCATTTCGATCTCGCCAACAATTACGGTCCTCCATACGGATCGGCGGAAGAAACTTTCGGGCAGATACTGAAGAAAGATTTTCTTCCCTACCGCGACGAACTGATCATCTCGACCAAAGCCGGATGGGATATGTGGCCCGGGCCCTACGGGAATCTGGGCTCGCGCAAAAATTTGCTGGCCAGCCTGGATCAAAGCCTGAAGCGGATGGGTCTCGCGTATGTCGACATCTTCTATCATCACCGGCCCGATCCCGACACGCCGATGGAAGAATCGCTCGGCGCACTCGACACGGCGGTACGTTCGGGCCGAGCGCTCTACGCGGGCATTTCAGCCTACAACGCCAAGCAGACTTCCGAGGCGGTCAAGATTCTGCGCGATCTGGGAACGCCCTGCCTGATTCATCAGCCCAAGTACTCGATGTTCGTGCGCGAGCCAGAACAGGGATTGCTCGACGTGCTGGAAAAAGAAGGCGTGGGATCGATCGTCTTTAGCCCGCTGGCGCAGGGATTGCTGTCGGATCGCTACCTGAAGGGAATTCCCAGCGATTCGCGCGCGGCTCGCGATTTCTTTTTGAAGAAGAAAGACATCGGGGAAGACAGGCTCGCCAAGGTTTGCGCACTGAATGAAATTGCCGGGCAGCGAGGGCAAACGCTGGCGGAGATGGCGGTAGCGTGGGTGCTGCGCGATCCGCGCGTCACCAGCGCGCTTGTTGGCGCGAGCAAAGTGTTGCAGGTGGACGACAACGTGGCCGCGCTAAAAAACCTGAAATTCCCGGCAGAAGAGTTGCTCAAAATCGACGGCATTCTCGCCACCAAGTAAGCGGAGTGAAGTACTGGCCATGGAGCGGCGTACCGTCAGGCTCTTCTTGTATTGGATAAGACTCCGATTTGCGGAAACCGCTAAGCTCCGGCATAATAATAGTTTGTCTTTACTTCGCCGGACTCTTCCGGGCAAAGGATACTGAAGTCTGTGTTAATGATCCGACTGGCGCGCTTTGGCGCGCGCAAAAAACCGTATTACAGAGTGGTGGTGATTGAAAAGGAGCGGGCTCGCAATGGCCGCCCGGTGGAAGTGGTGGGCACGTATAATCCGCGCACCAACCCGGCCACTTTTGACCTGAAACGCGAGCGCATTGAGCACTGGATTGGGAAAGGCGCCCAACTTTCGGATCGCGTCAGGAAATTGCTTGCCTCCCCCGTGCCGGCTGCGGCCGCTACGGTCGCCTAGCCGCCTTTACACTCGCCAATTCAGGAGCCGAGTTCAGGAGCAAAGGGATGATCGAGCCTGCCGCCAGTCCGCGCGCTATGATTGAATACATCGCCAAGGCGATCGTCGATGCCAAGGGCGAAGTTTTTATTGACGAGTACGAAGACGGAGACGAAACCGTCATCGAACTTGAGGTGGCCGAAGCCGACTTGGGCAAGATCATTGGACGCACGGGGCGCGTGGTCCGTGCCTTGCGCAACGTGCTGAGCGCGGCGGGATCGAAGCTGGACAAGCGCTACGCGCTTGAGATCATCGAATAAGAGAGCGTGGAATAGCAGATCAGCCAATGGCGGCTCCGGACGCAAGCGGCGAATGGATCACCCTGGCGGTTGTCATCAAGACGCAGGGACGCCGCGGAGAAGTGGCGGCTGAGCTGCACACCGATGTTCCGAACCGTTTTCGGCAAGACTTGCGGCTGTGGGCGCTCGCGAAAGACGGGCAACGCCGTGAAGTAACGGTCGAGGATCTGTGGCCGCATAAGAGTTATCTGGTGTTGAAGTTTCAGGGTATCGAGACCATTACCGATGCCGAGCCGCTGGTGGGCGCCGAACTACAGCTTGCGCGCAGCGAACGCGCCGAGTTGGAGCCGGGCTGGACGTACTTGAGCGACTTGGTCGGCTGCACAGTGTTTGATGGCCAGCGCGAGATCGGCGAGATTGAAGACGTGCAGTTCGGGGCAGGAGAAGCGCCCCTGCTGGTGGTCAGAAGTAAAGGACAGGCAGCGAAGCTGCCGTACGAGATTCCCTTCGCTGAAGCGTACCTGGAGAAGCTGGACGTGGAGCGGAAGCAGGTTCGGATGAAGTTGCCGGAAGGCTTGCTGGAAGTGAACACGCCGAAGAAGGATTGAATCATTGAGGTATGGAATCACTGTCTCAACGATTCCATACCTCAATGATTCAATGACAAAATACCGGATCGACATTCTCACGATCTTTCCCGACTTCTTTCGCGGACCACTGGATTACGGCATTGTGCGCCGGGCTCGAGAAACGGGTCTGGTGGAAATCGACATTCACGATCTGCGGGCTTTCACGAAAGACAAGCACCGCACCGTGGATGACCGCCCGTTCGGCGGCGGCGAGGGCATGGTCCTGAAGCCGGAACCGATTTTTGAATGTTTGGAGTCGTTCGGCGACGTGGCGTCGCGTGAACTCCGCTTAAGCCCGGGCGCGAGGCAGTCGGTGATTCTGCTTTCCGCACAGGGGCGCAGGCTCGACCAGACGTTAGCGGCGGAACTTTCCACGCTCGACCGGATCGTCCTTATTTGCGGACGCTACGAAGGCGTGGACGAGCGCATCAGCGAGCACCTGGCGGATCGCGAAGTTTCGATCGGCGACTATGTGCTAAGTGGTGGCGAACTGGGCGCTATGGTAATTGTGGACACGGTCACGCGGCTGATCCCCGGCGCGGTTGGCAACCAGGCTTCGACGCGCCAGGAATCGTTTACCGAGCATGCGGAGTTGACAGTTGACGGACCGAGTTCGACATGCGTTTCCGGCGGATTGCTGGACTATCCGCATTACACGCGGCCCGCGGATTTTCGCGGCATGGCGGTGCCGGAAGTGCTGATGAACGGCAACCACGACCAGATTCGCAGCTGGCGCCGCAAAACGGCTTTGGCAAAAACGCTGCGCAACCGGCCCGACTTGCTGGAGCGGGTTGCGCTGACGGCGGACGACAAAGAATTGCTGGCCCAGATCAAGCTGGCCCAGAGCATACTGACACAGAGCAACGGAAAGAATTAGGAAGGAAACGCTATGCGTAATCCGATTATCGAAAAACTGTTGGCGAAAACGCGCCGCACCGACCTCCCCAAGTTTGGTCCCGGCGATACCATCAAGGTGCTGGTCAAGATCAGAGAAGGCGAAAAAGAGCGTCTGCAGGCGTTCGAAGGCGTCGTCATTGCTCGAAAACGAGGCGCCCAACCCAGCTTTACGGTCCGCAAAATCAGTTTCGGCCAGGGCGTGGAGCGCATCTTCCCCCTCGACTCCAAGGTCATCGACAAGATTGACGTCGTGCGCTCCGCCAAAGTCCGCCGCGCCAAGCTTTACTACCTGCGCGGGCTTAAGGGCAAGGCCGCGCGCCTGAAAGAAGTCGAACGGAAATAGGCAGCGGTTATTTTTTGTGTGGGGACGCGGCTTTGCCCCGTCCAAGCGGGGCGTGGCCCCGCTTCCACACAACGCCGTAACTTTTCCGAAATCGGCCAGCCCCTTTAGGGGCTGAGCTTGCGTCGCGGGTCTTCTTCGGCGAAGATGCTGATCAGCTTCCGTGTCCAAGTCCGCGCCCACATCGAACACCTCGAACGTAGACAGGGTTTCTGCCTCCGCCGCGAAGTTGCGCTTGCTGAAAAAACTGCGCTGCACTCTGGATTTTGAAAAGCGCGCTTGGGCCGCCGGCGCCCACTTCGTCGCCGGCGTCGATGAAGTGGGCCGCGGATCGCTGTTTGGTCCCGTCGTAGCTGCCGCCGTTATTCTTGACCCTGCACACCGCATTCGCGGCCTGCGCGACTCGAAATTAATTTCCGCCGAGCGCCGTGAAGAACTTGCGCTTCTGATTCGCCAGCATTCGATCGCATGGTCCGTTGCCGCCGTGGATTCCGCCCGCATCGATCAAATCAACATCTACTACGCATCGCGCCTGGCCATGCTGCATGCAGTTCAGCAACTGGCGCCGGCAGCGAACTATCTTCTGGTCGACGCCATGAAGCTCGATTGCGAACTTCCCCAGCAGGCAATCATTCACGGCGATGCGCTCTCAGTCTCCATCGCCGCCGCCTCCATCATCGCAAAGGTTGAACGTGACCGCATGATCTCCGCCTGGGACCCGGTTTTTCCCATGTATGGCCTCGCCTCGAACAAGGGATACGGTACGCCGCGCCACCTCGCGGCCCTAAGCCAGCATGGCCCGTCGCCGCTACATCGCCAGTCGTTTTCGCCGGTGTGGAGCACACCGATTCCGCAGGAAATTCTCAGCTTTATGCTTGACGAGGCTGCTCCTGAAGTAATTTCCATCGAAGCAGACCCGGTGGCGGCGATTTCGGAAGGCTAGCAGGATCGCGCGAGAAATCTACCGTAGAGACGGGGCATGCCCCGTCTCTACACGAACCCGCTTTATTTCGCCCGATAAATTTCCGTCAGCAGATCGGGCTTTGACTCGTCCCGTACCAGGTGTGGATACTTCTCGCCATCGTGATAATCCAGTTTCACTACGCGGAAGTAATCCGTGTTTTCCACGATCAGCTCAATCGGCGACGGACTGGTCTTGGCGGTTCGAATGGCGTCGTGCCAGGTATCCGCGGTAAACTTGCGCCCGTTCACGGCGACAATCTTCATCCCCGGTCCGATTCCGGCCTTGGCCGCAACCATTCCCTCGACCGTATCCCGAACCGCACCATCGCTGCCGGCCAACAGTCCCACCGAATAGTGTGCATTGAGCGACTTTCCGTCGTGATCATGGGCGCGATCCAGTTCCGAAAGGTTCTCGTCGTACACCAGTGTCCACCCGCTGCCTTCGACTCCGCCAAGCGGAGCACGAGGACCATGATTTGACAGACGCTCCGCCCAGAATCCGCGCCAGTCGTAGGGAGCAACCTGGTTCAGCGCGCTCACAACATCGTCGAAAGTGTAAGTCTTCACCATGGGCGGACCGCTTGGCCCGCCATGAAACAGCTTGCAGAAATCGTCCAAAGATTTCGCGCCCTTGCTCTGCTGACGGATGATCACATCCGCCCACAACCACGTAAGCACGTCTTCGTCGTAATAATCGAGCCCGCGGCGATAGTCGTTCCACGATCGGGGAGCATTCTGCATGGTCGGAACTCCGTCGGCCGTATCCTGCAAATTGCGCCAGACTCGGCCCGAACGATGATCCAGATCCGCTGCGATCTGAGCCAGCTCATCACGAGCCAACGCAGATGTCCGCTCGCCGCTGCGCGCTGCAAGCAAATCTCCCAGGTATGACGTCAAGCCTTCATACACCCACAGCAAATCGGTCTGCATCGGCTGTTCGTAGTCGGGTGTCGCCAGATCCGCCGGACGCCGATACTTCCCATTCCACGAATGCACGTACTCGTGCGGCAGAAGTCCGGCGGTCAGTTTGCGTCCGTCTTCTTCGATCAGCGACCGTTCTTCGATCCGGCTGTCATTCGATTCGTGATGCTCCAATCCGAAGTGCGCGACGTGGTCGCTCAGGGTCAGCAGAAAGTGGTAATCGGTGTAGTGCCGCGCGCCAAACAGAATTCCCGCTTGCTTTACCAGGTTCCGGAAATGTTCCCAGACCTCTTCCGGAGCATCGAGCGCCGCAGCGCTGTCAGCCGCAACATCGATTTCCGCGGGAGGATTTTCGCTGGCCGGAGTCAGTGGCACCACCTTTAAATACTCGCCCGCGATGACCGGACCATCCACCAGGATGGTCAGCGAAACGGGCGCAAAGTGAATGTCGCTGCCCACCTGATTGGAAACATGCAGCGACGTCCCAAATTTCCATCCCGCAGGCAGTCGCAAGCTGGCGCTGTACGTAAGTTGATCGGAGCCATAGCCGGCAGGATAGAGCAACAGCGTGTTCCAGTTGACGATGTACAACTTTTCGGTCGCGGACAGACCGGACGTGTATCCAGCTTCATACGACGAGGGCGAGGCGTAATCGAAACTCGCGGTGACTTCGTTCTCGCCTGCAGGAACTTCCACATGAAAAGTAAAACCGTCGAGCAGATCGCGGCGCCATTTCAACGACTTTCCGCTCGCCGTAAATTTCAGCCCCACTAAATCCGTAACCGGCCCCGTCGGCCCGTGCTCGCCGGGAATCCATTTCGGATAGTACAGCGTGAGCGTGCCCGGTTTAGCCGGAATGCGCAATTGTGCGTGGAAGGTTTTGCGCGGCGCTTCCGACGCGTCCACAGTAAGCGCGACGGTCGGACCATTTACCCCAAACCCTGAAAACGATGACAACAGAAAAACGGCCGCGCAAAAAAAGTTCCTCACCCCACAACTTGAGCCCATTTCTCCTCCGGATTGTCGAGTCGCCCCACAGCGACGTAAATCGAACGGTACGTTGAATATACCAGCCTGCCGGGCCGGGTCGCCGCGGGCAGGCAATCGCACTGGTTGTCATTGTGCATTTGTCTTTGCTCATTGCCTGCTCCCCCTGCTCGCCTGCTATCATCTCCGACGTGCCCGCGCGCGGAAAATTTATCACGTTCGAAGGACTCGATGGCAGCGGCAAGAGCACACAGGTCGAGAAGCTGGCTCGTTCCCTGCGCGCCCACGGCCTCTCTGTCACCATCACCCGCGAGCCGGGCGGCACCACCACAGGCGAAAAAATTCGCGAGGTGCTGCTGCACTCCGCCACCTCGGGCCTTTCTCCGCTCACGGAGATGGCCCTCATGTTCGCTTCCCGCGCGCAGCACATTCACGAGGTGGTGCTGCCCGCGCTCGCAGAAGGACGCATCGTGCTCTGCGATCGCTTCACCGATTCGACCGAGGCTTATCAGGGTGGAGGCCGCAAACTGGGCACGAAGCCGGTGCTGCAAATGCACGAAATCCTCTGCGGCAACCTGCAACCCGACCTCACGATCTTGCTCGATAACGAAGTGGCGTTCAGCGTGGAGCGCGCCCGGCGTCGCAATCGAAAACAGAAAGGCGCCCGGCCGGAAAAAAGCTCTCAGAAAGACGAGAACCGCTTCGAGCAGGAAAACCGTGCGTTTTTCGGACGCGTCCGCCATGCCTACCTGGCCATCGCCGCCCGTGAGCCGCAGCGGGTGCACGTCGTAAATGCCCGAGGCACGCCCAGCGAAACGCATGCGGTTATCATGGAACTGGCACGGAAAAAACTGAAAATCTAATTCATCACAGAAACACGGAGATAACCGCTTTTAGCCTTCAGCTAAGAGCTAAAAACTAACAACGATTCTCTATGCCATTTTCCGATTTTCACGGCAACCCGGAAACCATCCATCGCCTGCGCGAGATGCTGGCGCGCAACCGCTTTCCGCACGCCGTCATTCTTTCCGGGGCGCACGGGTCGGGCAAGTACACGCTCGCTCTGATGCTCGCCCGCACCATGAACTGCCTGGAGCAGCCGACGACCGGCGGCTTGCCCGATTTCTGCGGACGCTGCTCGAACTGCACGCGCATCGCGCAAGCCGAAGACCTCGACTCGCGCTTCGCGGAAGCCGTCGAGGCGCGCGACAATCTGCGCGACGCGGACAAGAAAGAGACCCGGCTTTTTGTCCAGACCCACCCCGACGTGCTCATCATCCCGCCCGATCCACCGCAACTGATGATCAAGGTGGACCAGGTTCGCCACGTGATTCAGACCATCTACTATCGGCCTGGTGAAGCTCGCGAGCGCGTTTACATCTTCACCGGCTCGGCCTTCATGAAAGAGGCCGCCAACTCGCTGCTTAAAGTTCTGGAAGAGCCGCCCGAGTTTGCCAGCATTTTTTTGCTCACCGAAAACGCGGGCGAATTGCTGCCCACGATTCGCTCCCGCTCCATGACCTTCAATCTGGGCGCGCTCGCCGCCACGGAGATCGAGAGCCAACTCGCAAAGCTTCGTCCCGATTGGAATGCGCGTCAGCGCGCGCTGGTCGCCAGCCTCAGCGAAGGCGCCATCGGACGCGCCTTATCCTTCGACATCGAAAGCTATGTCGCCGCGCGTGGGCACGCGCTCATTATGCTGAAATCCGCGCTCGGCGGTAACAACAACGATCACACCGAGTTGTTCAAAACCACCGAGAGCTACCGTTCCGGCGCCGAAGGTCGTGCGAAAATCGACAACCTTCTCCGCACCTTCTACTCGTTGCTCGAAGACCTGATGTTCCTGCAATCGGGCACGGAGCGACTGGTCCGCAATACCGACATTCTGGGCGAACTCAAAAAAATGTCCGAAGCCGCCGACTTCGCCTGGGTGCAGCGCGCCGCCGACGGTCTCGGCGAAGTTGAGCGCGGCCTGCGCCGCAACCTGCTCCGCTCGCTCTCGCTCGATGCCTTCGCGACCGCGCTGGAACGCGCCTCCTGGTAGAGACGCGGCTTGCCGCGTCTCCTGCTCCGTATAAAAGAGACGGGGCAAGCCCCGTCTCTACTGGTGGAATGCGCTACTGGAACACCTGCTGCACAAAAGACACTGCTCAAATATTGTTATCCCCTGCCCTCTGTGATACCGTAACCCTCAGTTCACACCTCTGGACCCACAATCACAGGCTTAAGTGTTGTGGCATATTCTGCCCGCCCGGCGCGCAGGTGGTGCAATTTGAAGGATGCACTCGACTCCATACCAGCCGAACAATCCGCGGACCAGGAAAACTTTGCGAATCGCAAACTGATCCGCCCAACCCTCAATCGCACTGGCGCGGATCACGCGCACAATAATCACGTCCACAACCACGCTCCCCCCGAACGCAGAGACAGAGATCGGGATCGCGACCGTTCCGCCGCTCCGGCCAAGAAAGTTGCGCCCACGGAGCAGACCAACGCCGAAAATTTTTATTATCAGAAACAGATGCAGACCAAGACTCCCATGGTCGTCGTGTTGCGCGACGGCGAGGAAGTCCACGGCTATATCGAGTGGTACGACAAACACTGCATCAAGCTGAACCGTACCGGCTCCGCCAACCTGGTGATCTACAAACCCGCCATCAAGTACATGTTCAAGGAAGGCGAGAACGGCAAGAAGTAGGCGCGGTTGGGCCAATACTGGAGGCTGAGTCCTGCTTCTACAATTTCGGCAGCACAATCCCTTTCTGCGCCTGGTACTTGCCCTTGCGATCCTTATAACTGACCTCGCATACTTCGTCCGACTGGAAGAAGAGAATCTGGCACAGCCCTTCATTGGCGTAGATTTTCGCCGGCAGCGGCGTGGTGTTCGAGATCTCGAGCGTGACGAAGCCTTCCCACTCCGGCTCGAACGGCGTGACGTTCACGATGATCCCGCAACGCGCATAGGCGACTTGCCCACGCAAATGGTCAGCACATCTCGCGGAATTTTGAAGTACTCCACCGACCGCGCCAGGGCGAACGAATTCGGAGGGATGATCGCTACATCGGCGTTCACGGTTACGAATGAGCGCTCGTCGAAATGCTTCGGGTCGACAATCGTACTGTTCACGTTCGTAAAGATCTTGAACTCGTCGGCCACGCGCAAGTCGTATCCGTAACTCGATACGCCGTAAGAAATTACTCCCGCACTCACCTGCTTTTCACAGTACGGATTAATCATGTCGTGCTCTTGCGCCATGCGCCGGATCCAGCGGTCACTCTTGATCATGAAACTCCTTAGTAATTGGGTAATTGGGAAATTTTGTAATTTAAAAGCGATCGCACAGTTTGGAAGAAGAACTCCAGCCGCGATGGTTTTCAAATTACAAAATGTTTCTCGGCTGGTGCTGTCATCTTGCGAGACAACAGGCTCGGTTGACAATCTGCCCTATCTCCCTTAGCATCAATAACTTGAGGCACACCAATTCTCGGGAGACGGGAGACAACGCGTGATTAAGCTCGACATCATCAATGAAGTGGTCAACCGCACCGGGATCACCAAGACCAAGGCGGAGCTCGCCGTCGAAACCGTCTTCGAGAGCATGAAGAAGGCGCTCTCCGCCGGCGACCGCATTGAACTGCGTGGTTTCGGCGTGTTCAACGTGCGTCCGCGCAAGACCGGCATCGGACGGAATCCGCGCACCGGCGCTGAAGTTTCCATTCCGCCAGGCAAGGCCGTCCGCTTCAAGCCCGGCAAGGAACTGCAGTCGATTGACTAGATAGCGCCTGACTAGGTAACACCGGCGTCCCGCCGGACTGACGATGCGAACTGCTCCGCATCCCGGCCGCAGTGGGTTGCATCTGAACGTAGTTAGGACGCCGCCCGACATCGTATGTCCGAACCCACATCCCCTTTTCTGCCCGCCCTCGAATGGGAACAGAAGCCCCGGCCCCAAGTCTGGATCATCGGGCCCCCGCGCCAGCGCTGGTGGCTCTATGGACTGTTCCTGCTCCTGACCTTGTTCAGCACCATGGTCGTCGGCGCCCGCATGCAGTTCAACTTCCTGCACCAACAACCCGTATTTTCGCTGAATGACGACACGCTACCTCTATTCCCCATCGCCTGGATCGCGCAACATCCCGCAAACTTGCTGATGGGCCTGCCTTTCTCGCTCACCCTGATGTTCATCCTGCTCGCGCACGAGATGGGACACTACCTCTACGCCCGCCATTACCGCGTGCATACGACGTTGCCGTTCTTCGTGCCCTTCCCCAGCCTGATCGGGACGCTCGGCGCCTTCATCCGCATCAAGAGTCCGATCCCCTCGCGCGCCGCGCTCTTCGACATCGGGATCGCCGGGCCGATCGCGGGATTTATCCCGGCCTGCCTGGCCTTGCTCGTCGGCATCTCACTCTCGCATCCCATCGCCGGTTCCGCGGCGTCAGAAATTCAACTCGGATTCCCGCTGGCCTTCCATCTCGCTGCACGCCTGCTGCACATCGCCACGCCGCTCTCCACGCTCTCGCTTCATCCGATCGCGGCTGCCGCGTGGGTGGGAATGTTCGCCACCGCGCTCAACCTGCTACCTGGCGGCCAGCTCGACGGCGGCCACATCGTTTTTTCCATCTCGCCTCGCCTCCATCGCTGGATCTCGCTGCTCACCGTCGTCGCCCTCGTACCCTTCGGAAAATACCTTTGGACGGGCTGGTTCCTCTGGGCCGTGCTGCTGGCATTGACAGGAAGGCATCCCCGCGTCCCGCACTTCCCCGATGTCTCTGGCCGGCGCCGCACCCTCGCACTTTGCGCCGCGATCATGCTGGTCTTAACCTTCACTCCCGCGCCCTTCACTCACAGCTCGGGTCGGGAAGTCTGGCCAGAAATTCGCGACGAAAGCCGAGGCACGTTGCACGATCTCCGCGACGGCATTCGCCGGCATCTGCATCGCAAGTAATTCCGAGACCCAGCGCCTGAAGCCGCGCCCTGATACGAATCTTTCTTGCCCCCCGTGCCCCAAGCTAAAGGCTAACGGCTGCTCTCCTACATCAACCACACCGCATCCACATCCACAATCACCTGCGTGCGCGGAATTTTCCGCGCCGCAGCTTCCGCCAGCATCGCACGCAAAAGCGCATTCATCTTCTCCCGGCTGGGAGATTTCAGAATGAAGTGATAGCGATAATCGCGCTTCAGCCGTGTAATGGGCGCGGCCGCCGGCCCAAGCACGCGAATCCCCTCATGCCGTGTCTTCTCAAACCAGCGCCCAAGTTCGCCCGACCACGTCAGCGCCTCGTCCAACTTCTCGCTGCGGATGAGCACATTCGCAATCGCGCTGTACGGCGGATAGTGCATCCAGGCGCGAAATTGCAGCTCTTTATCGTAGAACCCGGCAAAATCATGCCGCGCCGCAAACTGCACCGCGTAGTGCTCCTGAAAATAAGTTTGCAGCACAACCTTGCCCGGAGACTGCCCGCGTCCCGCGCGCCCGGCGACTTGCGTCAACAACTGAAAGGTTCTCTCCGCCGCGCGGAAATCCGGCAACCCCAGCGCCATGTCCGCACCGACTACGCCGACCAGAGTCACACCGTGGATGTCGTGCCCTTTCGCGATCATTTGCGTGCCCACCAGCATGTCGAGCGCGCCTTCATTCAGCGCGTTCAGCGCATGTTCGAAGTCTTCCCGCCCGCGCACCGTATCGCGATCCAGCCGCCCGATCCGCGCCTGCGGAAACATGCCGTGCAGCAACTCTTCCAGCTTCTCCGATCCCGTCCCAACAAAGTACACGTACTCGCTGCCGCAAAGCGCACACTTGTCGGGAATGTGCTCGACATGCCCGCAATAATGGCATTCCATTTTGTGCTCGCGCTTGTGGTGAGTCATCGACACAGCGCAGTTCTTGCACTGCAACGTCTTGCCACACGCGCGGCACAACACCACCGGAGAATATCCGCGCCGGTTGAGCAGCACCATGACCTGCTCTTTTTTCTCCAGTCGCTCGCGAATCTCCTCCGCCAGCTTGCGCGAGATTACCTGCTCCTGCCCCGTCTCCTGAAACTCCTGCCGCATGTCGATAATCTCGACCTCCGGCAGCGGACGCATTTCCACCCGGTCCGGCAACTCCACCAGCGCATACTTGTTCTTCTTCGCGTTGTAGTAAGACTCCAGCGATGGCGTGGCCGAGCCGAGCACCACGACTGCTCCCGCCATCTTCGCCCGCATCACCGCCACATCGCGCGCGTGATAGCGCGGTGTCTCCTCCTGCTTGTAAGACGAATCCTGTTCCTCGTCGACAATTACGAGCGCCAGATCGCCAACCGGCGCGAACACCGCCGACCGCGTTCCCGCTACCACTCGCGCCTCGCCGCGCCGTATTCGACGCCACTGCTCCGCCCGTTCCGCATCCGAAAGTCCCGAATGCAAAATGGCAACTTCATCGCCGAACACCTGATGCAGATCCGCCGCCACCGCCGGCGTCAGTCCGATTTCAGGAACCAGCAGGATCGACGATCGCCCCTGCTCCAGTACCTCGCGCATACAGGCGAGATAGACCGCCGTCTTTCCCGACCCGGTGACGCCGTGCAGCAGCAGGCCGCCGAACTTGCGCGACGCCACGGCCTCGCCAATCTTGCCAAGCGCTTCTTTCTGCGCCGTGCTGAACTCGAACTCAAACGGAGACTGCCGAGGCTTGAGCTTTGAAACCGTGAACTCCTGCGGCTCATCCACCAACTCAATCAACCCGCGCCGCACCAAAGTGCCAAGCGTAGTGCGCGGCACATCCAGCCCGCGCAAGGCCTCGACCAGCAAGCGCCCGCCGGAAGCAGCGAGCGCATCCATCAGTGTGCGCTGGTTGTCATTGAGCTTCTTTGCAGCGCTCGTGTGGGGACGGGGCTCTGGCCCGTCCGGCCGGGCGGAGACGCCCGGCGCTCCCTCGATAAATTCTGTGGCGGGCGAAGCGCTTGCCTCGACACTTCGCAGCACCGCCACTTTTACCAGGCGCGCAGCATCCCGCGCCGCCGACACATCCTCGCGCGCAATCCACTTCTTCCGCACCATCCCGCTGAGCAGCGCCTTCGCCACCCGCGTCGCCCCGCGCAAGCTCCCTTCGCGCGCGCTCTCCCGCTCCGCCAGATAATCAAGCACGCGAAACTCAACCAACTGCTGCTCCGGAGTCCGCTTCGACCTCGCCGGAGACCCCAACATCCCCGCCAGATGCAGCGCCATCCGCCCCATATCGGTGATGCGGTAAGTGATCGTCCGCTTGAACTCCGCCGAAAGCGGCAGCATGGTGCGAAATACTTCGCCGACCGGCGCAAGATAATAATTCGCAATCCACCTCCCAAGTTTCAGCAGATGTTCATCGAGAACCGGCGAGAGATCGAGCGCTTCAATGACTTTTTTGATCTTTACTTCTGAAGAAGTCGGCGGACGGTCGTGCAACTCCACCACCACGCCCGACAACCGCTGCTGCCGGAACGGCACCAGCACCCGCCCGCCCACCACTGGTTCCATCCCCGGAGGAATGGCGTAGGTAAACGCCATATCAAGCGGGACCGCGAGGGCGACGTCGCAGAAGAGAGGCATGTAACTGGAAGGATATAACAGCAATTTGAGAGACTGCCGGGCCTTGCCCGGCTGGACGGACGAATGCGTCCGTCCCTACGTGGGTTGTTTCGGCGCCTTCATCCCCAGCTCCTTCATCACCATCTGCAAATCCTTCCACGCTTCGCCCTTCTGCCGCGGATCGCGCAGCAGAAATGCGGGATGGTAGGTGACCGCCAGCTTGCATCCATCCCAGTTGGGATCGTTGCTGCGCACGCCCGCTGGTTTGAAGTCGTAAAAACGCCCGCGCAGTTGCATCATCGAAGCATTCATCGCCAGCAGCGTTTTGGCGGCGGTAGCGCCGAGGGCCACGATCACTTTCGGCTTGACCACGGCAATCTGCCGCATCAGAAACGGCGAGCAGGTCGCGCACTCCTCGCGCTCCGGCTGGCGATTCCCCGGCGGACGGCATTTCACGATGTTCGCGATGTACACCTGCTCGCGCTCGATTCCCATCGCTTTGATCATGTTGTTGAGCAGTTGCCCGCCGCGCCCCACGAAGGGCTCGCCCTTTTCATCTTCATCGGCGCCCGGCCCCTCGCCCACAAACATCAACTCCGCTTTCGGATCGCCAACGCCAAACACAATCTGCTTTCGTCCCTGCTTGTGAAGCGGACAGCGCGTGCAGTCGCCCAAATCTTCGCGGATGATCTTCAGCGCCTTTACCGGATCGCTCACACTCTGCTCGGGCTTCAGCGCGATCGCCTCTAAAATATTCTCTGCTGCAACCGGCATCGCGACTGCAGCGGCTTTCCGTGGACTCATTTCTTCTCCTGGCTCAAGCGGTTGCTCCGAAACAGCGATCTCTTCTTCGTCCACCGCGACTGACAACGAAATCCCACCCCCGAGTCCCGACACTGGCCGCCGGTAAAAATCGTAGATCCCCATCTCGTTGTAGTAGCGGATACGCGCCGCAAGCGCGCGTCGAAGTTCGGGGTCAAGGATGCGGAACATTGCGGATAAGGATAACAAACTGTGTGGCGCGGGCGCCCTCGCCCGCGAAAACTACTTCAACTCAATCTCCACAATCTGCCCCACGGTCGTCCCGGCGTTGGATAGCGTGTGCGTGACCTTGGCATCCACCCAATGAACGTCCCCCGCTTTCAATTCGTGCGTAAGCGATTTCCCTTCGGGATCCGTCATCTTCAGCACCAGCGGTGTAGGCGAAATAATCAGGTAGGAATGCGCGTGCGTATGCATCGCCGTCGCAGCTTCCGGAGCCAATGTCCATTTGTAAATTCGCGCGCTTGGATTCTCAGCCTCCACCTTCGCCGCGGCTGGACCCGATGGCTTCGCCGGCCGGTGAAGCAGCTCGACATCCAACACTTCAAAGTCAACGGTGCCGGTGTTATGCACCCGGTGGGTGTAAGGCCCATTCAGTGCCAACGCCGAGACGTGTCCAGGTTTCGTCCGCTCGGGCGCGCTTTCTGGCTCGCCAAGCTTTTGCGGGGTGATTGTGGTTTCCGACAAATCAATCGCCACCCGGTCATGCAAGTGCGTGTGAAATAGCGTGTTTTCACCCGGCAGAAGCTTCACCCGCAGAATCATGACGGAATCATTTTTCAGCACAACATGATGGTGCGGCTCTTCTTCCACCGCGACGGGGGACTGCTGCGCTGCGATGAGCGTGGACAGCACGAGTACCAAGGCTCCGCACAAATAGATTTTCACGGGATACTCCTAACGGACAACCATGCCACGGTGTTTTCGCAGCTTTACCACCTGATCGAGCACGCGGTGCGCAACTTCCCACTTCGAGGTCTCGGGAACCTCGACTACTTCGCTGTGAGAGATGATCGTGACCGCGTTACGGTCGGAATCAAAACCGATGCCCTCGCGCGAAACGTCATTCACTACGATCGCATCCAAAGATTTCGACGCCAGCTTCTTACGCGCGTTTTCCAGCACGTTCTCCGTCTCAGCGGCAAATCCCACGACGACCTGCGAAGTTTTCCGGCGCGCCACCGCCGCTAGAATATCTGCTGTCGGTTCCAGGTCCAGCGTCATCTCGCCTTTGCGCTTGATCTTCTGTCCCGCCGCCGCTTTCGGACGGAAGTCCGCCACGGCCGCCGTCTTGATCACCACCGTACTCTCGGGCAGCAATTTCAAAACCGCCGCCAGCATTTCTTCCGCTGTCTCCACACGGGTCAGTTCCGCCGCGCCCGGAGCGGTAAGCGCAGTCGGTCCGCTCACCAGCAGCACGCGTGCTCCGCGGCGCAGCGCCGCTTCCGCAATGGCATATCCCATGCGCCCGCTCGACCGGTTCGTCAAATACCGCACCGGATCGATCTTCTCCCGCGTCGGCCCCGCCGTCACCAGAACCGTTTCGCCTGCCATATCCTGCGCGGCGCCCAGCGCTTCCATCACCGCCGCCACAATCGTTTCGTTCTCCGCCAATCGCCCCGACCCGGTCATCCCACACGCCAGATACCCCGCCCCAGGCTCCACAATGCGAACGCCGCGCTGGCGCAGAATTTCCAGATTCGCCTGCGTAGCCGCGTGATTCCACATGTTCACATTCATCGCTGGAGCCACCACGACCGGAGCGGTGGTCGCAAGATAGAGAGTGCTCAGAAAGTCGTTGGCAATTCCCTGCGCGAAGCGCGCCAGCACATCGGCCGTTGCCGGAGCCACCAGCAGCGCATCGATCGCCTGCGCAATCGCAATGTGCTCAATCGCCGACTCGACATTCGCATGCTCGGCTCCGGGCCCGGACCCGAACATGCCGGTAATAACTTTTTCTCCGGAAAGCGCTGCAAAAGTAAGAGGACGGACAAACTCCTCCGCCGCAGCCGTCATCACCACTTGCACGCGAATTCCGCGGTCTTGCAGCAGGCGCACGATTTCCGCTGCCTTATAAGCTGCAATCCCACCGGACACGCCCAGCACAATTTTCATAGCAGAAGGCCGGCGGCCACGGCTTCAACATCGAGCCCCGCCTACAGAATTGATGCCGCCATCCAGTGCGGGATTTAACCTTCGCGTGGGCGGCGAAAAAACAACGCCAGCACTCATGGGCAGCGCCGGCGCTCCAGATCTACGCGTCTTCCAGGAACACCTTGTCCAGAGTTTCGCTCGCAGCGACTCCCGGCAATTTCGGGATCTCCGGAATCAGCCATTTCACCTTGCCGGCCTTGATTTCATCCTGCGCGATGCGGCAGGGTTTGCGCGATCCGGTATCGATCACCGGCGGTGCGCCACCCTGCAGTTGCCGTGCCCGCCGCGCCGCTACCAGAATGTAGCGGTAGTTGCTGTCGAACCCTTCAATCAGCTTCATACTCTCTCCCCTGAAACTTCACGTGCCCTTTACCGCCTGCAAGTTAAACGAAGCTAGAATCGGCTGCACTCGCTCCCGTGACTGGTCTAACCGGCAAGCTTGCGCGGTCTCGACTAAACGCTTCTCTTCTTCAGAAAGTTCAACCCCGCTTTTTTTCTCCAACCGCTCCGCTAGCACTATGTCCCTTAGTTCGTCCGCAGATTGCTCCAATACGTTATTCACCAATATATAGTCGTATTTCGAGTAATTCTCAATCTCTCGCCGGGCCGTGTCCAACCGGCGCCGAATCACTTCCTCCGAATCCAGCCCCCGCGTCCGCAGCCGCCATTCCAGCTTTTCCCGGTCCGGAGGAAGAATGAAGATGCTCACCGCTCCCCTGATCTTCTCCTTGATTTTACTCGCTCCCTGCACGTCGATGTCCAGTAACAGGTCGTTACTTCGGTTTTCCGCTTCGCGCAGAAATCGCCACGCCGTACCGTAGTAATTTCCGAAGACGGTCGCGTGCTCCAGAAACTCACCGGCGGCGATCATGCTTTCAAACTCATCTCGCGAGACAAAAAAATATTCTTTGCCGTTCTGTTCGCTTCCCCTCGGAGGCCGCGTGGTGTATGAAATCGAGAAGTCCAGGTGACGGACCATCTTGAACAGCTCATTCACCAGCGTGGATTTCCCCGAACCCGATGGTGCGGAAACAATGTAAACGATGCTCATTCCAGGTTCTGCACCTGCTCCCGCGATTTCTCGATCTCCGACTTCATCAGCAGGCCCATCTCGGTAATCTTCAATGCCTCGCCCGCCAGGCCCGAGGTTTTCGAAAGCAGCGTGTTCGCCTCGCGGTTCATTTCCTGCAGTAGGAAATCCATCTTCTTTCCCACCTCGCCACTCTGGTCGAGCAACCCGAGAAAATGCTTCACGTGCGCATTCAGCCGGACCAGTTCTTCCTGGATGTCACTGCGATCCACCAGCACCGCCACTTCCTGCAGGATGCGTTCTTTGTCCACCTGCGCGCCGAGCAATTCCTGCATGCGCGACTGCAGCCGTTCCGAGTAGCTGCGCAGAATGGTGCTGCGATGGGCGTCCACCCCGGCCGCCGCTTTTTCCAGATTCGCCATGCGAGCGCGCAACTCTGTGTTGATGCTCCGGCCTTCTTCTTCGCGCATCTCATTGAGTCTGCAAAGCGCTTCTTCCACTCGCGCCATCACCGCGGTTTCCAGTTCGTCTCCCGATCTTTCGGCTCCCGCGTCCATCGCGCCCGGCATCCTCAGAACCACGTTCAGATCGGGCTCGCCCTCAACCCCAAATTCATCGGCCGCCGCGCGGAACGCCTCCACGTAGCTGGCAATCAGTTGCCGGTTGAGCGCCACTCCGTTCGTGCCCGAGCGATCCAGGTTCAGAATCACTTCCACGTGGCCGCGGGCCAGTTTCTCTTTCAGCATGCGGCGCATCTTCATCTCCAGCGCGTCCGTGTCGGAGGGCAGCCGGAAGTGAAGATCCAGAAAACGATGATTCACCGATTTCAGCGATAGCGCAAACGCCAGCTGGGCATTGACCTGCCCTTTGACCTGCGCGAATCCCGTCATGGAGCGAAGTGGCATGGGGCCGGTTCCTTGTCCGAATCAAAACTACTGTGGCACAACTCCTGCACGCGGCGCGTCGGCTTCCGCAAACTGCAATTCGTAAAGCCGCCGGTACGTGCCCAATTTTTGCATCAGCTCTTCATGCGCGCCAATGTCGCTGATCGTGCCGTTTTCGAGCACCACGATGCGATCCGCGCGGCGCACCGTCGAGAGCCGGTGCGCAATCACAAACACAGTACGCCCACTCATTAAATTTTGCAGGGCCGATTGCACCAGCGACTCGGACTCGCTGTCCAGCGCCGACGTTGCCTCATCCAGAATTAGAATCGGAGCATTTTTCAGGATCGCCCGCGCAATCGCGATACGCTGCCGCTCCCCGCCCGAAAGCCGCACCCCGCGCTCCCCGATCATGGTGTTGTACCCTTCCGGAAGCCCGCGAATGAATTCATGAGCGCGCGCCGCACCAGCCGCTTCTTCGACCTGCTTCTGCGACACATGCGGCTGGCCGTAGGCGATATTGTTTCTCGCCGTGTCGTTGAACAACACCGTCTCTTGCGTGACAATTCCGATCTGCGATCGCAGCGACTCCAGGGTCACATCCCGCACATCATTGCCGTCAATCAGAATCCGCCCGCTGCTGACATCAAAGAAGCGCGGGATCAGGTGCACCAGCGTGCTCTTGCCCGCGCCGCTCGATCCCACCACCGCCAGCACCTCGCCTGCCTTCACTTCCAGATTAATGTCGTGCAGCACTACCGGCGAATCCTCGGCGTTTTCGTAGGAGAAAGACACGTCCGCAAACCGAATCGCCCGGGCAAACTTCCCCATGCGCTTCGCTCCCGGCTTCTCCCGCACTTCGTCTTCGATATCCATGAAGCGGAAAATTTCCGACGAGGCGCCCACCGCCTGCTGAAAATTGTTGTTGAACATCGAGAACTTGCGCACCGGATCGTACAACTTAAACACGGCAATAATAAAAGTGAAGAAGGCTCCTTCCGTAAGCCCGCGGTGGTTGATCTGGTCGCGTCCCAGCAGAAGCAGCAGGGCAATCGCAATCGCGCCCAGAATGTCCATCAGCGGAGAGCTGATGGCAAACGCCGCCACCAGCCGAAGGTTCGCCCGGAATAGCCGCCGCGCCGCCGCGCGGAAGCGCTCCAATTCCCAGTTCTCCATCCCAAACGCTTTTACGATTCGGTTCCCGGTAATGGTTTCGTGCAGAATGTTCTGGATCTCCGCCAGCTTGTCCTGCCCGCCCCGCGTCGTACTGCGTACTTGCCGGCCGATTTTTCTCGACGAATACAAAATTATGGGAACAAACAGCAGCAGCACCCACGCCAGCTTCCCCCCCACCAGCACCACTACCGCTGCGGTAAAAATTAAAGTGAAAAACTGCTGCAAGAATTCCGCCAGCACGCTGGACATGGCAAACTGCACCTTCTCCACATCGCTGACGATGGTCGAGAGCAGCGTGCCCGTGGTGTGCTTCACGAAAAAGGCGGATGAGCTTCGCAGAATGGCGTTATACAAGTCGTCCCGCAGGTCCGTGATCATCCCAAACCCCGCGTAGTTCACCAGGTAGGTTCCGGCGTAGTCGAAGATTCCCTTCAATACCGTGGCTGCCACCAGCGCAAAGGCCACCACCGTCCACGGATTGTGAAAGTGCGACGGAACCAACTGCTCGAGATTAAGAAAGCGTTCGGTGCCCGGAAGCTTGAACAGTTGGATGGTTTTTTCCTGGGATCCAGGATTCAGTACGCGATCGAAAATCGGGCGGATGAGCAAAATCCGGCCGGCATCCAGCAGCCCCACCAGAGCCATCAGCATCACCGAAGCTGAAAACGGCCCCCAGTACGGCAAAACGTAGCGCAACAGGCGGATCAGTGGACGCGGGTTTGCCGAAGTTCCTTCCCTAGTCGCGCCCGCCACTGTGGAGGTTGCCATCGTGTAAACGCCAATTCTACATGTGATTCCCGGTAGAGACGCGGCTTGCCGCGTCTCCGCCCAAGGAGAAATGCCGTGCCGGGGCCATTGCGTGGTTTTTCCGGTCGCCCAATGATTCAATGACGAAATGAGTCAATGATTCAATCGCTTCTACTTCGGACTATCTCGATGCACAACCTTCACTTTGTATCCCGCCTTCCGCAGCCCCTTGCTTACATCTTCGGCGATCATCACCGAACGGTGCTGGCCGCCCGTGCATCCGAAACTGATGGTCAGGTAGCTCTTGCCCTCGCGAATGTAATGCGGCAAAAGGTAGACCAGCAGTTCCGAGATGCGGTTGATGAACTCCTGCGTCTGCGGAAACGATCGGATGTATTTGGCGACCCGGGGATGCCGCCCCGTCAGCGCGCGAAACTCCGGCACGAAATGAGGATTGGGGAGAAAGCGCACATCGAACACCAGGTCGGCATCGTCCGGCAGGCCGTGTTTGTATCCAAAACTTACGCACGATACCAGGATCGTCTGCTGGCTACCCGACTGTGGTTTGAAGCGGTCGGTCAAGTGCGCCCGCAATTCGTGAACATTAAACTTGGAGGTATCAATGACCAGGTCGGCAATCGCGCGAATCGCCCGCAGATGCCGCCGCTCGGTCCCGAGCGATGCCCGTACTGTCGTCCCCGTCCCCAGCGGATGCGGCCGCCGCGTCTCACTGAAGCGCCGCAGCAACGCGGCATCGCTCGCTTCCAGAAAAATCACCCGCGTCGGAATCGTCCGCTTCACCGACTTCAGCATCGCCGGCAGCTTCTCCAGTTGCGAACCCTCGCGCACATCCACCACCAGCGCGGTACGCGGGATCTCTCCCGACTGCAACGCCAGCTCGGCAAACCGAGGAATCAGCTCCACCGGCAGATTGTCCACACAGTAGTAGCCCAGATCCTCGAAGGCCTTCAACGCGGAAGCCTTCCCCGACCCGCTCATCCCGGTAATGATGACCAGTTCCGCCGCAGCCCGCGGCTCGCCCTTACGCCCGCGAACCAGCTTTCCCGTCGCGCGCGTAGCCTTCTTGAGTTTGCTGCGCAGTGGCATGCCCGAAATCTTAGCATTTCGGAAGGGAGTGGGGCGGGCTGCTTCACCCTATCGGAGTCAACACATAGCTCGACCAGCAGCCGCAGTAAGGTCGCAGCCAAGTGCCTTTTGCGTCCCTCACCCTGCTAGCTGCCTTTGCTTTGACCGAGCCAACGTGCACCTCTACACTGACTGCCCTGGAAGTGCACTTTAAGCCTGAAACGGAATCGCGTCTCAGCGAGCTGGCCTGCCAAAGCGGTCGCGCTACCGACGATCTCATGGAAGATGCCATGGCTGGATATCTGGCAGAAGTGGCCGAAGTGCGCGAAATGCTCCATGGCCGCTACCATGACATCAAGAGCGGGCGAGTTAAGCCTATCGACGGCGAAGCTTTCCTTGTCCGCCTGCGCCTGAGGCCGTCGCCCTAAGGTAAGGACTGACGTACGCTGTAAGCAGAGAGCAAGCGATGACCGTTACCCTGAATCTCAAGCCGGAACTTGAAGCCGGGCTCTTCGCGCAAGCGCAGGCCAGCGGAATGACCGTGGAGGAATATCTCCTTTCCGTGGTTGAGGAAGCTGTGCTCCCGACGATGCAGAAGACATTGTCGGCTGAGGAACAAGCGGCGGCATTTGAGGCGTGGTCTGCCGGCCACCGTCCTACCCCTGCCCTGTCCGATTACGCTGTAAGCCGCGACGGTATTTATGAAGGCCGCGACCACTGATGCGTGTCCTCGTTGACACGAATATTCTGCTTCGCAGTGCTCAACCGAATCACCCTCTTTGCGCTCAAGCTACTCACGCAGTTTCGAAGCTGATCCGGCAAAAGGACGCCGTATTCTTCTGTTCCCAAAACATCGCCGAATTCTGGAATGTGGCAACGCGTCCCGCTGATCGGAATGGGCTCGGGTTATCGCACGAGGAAGTACTCCAGGAAGTCGGCAGTATCGAAAAGTTGCTGACTCTGCTGCCGGACATTCCGGCGATCTATGCCGCTTGAAAAGAGATTGTAAGGGACCACAAGGTCCAAGGCGTCAAAGTTTATGATGCCCGCCTAGTTGCCACCATGAACATCTACGCGGTCGAGAGCGTCCTCACGTTCAATGCCGCTGATTTCAAGCGCTACAGCAACATCACCGCGCTTCACCCTTACCGCAGTGCTCGCCTAGATTTGCGGGTTGGGCCTTTCCGGCAGATGCGCCCGAGGCTCCGGGAAAATATGGTGGGCGCTGTAGGATTTGAACCTACGACTTCCACCGTGTGAGGATGGCACTCTACCGCTGAGTTAAGCGCCCACTGGATGCGGTTTTTTCATTGTAACAAATCGTGCCCGCTCCTTCCGGCATCCACCCAGCCTCTTGACCGCCTTCGCCGCTCCCGATAGCCTCTTTCCATCGCCCTTTCATGGCCGCCTCCGACATTCCCGATCACCGATCCGTAACTGATTCACGGGAAAACACTTCCGCGCGCGTTCCTGCCCCCGCTGACGCGCAACTTTCTCCCCCGAACGGGGTTTCTACTGATGTGAGCAGCGTGGCCATGGATCGCGGAATGCTGAACTTTGCGGGAGCGACCCCGTCTGCGCCCGTAACCATGGCAAATTCCATCGTCAGCACCGCCGCCGTTTCCGACGCCGACGTGATGCTTCGGGTGAAGACGGGCGACGAGCCCGCCTTCGCTTACCTGGTGCAGAAATATCGCCGGCCGATGGTCGGGTTCATGTGCCGCTTGTGCCACAACCCTTCGACCGCAGAAGAACTGGCGCAGGAAGTGTTTCTGCGCGTGTACCGCTCGCGCACCAGTTACCAGCCGAGCGCCAAGTTCACGACCTGGCTGTATCGCATCGCGACCAACCTGGCCGTCAACCATGCGCGCGATACTCGCCACGAGCGTCCGGAAAATACGGTGCGGCTCGATGAACCGGACCAGGAAACGGGCAACACGCCCGACCTGGCCGACGACTCGCTCACCGCCGAAGATCAGATATTGAAGCGGGAGCGGCTGGCGGCCATCCGCAGTAAAGTAAATGCGCTGCCTGAGCGCCAGCGCGTGGCGGTCATCCTGCATAAGTATCAGCAGATGGATTACCGCCAGATTGCCGGAGTGCTGAAGCTCAGCGAATCCGCCACCAAGTCATTGCTGTTCCGCGCCTACGAAACGTTGCGCGAGCAGCTAAAAGAATTCGTTTCGGGGAAGTAGAGGGAAGCAGTATGAATTGCAAACAAATTCGCGAACTCTTGCCGGACCTGGCCGCTGGCACGGACGCAGCAACATTGCTGCCGGGGCTGGAGGTTGAGAAACACTTAGCAACTTGTGACGCCTGCGCTGCGCAATTTTGCGACTTGCAGAAAACCATGGCGCTGCTCGATGAATGGCAGGCGCCTGAGCCGTCGCCGTATTTCGACACCCGCCTGCAAGCGCGCCTGCGCGAAGAAATGGCGCGCCCGGCTGCGGCATGGTTGAACTGGGTGCGGCGTCCGGCGTGGGCCATGTCAGTCGCGGGCGTAATATTTGCCGGTGCGCTAGTCCTAGGAATTGGCATTGGCGGCAAGTCGTATATTTACGAGACCGCAGCCATCGCGACCAAACCTCCATCTCTCAGTTTGCCGGTGCAGCCCGGAACCGCCGTCGGCGATTTGCAGGCGCTGGAGAGGAACGACGAGTTGTACGCCGATTTCGATGTGCTCGACGAACTGCAGGTGCAGGACGACGTGACCGCGAATCCGTAAGATTTGCGGACTGAGGAGACCAAACATGTTGGGACGGGCGACAATTACGGGATGTCTGGCGGCGCTGCTGCTGACACCGTCGTTCGCTCAAGTCCGCCATGTGCCGGCGCCACCTCCACCGCGACAGCATCCGCAATCGCAACCTGCGGACGGGCAGTGGCACCGCTTTCAGCAAGAAGACCATCCCAATCCCAGCCGTCCCAATGAAGCCCGTCCACCGCAGAATCAGCCCGGCCACGCCGGAAACTGGCTGCGACGGTATAAAGACCTGCCGCCCGCACAGCAGCGCCGCGCTTTGGAAAACGATACGCAATTCCGCAAACTCCCCCCGCAGCAGCGCGCCCGATTGCAAAACAGGTTGCAGCATTTTTCCAGCCTGCCTCCGCGGCGCCAGGAACGCGTGCTCAACCGCATGGAAACCTGGGAGCACCTGCGGCAAGACCAGAAGCAGCACGCGCGCCAGCTCTTTCAGCAGTTCAGGCAGTTGCCGCCCGATCGCCGCCAGGCCGTCAACCGGGCGATCCGCGACATGCGCACCCTCAACCCCGAAGAGCGCGACCGCCTCATCAACTCCGAGCAATACCAGCGTGCCTTCTCTCCGCAGGAACGAAGCCTCCTCAGCGGAGCCTCCCGCCTCCCACTCGCCCCCGGCGAAGGCCTGCAAGCCCCACCCGAAGAATGACGCCGGAAGAGTTTCGGCCTGTGTGGTGGCGGGGCTTTGCCCCGCCAGCGCTAACCTAAGGCAGAATTCGTTTGGGGCGGGGCCATAAACCGGCATCCGTCGGGAAGCGGCTGGCTCCGAATGGAAGGTTCAATTTCCCAGAAGCCGATTTCTGGCCCGGTTTTACTTCCGGTTTGGCCGTGATCCAGACGGGATCATCTACAGACCGAAGAGTTGTTCATAAAGACCGCTGTCGGCAGTTTCTTAGACTCATTCACCCACGGTAGAGGACATTATCGTTCGTGAGAAGAGGGCATGATCTAAACTACGTCGTAACGGGATTGTCCCGGGCCGCAACGCCTCATGTCTATCTGTCGACAGTGATCGACGAGACCCCGTGCGACACTCCCTGCGCGTTCAATTGGCCACTGGCTATGGCCAAGAGGGGGGTAATTGTAGTGAAACCATTTCGGATTCACGTCGCGGATGAGGTGCTCAATGATTTGCGGGCACGGTTGCGCAATGCTAGATGGCCCGACCAGATACCTGGTATAGGCTGTGACGTGCCCCCAAATTCCGCACACTGGATCATACGACGACTCGCTCTTGTTTTGCTTCTAAAATAATCTCCGTAGCCGGAGCTGGGGGAATGTGGGAAACGCGTTCCTCAGCGTTTTCCAAGGCAGCTTCACCGCCG
>JANXZM010000045.1 GCA_025355505.1 Acidobacteriaceae bacterium | reverse complement strand
GTCTTCTTCGTGTACCGTTCAAACCCGCTCTGCGCCGCCAGTGTCCGCTGTTTCATCCTCGCCACCCCTCCGATGCTCTCCCCTCAATCTATCCTGAACATCAGTGGAAAATGGAGAACTTAATCAGAGTCTCCCTAGCGTCGGTACATGATCAGGCCACCGGCGGAGGCGCGGCCCGAAGTTCCTAAGGCCGGGTGCCCCGCCTTTCGCGCTTTTCGAAAAATGGAATTCCACGCCTTCGTCCCCCTTGGGCTTTGCCCCCACCTCATTCCTCCTTCGCAACGCCATCGTCTTCCCATTGGTGCCCGCACGAATCGCAGGTCCATTTGTATTTTTGGGAAGAGTCATCCGTTGCAACTACCAGCGTAGAGGTCCCACCCTCAAAGACGACTTCCGCGGAATGGCATTTGGGACAGCGGACCGGAAGCTCGTCGAGTTCTTCCGTCTCTTTAGGAGTCGGATCGTCCTCAGGCTCGTAGTGCCGCATTGCCGGCCCAGCCCAGGCCAAACCTATCTGCATGATTTGCACGCCGATCCCATTCGCAAAATTTGAGGTCACCCCGTCCACGCCCGTAGCTTTCTCCGGTCCCATCAAAAATGGAATTCCCAGCCCATCAAGAATCGTCTGTACCTTGAGCGCGTCGCGCACGCTCCATACGGTGCAGAGTGCAACCAGTTTGCGGTCTTCGTCGTAAAAAGAATCGAGGTCGGGAAAATCGTCACCGGCCGAATCGCCGAGTTTCGAAGGTTCGTGCTCAAAGAAAGCTGGCGGCGGCTTAAACGGCGACGGAGCAGATGGCTTCTCGCCCTCTACCTCAGCCTTCAGCCCGCGTTGCCGGACCTCGTTCGCCAGAGCTTGTTGGGCAAGAGGCGTCAATTCGGAGTTTTGTGGCATAAGGACGAGGAGTTCGCCGTCACTCATCTGCCGATAGCGCTCGGAGATGCGCAGAAACTCCCCCGCCGGATCGAGCGTGTTCATAGTCGTCGGAATGATATACCGCCGCGCGCCCCACCTTTCACGCCTTTCACTCTGCGATGAGTCTTGGAATCTTCGTGAACTCGGAAGCGAAAGTCTGACTTACGACCCGCCGTGCGTGATGGGCGTGGCGTCGGTGGCGATGCAGATCCACGTGCCGTTCTTTTTGATCCAGGTGTCAATGAAGCGTTCGCGGTGAACTACTGGCTTGCCTCCCTTGGTTCCCTTGACGGCGATCACTCCGATGGCGATGGCAGTGCTTCCAAAGACCCGTACGGTGAGCGATTCGGGAGCGACCTGCTCCTCGTTAGCCTTGGACGCTTTGATACTCCCGAGGAACTCGGATTTGGTTTTGAGCGAGCCGTCATCTTCTACCAGGACCAGCGAATTATCAAGGATCGAACCGAGAGCCTTGATGTCACCGGCTTTATAGGCCTGGTTCCAGGCTTTTTCCAGCGCGAGGACCTGGTCCCGGGCGGCAGCGTCCTCGTTTTGCGCGGAGACCAGCACCGCGCTTGCGCACATCAGAGCCAGGATCGAAAGAGTTGGAATCCAAAAAACTACGATCCGACAACGAATCCACTTCATTGGCAAGCCTCCGTGGTATTTATCGGTGGTTCGTCCTCTTGGCTTTAAACATCTGGCGGTGTCGTGCGATCATTTGCGCGGACCCATTTGCCCAGTCTCGAGGAGCGAAGCCAGCGGTTTCATCTCGAACATAGCAGAAAAGAGCGGGCGGAATTAGTCCCGGAGTTGGTGCGGAACGTGGTCTGTTGTTAAGCTTGGTGGGCCATGAAACCCAGTGTCTTAGTTCGCAGCATAAAAGTTTTCTTGGGGTTGGTCGCGATCGTGACTTTCGGGTTGCCGCTTGCCTCGGCGCAGAAGAAAGAAATTGTGTGGAGCGCCGACGAGAAGCCGCTCGTGGAGCAGATCCATGGACTGCGTGGCCTCGCGGATGATGTCCGGGCGGGCACTACGAAAGATCTGGCGCTCAAGATCCGCAAGCTGCCGGCAACCGAGAACAAGCTGCGGCTGGCGGTGAATTTGGCGGGACTTTCCACCGAAGGGGATTTCGGACACAACACCCTGCAGGAAGTGGCGACGACGCTGGCCGAATCTTTACGCGAACGGCCGGTGCCTTGGGCTCAGCCGAAGAACTCCGGCGCGGGCGCCAAAGTTGCCGCTGCACGCGCGCCGGCTTATCCATATATTGAGCTGGCCATGCTGGTGCGTTACGAACATGTCGAGGCGTCGCTCAATGGCAATACTAATAATGATGAACAGTTCCGGGCGGCGATGGCCCGGCTCGAGGCGGATGACCGCAAGCGGGAGCATCCGGAGTTTACGCTGAAAGATCTTTCGGGCATGTCCTGGACGTTTGCGGAACTGCGGGGCAAAGTTGTACTGGTGAACTTCTGGGCGACCTGGTGTCCGCCCTGTCGCGCGGAAATCCCGGATCTCATCAAGCTGCAGGAGAAGTATCGCGACAAGCTGGTCATCCTCGGCATCTCGGAAGACGAGGAGGTCACGCCCGACGGCGTGAAGCAGTTCGCCGAGAAGGAGAAGATGAACTACGTCGTGGCGATGACCTCGCCCGAACTGCAGAAGATCTTCAAAGGCGTGTCGGCGCTGCCCACCACGTTCGTCATCGATCCCGCAGGGAAGATCCAGCAGCGGCACGTCGGCATGCTGAACGCCGACACGGCCGACCTCGAGACCCGCTACCTGTCAGGCGATACCAAGAACGTGAAGGTGGAGCGGGTCGAGGATGCGACGAAGGCACTCCTGGCGAACGCCGCACAGGCGAAGGAAATCCCCGGCGTCGACCTGACAAAGA
>JANXZM010000044.1 GCA_025355505.1 Acidobacteriaceae bacterium | reverse complement strand
GCGGTATCCTAGCGCTTCGATTTTCTGGCTGACGGCGCGGACCTGATCTTCGGTGGCCTGCGCTTGCATGACGACGAGCATATGAGTACCCCGAAACATTTAGTTTAGCGGCCGGTGCAGAACAGGGCAAACGGTGGGCGGATAAAAGTGGTGGGTTGCGCTTTTGCAGTCACCTGGATGGAGTGGCGATAGTGAGAGCGCAACTGCGACAAGCGAAGCTGATGTGGCCCCCGTAACGAAAAGACCAACACAAGTAACCCAGGGGAAGCTGACACAGGAGAAGTTGGCTGTGTTTCGCGGCGCGATTCACTTATCGCTCACCTGGATCTTCGGACGCAAGCCATCAAAGTAATCTCAACTGGAGTCGTGGCCAACGCCGATTCCACGGGTAAAGGCCGCGATTCTTCTTCGCTCCACCGGGCCCCAACGTCTTCCCCATAAGACAAAGTGCCGATTGCGATAGGGTTAGCATTACACGTTCAATCAACCGCTGAAAGATGTTCGTGAACAGCGATCCAGCCCTGTCCGGCACGAGACTGAAAAACAATCGTTTCGCGCTCGTTCAGTGTTACCTTCCCCTGCTTCGTGCCAATGACGGTCGATACCGAGTGTGTAAATACCGTAATATCCCCGAAGGACTGCACCCGCTGCCCTGTGGAGAGGCAACTCTCCACGTGGAATCCATCTTCTGTTTCCCAGCGCTGCCATTCGCGGACGTATTCTTCGCGAGTTTCCAGCCGGTGCGGCAGATTGTGAAAAACAAAAGTGGCTGCGGGGGCAAAGCAGGCAAAGTAGGCCTCTCGATCGTGCCGAGCGAAAGCAGCAACGATACGGGCCGCTGCAGCCTTGACTGCGATTTCACTGTCACTATCCATGGTCTGCTCATTCATGCTCTGCTCCAAGTGGGCAGCTCGACGGACCGCGCATCCTCCGGGTTAATGTGCTCGACACCGAACCTCCGCTCGATCCTTCAGCCGACCGTGTCTCCGATGGAACTTTTCACCGCCCCCCGGACGGAATCAACGATCGGTGTGATTGGAACATCAATTGTCGATATGAATCGCGAGCCCGCGGGACCATAGATAGCTCGCGGCTCCGGGAACAACTTCAGGCACAGAGGGTAAAGCATGGCTGGCAGGATCAGCGCGGCCACTAACGATACGTCAAGGCCACCGGCTAAGTTGCCCAGCCATCCCACGAAGTGATCGGGTATATTGACGGTCAGCAGCGCGACAATCGACGAGACAATCCAAGCCAACATACCCGCCACGTTCCAACCTCCCGCGAACCAGTAGGGACCGCCCTTCTGGCCCCTATTAAAAATCTGCATCGCATCCGGGATGTAAAAACCCCGACGCACAACGTATCCAATGATCATGATAACCATCCACGGCGTGGTCGTGACGATGATCAGCGACACAAACGTTGAAATTGATCCAAACAAACTGAAATAGAAGCGACCTATGAAGATAAGTGCACAAGATATCGCGCCGATCAGCAGGGTAGCTTGCGGCCGACTGAGACGCGGAAAAACACTGGAGAAGTCCAGACCCGTGCCATATAGCGAGGTGGTGCCGGTAGACATACCGCTCAACACCGCAAGCAAGAGCAACGGCGCCAGGAACCAGTGCGGCGCCACCGCAAGCAACCCGCCCGTGTATTCGGCACGCGCGAGATAATCTGGGGCGTGAATGGCAATCACCGAGGCCGTGACAATCCCGAACAGAAACGGCAAGAAAGTAAGTAACTGCGCCACGATGGTGGCGATCATAAGAGCGCGCTTGCTTGTCCGGCGCGGCAGGTAACGCGTCCAGTCGCCCAGAAATGCGCCGAAAGAAATTGGGTTGGCCAACACGATTAGGGTTGAGCTAATGAACGGCGGCCAGAACGCAGAAGTGCCCCAGCGAAGGCCAGATCCTGCAAACTTCGGATCAAACAGCGTCACAAAAGCGGCGAGACCCCAGACGAACAGTAACGTACTGGCAACGACAGCGATCTTGTTGATGAGCAACATCATCTTAAAACCGTAAATGCAAACAATCAGCACGCTCACGGCGAAAACTGAATACACCACGGCAACCTGAATCTCCGATCCACGGACGTGAAACACAACGCGAGCCGCGCCCACCACGGCGTCGCCACTTGACCAGACGCTGATCGCAAAGAACGCGATCGCCGTCAAGAGACTTAAAAACGAACCGACGATCCGGCCGACGACACCGAAGTGTGCGCTCGAAGAGACTGCGTTGTTGGTCCCGTTGATCGGACCAAAGATCGACATCGGCGCCAGAACCAGCGAGCCGACGATCAGACCAAGAACTGCCGCTGCTGTGGCCTGCCAAAATGACAAGCCAAACATGATAGGAAATGCCCCCAGCACTGCCGTTGCAATTGAGTTAGCGCCGCCCCAACACAGTCGCACGAAGTCCAGAATCGACGCGTCGCGATCGGCATCAGGTATGGAGTCAACGCCGTATTGTTCGACGGTCGTTACGGACGATCGCACGGCGGCAGCATTCCCGTGCGAACCACTTTCATCATCGAGACGATAAGGGTCACTCATTTATTTCAGAACTCTCGTCATGCAGTTTTCTTCAGTCACCGACTGCGTCAACTTGGACTTCAACCAGCCAATCGGGATCCACCAGTTTGCTCACTTCAACGAGCGTGGATGCGGGCGGCTTTTCGCCGAATGCAGCCTTGGCGATAGGTTTCTCGTACTTCATGTACTCTTCCATGTTCGTCGTAAACGTATAAATATGAATTACGTTGGCCCAAGTCAGATTTACAGCCTTCAAAGCGCGGGTGACCATGTCATAGACCACCGTGAGCTGTTCCTGCATGTTGCCTTTGCCGATATTTTCACACTTCAGTCCAATGGATACCTGCCCAGAGATCCTATACAAATAGCGGCCCTCCGCACGGACAATCTGTGCGTATAGATTGTCAAAGGGTTGGTGAAGCGTATCGGGGTTAATCAGATCAATGTTCATGCTATGTTCCGTCTCCTTATCGGATGGAATGCCCGGCTCTAAACCAGTTCGCTAATTTTTCCAAAATTACTGAGGGCCTGTTCAAATGCAATGTTTAATCGCACAACAGGCAGAGCTGCTCGAACAACAAGTTCGCCGCAAGCAAAGAGGTGATGTCAGCGCTATCGAATTGCGGTGATACTTCCACAAGATCGCAGCCAACGAAGTTCAAGCCTCGCAACGCCCGCACCAGGCCGAGAATCTGCACGCTGGAAAGGCCTCCGACTTGAGGCGTACCCGTTCCCGGTGCAAACGCGGGGTCCACAACGTCAATATCAAGACTGAGATAAGTTTTCAGCCCCTCGAACGCCTTCAATTTCTTTTGCACCAGCGGAAGCCCGTGTTCGTGAAATTCCTCCGCAGTGACCATGTCGATCTTGTGTTCACGCGCGTAGTCCAGGTCCTGGGCGTTGTAAAGTTGTCCGCGCAAACCAACTTGAAGGACGTAGGGCTCCGCCAGCAACCCCTCTTCGATCGCACGCCGTACTGGAGTCCCGTGAGAGTACTTGATCCCCCAGTACTCGTCCCAGGTGTCGGAGTGTGCGTCCAGCTGAATCAGAGCCACGGGTCCGTGAAACTTGTGAATCGACCTCAGAATTGGCAGAAGAATGGAGTGGTCACCACCGACACACATCGGAATTGCACTCTCCTGGAGGACAGCGTTCAACTCCGTTGTTATTCTCCGGAACGTGTCCTCAATGGAGAGTGGGTTAACGGACAAATCGCCGTAATCCGCGACGCGCAGACGATCAAACGGGCTGACATTCAAAACCGGATTGTAAGGTCGTATCAGGGCCGACTGTTCGCGAATGCGGCGAGGCCCGAAACGAGGACCGGGCCGATAGCTTGTACCGCCGTCATAAGGTACGCCAATCAGAGCAACGTCCAGGCGCTTGGCGTCCGGAATATGCGGAAGCCGCATGAATGTGGGGATTCCGGCGAACCTCGGATAATCGAGGGCATTCACTGGCGTCGGGTGTGGCTCTGGCAGTTGCTTGGACTGAATTCGCTTCACGAGCGAGATGGACATTCTTGTGGCGCTCCTTATATTGGCAAGCAGCATCGCCGCCCCTCGCCAACGACTCTACTTTGGAACCGCTGAACTGAATTGTGAAGCCGCTATTTCATTCTCACCAAGCCCGGATTTTTCGCGGCTTCGGAAGTCAAGATCGGATTGAACGGCAACGCTTGAGTGTCAATCACTTTCCCTTCCTTCATTACCAAAGAGAGTTTTCGCATGTTCTCGATATCCTGCAGGGGGTCGGCATCCACAACAATCAGATCCGCAAACTTTCCGGGCTCCAGCGTCCCCATCTGATCCAGTTTGTGGTATGCGGCCGCGATGTTCTTCGTTGCGGACTGGATCACGGTCATGGGCGTCATTCCTTGCTCCACCATGGCGCGCATCCACAAGTAGTGCCCTTCGCCGAGGACCAGCATCCAATCCAGCTTTTGGTAGTCCGATCGTGACGCGTAGATGTCCGGATCGTTCACCCCAGCATCCGTCGCGAGAAGCATCGGAACGCCTGCCTTGATCATGCGCGCTTCATTCTCGTGTTGTACGCGAATCGACTGTGCACGCAGCGGATCCGGCGGGAACTCGTATTGCGCGTGCTCAAGTTGTAATTTCGTTTTGCGCTGCGTATTGGTCTGAATGCCAGAATAGACATTCTTCGACAGGAACATTTGTAACGTGGATTCCGGCATCGGCGCTGGTCCCGTGTGAGAGCCGTGTTGCACCATGTCCGCACCGGCCTCCAGGACTTCGCGCAGACTTTCGATTGAGGTTTGATGTGTCTGGACAATGATTCCAGCTTTATGGCATTCCTCGATCATCGCCCTCTGCTGTTCGGGAGAAAAGCGCAGTACGGCATGCTGACCGATCTCACTATTGATGGGAAACCCATCGCCAGTAGCACCATACTTCAAGAAGTCGATGCCCAGGGCGATGTATTTGCCGGTCTCCTCTCTTACCTCCTCCGGTGTCATCCAGGCGAGATCGGGCCCCATATTCTCTTCGAACATCTTGTTGTAGCGCTCTTGAAACGGAATCGAAGCCGAGTGAATTGAATCGATGTCGAACACTGCGCGGAAGCCCACGATGTTCCCTGCGACATACATCCGGCTTCCGATGACTTCGCCTTTGTTGATCCGGTCGCGGACTTGCATCAGCGGCCGGAGCGGGCCCATCGAGTCGAAGACGGTGGTGACGCCGTACTTCAAGGAGGTTTGCGCCGCCTCTTCGATTAATGGCTCGAGCTGATTCTCGTAACGCGCAAGAAACTCGATATGGTCCCAGTTCATCCAGTGAATGAGGTGCACGTTAGCGTCCATCAGACCGGGCAGAACGTATTTGCCGTTTACTCGAATCTCTTGTGCACCTGCCGGGACGCTAACGGACGACCTGGGGCCAACGGCAGCAATACGCTTATCGTTGATGACGATTACGCCGTCACGAATCGGCGTGCCGCCATTGCCATCGATAATTGTGGCTCCAGTAACCACAATGGTCTGAGCCTTTGTGACGCCGGTCAGGCAAAGGGCAATCATCATTGCCAGCAGTACTTTCTTCATGCGCCTCCTAACTCTCTTCGATCAAACACCGCATTCGCGTTATTTCGTACGGATCCGCCCTGCATCCATGGCCTCCGGAGAGGTCAGAACTGGATCGCGGGGTAATTTATCCACCTCAACCGTTTTCCCCTCTTTCATGACCATCGAAATTTTGCGCATATTCTCGATGTCTTGTAGTGGGTCTGCATCCATCACGACGAGGTCCGCAAACTTGCCCGGCTCGATCGTGCCGAACTGATCCAACTTGTGATACGCCGCCGCAATGTTTTTAGTCACGGCCTGAATGATCGCCATCGGCGTCATGCCCCTTTGCCTCATGGCGTGCATCAAAGTGAACTCGGCTACACCGATCTCTGAACCGATGAACACGGATGGATCGGGAGCGGCACCAGCCTCCTGAGAGACTTGAGGGACGGGCCCTTTGGCAACATCGGGATCAATCAAGCCAGCATCGGTGGACACTAGCATGGGCACGCCTGCTTTGATCATTCGGATTTCGTTCTCCAAGCTGTAGTCCACGTTGTCTTTCCCGTTGTCCGCGTCCGACCCGATAAACTTCCGATCGCGCACCTGTTGTTCCTCCGCCGGCGAAAGCGTCAACCACTGCGTCCCGCAGTAGAATTTCCGTTCCAGCATCAGTTTGATGGTGGCGTCCGGAATTCGTGAGGGCCCCGTAAACGAACAGTGCTGCGTCATGTCCACGCCCGCGTCCAAGACGGACCGCAGCGCTTCGGCGGAAGTCTGATGCGCTTGGATGATCTTACCGGCCTGATGAACCGCTTCAACCATAGCCCGCTGTTGTTCCGGGGTAAATCGCAGCACGGCATCCTGCCCGACCTCACTGTTAGTCGGAGCTCCGTCGCCCGTCGCGCCGTACTTCACGAAGTCGACACCTAGAGCGACATACTTCCGCATCTCTTCGCCAACCTGTGCCGGTGTCTTCCAGCACAGATCGGGGCCGACATTTTTTTCAAACATGGCATTAATGCGTTTCTGAAACGTTTGGCTGGCCGCGCGCATAGATTCAGCCGTCGTAAATACGGCACGAAAGCCTACAATGTCTCCCGCGACAAACATTCGGCTACCCTCGATTTCGCCATTTGCAATGCGATCGCGAACTCGCATCAAGGGATCCAACGGGCCCATCGAGTCGAACACGGTTGTGAATCCACGTTTCAGAGCAACCTGAGCAGCCTCTTCAATGATGGCGTCGAACTTATTCTCGTAACGGGCCAGAAATTCAATGTAGCTCCAGCTAGGCCAGGGGATCAGGTGTACATTCGCGTCCATCAACCCCGGAAGAATGAACTTATTGTTGAGCTTGATTTCCTGTGCGCCACCAGGGACGGAAACGGAAGATTTGGGTCCAACCGCAACGATCCGTTTCCCCTGAATCACCACGACGCCATCGTGAATCGGCGGACCGCCATTACCGTCAATGATTGTCGCTCCGGTAAGCACTACCGTCTGAGCGTTTGCCAAACAGGCCAAGGCAAACACGATGACGAGCTTAAACAGGCATCGCTTCATAGTCACCTGATTCTCTCCACATTCTTCCGCTATTCTGTTCCCGAACGTCAGCTATGAGTCTAATCCGGCTCTCAGAACTCATATCGCAGCGCGAACTGCATGACTCGAGGATTCGTGAGCAACCCCGTGTAGGTGCCGAAATTGGTCGAGTTGGTCAACGAAGACGGGTTGGAGTTTACGTCGAATCGCGTGAAATTGCCGACGTTGAACACTTCCCAGCGAAATTGCACGCTGTGCCCCTCTTGATACGGCATGATCCAACGCTTACTCAACGACGCATCCAACCCCAGAAATCCGTCTCCACGAACCGTGTTGCGGCTTCCCGACTGTCCTGGGTATGTGAATTCGTACGCGTTAAAAGCCGCAACGGTATCCGGGAACAGTAGTACACGCCCATCTGGGCTCTTTGTCGCACCACCGCTCCGGATCGGGGCGATCTGCGTCGCGAGTCCTGCATTCGAGCCGTTCGTCGGCAAATTGACGCCGTTGCTAACAAAAAACGGCAACCCGCTTGTGATTCGGTACAGCCCCGAAAACTGCCACCCGCCAATGACTGCGTTCACCCAACCCGGCGCATTCGCCGCCATAGCTTTGCCTCTTCCAAAGGGCAACTCTGCAACCCAATTCGCGTTGAACTGATGCGTCATGTCGTAGTCGGAAACGCCATACATTTGTCGCGGATTAAACGAATTGATGATTCCCGCGCCAACTCGATTCGCCAGATCCGCCGTCACGTTTATGGGCGCAACACGCGATGCCGCCGAGGTCAGATCGTTTGATTTCGAGAACGTGTAATTCAGATCGAACTGAATTCCATGCGACAGCCGCTTCCTGAATGAAACCTGCAACGCGTGGTAGTTCCCTGTTCCCATGGATCGCCACCCATACAACGAAAAAAATTGAGGATTGTAGTAAGTGTATTGACCGAGGGTGCTGCAGCCATTGGGACAGATGAAACCGGGTATATCCAGAAAGTATGGAATGAACGTCTCATTGTAGAGATAGATTTGCTCCATCGAATAAATCGCCTGGACTGGCGTGCAGGTTCCAGCAAGACACTGGGTATTCGGCACATTGGATTGCGTAATCGGGGAAAAAAGATTGCTCCAATACGCAGCCGTTGGCCCCACCGAGGCCGGCGTAATTTGCGACAGCGGAACTCCTTGACGCGCAAGAGTCGACAGCCGACCCATCGCGCTAAAATAATCCACGCCGGATTGTGGATCGACGATATTCAACGGCGGCGCGAAGTCTTCTTGGGATAGCAATCGGTGCGATAACCGCCCGAGATAGGAAACTTCCAACGAGGTGGTTGGCGTGATTTCCCGCGCCACCGAAAGATTCAGCATGTAGACGTAGGGCGTTTTGATGCCTTCGTCCAGACTGAAGCCATTTCCGAATCCACCGTTGGCCGCACCAACCGGCGGAGTTTGGGGGAAGCCGCCAGGCGGCGCGGGGATTGTGATGTAACCATTATTTTGATTGGGGCAGCCGTACACCGGGATGGCGGTAAGACTAGCGACCCTGGGGGCACAATCCACACTCTGCGAACCTAGTGGCGTGACCAAATTCGTCGCCAGCCCGAACGAACCATTCTGCGCGAACGTGTTGATCAGCTCTGTGCCGAAGTGATCGTATGCCAGAGCAAATCCTGCCCGGATTGAAGTCTTCCCTTCCCCGAACAACCCTTTCATCAATCCGCTCGTCGGTCTCGGTGCATACGCCAGGGCAACGCGTGGTGCGAAGTTCTTGTAATCCCAGTGATAAAAAGGAGGACCGTTGTTCGCCGATCCGCCTAGCACATATTGAATTGTGGGATCCTGACTCGATGGAATCCCTTTAAGCATGTTCGCTTCACGCTGTTGCAACCATTTGCCCAGCGGAAAGGTGGATGAGACTTGCAACCCGTTCGTTTCGTTCGGCGGAGACTCCAGTTGATATCGCAATCCCAGGTTGATTGTCAGCGTGGGCCGCAGCCGGAACGAATCCTGGATAAAAAAATCGTACTGATTCAACGCATAGTTCCGCTTCACTGGCGTGCCTTGTGGCAGCAGATTCCCCTTCCTGTCGTAGTTATAGTTCGCTGAAACGTTTGTAATAATTCCGAGAACATCAAACGCCGCCTGGTCGTAGCCGAGCGTGAAGTTCGGACTCACGTGGGGAAAGCCTTCCGCGTTCGGGTCAAATGGACTCCCCGTCGTCGCAAAACCGCCGGTGTTAATGAAGGTTGTGGACAGATTCGCCTGACTGAAGGAGTTGTTGTAGCTGACGACCGAATCATGAATGAACTGGATGCTCGTGCCGAATTGGATGGAATGGCGTCCCTTCGTCCACGACACTGTGTCCGAAAAGTTGTATACCGGTAAGACAATCGAACTGGTTCGCTTGATGCCTCCGGAAATGACGTTCAGCCCAAGGAATGGCTGTTTGCTGTCTCCAACATTTCCCATGCTGGCCCTGGTCAGGCCGAATCGGAAGTCGTTCACCAGAGATGACTTGATAATCGCGGTGTAGCCCAGTGCGAATCCTTTTCCGCGATTCTCCGTCATAGTTTGCGGCGGACCTCCTACTAGGTAGGGAGTTCCCGTTACATAGTCTCCCTGCACACTTCCCCGCCAGAATAGCGTATGAGAACCTTTCGCGTCGATCTTGTAATCAACTCTCCCAATGTATACGTCGTACCGGCCGGAAGTTGGTGCAGCAAAGCGATATCCTGCAAAGTTAAGACCATTATCCCCAACAGAATTGTCATTTGGCATGGGGAAAGACTGGAAATACTGCAGCACCGGTGAATTGACGCCGATCCCCAGAGGATCCCATTTCTGAAGGTCACTTGGATTCACCGTCGTGATGTTGCCACTGGTGTCCGGATAAAGAACCTGCCCCTGCCGCAACGTCGCCGTAGGTACCGTTGTTACAACGCTATTCTGCTCGCGATCCCGTCGCCCCTCGTAATTGGCGAAGACAAACAGCCGATTCTTTTTAAGAGGTCCGCCAACCGCTACGCCAAACACGTTGCGATTCAGTTTAGGCGCCTTATTCGGGACCCCGCTTGCCAGTTGCGATTCCTTAATGAAATAGTCGTTTGCGCTCGTTGCTGTGTTGCGCAGATATTCATAGAGTGAGCCGTGGAACGAATTCGTGCCGCTCTTGGTAACCAGCGCTACCTGCGCCCCTGACGAGTTCCCTTCCGCAGCGGTCGGGTTCGAAGTCGTGACACGAAATTCCTGCAGCGAGTCCGGCGTCGTTCGCAGGATCGACGTAAACGCCAATCCGGTGACTTGGTCCGTGACGTCAATACCATCCATCGAGACCGATGTTTGGTCACTGCGCGCTCCATTCACCGATCCACTGCGCGTATCCTGGTTCAGATCGATATCCGTCCGGTTGCCGAGATACACCACTCCAGGTTGCAGACTGAGCAGATCAACCACGTTCCGGGACTCGATCGGCAACTGCTTCACCTGGTTCTCCTGAAACGCATTGCCGACGGTCGCATCTTCCGTATTCAGCGTTGCGGCTTCCGATGTCACGGTTACGGTTTCTGTGGTGGCGCCCACCTCCAGCACAGCATCCAACTTGCCGGGCGTGTTCACCAACAATTGAATGTTCGTGAGCTTGACAGACTTAAATCCCTTCGCGCTAACGGTGGCCTCGTAAGTCTCCGGCGGGACATCCAGAAACTGGTACACACCGTCCGCCGCGGACGTTACTTCTCGCGTGAAACCCGTTTCCGCATTGGACAGGATCACGGTGGCACCGGACAACACAGCCCCCGAGTGGTCGGTAACGGACCCGCGCAACGACGATTTACCCTGCCCCCAAGCCCCGATTGCCGACACCAGCAATGCCCCGACCATGAGTACTGAACATCGAACTCGCCCCGTTTTCATCGCTCCACCCCCTCGTCAATCAAGCTATGTAGTTGCGCAACACCTATACCTGTAAACGACCTCCGACGGCTAGCCACGGTCGTCACATTGTGCGCGACCGAGCCTATACTTCGATCGCGCTCAATATTACAAAACCATCGAGGGTGGATGCTATTCGAAGCTTCCGTACCTGTACAATCAGAACTTTTCAATCTTTACAATTAGAATTTTCGATGTATTGTTTCCGATGGGAGGGCTGACCTTGCTACGGAACGTCTTTGACTTCGACTTGCGCCTCATCCGCCTGTTTCTCTCGGTTGTGGATGCCGGGGGAATTACGGCGGCTCAAGCCGCTCTCAACCTCGGTCAGTCCACCATCAGTACGCATCTGGCAACCCTCGAAGCTCGACTGGGATTTCGACTTTGCGAACGGGGCCGGAGCGGTTTCCGTCTGACGCCACGCGGCATCAACTTTGTGCACCAGAGTCGGCAATTGCTCACGACCCTCGACGAATTCAGCGTTGCTGTGCGCAACATGGATCGCAAATTGGTGGGGGCTCTCAATATCGGCCTGATCGACCATTTGCCAATCGCTCAATCGGCGCGCATCAGCAAAACCATATCCCGGTTTCGCCTCCGTGATCAGGCGGTAAAATTCTCTATCGTCGTGCGTTCGGCACGCGATCTCGAAGAATATTTATTGAATGGACAGATTCATATTGCCTTCGGCTATTTTTGGCATCGTGTTCCCAGCCTGGAATACACACAAATGTTCGTGGAACATCAAATTGCCTGTTGTGGGAGGGAGCATCCGCTATTTCGTCGTATCGGGCGAGTCAGTCCTGCGGAAGCGGCCAAGTATGAATGGGCATGGCGAAGTTACCCGCTGCCCGAGGCGCACCTTTCCACTTCTCCACAACGGGTCACAGCGATTGCCGACGATATGAGCGCAGTCGCCGTCCTGGTAATGTCTGGCCGCCATTTGGCCTACCTGCCCGAACATTTTGCGCAACCGTACATCGAGAAAAATCTTATGGCGCCCCTGAATCCATCCGCCCTCCGTTATGACGTGCCTTTTCAGAGGGCTACTCGGCAACGTTCATCACGCAATGAAGTACTGGAAGCATTTCTTCAGGACCTGAAGTGAGTTTAACGGCGGATGTTTCAGTAGTTCTTCGAGGAACGAAGCGGTCTTCGGCACACCTGCAAACAAAATAGCAAGAATCCGGGAATCAGAACAAGAAATAGCGTTGGCAAAGCGGGAGTACACTCGCCGGTTCGCAGGTAATCAGTTGGCCTTCTACAGTCTCGGTGAGTCCGTGCCGGGCAGCCAGCGCGGCATGGCTTCTCTGCAAGCGCCCAGTCATTTTTCCTTGCCGCCATGCCGTGCAACCCAGTCTTTTCGAATCGAAGAATGCGCGTGAACGAAGGCCGGGACGCTGGTAGAGGAAAGCTCCTTTCAGGGTTGGATTCGGACAAAGTGTAGCAGCCGCAGCCGGGGCTCTTTTTCCGCAAGCTCGTCTAAGTCGTGTTAACACTATCGTAGGGCCTCGACAATCAGCGCGAAGTTGAGGAACGCGAGGAAAACGACGTCGAGTTTGTCGAAGCGCGAGAAGATGCGGCGAAAGCCCTTGAGCCGCTGGAAGAGACGTTCGATCTCATTGCGTTTG
>JANXZM010000062.1 GCA_025355505.1 Acidobacteriaceae bacterium | reverse complement strand
GATTTTCGAAACGTAAGTTCGAGGCACCGACATGCGCAGCGCCAGTTGACGCTGGCTCAACCCATTGCGCAACCGGAGCGATCGAATCGAGAACGCCAATTTGAGATGTCCGCGTCCACTGGTATTGATGTCCACCGGCATTACCTCTGGAGCCGGCGTCATGGCGGCAATCTCGGCCTCGTCTTCATCCAATGAAAGATGACAACGGCGGCATAGGCTGTTAGATGTGCGGAATTGCACGAGAGAACAACGGTCGCACCGTACAACTTCCCGTGAGTCCACGGGGGTTAATGTAGTGGCCATTCAGGTTTTGCGAGTGCCAGAGCGGGGGCTACTCTCAAAGCCAACTAGTGCGTAATCTGCTGGATTGGGCCTGTGGAAGTCAAGACAAAAGTACAAAAAAACGAAATGCTCAGGCAAGAGAAGAAGCATGGAGCGGGGAAAATCGGAAGGAAACAGGCAAAAAACCATGAATCAGCGCGACGCCGCGTGGTGTTTACTAACTGAGTACACCCAATCGGAAAGTCTTCGAAAACATGCACTGGCAGTCGAGGCTTGCATGCGCTCCTACGCTCGCAAAGCTGGAGTCGACGAGGAATTATGGGGGATGGCCGGCCTTCTCCATGACTTCGATTACGAGAAATATCCGAGCGCCGAGGACCATCCCTACAAAGGCTCCGAGATTCTCAAAGAACGCGGCTATTCCGAAGAAGTGCGTCGCGCCATAATGTCGCACGCGCAGTACACCGGCGTCGCGCGCCTCTCACCTATGGAAAAAACCCTCTTCGCCTGCGATGAACTCGCCGGATTCATCACCGCGTGCACTCTGGTCAAGCCGGGAAAATCGCTCGGCGAAGTTGAAGCCCCATCCGTGCGCAAAAAAATGAAGGACAAAGCCTTCGCCCGCAGCGTTCATCGCGAAGACATCATCGAGGGCGCCGCCGATCTCGGTATAGATCTCGAAGGGCACATCGCTTTCTGCATAGCAGCCATGAAAGCGATCGCGCGCGAACTCGGGTTGGATGGATCGGCAGCCAAGCTTACCTAGTCGAGGCCTGAGCAGGGATGAGCGCAGGCCAAGCCTGTTCAACGCGTACCGCGGAAAAAATTCCGCCAGAGCCGACTGGTTGCTCGGGGTGAACAGGTCAACCACCGTCGTCAGCGTGGCGAAACCTTGACCACGCTCTCCTGAATGTTCGTAATCCCGTCGTAGGTAGTCCCCGAATAATCGGAATTCCCCGTCACGAACAGGATGTTGCCCGCATCGTCGGCCGCCATCCCGTACCCCGACATCCAAATGGACAACAGAAAAAAGGCGTCCGGCGAGGGTGCCTGCTCGTCGAAAACCTGGTTTGACGGAAACGGCGTCAGCGATCCCGCCGTCCACCCCAGCAGCCAGCATCGAGACAGATTTGCCGCAAAATCGCAGAAGCTGCCAAACCCCGCATAAATGCTGCCGTTCGCAAGCAACAGCGCCGGCAAGCACAGCGGTGCCGCCGATACGGCAATTCTTTTTACGATGTCCTGGCATGTTCTAATCCTTATTTTTCTTGACCGTCGCTTCAGGTGGCTTTCGATCCGTCCGCGCTTCGGGGGGAAGCGCGAAGCCCGGCGAGTGTAATGCACACGGCATACGGCAGCCGGCTGTAAACAGCGATTTCCTCACATCGCGAAACGCAGGAAATGTTCACTCCATGCGCAAATATTCGCACTCCGCGAACTTTGCGGCTAGTTCTACTGTTTCAATAGACATTGTTCGCATTCCGGAAAATGGAGCCACTTGCCACAAAACAATCTCATCGCACCAGGTCGGCCAACTTGCCGCTGGCGATCAACTCCGCAATGCGCGCGAAATCCTGGTACATCACGCGGTCCTTCTCCATCGTCGCGCACACCACTCGGATGGCCGCGTGCGCGTGCTGCAAGGGCTTGGAAGTCTTCAGTGGCGCGAGGAAATCAATCGCCTGAGCCGCCGCCATGGCCTCGATGGCGAGCGTGTTGCGCGTGTTCTCAACCACCTTCTTCAGCTTGTTCGCCGCGATCATGCCCATCGAGACGAAATCTTCTTTGTTGCCCGACGTCGTAATCGAATCGACGGACGCAGGATGCGCCAGCACTTTGTTCTCACTCACCAGCGCTGCGGCGGTGACTTGCGGCATCATGAAGCCCGAGTTCATGCCCGCACCCGGCGCGAGAAATGGCGGCAGCCCTTCACTGAGCGCGGGGTTCACCATGCGCTCCAGCCGCCGCTCGCTGATGCCGGCCAGCGCGCTCAAAGCAATCGCAATAAAGTCGAGCGCAAACCCGAGGGGCTCGCCATGAAAGTTTCCGCCGGAGAGCACGTCGCCCTCGCCGTCCATCAACTTCGGATTCTTCACGAACACCAACGGGTTATCGACCGCCGAGTTCGTCTCTATCTCAAACACCGCACGGCAATGGGCAAGCGTGTCGCGGACCGCGCCATGCACCTGCGGGATACAGCGCAACGAATAGGCATCCTGCACGCGGCCACAGTCGCGATGCGACTCTCGGATCTCACTCTGTTCGAGCAGACGGCGCAGGTTCGCAGCGGTCTTGATTTGTCCGGCATGCGGGCGAGCCCGTTGAATGCGCTCGTCGAAGGCGACGTTGGTTCCCTTGAGGGCATCGCACGCCATCGCGCCGATGACGTCGGCGGTATCCACCAGCGTCTCCGCGGCCAGCAGCATCAGAGCGCCGATGGCCAACATGGCTTGCGTGCCATTGATGAGCGACACCGCTTCTTTCGCTTGCAGCACCAGCGGTTTGATTTGTGCGCGCTTCAACGCTTCGGCACTGGCGATGCGCGCGCCTTTTTCGTCGAAGCATTCGCCTTCACCGATCATTGCCAGCGCCAGGTGCGCCAGTGGCGCAAGATCGCCGCTGGCTCCCACGCTTCCCTGCGACGGAACCATCGGAGTGACCCCACGATTGAGCATCTCGCAAATGGTGTCGATGGTGATTGCCCGCACACCCGAGTTGCCTTTCGATAGGGAGTTGGCGCGCAGAAGCATCATGGCGCGCGTGTCGGGGATCGAAAGCGGCTCGCCCACGCCGACGGCGTGCGAGCGCACGAGGTTGACTTGCAGCTCGCGGACCTGATCGCCGACGATGTGCACATCGCTCAGCATGCCGACGCCAGTCGTGATCGCATAAGAAATTTTATTGTTGGCGACGAGCGCGTCAACGACGGCGCGGGCGCGGTTGACGGCTTCGCGCGCATCGGGATCGAGGAGAACAGGCCGGTGGACGTCGGTGTGCGCCACTTCGCGCACGGCTTCAAGCGTGAGATCGTTTCCGTTGATGTGCAGGGCTTTCAAGACGGTTCTCAGTTCCCGGTTCCCGGTTCTCAGTTCTCAGTTTGAGTCGTTTCGTTCGGGGCCGTTTCAGAACATCATGTTTCGTATCAGGCTATCACTTTAGCGCGGTTCGTATCGGGGCATCGCTTTAGCGATGCCGCAAGTTTGCATAAAACGAAATGCCTCTTCAGTGGCTGCCCACCGCGTCCCGGAACACGTTGATAAATTTTTCCGGCAGCGCTCGTGGTTTCATCTTTGAATTGGCGACGATGTGCGTCGTCTCGCCTTCGGCCAGCAACTCGCCAGTTTCCGCGCTTCGCAGTTCGTATCCGAAGTGGAGCATTTTCTCCCGGACGTGTTTCAGGTACGTGCGCACTATGACCTCGTCATCATAGTGGACGGGAGCCTTGTAGCGGCAGCGGGCATCGACAACGGCAATGAAGCAGTCGTCTTCGCGCTCCATATCTTTATAGCTGAAGCCGAACTGGCGAAGAAGTTCGACGCGGCCAACCTCAAACCAGATGAAATGATTGGCGTGATAAACGACGCCCATCTGGTCGGTTTCGGCATAACGGACGCGGATGCGAGTTTCATTCACCGTCGCCGGCTTGCTTACATTGACAGGCGTCGATGTGTTGGGCCGGTTCATCGGCCCGTCCACTTTGGTTTGCGCTTTTCGAGGAACGACTCGATCCCTTCGCGAAAATCGGCGCTCTCGCGAATGCCGGCATTTTCGCGGATGGCGGCTTCAATTTGCGAATCGAGTTCAGTGCGTGCGTGATCGGTCAGCAGGCGCTTGGTATGGAAAAGCGAGAGCGGACTGTTCTCCGCCAACTGCGCGGCGAGTTCGCGGGCACGGCTAAGCAATTTTTCCGGCGGAACGATCTCGTTGATCAGGCCCATCTTCAGGGCTTCTGGCGCGTCGAAGATGCGACCCGTAAGCAGAAGGTCTCGAGCGATTTTTTCGCCGACCTGGCGCAGCAGAAAAGTCGAGACGATGGCGGGCACGAATCCGATCCGAACTTCGGTGTAGCCAAACTTAGCCTCCGGCACGGCGAGCGTGAAATCGCAGAGCAGGGCGAGTCCGGTGCCGCCCGCGATAGCCGCGCCGTTTACCGCGGCAATCGTCGGTTTGGGAAATTCATAGAGCGAACGAAACAGGCCGGCCATGGTCCGCGAGTCTTCGAGATTTTGCTCGGGCGTACGGCCGATCAGGGACTTGAGGGCGTCCAGGTCCATGCCCGAGCAGAAAGCCTTCCCTGCCCCGGTCAAGATCAGGATGCGCGCAGAAGAGTTGTTCACTTCGTCCAGAGAGCGGATCAGATCGTCAATAAGTCCGTAACTGACGGCGTTACGCTTGTCTGGCCGGTTGAGGGTGATGGTGGCGAGGCCAGAGTCGAAAGCGAGTTGGAGCGTTTTGTAATTCATTCGTAGACCAGGAACCGGTTTGGGGCACTGCTCTTTAGTTATTCGTCCTGCACAAAGAACTTGTCATCCCGAGGGAACCGGAGAAGCTTTGTACCTCACGCCGATCTCCGTGCTTGCGCGCACAAGGGCGTCCAACGATTTGAGCGGCGGCAATTGCGCACCGCAGCCACGCAAGGTTTCGATTACTGTTTCCGTGGGAATATTCCCCACTAAGTCATCCTGCGCGAATGGGCATCCGCCGAGACCGCCGATGGCGGAATCGAAGCGGCGACAGCCGGCTTCATAGGCTGCGGCGATCTTGGCGGCGGCCTGATCGGGGCGGCTGTGCAGGTGGACTCCGATTTCGAGGTAACCATACTCGGCCATCACGGCGGAAACTACTTCCTGAATTTTCTCGGGCGGCGCTACGCCTACGGTGTCGGCAAGCGAAATCATGCGAATCTCCTGCAACTCGAGCAAGGCAACGGCTTCGACGACCTCGTCCACGCTCCACGGATCGCCATAGGGGTTGCCGAAGGCCATCGAGATGTAGACGACTGTTTTAAGCCCGGCTTCGTCGGCTTTCTTCTCGATCTTTTCCAGTTCCTCGATAGCGTCTTCCAGCGTCTGACGCTGATTGTTCTGCAGAAATGTTGGCGAGATCGAGTACGGAAAACCCAGGGTGCGGACGGCCTCGGTCGCAATCGCCCGCTGCGCGCCTTTTTCGTTGACCACGATGCCGATGATTTCCACGTCGTCGGGCGGGTCGAGCTCTTTCAGAACTTCTTCGGAGTCGGCCATCTGGGGAACGGCGTTCGGAGAAACGAAGCTGACAGCATCAATATGCTTGAAGCCAGCGGAGATCAGTGCCTGGATGTAGTTGGTCTTGAGTTCGGCAGGGATCTGGCCCTTGAGGCCTTGCCAGGCATCGCGGGGACACTCGATCAACTTTACAGCTTCATCCATGGCTACCAGCAATCGGGTCGTCGGATCAACAGAGCTTGTCAGATCACCCGATGATCCGATGGCCCGCTCACCCGATTCTATGTTTGCAAGACTCCCACTTTAAACTCCGGCACGTCCGGATTCAGCGACGCCGCTTCCAGCGCCTGCGTGATGGCCTGCCGCGTTTCCATGGGGTCGATGATTTTGTCGATCCACAAGCGGGCGGCGCCGTAACGCGGGTCGGTCTGTTCCTCATACGTCTTCTTAACTGAATCGAAAAGTTCTTTTCTTTCCTCTTCGCTCAACTTCTTGCCGCTGCGCTCCAGTTGCTTCACTTTGATTTCTACCAGCGTGCCGGCGGCGGCATCTCCGCTCATCACCGCGTATTTCGCGGTGGGCCATGCGAAAACAAAGCGCGGATCGAAGGCTTTGCCGCACATGGCGTAGTGCCCGGCGCCGAAGGAACCGCCGACGATCACGGCGATTTTCGGCACGACCGAGTTCGACACCGCATTCACCATTTTTGCGCCCGCCTTGATAATGCCGCTCCACTCCGCATCGCGACCGACCATGAAGCCGTTGACGTCGTGGAAAAAGACGAGCGGGATCAGGCTCTGGTTGCAATCCATGATGAAGCGGGCGGCTTTTTCGGCGGATTCGGTGTAGATGACGCCGCCAAACTCGACGCGCTTGTGGCCTTCATGGTCGGTCTGGTGCGCGTGGAGTTTCTGGTTGGCGACGATACCTACGGCGAAGCCTCCGATGCGAGCGTAGCCGCAAATCAGCGTCTTGCCGTATTCGGGCTTGTACTCGTCGAAGCGGCTTTCATCCACGATGCGCGCAAGAATTTCTTTCATATCATAGGGGCGCGCGGGCGAGGCATCGTAGGCGCCGTAGATTTCTTCGGCGGGCATTACCGGGTCCACGGGCTTTTTGCGATCCCAGATGGACTGTCGGCGGTATCCCCATTTGTCAATGAGCGAGCGGATGCGGGCGAGGCAGGCTTGGTCGTTGGGCTCGCGGAAGTCGACGGTGCCGCTGATGGCGGAGTGCATGGCGGCGCCGCCTAATTCTTCGGCGGAAACTTTCTGCCCAATGGCGGCTTGCACGAGCGCGGGGCCGGCAAGAAACAGGCCGCTGCCGTCGGTCATGAGAACGTGGTCGCACATCACCGGGAGATATCCGCCACCGGCCACGCACATGCCCATGATGGCGGCAATCTGCGGGATGCCCAGGGCCGACATGACGGCGTTGTTGCGAAACACGCGGCCAAAATCGTCGGTATCGGGGAAGACGTCTTCTTGCAGGGGAAGGAAGACGCCGGCGGAATCGACGAGGTAGATGGTCGGGATGCGATTTTCGATGGCAATGTTCTGTGCGCGGATAACTTTCTTCGCGGTCATGGGGAAGAAGGCGCCGGCTTTGACAGTGGCGTCGTTGACGATGAGCATGACCATGCGGGTCTGGATGCGGGCGAGTCCGGTGATGACGCCGGCGGCGGGGGCGCCTCCCCAATCTTCGTACATTTTGTGCGCGGCATAGAGGCCGAGTTCGAAGAAAGAGCCGGGGTCGGCGAGCAGGTTGATGCGCTCGCGGGCAGTGAGGCGCGACTTGGCGTGCTGGCTTTCGATGGCTTTGGGACCTCCGCCTTCGCGGATCTTTTCCTCTTCGTTGCGGACTTGCGCGACAAGGTCGGCGAGTGCGCGCATGTTGGATTCGAAGCGCAGAGAGCTGGGGTCAAGTTTCGTGGGGAGAACGTTGTTGATGGACAGGGCCGTGGAATCGGTGCGTTCGCGCATGAGGGCAGATTTCCAAACTGCTTACGAAACTACTTACTATACCAGCGGGACGGAGGGCGGAGCGGAGGGATTTGGCTGATAGACTCAGCTGCGGAGTTCGTTGTGGAGGGTGGATCAGGAGTGTGGCGCAAACTGGAGCCGCGAGCGGATTGGCAGATCGCTTTAGCGATCACGGCGGCGTTGCGTGTGGTTTATACGGGCATCGCGGCGGCCTTAGCGGTGTTTCTGCATCCGGATGCTCGTTTGATTCACAGCAATGCGCTGACCGAGAATTTGCCGGCGCCGAGCGGTCTGCATTATGCGCTGCTTGGGATTTGGGAGCGATTTGACACGCTCTGGTATTTGCGCATCGCCGAGCGTGGATATGACCGGCCGGGGGGAGTGGTTTTCTATCCTCTTTATCCGTGCCTCATTCGGGGCTTGAGCGGACTGGCTGGCCCGCTGGCTGCAGCCTTGCTAATTTCGACCGTGGCGGCGTTTTTTTATTTTTGGGGGCTGCTGCGCCTGGTGCAAAGCGAATTTCCAAATGCGCATCCGCTGCGGCCGGTAATGCTGGCGGCGGCGTGGCCAGCAAGTTTCTTTTTTTTCGCGGGGTACACCGAGGCTTTGGCGGTTGCGTTGATTGTCTGGTGCGTCATTTGGGCGCGGGACGAACGTTGGGTGCTGGCGGCGGCGTGCGCCTTTGCTGCCGGGTTGACAAGGTCTGCGGGAACCCTGGTGATTGTGCCTTTAGTGATCATGGCTTGGCGGACGCGGCGCCGAGATCGATGGCCAGTCGCGTTCGCTCCCCTCGGCACGCTGGGATATTGGTCCTGGTTGCATCAGACGGGACGACTGACTGTGGTGGCCGCTTATAGGACGTACTGGAACACGGAGGTGGCAAGTCCGTGGACGACGCTGTGGAGGGCGCTTGGTTCGCTGGCGAACCACTTCGACGCACTGGTGCTGATCGGCCTGGTTACGTTGATTTTCTTCTTCATTGCGGGAGTGGCGGCGCGACGGCGGATTGAAGACAGGTGCTTTTCGGCGGCGGTGATCGTGCATCTTCTTTTGCGGCTGTGCTGGCCGCCACTGCTGGGCGCTCCGCGGTATCTGCTTCCGGTGTATCCGGCTTATCTGACGATGGGAAAATGGGCAGAGAAGATGGAGCGGACACACTTCGCGTTTCTGTGTGGGGCGCTGTTCGCCTTCAACCTGGCCTGGATGCTGGCATTTCTGAACTGGTCGTTGGTGCTGTAGCGCGTGATCTGTGTGGCACGGATACTCTGTCTGCGAACCCTGGCAGAGATTTGTAAAAACGTGAAAGGGTATGAACGCGCCACATAAATCAGCGAGACATATGCAATTGACGCAGCGCCTCCGCAACCGGATCGTTGGCGATGGTATCCACCATTCCGATTTCGAACGCTTGTGTGGCGGAGATTTTTTCCGCGGCGATGAAAAGCTCGAGCGCTCTGCCCTTGCCGATCAGACGCGGCAAGCGTTGCGTACCTCCCCATCCGGTCATGAGGCCGAGAGCGGCGCCGCGATGTCCAAAGACGGCGTGGGGCGCGGCGATCCGGCGGTGACAGGCGAGCGCGAGATCGAGACCTCCGCCCATGCAGTGGCCATCAATGGCGGCGATGACGGCGACGGGGTAGCTGGCGATTGCGTTCATGAGTGTTTGTCCCATGGCGGAGAACTGGCAGGCTTCGGGGCCGGTCAGTGCGGCGATTTCGTTCAGGTCGGCGCCGACCGAGAAAAAATGGCGATTGCCCGCGATGATCAGCGGGCGGAGTTGCTTTTGCAGTTCGTCTTTGAGTTCAGCGAAGGCCGCGGTCAGTGCGAGCACGCAGGCGCGGGTAAGGCGGTTGGTGCCGTCGGGCGAAGTGAGGCGCAAGATGCGCGCCGAGCCGTCGGACCTTATTCGGAAGAAGAGCGAAGACACCGGAACATGATGCACTATTAGGCGAGTGGAAGGCGCTGTTCTTTGATGGCGCGCGCGAAAGCATATCCTTCGCTTCACTCAGGATGACAAAGTTGGTTGGCTGGGCGGCTTGGATTGCAGACTATATTGGATCGTCGGCTAGACCGCTGTGCGGCTTCACATGCTCGCGAATAAACTTAACGATGTTGCCCATTGGGGTGCCGGGCTGGAAGATGCCGGAAACGCCGATCTTCTTGAGGCCTTCGATATCCTGATCGGGGATGATGCCGCCAACCAGCACCAGCACATCGTCCATTTTGTTTTGCTTTAGCAGGTCCATCACGCGCGGAACGATGGCGTTGTGCGCGCCCGAGAGAATCGAGAGTCCGATGACATGCACGTCTTCCTGGAGCGAGGCGTTGACAATCATCTCCGGCGTCTGACGCAGCCCGGTGTAGATGACCTCCATACCGGCATCGCGGAGAGCGCGAGCGATGACCTTGGCTCCGCGGTCGTGGCCGTCAAGGCCGGGCTTTGCGACGAGGACGCGGATTTTGGGATCAGTGGCCACTTGATTCATTTAACCACAGAGGGCACGGAGGAGCACTGGGGGAACCTAAGGGGCGAAAACGCCGGTCCCTCCACAACTACGGTTTCACCCCGAGCTGCCAGAACAGAAACGAATACATATCGGTGCTCTCTTCGATTTGCTTGGTAACGGGCTTGCCCTGTCCGTGTCCGGCTTTGGTTTCAATGCGCAGCAGAATCGGTCTTTCTTTGCTAGCGCCGTTCTTCGCTTCGGCCTGCATGAGCGCGGCCATCTTCTTGGCGTGCATGGGGTCGACGCGTGTATCCGTATCGCCCGTCATAAAGAGGATGGCGGGATACTCCACTCCGGGCTTCACATGATGATAGGGCGAGTACGCGTAGAGCCAGTCGAACTGTTTGGCATCTTCGGCGGAGCCGTACTCCGAAATCCAAAGTTTGGCGATCTGGAAATTCTGATAGCGCAGCATGTCGAGCAGAGGGACGGCACACACCACGGCGCGGAACAGGTCCGGCCGCTGCGTGATCATCGCGCCCATGAGCAGGCCGCCGTTCGATCCGCCATAGATGGCGAGGTGATCGCGATCGGTGTATTTCTGTGCAATGAGGTACTCGCCGGCGGCGATGAAGTCGTCAAATACATTCTGCTTTTTCTCGAGCATGCCCGCGCGATGCCAGTCTTCGCCGAACTCGGAACCGCCGCGCAGGTTGGCGACCGCGTAAATGCCGCCGTGCTCCATCCAGAGATACATGCTGCGATTGAAAGCTGGCGTCAGCGAGATGTTAAAACCGCCGTAGCCGGTCAACAGAGTGGGGTTCTTGCCGTTCTTCTCGATTCCCTTTTTGCCAACGACAAATATCGGAACTTTCGTGCCGTCTTTCGAGTTGTACCAAACCTGCTGCACGTCATAGGCGGAAGGATCGATGGAAGGCGCGTCAACCTTGGCCCAGAGCGCGCTTTTCACGTCGGTCAAATCAACGCGGTAGATCGAAGGTGGCACGGTGAAGGATTGGAATCCGAAAAAGATTTCGTTGCGGTCATACCGGCCGGAGGCGCTGAAAACACTTCCGATGGCGGGCAGGGGAATGTCCGCAAGCTTCTTGCCGTCGAGACCGAACAGCTTCAGCTCGGAAGTTGCGTTGTGCTCGTACTGCGCCAACAGTTTGCCGCCGGTCACGCTCGCGTTCTGCAGCACGGCGTCCGATTGCGGGATCAGCTCTTTCCAGTTCTCGCGCTTGGCGTTGGCAGCATCGGCGACAAAGACGCGATAGTGGGGCGCGTCTTCGTTGGTGGTGATGTAGAGTTTGCCCTCAAAGAACTCGGTGCCGTAAAGAAAGTCTTTGCCAGTAGTAATTTCAAGCGGAGGGTTACTCGACTGGAGATCTTTCAAATACATCTCCGACTTCGTCCAGCCTTCGCCAACATTAATCAGCAGCCAGCGGTCATCTTCGGAGAGATTGACGTTCGGAATATCCTGCGGATTGCGGCCTTCGCCGAAAATGAGTGGGTCCTTGGCGGGATCGCTTCCGATTTTGTGGTAGAAAACTTTGACGTGGTAGACCTCTTCTCCGGCAGGCACTTCGCCCTTCCTGGGATGGCGGGTGTAGTAGAAAGCCGAGCTGTCCTTCATCCAAGCCAGGCTGGCAAAACGGGTGCGCTCAATGGTATCGGGCAGCAATTTGCCGGTGGCGCTCTCGATAATATGGAGCGTGCTCTCTTCCGATCCGCTGGCGGACGTCCCATAAGCGATGTACTTACCGTCTTCGGCCGCATACCACCAATCGAGCGCGACGGTGCCGTCGGTGGACATCTTGTTCACGTCAACCAGCACCCGATCTTTTTCGTTGAATCCGCCGTTCACGCCCTCGCGCACATATTCGTTGAATCCGCCGTTCACGCCCTCGCGCACATAAAGGATGGGCTGGTTCTGGTTGCCCTCGCGGCGGGTGTGAAAATAATATTTGCCCCCCATCTGCGGAGCTCCGACGGCGCCAATCTCAATCAATTGCGAAAGCCGCGCATTGATCTTGTCGCGTCCCGGGAGCGGGTCAAGGATGGTGCGCGTGTAACTGAGTTCCCGTTCGACGTAGAGCTTGGTGTCGGGATCGTCCGGATTTTCCAGGTAGCGGTAACGATCGACGATTTTGTGACCCTGGACCGTATCCTCGACCGGGGCAACTTTGGCTTTCGGAGGACCGTCCGCACTAGAAGGACCGGTGGAATCCCCGGCTCGGGAATCCTCGGCATAGACCAGGGCAACCACACCGATGAGAAGAATCAGGAAAGCGGTCAGCAAACGCGAACCTCCGAACATAAACACCTCACTCTTATTTATAACGAGACGCCGAGGACTAGGTTAGCAGAACGAAGATTAGGTTATCAGCATAGCGGCCTGAAGAACGCGCCCGCTGATGGTTCGGCAGCCTGCTGACGCGCGAGTTTCCAATCCGCCGCAGCCTCTGATATGATTTTATTGACAATTCAAGCACGGAAACCAGCGTGCTCCCACTCCTCAGTAGCTCAATGGCAGAGCATCCGGCTGTTAACCGGAGGGTTGTAGGTTCGAGTCCTACCTGAGGAGCCATTCTTTCAGTAGGTTA
>JANXZM010000029.1 GCA_025355505.1 Acidobacteriaceae bacterium | reverse complement strand
CACAAAGAGCAAGAGCAACACCAAAAGCTGCCTAAGAAGCAAGAACAAAACCTGGGGGTCCAGCACTACCGCAAGGGTGCAGCCGCCTCGGACACTCTACGTGTCTCTTGACAACGCCGCCAAGGTTATAGAGGGTGGCCCAGCTTTCCGCCAGCACAACCACGCAGAGGGTGCCATCCTTCGCGGCTTTTTGCGAAGGGTGGGTGGCAGTCTGATCGCACAATGTGACTAGCGCCTTCACGCGGCGCGGATTCCAAACGAAACGCATCCGCAGCATCGTCGCCCACCCTTGCAAAAAGCGCAAAGATGGGGCATCCCCAGTGTGTTATTAGACAGGAAGTCCAAAACCGAAGGGTGGAGGCGGTGGCCCGGTCTAGCATTCAGGATCACGCACGAGGGTGCCCCGTCCAAGCTCCGCTTGGGCGGGGATTTTCGTCGGTCGCTGACGTGCTCTAAGGGGTTGGACGTCTCCAATTCCCCACCCTAACGTCGCACAAACCGCGACGTTAGGATGGGGCACCCTCAGCTGGGTAATACGAGCGAAAATCAGAACTTCTCAAGGGTGGTCCACCCCGAGCTTACCTGGGCCACCCGTCGAACGAGCGGCGGGAACACTCTGTTCAGCCGTCGAACTGCCCCACTCAAGCCAAAAGCAGGCTTGAATGGGCCACCCGCCGCGCGGCCTCACACGTCTCGAAAAAAAGCGCGAGACGTGTGGCACCCGGCGGGACGCTTGCGATAGCCCTCCAGGAGCTCAGGTCTCGGACCCCTCAGGGGTGAAAAATCTCGCCCCATGGCATCCCGAAGGTCATTTGTGCAAGCCTCCAGATCGGCTTTGAGGTTCAGTGAGAATAGTGCGTTCTGGGAGCCGATCACAGCTAGGAGGAGTTCAGTCGCGACCATCAGCGCGGTTTTCGCATCATGCTCCTCTCGGTCTTCATCGTGCGGACTGGCTGAGGCCAGTGTGGCGTGAATTTGGAAGTTCGGGTTTGTATATGCGAGCACGAAGAGCCTCTTATAGGGCTCGCCGACCCGCTGGATCATTGAGGCGAGGTCGATGTCCCAGGACGGTGGAGTCTTCACTCCGCAAATCGCACAGGCATTCGCTTTAAAGTTCCCCTTGTACTGCTCGTATCGTTTGCGGACCTCTACAACGGTGTTTCCCGGCCCCATCTGCGCGTCGATCTGATCCGGCGGAATTTGTCTAAGTGCGGCTTCCATTGCTCTGTTCTCTTGGACCGCGGCAAACTGGAGGAACCGCTCCACCTTGTTTGGATTCTGAATCAAGTAGTCGATCGTGACTGCCCGCTCATAGAGGCTGCGGAGAATTTTTGTTGCCCCAGCACCGTAGCCGTTGATGGCGAGGAAGACGATCTCGAGGAAGTCCTGCCTGCACGTATGACCTAGCCAGAAACACACATTCTCCAGGTGGTTTTTGGGGCGCGGATCTCTCCCGAAGCATTTGTTAGCGGTTTCGAACAATTTCAGGAGAGCGGCTGGAAATTGCGGGTTGCGTGCCACGAATCCACGCGACTTCGCCGTGTCAGGAATTTCGAAAATCGGCTGGGGTTGCTGACTTTTCATTTGCGACCGATGGCTCCTTCGCTACTTTCTAAAACTCGACACTAGACCGACTATCAGCAGCAATGCGGACGTCGTCCACGCTAGCCCTGTGTTGCTGAGAAGCCAACGTAATACGTTCCTATAGACAGGGGGGAGGGGGGTATCAAGTAGTAAACATCCGCCCCAAACCCGCCCGCGTCCACCACATTTCACACACGAACGACAAAATAATTTTCAGTTCGAGTGAATGATTGGTGGGCCACCTGAACGGGGAAGTCTAACGCGGGCTTGTGGGGGAAGCCTGATTAAGTCGCTGGTGCCTCCGTGCAACCCTGTGTACCCCGTGGTTCAAGGTTTTCGATGGTACTAAGTTAGAGTTTTCTCAGCAACAAATCTCCAGCAACAAAGAAAAAGAAAACCACCGAAATCATCCCGTTCATGGTGAAGAACGCCGCGTTCAGCTTGCTCAGGTCATCGTGACGAACCAGCGTGTGTTCGTAGAGCAACAGCGCAGTTACCGCAATCACTCCCGTTATCGCCAGCTTACCCAAGCCGAAGGTGACGACCAGCGCGACCAGCAGCCCGATCATCACGAGGTGAAACAAACGGGCGATCACCAGCGCATTCCTGATTCCGAGATAGCGCGGCAACGAGTGCAAGCCATGGCGGCTGTCGTACTCATGATCCTGACAGGCGTAGATCACGTCGAATCCGCCGACCCAAAACGTCACTGCGGCGGTGAGCAGCAGTATCCGCGGATCGAGCGAGCCGCGAACCGCGATCCAGGCGGCTGCGGGAGCGATGCCGAGTGCGAATCCGAGAAACAGATGCGACCAGCGCGTGCAGCGCTTGGTGTAGGAATAAAGAAGGATCACCGCCAACGCCACCGGCGAAAGCAGCAGCGTCAAACGATTCAACTGGGAAGCGGCGAGAACAAAAATTCCGCACGCCACGAGAACGAATGTGCTGACGAACGCTGGCGTCAACTGTCCGATCGGCAGAGCGCGAGTTGCAGTGCGGGGATTGGCTGCGTCAATCGAGGCGTCGGCCAGGCGATTAAAGGCCATGGCAGCGGAGCGCGCCGAGACCATGGCGACGACAATCCAAGCCACTTGCCGCCAGGCCGGGAAACCTCCAGCGGCCAGCATGGCTCCGCAGAGCGCAAACGGGAGCGCGAAGATCGAGTGCTCCCACTTGATCATCTCCAGCGTGATCTTCAGATTTCGGAGAAAACCCACAAGATAATTGTAAAGCAATGGTCAGGGGAGAGCCGAGCGTGGACGCCCGGCTCTCCATCGTGTGACTCATCAAGCGGTCACGGTACTAGCCGCTATTCACCAGCCACTGTTCCGTCCACCAGCGGCACAAACCGGCAACCTTCGAAAATCTTCACCTCGGGCTGTCCACCGAATTTGCAGATCAATTGCAATTCCTGGCTGGAGGACGGGCCGACGGGCAGAATCAGGCGTCCGCCATCGCGCAACTGGGCAAAGAGAGATGGCGGCATTTCGGGTGTGGCGGCGGACACGAGAATGGCATCGAACGGCGAGTGCTCGGGCCAACCCTGGCGGCCATCGCCAACTCTGATTTTCACGTTGCGGTATTGCAACCGATGCAGCGTACTCTCCGCCAAGGCCGCCAGTTGCGCGTGGCGCTCCACCGAATACACCTCGGAGCAGATCAGCGAAAGCAGTGCCGTCACGTAGCCGGAACCGGTGCCGATTTCGAGGACGCGTTCCGTGGCATGAAGCGCAAGGTGCTCGAGCATCGCGGCCACGATGTAAGGCTGTGAGATGGTTTGCCCCTCGTCGATGGGCAGCGGGTGATCTTCGTAGGCGTCCTGCCGGAAAGTCTCCGGGACAAACTCGTGCCGCGGCACTTTGCGCATAGCGTCGAGGACGCGCAGGTTGCGAATACCACGTTCCGCAAGTTGCGTGCGGACCATTTCTTCGCGCTGTCGCTGCGGAGAATCGCGTTGGAAGCGGAAACCCATGACTCCTACGTTGTAAACGACCTGCCAGCCTTCGCCGGTCTGGACAGCCGGGAGCGGCGGCTGTCCCTACGTTTGAATCGATCAGCCAGAACACGCAGATCACTGGTCGTCAGCGGAGCGAGTCTGGGAACCTTCTTCATCTCCGCGAATCAACCCAAATTTCTTAAGCTTGTAACGCAGAGCGTCGCGGCTGATGTCCAGCAGTTTGGCAGCGTGAGTCTGGTTACCGTTGGATTGGCGCATGGCCAACTCGACCATGGCGTGCTCCACTTCCTCAAGCGACGTTCCACCTTCCGGAATATAAAGACGCGGAAGGGTACGGCCGTTGGGCAACGTCTGTCCACCGTCGGCAGGTGAAGTTCGTTCAAAGACAGTGCGGCCGCCCGATTCGCCCACGGAAAACGGCAGATACACGGGCCGGAGGAACGGCTCGTCTTCCAGGATCATGCCACGCTCGATGGTGTTCTTCAGCTCGCGAACATTGCCCGGCCAGTTATGACTAAGAATAAGACGTTGGGTCTCGTCGGTGACGCCACGAATCGCTTTCTTGAATCTGCGGTTGTAGCGCTCGATGAAGAAGTCCACCAAAGGCATGATGTCTTCTTTTCTATCCCGCAGCGGCGGAATAAAAATCGCAATAATGGCTAACCGGTAATAGAGGTCCTGACGAAACTGCCCTTCGCGCACCGCCTTTTCGAGATCGCGATTGGATGCGGCAATCACCCGCACATCCACCTGCATATCGCGGATGCCTCCCACGCGGCGGATGAGCTGATCCTCCAGCACACGCAGCAGCTTGGCTTGCAGCAGTGGAGAGAGCTCGCCGATTTCATCGAGAAACAGCGTACCGCCGTCGGCGGCCTCGAAGAGACCTTTCTTCATCTGCTTGGCATCCGTGAACGCGCCTTTTTCGTGGCCGAAAAGTTCGGCTTCCATCAGAGTCTCAGGAATGGCCGAACAGTTGATCGCCACAAAGGGTTTCTGCTGGCGCGAGCTTTCGTAGTGGATGGCTTTTGCGATGAGGTCCTTGCCGGTACCGCTTTCGCCTTGAATCAGGATGGTGGTGGCCTCGCTGGCCGCAACCTTGCGGACGAAGTTCATGAGCTCGGTCATCTTCGGCGAGACGCTCACCACGCTGTGATAGCCGGCCTCGCGTCGCACCTCACCTCGCAGGGTCTGGACTTCGGCGCGCAGGCTCGTGGCCTCGAGCGCGTTCTTGATGGCAACGTGAAGCTCGTCGAAATCGATCGGCTTGCCCACGAAGTCGTAAGCTCCGAGCTTGAGAGCGGCTTTGACATCGTCAAGTTGCGGATCGGCGGTAATCATGATGACGGCGCGGGCATCGCCATTTTTCTTGAGTTGATCAAGCACTTCGATGCCGGTGAGGTCGGGCATGCGCACATCGAGCAGGACGAGATCTGGCGATTCACGCTGCGCCAGCTTGAGCCCAGTTTCCCCGGCATCGGCCTCGATCACGAGGTAGCCCCACTCTTCGCACTTCTGGCGGAGCGACCAGCGCACCAGACGCTCGTCGTCCACAATCATAATTTTCTCAGCAGGCATCGGTGTTTAATTTACTACGAATGGGAGCCACTTGCTTTGGTGGCTTGTCGTGTACGTCCGAGGAATATGTACGCGACTGATTTGCCGCACAGGCGCGGCTTGCCGCGTCACCGGAAGACGGGGCAAGCCTCATCTCCACGGGCGGAAGAACTAGGAAGCTGCGATCTCAGCGGTGGTCATGTGAAACGGCAGCACTACATCAAACTTGCTTCCTTTTCCCACCACGCTACTCACTTCGATACGGCCATGATGTTCTTCCACGATACGGCGGGCGAGAGACAGACCAAGACCTGTGCCATTGCCCTTGGTGGTGTAGAAAGGGCGAAAAATATTTGACAGGTTCAGAGGAGGGATACCACGCCCGGTGTCGCTGACCAGCACAGTGGCACAATCATCTCGCGAACCAATCTCGACACGCACCGTGCCCGCACCCTCGATGGCCTGAACCGCGTTCAGAAGAAGATTCAGCAGGACCTGGTGAATCTGATCGCTGTCGTGCTCGACTTCAGGCAGATCGGGCGCCTGCTGCAACTCGATCTTGATCGGTTTTGAGAGCACCTGCTGGCGAGCCAGCATCACGGCATGTTCCACGGTGGTGTTGAGGTTGCTGCGGCAAATCTGCGGCGGGTGAGGCCGCGCCGTTTCCAGAAGATCGGTCAATATGCGGTTGATCTGCGCGATTTCCAGGCGAACATCTTTAACCACCGCCCGCGCCGGACTGGTCGAAGGCAGATCGCGACCGATGATTTCGATGACTCCCGCGATTCCGGCAAGCGGGTTGCGAATCTCGTGGGCCAAGCCTGCAGCCAACTCGCCGAGCGTCGCCAGGTGCTCGGCGCGAGACATTTGCGTGCGATGCAGGAGCTCAATCTCCTCCCGGCTCTCCCGTAACTGCTGCATCATGTGATTGAAGTTGCGGCCGAGGTCTCCAATTTCGTCGTTGCGCCGGGAGAAGCCGACCGCGACGTTCAAGTTGCCTTCACTCACCTGCCCGATTTTCTCCTGTAATTCGACCATGGGCCTTTGAATCACATAAGCAAGCGCGACGATTGACACGGCACATATGGCAACCGCTCCCGCTCCCGCGACGATCAGCACCGCGTGGCGCTCCGGGTCCCGGAAAGATAGGGTCGCTAGAGTGAAGAGCAACAGTCCTGCCAGCAGTACAAACCCTACCGGCAAGATTGCCTTGAGCTGCCAATTGACGCGAACAGAATTCAATCCGAAGACCTCCGCTTGCCTCAGCGTTTGAAGGCGCTGCCGTAACGTATCACTTTCGGCATGCTTGAAGGCATGCCATGATACGAACCGTACTTGCACCGCGGGCGGTTAGGCATAAGCGTGCAATCCGGGAAGTAAGTAAGTCACGCCGAAGAAAGTGAACATTACCACGGCAAAGCCGAGGATGGCGAAGTAAGCGGCGCGACGACCACGCCATCCCCGAGTGATGCGCATGTGCAGATAGCCTGCGTACACCAACCAGGTGATCGCGGCCCAGGTCTCTTTTGGATCCCAACTCCAGTAGGAGCCCCAGGTCTGGTTCGCCCAGTACGCTCCGGCGGCGATCATGAGAGTGAGTAAGGGGAAGGCAAGACAGATGGTTTTGTAGGTGATGCGGTCGAGGTTGTCCGCGCTGGGCAGCAAACGCCCCAGATCCGGACGCCGCCACATCAGCAGCAAATAAAGTAACGAGATAAATACGCCACCCACCAAACCCGAAAGAATGAAAGGGCTGGCGGCAAGGCTGGTTGGGAACAATCCGTCGGCGTCGAGCGACGGATAGCGGCCATCCTTGGCGCGCACCAGAAACATGACCAGCGTCATCACCTGGAGGAGAATGCTGAGGAATACGGCGCGATTGGCGAGCGTCAGGAAGCTGTGGTTATTCTTCCAGCGCGCCAGCGCGTAGAAGACGAGCGGCGATGCAACTACCAAAAGCGTCAGCGTCATCTGCCAGCCAAGGTCCGGAATGGTGACGAACAAGCGCACGCCCTTGGAGAGGAAGACCTCTGCCTTATTTTCCGGATTCCACGCCACCAGGCTCAGCCCGCCCCACTTCTCGAAGCGCGTTAAAACGACGCTCGCGTAAATGGCAAGTGTGCTGGCACTGGTAAAGGCGAGGAAGGTCTCAGTCTTCATGTTGTCCTGTATCAGAAACATCATGGCCAGAGCAAAGCTAAGAGCACATGCCGCGTACGCGAGCATGGCCAGCGTGACGTGGACATGCAACCAGGTCGATTGCAGCGCGGGCACCAATGGATGTACTTCGGTCCGCAGCAACTGCATCAGCACCACGCCCACAATCGCCACCGGCATGGTGACCGTGCCAATAACTTTTACGCCATACTTTTTTTCGGCCACCAGCGTGAGCACGGCCAGCGTCCACACGAAACTGAGCAGCATTTCGTAAACACTGGCAAACGGTGGATGTCCCGCTTCGTACCAGCGATGGACAACGGCTGCGGTATTGGCGATCAGTCCCAGCCATGTGGCAAGCGATGCGAACTTCACATAGGACTCGGTGCCGGTGACTCCAAATCCCAGATAGAGCGCGCCGGCGCCGGCGTAGAAAATCAGAGTGGCGAAAAGCAGGTTGGTCTCGCTCAAGAGATTGCCGCTCTTAACCACGTTCAGAAATGCCATGAACAGCAGAAATGCGATGGCCAATCCGACCATTACGATCAGGGTCATGCCGGTTGCCGGCTGCTGCTGTTCCGCTTTTGCGCGTGCCATTGACATCCTCCAATGAGCCAGTTCAGGTCCCCTGTTCAGTTACCGGCTGCAGTTCCCAACGCCCGTAGCGACCTGCTCGCTCTGAGAGATGATGGCAAGGGATTTCAGTTCCGCTTCCACCGACGCCGCGAGATCGCTGAAGCGCTGCTCAAACGCGTCCCGGTTACGGTTCGCAGTTCCCCCGATCCAGAGCGAGTACTTGCCGGTTTTTGGATCGCAAACCGGTACCGCCCAAAACCGCATGTGCACTACGTAGAACACGAATGCCAGTCCAATGCCCAGCAGCACTACGCCTGACCAGACTCCCCACTGTCCCGGTTCGTGCGAAACCTGCAATCCCGTGAAGTGGCCCATCTTCAGGTCGGTGGCCTGGAACTGGTAAGGGGACTTCGAGTTGTCGGCCACCTCATCCATTCGCGGGAACCACACGTCGAAGGCTTTGCCGGCGCTCTTCGAAGTCACAATCAGATGGGCCGCCGGATTTTGCAACTCGTTCGATTTCCGGTAAACCTGCCCGTCACGAACTGCGTAGTCGGGAATGAATTCGGCGAAACGCACGGTGGTATCGGCGTCGAGTGGAAAGGTGTCGTTCACCGCCAGCCCGATTTCCCGCTTCTCGCCAGAACCGTTGCTTGGAGCCGCGACCAGTAGGAACTTGTCAACCTTGCCATTGGGGCCGTAACTCGACTGGTAGAAGCGGACACCGCTGTAGAGAAGCGGATCGTTCACAACAATTTCTTTCTTCCTCACATCGCGTCCGTCGGCAACCACGGCCAGCTTGGACCACCACTTCTTCGGAGTGCCGTCCTTGTAGTTTTCCTGACCGGCGGAATCGCAGCGAATGGCAAAAGGCAACGTACGCGTGGCGCCATCGCGCAGTTCGACGAAGTTGGAGGTCTGCCCCTCATTCAGATTGAGCGTGCCGCGCCAACCCCACAGACCGTCCACGATGGTGCCGAAGAAAATGAGCAGAAGGCTGGCGTGGACGATGTACACCGCCAACTCGGAGATGCGATGCCGTTCCGCGAAAATTCCGAAGTGGTCTTCGCGCACCACCCGCTCGGGGTTGAATCCCAACGAATGCAGCGCACGCTGAGCGGCCACCAGCCCGGATTCTTCGTCCGCGATGGCCACCGACTTCTGCGGATGCAAAGCGCGGCGGAAGCTTTCGTCGGGATATTTGTAGGGACGCGAAAAATAGCGCCACGAGTTGGGGAAACGATCGACCGAAGCCGCTACGATGCAGAGGCTTACCAGCAGCATCAGTCCGAGAAACCACCAGGCGTGAAATACGTCGGTCAGCCCCACCGCGTCCAGTATCCGGAGCACCTGCGGGGAGTAGGCGTTCTGCATCTCATCGGGCTCGGTGACCGGCCGCTGCAGCACGATGGTTCCGACCGCTGAAAGAATTACGACCAGTATCAACAGAACCACGCCGGTCTGGATGGAAGCAATGGAGCGCCACGTTTTGTGGGCGAGTCCGCGCAAATCTACAGCCATATCCTCTCCGTGTTCCAAAGCTTTCAATGCAAGTTCCACGCCAGACACACCATGGCGGGTAATAAACAGATTTAACGGTACTTAGCAGACAAGAGGGCGACGGCCACGACCGCGCGTTTGGGCGAAATCGCGCACTCGCGCCCAGTTTGGCGGGGATTTGACACATCACAGCAAGACGGTGCCGACCCTCACTCATCCTTTTGACAGGCACCCGAAGGCATTTGAAGGGTTGCCGCTCGGCCGCTTGGGGCATTTCACCGACGATGCTGTGGCAGAAGGCCCATCTGAGGCTCACAATTGCCGCCAGAGTTTTCCGAGCCGGAGCGGGCATGTTTATCAACCTGCTTATGTTCAGTCAGTTACGCGCACGTTGCAGAAGGCAACCGTCTTTTTGTGATACGGTGGCTTTCGTGCACACGCACCCTTCGGAGGCCGTGTGAGACTGCTCGCCCATCGCATCTGGTTCCGCAAGAGGGTCGCAAATCACGGAGGCCGAGCTTTCGGCAGTGATGTCTTGATCCTGTTTGCCATGATGGCGCTGCTGCTTTCACGCGCCGCCGCCGTTCACCCCGTTCCTTTAGATAAGAACACCGACGCTGCCAAGTGCCTCGAATGCCACGAGGATAAGTCGAAGGGCAAGGCCGTCCATTCGGCCATCGCGATGGGCTGCCTAAGCTGCCATGAAATCCGGGTCAATAAAGACATCACCCGCATAAAGCTGATCACTTCGACGCCGCAGGCACTCTGCATCACCTGCCACGCCGACAAAGACGTGGCGTCGCTGAAAGGCACGGTACATCCGCCCGCCGTACGCGACTGTATTAAATGTCACGACCCGCATGTTTCCAACAACAAGAATCAGTTGTTGAAAGCTACCGCGGGAGAGAAGGGCAAGAACCTCTGTCTCGATTGCCACACCCAGGGTCTGAACGTCCCGGAAAAAGGAAGCCGCCACGCCGCCCTCGACATGGGATGCAACACCTGCCACACGACCCACAAAGTCGGCGAGAAGGGGAAGCAGGAATTTGACAACCACCTGACCAAGGCCGTCCCCGCGCTGTGCATCGACTGCCACGACGTCAAGGATGCTGCGCTCATCAAAGCTCACCAGGGCCAGCCCTTTGCTTCGGCCACTTGTACGCAGTGCCACGATCCGCATCAATCCGCACTGCCGAAACTGATGCAGAGATTTACGCACCCGCCATTTGCCGATAAGACTTGCGAGATTTGCCACGCCCCGGCTAAGGACGGAAAAGTTGTCCTGACCAACGCCGACACCCGAGCGCTCTGCGCCACCTGTCACAGCGATCAGGTGGAGAAGATTGACAAAGCCAAAGTGCCGCATCCCGGAGCCCAGGGAGAATGCGTGGCCTGTCACAACCCACATGCCGGCAGAACTCCGGGTTTGCTGCAACCGGACCCGGTCAGCGCCTGTCTGGCCTGCCATACCGACCAGGCCGGCCAGTTCAAGAAGGCGCATCTCCATCAACCGGCGTTTCAACAGGGATGCGCGACCTGCCATGAGCCCCACGGCGGCGACAACGAGCACCTGTTGCGCACCAAGAAACCAGATACGCTGTGCCTCGAATGCCACGGGCCCGACTCTCCGCAACCGAAGAAGCTCGAAGCCGAGCACGTAGTCACTATCTTGAACGGCAGCGTGAAGCTCCCCGAGGATTACTTCACCAAGAACAAGGTGGTGGTACTGCCGCTGAAGTTTGGGCGCGGACATCCGATTGACGGGCATCCGGTTGCCGACATTGTCGATCCGACCGACATCACCAAGCTGCGGGCGCAGATCAACTGCATGTCGTGCCACCAGCCGCATGCGTCAGCGCAGCCCGATCTGCTGGTGAAGGACCAGGCCAACAACCTGGCTTTCTGTGCCAGTTGTCACAAGGATCTGACGCGCAGGTAGTTTCGCATGTGGAGAAGACGGCGAGGAGAATGACGATCATGTTTGCAGGCAGAGCAAGTTTGAATCGCAATGGGAAGGGCTGGCTGGTGTTGTTGCTTATGCTCGGCCTGACGCTCTTTGCGCCCGTTTCCGCATTTGCGGGCAAGAAGAAGAAGGCGGCCCCCGAGCCCAAGAAGATTCCGGTCATCGATTATTCCAACATCGTCTGGCCGAATCCGCCCGCCATTGCGCGCATCAAGTATCAGGCGTTTTATGCGGCCGAGAAAATCTCGCAGATTACCGCTAAGAACAGCACCAAGAAGGCGAAATGGATGGACCGCCTGGCGGGCACGCAGGCTGTCGGCGAAGGCACCAAGGTCCTGTTCCAGCTCAATGAACCGTATGGCATCGCCGTCGATTCAAAGAACAGCTTGTATGTGGCGGACCAGAAGGTGGGAGCGATCTTCATCTTTAATACTGAAACGCGCGAAGTCGAACTGATCAAGAACAAGACGCACGCGCATTTTGTGCGCATCATCGGATTAGCGATGGACGACGGGGATCGTCTCTTCGTTTCCGACCCTGGCCTGCGTCACGTGCTGGTATTCAATGCCGCCCACAAAACGGAAGATGTGATCAGCGAGGGGATGGTCAGTCCGGGCGCGCTGGCTGTCGATCGTGAGAACCGCCTGCTTTACGTGTCCGATGTCGAACTTGATCAGGTGCTGGTGTATGACGCGGACACGTTTAAACTGAAACGAAAGATCGGCACCACCGGACAGAAACATGAACTCACCAGCCCCGGGGATTTCGCCAAGCCAACCGGGTTGGCGGTCGATCCGGAAGGCAACCTCTACGTTTGCGATACGCTGAACAACCGCATCGAGATTTTCGACGCGGACGGGAAATTCATCAGCACTTTCGGAAAAGCCGGCGATGGCCCGGGGTACTTCGCGCGGCCCAAGGGAGTGGCGGTGGATGGTGACGGCCATATCTGGGTCGCCGATGGCATGCAGGACCGCGTGCAGGTCTTTAACAAGGATGCTCAGTTGCTCATCGCCTTTGGCGGCCACGGGCTGCTCCCCGGGCAGTTCCAGGGACTGGTCGGCATCACGGTGGACAAGAACAATCGGGTTTTCACCTCGGAGATTTTCCCCGGACGGGTGCAGCAGTTTCGTTATGTCACCAACGCCGAGGCCGAGCAGTTAAACAAGGAACGGGAAGCGCAACGCGAAAAGAAAGCGGGAGCGTCGGAGAAAGACGCGCCACCGGTCGCGTCCCCAGCTCCCCAGGCCAAGACTCCGCAGAGCCGCTAGACATACCATGGGGAAGCGGGGCAAAGCCCCGTCCCCACACAACCCCGTAACGGAACACAACAGCTAGCCAATGCCCGCATTTTGGCCCGCCTTTACACAACTGTTGTCTTTCGCAACACTTGCACTCGCTAACCGCAAGTAACCTATTCACTGCGGGATTTCACCACCCAGGTTTTCCAGTTGGCTCTTTTCCCCCAGTTACCCACCCCCGGCCAAATTGAAGCGCGACCAGTCAAGGAACGATTCGGCCTTTAGAGTCAGCGATTTACGGGAACTCCTGCCGGATCAGCGGCTCATTTAGATTTCGGATAGCCAGTTGCATTAGCAAGACCGAGGGGCGGCCGCGAACAGTGCCCAGGCATAAAGCGCAGCCCAAGGCCTAAGCCTCTGAGAATTTGTAAAAAGATCCACAAATCATGGAGGTTGTGAATTTTATGAAAAGAGCGATGTTAGTTGTAATGTTTATTCTCGCGGTTACAGGGTTGATGATGGCTCAGAACTGGTCGTCACCCACTGACGTCCTTGGCGCGCACAACAATGGTGGCCGCGGTTGCGCGGGCTGTCACCAGCCGCACAGCGGTTCTTTCGGTTCCGGACAAAAAGGCGCTGCCGACACCGGCAGCTTTGCATTGTGGGGCCAGGATGCCAGCCCATTGTATGGGGTGTCGATCGGGTTCGGTGACGGCGGGGACCACGTCGAAGTTCTGCCCAGCAGCATCACCAGCGGCAGCGCGGATGTGGGCGGTATTCTTCTCTGCCTGAGCTGCCACGACGGCAACGTCACCCCGAAAAACATGATGGCCAACCAGTCCTATGAACAAAAAATTGGTCTTCTGACCAATACCGCGTACGGCAGCCTCCCGATTCCGACCCTACTCGGAAGCGATGGCACTTCTGCCGGCAACTACCAGAACGATCACCCGGTGGGCACGGGTGCCACGATGGTGGGCCCATACGGCCTGATGCAGGGTAATGTTGGTCTCGTCTGGAATGGCGTCGATTCTTACACGGTAACCCCTGGAACTCCATATGCGCAGTTCGTAGCCAACTACGGCTTCCCGGCTATCGCGCCTGGCAAGTGGGGCCCGCAGTTCGGTATCGACGGCTCCAACAAACCCTACGTGCTGTGCACCACCTGCCACAACCAGCACGTAATGACTGTCTACGCGTCCAGCACCAAGAGCCCGATCGCGAATGATGGCGGCGGCAAGTACTATGCCACCTACTTCTTCGTAAACGGCCCCTACAACCCGAACATCAACACGGTCGCTAGCACGAATGCGCCTTCGACGACGCAGTTCTGCCGCCAGTGCCACTTTGGCGAGGCGAACGAAGCCAACAATACCAACAACATCACCACGGTCTTCCAGTAGAAATCGCGTGCTACAAGAATGGGGGAGAGAATTTCTCTCCCCTTTTTTTTCGGATTCAGTTTTCGAAAGAATTCAGCAAGCGAGGAACTATGAAGCACAAACTCCCAATCTGCGCATTGCTTCTGGTACTGGCCTCAGCGGCTTCGGCTCAAATCGCCTCCCATGCCCCAACGGCCGTCGCGAGCACGACCGCTTCACAGGCGCCAGCGCTCCAGGTAAGCGACAAACCGGTGGCGCGCGTGAACGGCGCCGTACTCACCGATCGCGACCTGCTGCGTGAGATGTACGCCATCTTCCCTTATGCCCAGCAGCACAACGGATTCCCCAAGGCACAGGAAGCCGCCATCCGCCAGGGCGCGCTGGAAATGATCATTTTCGAGGAGCTGGTGTACCAGGAAGGGGTGCGGCGCAAGCTAACCGTTCCGCCAGAGAAGCTTAATCGCGCGGAAGCTGAGTTCAAAAAGCAGTTCAACAGTCCCGACCAGTACCAACAATATCTGCAAGCGGAAATGCACGGCTCGGAGCAGCAACTGCGCCAACAGATGAAGCGCTCGCTACTGATCGAGCAAGTCATGAAGAGCGACGTGGAGAACCGGTCGGCGGTATCGCTGGCCGAGGTGAAGGCGTATTACGACAAGAACGCGGCGAAATACACGCAGCCGGAATCGTTCAGCTTCCAGAGTATTTCCGTGGTGCCGCCGTTGAAGCCGACCGCGACGCAGGCCACAGAAGCACAGAAGAAAGCCCAAGATGGGTTGCGCCAGGCAAAGGCGACCAAGAGCTATCAGGATTTCGGACTGATCGCGGAAAAAATTTCGGAAGACGATTTCCGGGTGAATATGGGGGACCACAAAGTCATCGGGCGCGACAAGTTGCCGCCCCAGATTTTGAAAGCTTTCTCCGCCATGCAGCCCGGGCAAGTCAGTGGATTGATCCAGATTGAGTCGGCCTACACCGTCGTCCGCATGACTACTCACAACCCGTCCAAGAAAAAGAGTCTGGAAGAAGTGAAAGTCGATCTGAAGGTGGAGTTGCAGAAAAGAAAGTACGAGAAGCTGCGTTCGGGCCTGGCCAAACAACTGCGCGCTAAAGCGAAGATCGAAGTGAGCTAAGTCTCATCGATTGGCAGCGTTAGTTCACTTGTCATCCTGAGCGAAGCGAAGGACCTATGCACTTGCCCGCAGCGCTGGAATGCATAGGTCCTTCGCTTCGCTCAGGATGACAATGTGTAATTTAGAACGCTAGGGACCGACATTTTCCGCCCAGTCTCCCATCTATTGAGTGTTTCGACACCTCTGGCGGGTGATATGCCGCACTATCGTAGTCTGCGTCGTCCGCAGCCCCTTTTTAGTCGCGATAACACCTTTATTTTCAATATTGTATCGGCATTCTTCGATCGGAATCTTTGGCAATCGCTTTGCCCTTTATGAGGTTAAGTTGACCCCGGGTTTTTAGCATCTAGCGGGAAGGGTAGCAGGTCCATGAAGGTCGCGAATCGCATCATCGCGCTGACGGTTCTGGTGATGGCTCAGCTAGCGACTGCGCAGCAGCAACCGCAGCAACTTTCAATCGGCGAGAATACCAAGCTGAATGCTGGGGCTTTGTTCGCCTTCGGGTATAACGGGGCCTATGGTGACCAGGTCTCGTCCAACCACGGGCTTAACTTTGAACTCGATGGCGAGATCTCGGGCTCCTACTACAATCCCAGATTCCTTTCGTTCACGGCGCACCCCTACTACAACCAGTCGCGGGCTAACTCCAGCTATCAATCCATTACCGGTGCAAGCGGGGGCAACGCTACGGCGAATTTTTTCACGGGCAGCAACTTTCCAGGCTCGTTCAGTTACCACTACAACACCAACAGCACCGGCACGTTCGGATTGGCCGGGCAACCGAACTTTACGACTTACGGCAAGGCGCAAGGTTTTGGGATCAACTGGAGCGCATTGATGCCGCACTGGCCCACGCTGTCGGTTGGGTATTCGCAAGGAGGCGGCCATAGCACGATCTATGGCACCAGCGCGGAAAGCAATTCCAGCACGCGCCTGTTCAATGTGCATACGGGATACCAGATTTCGGGCTTCCGCCTTACCGGGTTTTTTAATCACAACAGCCTGAACTCGAAATTCCCCGATTTTCTGGCGGGCCAGCAAGAAGCGATACAGGAGTCAAGCGGTCACGATTTCGGATTCAGCGGACAGCACAATCTGCCGCTGCACGGATTCTTCTCTGCCAGCTACAGCCGGGCCACCGCCAGCAGCGATTACCGATCGAACGGGGGGCGGAACGCGAATACCTCGAACTACACCAACAGCACGGAAACTACGAATGCCAGTTTTCACCCCACGAAGAAGCTGAGCTTGAATGTCACGCAGAACTACACGAACAATTTGTCGGGTTACCTGGCGCAGAATCTCGGCGGCAACGGGCCGCCACCGCCCGGACTCAACTTGGGGTCGGGATCGTATTCCTCCACACTGGGTGGCGGAGCGAGCTATAGTTTCACAAACTTTCTCTCGGCGTCGGCGCAGGCCACTTATTACGAGCAACACTACTTCGGGAAGAGCTACACCGGCGAGTACTTGAGCGGGACGGTGAACTACGGCAAGCGGCTGTTCGACATGTTCACCTTTTCCGCTTCGGTCATCGACAGTTCGAACGGCCAAGGCCAAAACGCGCTGGGATTCGTGGGCAATGTGAACTTCTTTCGCCAGTTCGGACGGTGGCAAACGTCGGGCCAGTTCAGCTATGCGCAGAACGTGCAGACACTGCTGATTACTTACACAACTTCCTACTACAACTACAGCGCCAACCTGCATCGCCGTTTGCCAGGGGGCATGCAGTGGACGGCGGCGTTCAACGGATCGCACAGCGGACTTTCTAACTATCAGGGCACCAGCACTTACAGCGAGGGATATTCCAGTTCGCTGAGCGTGCGGAGGCTGGCGGTCAACGCTCTGTTTTCAAAATCCAGCGGGGTTTCACTGCTGGGAGCTGGAGGGTTGATCAATCCCAACCCAACGCCCGGACTCAATGATTTCATCCTCTTCAGCGGATCGGCTTATGGCGGCGGCGTCTCGGTAACACCGCTGAGGCGGCTCTCGATTTCGGGAAGCTTCAGTCGCGCGATCAGCAATACCATCTCAGCCACGAACTCGCACAACAATACGGAAATCTTCAACGCCCAGTTGCAGTACCATCTGAGACGGATCGGGCTGCAGGCCGGATATACCCGGTTTACGCAAGGCATCAGTGCAATCGGCGCGCCCGTCAACAACACGGCGTATTTTGTCGGGATGACCAGATGGTTCGACTTCTTCTAACCGTGCGGGGCAAAACAGTGCGGGGTAAGTCGGCATTGCGCAAATCGGTGTTTTGCGCGGGACTGGCCGTTGCCGGCCTGGCGTTTCTGCTGGCCACGCCTGCTGCGGCTTCCAAGCGTTCGAAGGAAACACTCAGCCCGCCGCCGCCGGATTTGCTGCTCGACGGCGGGCGCAAACTTTCCTTTGAGCGCAGCTTCAGCCTAGAGCGCCAGGTCAAGCCCAAGCGCAGCTTCTGGACGCGGGTGGTGGACGTGATCGCGGGCCAACCGGACTTCCACTATCTGGTGAGTCCGTACAGCGTGGTCACCGACTCGCGCGGACGCATCCTCGTCACCGACGTGGGCGCTGCCGGAGTTCACGTCTTCGATTTTACCCAGCAGAAATATAAATTCATTACGCGGCGCGACGCCGGCAAAGATCCGATGCTCACGCCGCAGTGCGTGGCGGTCGACGCGCAAGACAACATCTACGTCACCGATTCACAGACTGGCAAAGTGTTCGTGTTCGATGCGAACGGTAAGTTTCGGCGCGCCATCGGGAGCCTGAAAGGCGGCGAGGGATATTTTAAGCGTCCCACTGGAATCGCAGTGGATTCCGCGAGGCAGCGCATCTATGTGACCGATACGCTGCGCAACAAGATCTTCATGATGGACATGCAGGGCAGCGTGCTCCAGACCATTGGAAAGACGGGCACGGGAGAGGGCGAGTTCAATTTCCCGACTGAGTTGCGGCTGAACGGGCCAGACCTGGTGGTGGTCGACGCCATGAATTTTCGGGTGCAGGTGCTCGATCGGTCGGGCGCGTTCCGCTATGCCATCGGCAAGGTTGGAGACGGGGCAGGATGGATGTTCCGTCCAAAGGGGATTGGCTTCGATTCCGAAGCGCATCTTTATGTAGTCGACGGACAGTTGGGCATGGTACAGGTCTTCGACCACGAGGGCCGCTTGCTTTATTACTTTGGTCAGAGAGGGACGGGGCCCGGGGAGTTTCAACTGCCGACCGGACTGCAGATCGACCACCAGGATCGCATCTACATCGTGGATTCTTTTAACCGGCGGGTACAGGTATTTCACTACTACGGCATCGCCCAACCGGCGGACGGGAGGAAACCGTGAAAGTGAAGAAGATCCCGTCGCTGGCTTGCACGATATTCGGGCTGATGATCCTGGCGCATGGTTTCGCCGCGGCGCAGGTGAACGGCGATGTGTTGGGCATGCATAACCTGACGGCGGCGAGTGGAGCGTCGGTCTATTCTCAGGGAAGTCTTGGTTGCACTTTCTGTCACGCTCCTCACAGCGGACTAGGAGGCGTCACGCCCCTGTGGAACCAGAAGTTGTCGACGAAATCCTACACGCCCTACAACAGCACGACCTATTCCCAGCAAGGCAACACCCAGCCGACGCTTGGAATCACCAGCAGTCTCTGCCTGAGTTGTCATGATGGCACGGTGGGAGTGGGACAGTCGGCGGCCTATGGTCCGCTGCCTACGATCGGAGCATTGAATAGCGTCGATTCCTTCGGAACGACGTTGACCGGTTCGCACCCTTTCAGTCTGGTGACTCCAATGAAAGACGCGCCTAATCTGGTGGCGTCGCTGGTGTCGCAGGGCAAGACCGCCGATCCTACGGGTGCGGTGAAGCTCGTGAACGGCAATATCGAGTGCACCAGTTGTCACAGTCCTCATGTGCAGGGGATCGACCGGATGGCGCAGAATTTTCTGGTCCGGGACAGCTCGAACGCGCAGATGTGTCTGGCCTGTCATGATCCGAACCGAGTGGTGCAAGGGAAGGTCAACCCGTTGGCAGGTTTTACGGGAAGTGTTCATCAGACCGCGACCAACCAGGTTTCACCGGATGGTCACGTGGGTTCTTATCCGACGGTCGGAGTGAATGCGTGCAACTCCTGCCACATGTCGCACGACGCGGTTGCGCCGGGACGGCTGCTGCGCCCGGCCACGCCTGCGGCGCCGGCAAACGATCCAGTGACGCAGGATTGCATGACGTGTCACAACGGGGGCACGTACTTGTCGCCCGCGCCGCTGAACATTATGGCCGAGGTGGCGAAGACCGGCCATCCTTTGCCCTCCGGGAATAACTTCCACGATGCTGCGGAAGCGGCGTTGTTGAACAACAATCGTCATACCACGTGCGTCGATTGCCACAACGCTCATGCCTCCAACCAGACGACGCAATTTACCGCGCCGCCAACGTTACGTCCTTCGCAGACGGGTGTTACCGGAATCAGCACACTGGATGGTGTCACCATTCTTACTCCGGCGATCAATCAGTATGAAAATTGTCTGCGCTGCCACGGCACGAGCACGGGCAAGCAGCGGCTGATCATCTACGGGTATGCGCCAACGCGAGTGGCGTCGGCACCAGATCCGCTGAACATTATTCCGGAATTCGCTGCGACGGCAACGTCGAGCCACCCTGTGACCCATGATCGAACCAGTCCCCTGCCGCAGCCCAGCCTCCTGCTGAACCTGCTGAATCAGAATGGAACGGCGTCTGCGCGCGTGATGGGAACGCGCATCTTCTGCACCGATTGCCACAACAGCGACGACAATCGCGAGTTCGGAGGCACCGGCCCGAACGGTCCGCACGGATCGAACAACTCGCACATCCTCGAACGCAACTATCAATTCAGCCAGGCTGCGGCGCCGGGTGGAGTGGTCACGAACCTTTTTCCCACTCCCGACCTGACCTTCACCGGGCCGTATGCTATGTGCGCGAAGTGTCACGACCTGACGCAGATTGTAGGCAATACGAGTTGGCCACTGCACAGCAAGCATGTGTCGGAGGAGGGCTTCAGTTGCTCGGTATGCCACACGGCCCATGGTATGGGAGCAAATTCCCCGAGCATCAGCGGAGAGCGGCTGGTGAATTTTGACGCGAACGTAGTCGGAGAAAATAACGGCGCTCCGATTGCCTACAACCGTGGTTCCAACTCGTGCACGCTGATGTGCCACGCGGTTGCCCACAATGCGGATGGCTCGGTCGGCGCTGCCAAGATGGGGAAGCCCAAGTGGACCATAAAAATGTAGAGCCGCAGAGCATTCCGGCAATGACGATCTTTGTTGGGGCATAATGCTGGGCGCGGTGCCCGCCTTTCTTGTCTATCCCAATTTCAAGGTTGAAGCCTCCAAGCATCGCTCGGGACTGGCTAGGGAAACCCGCGGAAGTAGCTTCCGGAAGTGCAGCAAGGGGATCCAACCCCTAAAGAGGCGTGTGATTTTGAAGAACTTCCGGCATCGCTAAAGCTAAAGCGATGCCCTGATACGAATCTATTGCAACGGCTTTGCCGTCGTCCCGGGCTTGACACCTGAATGCTTCTTCGCCTGAGCCATCAGTTCCAGAACCTTGTCTTTGGCTTCATAGTTTGGATTCGTGTCCAACAACTTCTGCCAGGTGGCGACAGCTTTGTCGATATCCATCTTGCCCTGCCACTGGACGATGCCCAGATTGAACAACGTGTTGGGCTTGTTCGGCTCGTAAGAAAGCGATTTCTGGAATTCTGCGATGGCAGCATCGGCGTTGCCGGTATACCAATAGGCGGTCGCCATGTCGGTGCGAACGCCAGTGTTGGCGGGCTGCACCTTCAGCGCGCGCTGGTAGTAATCGATGGCTGTGGGGAACTGCTGGGCGTCGTAATAGACGTTCCCTATATTTTCCAGAAGTCCGGCGTTGGCCGGGTCGGCCTTGAGCTTCGCGATCAACGGTAGAGCTTGCGTGTCGGCTATTTTCTGCATCTCAGCCGGAGTTGGAGTTTGGACGCCCGCGTTTGCATTCCCCATAGCCGGCACCGGTGCGCTCGCCATCTCCGCCGCAGCGGCCGCTGGACTCTGCGATCCACGGATAAACCATCCGCCGGCGATTCCCACCAGCAGGCAGATGACCGCCAACGTGTACGCCTGCACGCTTGTCCATTGCTCGAAAGAAGTAAAAGTTGAAGTTGCTTGTTTTGTATCCGTCATTGCTCAGTGCTCCTTCGAATCATTTGGTCAGTGAATCAACAATTCATTACCTCAATGACTCAACGACTCCGCTAGCTCTTGCCCTGCATCCTGACGTCGGCCATCAGTTTCAGTACCGTGGCTTTGCGATCTGCGCTCAATTGCGGATTCGATTTCAGCAATTCCTGCCAAGCCGCCACTGCTGCCTTGCTGTCCTGTTTTCCTTGCCACTTCATCATGCCGAGGTTGAACAGCGCGTTGGCATCCTTCGGGTCATAGTGCAGCGCCTGCTGGAGTTGGCTGATCGCTCCATCCACATCGCCGTTGTAGTACAGGCACGAAGCCAGCTCGGTGCGAATGGCGACATGTTTCGGATCGACCTGCAATGCTTTGTCGAAGTAGCCGGCCGCGTCCTTAAACTGGTGGGTAGATTTGTAGATGTTTCCGACCTGGACGAGCAGATCGCTGTTGTTCGGGTCGCCCTTCAGCTTATCGAGCAGCGGCGCTGCTTTTTTGTCGGCCATCTGCTTCATTTGTTCAAGGCTCGGCATCTTTCCACCCATATGGCCTGCAGGCGCGGCAACCGCGGCTTTGGCCGCAAGCTGTGCCGGCGCCCCAGGCGATTGCGAGCCGTGGAACAGGTATCCGATCGCCAGCCCCACTACGAGGCAGATTACCGCCATCGCGTAAACCTGCTTCGCCTGCCAGGCAGATGCCGCTGCTGGTTGCGTGGTGGGATCATTCGCCATGCCCTATTTCCTCGTAATCTTTATTGCGCTTGAAGCTCGGCTACCTGCTATTTACCTTAAAGGTTGGGGGGAAAACGGGCAGCATTCTCCGTCACGGGAGAATGTGATGGCGATCACATGGGAGAAGAACCGCACGAACCGCAGCCAACGGCCTTCGGGTGGTTGGTCGTGCACCTGACAGAATTCAATATAGCCAGAGTGCCAGGACTTCTCCAATGGAAGTGGCGAAGCAGCAGCAAGGCTTGAAAAAACGGAACCCCAGGGCATTTGCCCCGGGGTTTCGGATCGCCGTTTGACGCCTCAGGCGGCTAGCGTCTCGACGAAGTGCTCGCAGAGTGTGGTCTCGAGGTTGTAGTAGTTCACCTCGACCGGCGCGGTCAGGAATGGTTTCAGGATGGCGGAAACCCTCGGATAGACCTCTCTTTCGTAGCGCTCGGCATCCAGCTTTGTCGCCCACAAGCTGATGTTGAACACCTTCTCCTCTCTCATCTTCTCCGGGAAAAAGGGCAGAATCTCCAGGAAGCCGGTCTGCTTTTTGAGGATGGGCAGGACTTCGTTCTTTACCACCTTCACGAACTCTTCTTTCTTTTCCAGTTTCACTTCGCAATGAAGAATACGGGCAAACATGGTAGCGCTCCTTTTCGTTTGAGATAACAACGGGTTCCAGGCGGGCCCTCGATTTAAAGAGGCTTTCGTTTTTTCCGAACACCAGGAACTCAGGCCGAACCGAAATTTACCATGATCGCTTTTACCAATGCAGTGACGGATAACTGCCAGTGCAGTGCACTACGTCACACATCGAAGTGAGCCGCACCTTCCGGAGGAGCCTCAAATCCTCGATCTATCGTACGAAGCTAAACCCGGCGGTGAGGAGCACACCGAAGATCAGCGCATGGGCCAGTTCCGTCCAGCCCAGTCGGCGGATTACGATTGGCTGAGGCCGTGTCGGGAACCAGGCGAAGCCACGAAACAAGATCGGTGCGAATGCGAGCAACGCCAATTCCGGCAACCAACTGAAATAGTAGGCGAGTGCCAACAGTCCGCCGAGCAGTATCTGTCCCGCCAGAAAACTCCAGCCCACCGTAAACTTCTGGCTCCATCCCGCAGCGCGCGCGCCACGAATTCTGAGCCACACGAAATGGATCTGGTCGGCAGCGAACAACCAGTTCACCAGCCATAGTGCCCATGCTCTGGTATCAAGCCGCCCTGTGGCCACGCAGTATGCGGCGGGTGCGGTCGAGGTCAGGGCCAAGGCACCCACCACTTCCGCCGCCATCCTCATCCGCCGCCCCATTTTCTTGAGGAGGATTTGCGCCGCGAAGGCACCGCCGGCGATCATTCCAAGCCCTATCAACTCGCGGTTTTTTCCTTGCCAGAAAAGCGCGCTCAGACTGGCTGCGGCTATCGTGGCCAGTGGCAGAATGACATTGCGCAAGAGTTGGCGCTCCTCTAGCGTCTGCGCACGCACGGCGCTGGTACCGAGCCAACTCTCGGTTGGCGTTCTCAACCAAAACAGCGCTAGCACTGCCGTCGTCAAGAGCAGAATCGGAACGACGCGTCCTCCAGCCAATAGGCCAACGGCTGCGCCCGTCGCCAAGGGAACCAGCAGCATCCCCCACGCTCCATGCTCACGCGGCACAACAAGGGCGCGCCTGCGTTCTTTCTGCGGAATAGTGAGTTTGTTTGCGCCTTCAGCCATGTCACACGCGACTTCTGGGGCAGCCGGTATTTCTTGTAGCGGTCGTATCGTCTGCATGGGCTGAGGCGACTCCACCACTAGGGTCGCAAAAAAGCTCCAGGTCTACAGTGACAAACATCACGGCGTCTGGTGATGAAGATCACGGCCGGCACAGAGGAGACGGATATTTTCATTTCAATTGAATCACTTATGCTCCACGCCTTTACAGGCAGGCTGGTTCCGACATAAATTTAAGTACCGACAGTTTGACTAGCGGGGTTGTAGGTCGCGACCTTTTTCTTCTCACAAAGAGCCCGCATCGTCATTCTCGGGCAAAACCATGGCTCAAGTCATACTTTCCAGCGATCTCCTGGAGGCCCTTCCGGATGCCATCGTCGCCGTCGATCGCGATGGGACCATTGTTCAAGTCAATTCACAAGCACAAGAGCTATTCGGCTTTGAGAGCGCCGAATTGATTGGCCAGAAAGTCGAGATGCTCGTTCCCGAAAGCTATCGCCGCCAACACCACCATCATCGCGAGAACTTTTCGGAAGCGCCGAAGACGCGACGGATGGGAGCGGATTTGGATCTCTACGGGAGACGGCGCGACGGCTCGGAATTTCCGGTAGAAATCAGTCTCAGTCCTGTCTCTACCGAGAATGGAACCTTCGTGCTAAGCGCGATCCGCGACGTCAGCGAGCGCAAGAAAATCGCAGAGGAATTGCGCAGAGCGAATGAAGAACTGCATCGAAGAAGCGCCCAGCAAATCGGGGAATACAGATCGAGACTGGCCTCGATTGTTGATTGCTCCGAGGACGCCATCATTGGCAAAGACTTGGGCGGCACCATTACCAGTTGGAACAAAGGAGCTGAACGCATCTATGGTTACCCGCCAGAAGCAGTCGTCGGAAAGCACATCTCCCTTCTAGTTCCCAGCGATCATGCTGACGAAATCCATGAGATTCTACAGAAAATTGCGCGGGGTGAAAGCGTCGAGCACCATGAATCGGTGCGGGTAACCAAGGACGGACGCCACCTGAACGTCTCGGTTTCCGTGTCTCCGTTGCGCGATGCGGCTGGCAACATTGTGGGAGCGTCGGCGATTGCGCGCGACATCACGGCGCAGAAGCGGGCGGAAGACCAGCTTCATCAATCACAAAAAATGGAGGCAATCGGCCGGCTTGCGGGAGGAGTCGCGCACGACTTCAACAATATCCTGGGAATCATTAGCGCCTGCAGCGAATTTCTCGGCGACCGTATTGATCCCGCTGCCGAACCTTCGCTCTACGTCGAGAACATCAAGAAGGCAACCGAGCGGGGCTCGTCATTGACCAGGCAACTTCTTGCCTTCAGCCGAACTCCCGCAATCCAACCCCGCGTCCTCGATCTGAACGAGCGGTTGCGGGAAATCAGCAAACTCCTGCGCCCGCTGATGGGAGACGATGTGGAGATTCTCATTGTGTCCAGATCACCCTCGGCGGTGATCGAGGCGGACCCGGGCCAGCTCGACCAGATCGTGGTAAACCTCGCGGTGAACGCCCGCGACGCGATGCCACGTGGCGGCAAGTTTATTCTCGAGACCAGCGCAGTGAAATTTGACGAGGCCTTTGCCGAGCAACATCAACCCATGGCCGCAGGAAAATACGTCCTGCTCGCGGTCAGTGATACCGGCAACGGCATGGACGAAGCTACCGTGTCGCGCATCTTCGAGCCCTTCTTCACCACCAAAGATCTGGGCAAAGGAACTGGCTTGGGCCTGTCCACGGTATATGGCATTGTCAAGCAGAGCGCAGGACACATCCTGGTCTACAGTGAGCCGGGACATGGAACCACGTTTAAGATATATCTCCCGAGCGCGGAGCACAAAATCGGGATCGGATCCAAGCCGGAAGTGGAAACCGTCGCTGCGAAACGGCAAGGGACTACGATCCTGCTCGTGGAAGACGACGAAATCATGCGCAGCTTGACTCGACAACTCCTCCAGGAACACGGCTATACCGTAGTCGAGGCGGATGACGGAAAATCCGCGCTCGAATGGGTGGAGTCTCATCCCGGTCCAATTGATCTGCTGCTGACCGATGTAGTGATGCGCCGCATGAGCGGTCCTGAATTGGTTGAGCGCCTCAGCGCCTCTCACCCGAACCTGAAAGTCGTGTACATGTCAGGTTACACCGGTGAACTGATAGCGGAACGCGAAGTGTTGAAGCGCGGCATTACCCTCCTGGAAAAGCCCTTTGCCCGAACCGCTCTGCTGAATACTATCCATACGGCGTTGGGGTAAAACCCAGTACCGAAAAACTCACGATCAGAAGCAACAACCAGCCGAACATGGGTGGCGCGCTCGGTCGTGTAACCAGCAGACTGGTGATGGAGATCACACATCGCTGTGGGAAAGCACGCACTTTCAGCCCAACTCCGCTGGGCAGCGGACCTGGATGCGCCTCACAACATCAAACTAACTCATTTATTTTGTTTCACTTCGATACCTTCACTGACGTCTTTCCCTGCTTCACAGGAATGGCGAGGTACTTGCCAAAGTACCTGTGAGCGGAGGCTACACATGGCCACATATGCCGTAAGCAATGCCCAGAAACTTGCGCCAGCAGACAATACATTTTGCGATCTTCCTCCAGCCGTAGCCGATGCCGTGGAGCAATTGGCACTCACCACCACGTATCCCACGGGCGTGGTTTTGTTCGCGGAAGGGCAGGCGCCGCGGGGAGTGTTCATCGTGCGTCGAGGCCGGGTGAAGCTCTCGATCTGCGGCAGCGACGGCAGGACGCTGATTCTGCGCCTTGTCGAAGCCGGTTGCCCATTGGGAGTTGCCGCGGTAGTTTCCGGACGCCAGTATGAAGCCACGGCCGAAACCCAGGAGCCGAGCGAGATCAGCTTCCTACGACACAGCGATTTACTGCGCCTCATGCGCCTTCACGGCGAGCTTGCCCTGTGGGTGACCCAGCACATCAGCCAGGATTACGCCTCGACTTGCCGCGAAATTCGCGACCTCATACTCTCTGACTCAGCCAGCGAAAAACTGGCTCGCCTGCTGGTGGGATGGCTCGACCAGAACACCAAATCCAAGAATCCCAGCCAAGTGAAGCTGGCCTTAACTCACGAAGAGATTGGACAGATGATCGGCTCTTCGCGCGAGACGGTCAGCCGGCTTTTCGCGGGCTTCAAGAAACAACGGCTGATTCAACAGAGCGGATCTACTCTTGTGATCCCCAACCGCGTTGCCTTGGAATCCCTGATCACAGCCTAGTGGTATCACAGCGTAGAGGAAGCCGTTCGGCATGGGCCGGTCATCCTCCACCGGCCCCGTTGCTTTTTAATGGACGGCAGAAACAATCACACTTCGCGGCGAAGTCGAAGCCGCGCTTTAGCTGCCGCCGCCAGACATTGGAGCCCTCGACTTAGTCTTCAACATCCGCTAAGTCTTCGCAGGAGGGTTGCCGCTTGATGTACCGCCCTGCTCATCCCCGTAGTCGGAAGGTTCAGTGGGCAACTCGGCCAGATGGGCCCGTTCCAGAGCGCGAAGATATGCCGGGCGGGAATGGCGCAAATGATCCGCTGAGGCTTTGCCGTTGATCCAGGCTGTATCCATCGGGTAGACGAGCGGGTCGAAGATCACCATGTAGAAATGCCACAGCAGGATGGAGAAGGTCGCGAGCAGCGCCTCGTAATAGTGCACGGCGGTGGCCGCGTCCGACACCCACTTGGGGAAATGGCGCAGGGTGAAATTGTTAAACCACAACAAGAAGCCGGAAATCGTCATCACCACCGTGCCCCACATGAACGCCCAGTATTCCACTTTTTCCGCGTAGTTGAATTTCGCAAACTGCGGTTCGATTTTCGTGAGTCCCAGATTGTGGGAGAACACCTGCACCAGATCCGTCGCGTCCTTCAATTGGGGCAGCATCGCTTTCAGGAACAAGCGGTCTCGCCGGTTCACCGCGAGGTGAATCACGTGGTAGACCGTGGCCGCGATTAGTACCACCGCCGCGCTGCGATGCACCAACCCGCGAAACGCGCAGTGGCCCTCCCACAGTAATAGTGGACGCGCCCACCACGCCTCGGGATACTTCAGCGCAAAACCCGTGAACACCAGTGCCGGAAAGCTCAGGATCACGCCCCAGTGGGCAATGCGGAAGTGTAGATTCATCCGAGACACTTGCCCGCCGGTTTCATGTCGCGGCTGACGCCGTATGAGCTTCGACAAAAGGTCCAGCAGGTTATGCAAGATCATGAATCCCAGTGTCATCGGGATCAGTGCCAAGTAAGTCCAGCGGATCCACTTCACGACGGGATGCGCGGGGCCCGTGGTAGTTTGCACGTGCACCGGCCCGATGACGAAATGGTCACCCGCGCCGGCGTGACAATTCCCGCACGTTTTCCCCAGGTTCGCGGCATTCACCGTGGAGCGCGAATCGGTGGACGGAAAGATATTGTGCACGCCATGGCAGGAACCACAGTTGGCAACGCTCTGGGATCCACCTCGCGAGGCAAGACCGTGGTAGCTGTCGGCGTAGGAAGGAACACGGTCAGAGGGCAAATTGTAGCGTAACGCCAGGCGTTCATCGCTGTGGCATCGCCCGCAGGTAGCCATCGAGACACGGGCTGCGTTCACCAGCGATCCCCGGTCTTTCGGCCCCAGGATCAAGTGCTCCCCGTGGCAGTCGCTGCACGCCGGAGCAGCGGACACGCCGGCCTTCATGGCTTGTCCGTGCACACTTTCAAGATACGTCCTGGCAATGTCCGCATGGCAATGTCCACAAGTCACCGCGATATTCCAGTGGTTGACCTTGGAACGCGCATCCTGCGAGGGCAGGATTCCGTGGCTCCCGTGACAATCCGAGCAGCTTGCGGCAGCCCCGTCTCCATCCGCCACCGCTCGTCCATGCACGCTTTGTCGATAGAGTTCCACGGGGCGTGCGAATGGAATCTTGTGCCGGGAGAGAAACTCCTGGTTGCTGTGACAAAATGCGCAAGTGCCGGGGAGGTTGTTCTTGGCTACCGGCGAGGCTGCATCGCTCGAGACCTGAATCTGATGCGCGGGCCCATGGCAGGACACGCAGTCCGGTGCGTCCGGGTCGCCTGCCACTGCCGCTTGTCCGTGTATGCTTTGCCGGAATTGCTTCACTTCATCGGCATGGCACTGCGCGCACTTTGCCAGCTTCGTCTGGGCCGCGGCGGCCACCTCGTGTGGATCGCCATGGCAGGATTGGCAGGTTACATCGGCCGCGCCATGAATGCTGGCTGACGCATGGGAAGCCTCGTCGGCGTGGCAAGTCGCGCATTGAACCTTCACTATTTTGCTGGGGTGGGGAAAATCCTTGATGGTCTTGTGGCAGTCGTTGCAGTCCAGAGTGCCGTGGACGCTGGCCGCATGCCTGGCAGGATCGATCGAGATGCTTTTGCCGCTGGCCGACGTCATTCCCGCCTCGCCATGGCAGGCGAGGCAGCTTTCGTCCTGCTTAAGTGGATGCGGCGACTTCGCTTGCGCTCGAACCCGAGTGGGTATCAGCACGCAGATTGCAAGAAGACAGACGGAAAGAAGCAAAACGAGATGCGCGAAATTCCATCGCCTGAAGATATCTGCCGCGCGTGGCGCTCTGGTCGGCAAGCTCGACCTCCCGCTCCTCAACCCTATTTCATTCCCAGGTCGCTCAGGATCTTGGGATTTTCTTCCCCTGTTGCCAGAACCTGATGGCACGCGGAACAGTCATTGGTGATGGTCTGGCCATCAGCACTGGTGTGACTGCCGTCGTGGCAGCGGAAGCAGCCCGGCGAATCATTATGCCCAAGATTATTCGGATGAGTGCCCCAGGTCATGCGCATGTCCGGGAAAATATTGCGAAGGTAGATCGCCGCCACCTCCTCGCCCGATTGTTCTACCAGCGTGCGCCGCGTCTGGTATATCCGCGGGTAGTTGGCCCGATAGAAATTGTTGAGTTCTTCCGTGATGCGAAGCTGCGCCACCTCGCGGGTGGGATAATCCACTTTGAGAACCTCGACCGATTTTTTCCTGATGTAGGGAAGCTCTGGGCTGATCCGCCCAAGCGACATTTGCTTGTCCACTGCGTTTTCCGGCATGTCGAAGGCATGCGTGGGCCGGTTGTGGCAATCCACGCAATCCATCGTGCGATGCTCACCCTTGTCCAATTGTTGTTGGGTTGGCTTCGCATCACTGGAAATGAATTCGGTGGTCTTTCCCTTATCGTCGGTGTAATACACAACTGGGATGGTCTGGCGCTGGTTGTCGGTCGAAATGTAGCGGATGCGCGCCGCATCGGCGAGGTGGCGTCCGTGGATTCCGACCGAGCCCTGCCACGTGCGTCCGCCAACTTTCAGCAGCAACACGTCCGTCTGCGGCGTGTTTTTCTCGTCGTCCTTGTAGCTGGTTTTAACCAGGAACTTGTCGCCGGTAAAGCGTTGGGGCCAGTGACAGTGCTCGCAGGTTTCGCGCGCCGGGCGGAGATACTTTACCGGCGAAGGAATCGGACGTGAATAAGTGTGGAAGGTTACCGCCAGGACCTGCCGCAGACCGGAAATCTTCGACTGCACAAACCACCCCGCTCCGGGTCCGATGTGGCAATCGACACAGGCCACATGCGCGTGGGGCGAATTCTGATAGGCCGTATACTCGGGATCCATCACACGGTGACAAGTCGTCCCGCAGAAACTCGTCGAATCCATGTACTCCACGCCGCGGTACGATGCCGTCCCCAGAATGAGAAGATTGAGCACGGTCGCCACGGCCACGTACTCAAAGGTACGCCGCACCACGGGCAGTTGCAGGTCGATGGCGGGATAAGTCCCCGGCAGTTTCCCGCTCCCGCGCAGACTTCGTCGCCGGAACGTGATTCCAATTGGAATCAGGAGCAAGCCGAGTACAAAAATTCCCGGAAGAATGAGATAGACCAAAAGGCCGATATAAGGATGCGGCGGCCCCGGCAGGAAGACGTCATAGAACCAGAAGGCGATGTTGGTAAGCGCCGTGCTGGTCGTGATCACGGCTCCCGTAAGTGTGACGGGATTCTGGCCCAGATAATAGATGGGCTGGGACCAGTCTCGGATGCGTTCTCGCAGATTCATTTGAGACCGCTACTTTCCTTTCTTCTATGCACCGTTGCGTAGACGCACTCCACACTTGGCCGCGAATCGTCCGCGGCGTTGGACAATCTCTCTAATCTTGATGGCAAGAGCCGGTCAGGACTACTTTTTCAGAGTACGGATGTGAGCCACCAGCCCCTTAACGTCTTCCGGCTTCAGACCCGTCGACGGCTTCATCTTATTCTTGCCGTTCGTGATGACATCCGTGAGCTCCGCGTCCGACATCTTCTGCACTTCGGCAGCCGTGAAATCGTGAGCGCCCATTTTTTTCCCTGTCGGCGAACCGGTTCCGTCAGCACCATGGCACATGGCACATTTTGATTTGAAGAGGTCGGATGCGCCTTGCGCATGCGCCGATAGAGAAAGGGCGATAACAACAGCCAATGCTGCTGCGACGGTAACAATGTTAATTTTCTTCATCTTCAAGCTCCATTCGAGTTTTGCTTGGCTCAGCATTTGGAACGAGAACAAATCCGTAAAACTGCATCTACAAACTATGATTTTGAAGCCTTCGATGGCGAGGTTCCGTGATCCCGGTCACAGGTGGCTGGTCAAGCATCTCAGTGGCTGGCGCCTCCCTCGGCAATTTGCAGATCGAGGGCCACACGTTCGCCATTGATTAGGACCGTTCCAGCGTCCAGGAGTTGCTGGCCGGTGCAATCATATTTTTCATAGCAGCGCAGAGATGAAAGCGGAAAAAAGAATTCCACGGCTTCGGATGCGCCGGGGGCTGCTTTGCCGACAAGGTGGATGTTCGTGCTGAAGCCGATCCCGTCAAATTCTTTGTCATCCTTGAAATAAGCCACCAGCGGACGGACGAGGTGGGCAACGTGCTCATCGAAAGCCATGGCTGCCAGTTTGTACCGCGATCCGGCGGCCGACGCCGGCAAAGTGGAATTCACGGAAAGCTCAAGATAAATTCCCTGACGAAAAGCGACAAATTTTGGCGGCGCGTAGGAAACGAAGTGAGCCTGTGAGTCCAGTTCTTTCACGATCCGATCGGCGATCGGCTGATTGGAAAGTTGAACGGCGGCCAATGCTTGCGTCGAGGTATCGCGGGGCGGAGGTGGCGGAGGTTCTTTCGGTTTCAACGGGATGGTTGGGGTAGCGGTGCCACTTGGCTGCGTACCGTTGCCGTTCCCCGCCGAAACGACTTCGACTCCCGTTGAAGGTGAATCCGATGGAGCGTTGGCGGTAGCGTCACTAGTACGATCGTTCCCCGCCACCGGGGGTCCAGCTTCGTTGAGCCAAATGGAGATGGGTTGCGCGTTGAGAAAAATCTGTCCCTGCAGCAGCGCCGCCTGCTGCGCGGTCTCATCCTTGGAGGCGAGCAGCTTGAGAGCGCCGCTCCGCGGCAGATACACCATCAGGTTTTCCGGACGCTCCATGGAAACACCCATTACCTTTCCCCTGATGTGATGCGAAACTTCGATTGCGTACCCTTGAACATGCTGGTTGTTCTGAAATCGGGGCACTGCGGCTTTCAGGATCGGCATCACCACGTTGAGAAAAGTGCTCCGGGCCCGCTGTTCGGAATTTATTTTTTGCGCAGAGTAGGCGGCATAGTAGTTGCCCGTGATCGCGAGCACCGTCTTGCCGCTATAGGTGTCGAAGCGAATGGACTGCTGATCCGCAATCTGTTGTTGTGCTTCGTCGAGGTCGAGTTTGCGGCTAAGGTAGAACGGATAGTCGAAATGGTTTGCCAGAATGTCCTCGCCTGCCAGCCTCAAGTCGTCCATGTACTGCTGCTGCAGCGCGCGCAATGCGGGGTCTTTGATTTCCGGCGGAGGAACAACTTGAGCAAGCGAAGCTCCAGGGGCAAACAAGCTGGCAGCGGACAGTACCAGGCCCAGCCAACCGGCCTTACTTTTGTGCATAGACCATTCCGGAAGCATGATAAGGAGGATCGGAGATCAGGCGGATGTATGAAATCAGCGCCTCGATCTCCGTCTTGCTGAGAGTATAGCCGTACGGGGGCATCAATGCGGATTTGTTCAGCGCGGGTCCGCCGTGACTGATGATCGATGTCAGGTCGGCGTCGCTTATTTTGTTGAGTGCGTCGCCCTCGGTGAAGGGGTGCGGCTTGACCTGAAGATTGTCGTAATTGGAAACACGCTCCGCCGTGGACTCCGGATTGTGGCAGCGAGCGCAATACTTGTTGTCGAGCTGGTATCCCACCTGCTGCTGAATTCCCAGCGCAATTTCTTCAATCTTCAGTTCGACTGGTTTCCGAGCTTTCGCAGGTGTGTGCGCGGTAAGTTGATATCGGCCTGCGATGCTACCCAGAACGAGGTTCGTGCTGAGCTGCCCGCTGGAATCGGTTAACCCACTCCGAGGATCAAAGCTGACGCCCGCAGGTCCGCTGAATTCGACCAGCGCTCCGGTGACGGCTGTTCCCTGTTCATCGCTGACCTGCACGACCAGGGACTGAGCGAGGACCATGCCGGTTGCGCCGATCTGCTTGCCCCCACTCGACTCTACGAGTGCGGCTCCAAACGCCAAGGGCTTTAGGGCAGAAGCTGGTTCCGGCTTTTGAGTGCACGCTGCGCTTGCGAGAGTGAGTGAGACTGCGAAGAATGTCCGCCAGTGTTTGGTCATTTTATTTACGAACATGTTATTTCTTCGCCTCCTGCTTATTGGAGCCCTTCTGCATCATCAGGAATGCGGTGAGTGCGCGGGCATCTTCGTCGTTCATGTTGCGGTTCGGTTCGATGGCGCCGGGCCGCATGGCCTGCGGGTCTTTCAGCCAGTGGTAAATCCAGGCGGCAGTCAGGCGCGAGCCAACTTGGGTGAGCGTCGGTCCGATGTAGCCTTTGTCGACCTTGGTATCAATGATGTGGCAAGACTGGCAGGCGTATTTGGAATAGAAAAGCTGTCGTCCCTGCTCTACCTGAGCAGAAGCATAGCCGCTGGAGGGCATCGAGTCGCGGTCGAATGCCGGAGTCTGGTAAACGGCCATGATGTAGTCGGTAAGCTCCGTGATCTCGCTCTCCGAAAGGTTGAACTTCGGCATGCGACGGATGAGCGCCGGGCGCAGCGTGCCTGGGTTCTTCAGGAATGCTTGCAGCCACGGCCGCTGCACTGAGCTGCCTTCCCAGGTCAGGTCAGGAGCCAGGTCGCCGCCGCGACCGTTGATGGCGTGGCAGGTAAAGCAGGCCAGGTCCGCCATGAGCTGTCCGGCTTTGCCTGCGGGCTGGTAGTTCGAACCCGGTTGCGCAGGCACGGTCAATGCCATGGGCAAGTCATGTGCCCGATCCGTGAGCGCGAGCAGTGCGGTCGTCAAAGCATCAATTTGCGCTGGTGCGAAGGTGTACTGCGGCATCTTCAGTGCCGCTCCAAACGAACGCGGCTGCCGAATCTTGGCCGAAATGTACGCGGGCGTGCTGTGCTCCATTCCGGGCAGGAAAATAATCTGCGTGAGCGGCTTGCTTCCGATGCGGGTCAGTTCGGGAGCGAAGTTATCCGGCTTCTTGATGCCGCCGATCTCATGGCATGAGGCGCAGCCGTACTCGGTCACCAGAAGTTTGCCGTGTGCAATCTGTTCCGGCGTGGCGGCGTCGAGATGGACATTGGCGAGCAGATCGGCATCCGCCTTGTTTCCGAGGAAAGCGGTGAGAAGGTTAACTTGCGGATCGGTGAGACGATAGTGGGGCATCGCCGTTAGCGGATCGTAGACACGCGGGTTGCGCAACCATGCCCGCAACCATTCCGGCTTTACCTTAGTGCCGACTCTAGTTAGCTCCGGACCGACATCACCGCCCACCACATTCCCGGCGGCGTTCTGCACGGCATGGCAGGAGGAGCAGAATGACCCGCCGTACAAGCTGGCTCCAGCGGTCGGATCAGGCGCCTTCTCGTCTTTGTCTTTCGTGGCTGGCGCCGTATCTCCAGCGAGTGGTGTGCTGTTGGCAATCAGGAAAGCCGAAATATCACGAGCGTCCAGGTCGCTCAACTTAAAATTCGGCATCGTTGCTGTAATGGCGTAGGCCTGCGGATCCTTCAACCACGCATAAATCCATTCCCGTGTGCTCTTGTCGGCGATGTGAAAAAGCGAAGGCGGATCATCGGTCGGCTTGATCGCACTGCCGTCGGGTAGTTTGATGGTGTGACAATGCACGCAACCATATCGAGCCAGCAGATTGCGTCCTAGGTTTAGTTGCGGTGTGCCGGTTAAAGGAGCACGATGGCATTGCCCGCAAGAAGACTGGACATACCGCGCCGGCAAAAGCGGCTGCTCCCACGCCGCAGTGCTGCGATGCGCTTCTTCGACCGTGGTCGCTGGGCCTTGCCCACGGTGACACATCACACAGCCGAACTGGTCAAGCGTGTGCGGGATTACCGGATGCCGGCGGAACGGCTGTGTGCTGACATCGGCAAGACTGGCTTCTTTTAATCCGACGTGGCAGGTGGTGCAGCGATCTACGACTCCGAGCCCCGGAAGCCAGATCTGCTGGATCCCGTCGTGGTTGTGGAAGTGGAGCTCCAGTGTTTTCGCATCTCCGCGGTTGCCAATCAGCGCCAGATACTGTTTCTGATAGTGGCGCCATTCGCTGAAGTGGTTCTTAGCCGGTGCAATGGCCAGTGAAATCAATAACAGCAGGCTGACCACGCCAAAAGCGCGGACGGGATGGCCGAACAACGTCTGCCACATGGAAGACAACGCGTTCTTCATTGATTGCGATGATGATTGCAAGTTAGCTCCTCCAGGGCAACACCCAGGACCAACCTGGGCCGCGGAAGAAAGTGCCAACCGCCGTGAGCACGGCCAGTTCGAACAGAAACCAGGTCATGATCCAGTATGAAAGTGGTTTGGCAGCCAGATAGCGCCGGAAAGCCGAAGGCGACTGCGGAGAACTTTGCGCCGCCAGCACCATGAACCCGGCGACAATCAGCGTCGGCGCCAGCGCCACGTACACATCAAACAGCAACAAAAACAGCGAGAGCCCAGCCGCGGCCAGGTAAAAAATAAGAAGTCGACGCTTGCGATCCTTCAGAAACAAACCTTCGGCCTCGACGTTGATGTTGAAGTACGGAATCACAATGAGCGCCATCACGACCAACCCCGGAACCAACACCCCCGCCACCACCGGGGGAAAGTAGTGCAGCATCTCCTGTAATCCGAGAAAGTACCAGGGCGCCTTGGCGGGGTTGGGTGTATGCGAGGGATCGGCAATGCCTTCAAGGGGCGCATTGAACAGAAGCGCCGCGCCCACCAGCGCAATCGTAAGCACCTCGATGGCGACAATCGCGCGGAATAGCACTTCCGGATACGTCTGCACCTCCTCTTCGTCCACAACCTTGACCTGCGCCGAGGTTCGCCTGGTGACGAAGACAACCCGCGTCGGCGACTTGTGGGCATTCGAGTCGATGCCAGCGACAAAATCTTTTGGGTCGGTCGTTGGATCGGTCATTGGAATTGCCCCCCCTTCGCGGCGGCGGGAACCGGTCCAGCCGTGACCGTTTGCGGCTCGCTTTGGTGCGAGTAGAGGCCGCCATCTTTGCGAATGCGCCAGAAGTGAACCGCGACAAAAAGGATCGCGACCAGGGGTAGAATCATGCAGTGCAGCACGTAAAAGCGCAGCAGCGCGTTGGCGTTGACCACATTGCCGCCAAGCATGAGGAAATGAACCTTGTTGCCCATAACCGGCACAGCGGAAGCAATATTGGAACCCACCGTGATCGCCCAAAAAGCCAACTGATCCCAGGGCAGCAGATAGCCCGTGTAACTGAGCAGCAGAGTAATCAGCAGCAGGATAACTCCGATGACCCAATTGAACTCGCGCGGCGGACGGTAGGCGCCACGATAGAACACCTTGAACATGTGCGCGAATACTAGAAACACCATGGCATGCGCCGACCAGCGGTGCAGGTTGCGTAGAAACAAGCCGGAGGAAACTACAAACTCCAAATCCTTAGTGTCAGCATAAGCCTGCGGCACCGAAGGATGGTAATAGAACATCAGCGGAATGCCAGTAACTACCAATAGGAGAAACGTTCCAAAGGTCAGGGTGCCCAGATACCAGGTCGTGCTGAAGCTTAGCATTCGGGTCCGCACCTTGGTGGAGAAAAGGTGCAGAAATACATTCTGCTGCACCGCGAGGGCCCGGTGTAGAGTGCTGGATCCAGTTCCACTGCGGAACACCGAACGCCAAACCCTTGTGCCGCGCAACTCGTCGAAGTAGCTCGCGATTGTTTTCGCCACGCTCACACCCTCACAAACTGCATGGAACGAATAGTGATGGAACGGTCCACCATCAGATCACCCTCGTCGCTGATCCAGGTCTGCAGCCAGGGCAGCGGCTTGGGAGCCGGGCCTTCAATCTTTTCCCCGTCGCGCTTGAATTTGCTGCCATGGCAAGGGCAAGCGATAATGCCCAACTCAGGTTTCCAAGCGGTCAGGCATCCGAGGTGGGTACAGACGGCACTCAGCGCAAAAAAACCTTCCTGGGCGTGGACTAGATAAATTCCCGAGTTCACGTCAATCGTCACGGAATCGACCGCATAATTTTCCGGCCGGCCTGCGTTGACGATGGGAGAAGGCTCGTATAAAACATTCGGCGATAGAAACTGGTACGAAAACGCCGCCGTGCCGGCAGCGGCGATGCTCAGCGATCCCAATCCCAGCTTCACGAAAAAGTCGCGGCGGTTGAAGTCCTTGCCTGTTTCCGCCGGCGTATTGTTTTTTTCTTCGGGCATTAGTTACCTCGATCGACTACCTCGGGCCTCCAGCCGTGACTGGCGCTTTTGGTCTGAGTGGCCCATCAATGGCTTCAATCGAAATCAATCCCGTGGCTTCGGCGGAAACCAGGTTGTAAGACTCCATGGTGATGGTGCCGACGGGACAGCGCGCGGCGCACAGGCCGCAGCGAATACAGCGAGTCTCGTCTTTCAACATGGCGGAACCTGTCACGATGCCGAGTTCGTCGGCCGCCACTTCGTCCAGCTCGACGCCAAACAATTCCTGGTGTTCCCGGATCTGCTGTACGGTTTCCGGCTCGAACTGGATGCGATCCAGCGATACGAGCGACAGGCAGTTTTCCGGGCACACATCCACGCAACCACCGCACAGGATGCACATGCTTCCGTCTTCGGGGACGCCCTCGAAGACCGTGTTCACCCAGCAGTGCAGGCAGCGCTGGGCTTCTTCCATCGCGGAATGCTCGTCGTATCCGACCTCGACTTCGGTCACTCCGGTACGACGCTCCAGCGGCAGCATGGGAATGGCGGGACGAACCAGGTCCAACAAGTCGAGCGGCATGCTGTGCCGCTTAAAGACCTCGACTTCGACAATAGGTTCGGGGTGCTTCCGGCCACGCAGGAATTCATCGATTCCGACCGCGGCGCGCTTGCCGTCCGCCACGCTATCGATGATCATGCGGGGGCCGAAGACGCAATCGCCGCCGCCAAAGATTCCGCTCGCCGAGGTCATCAGCGATTGCGGGTTCACCGCAATCAGACCGCGGGGAGACAGCTCCACACCGTCTTCGGACTTAAGAAAATCCAGATTGGGCGCCTGGCCGACGGCCATAATAATGGTGTCGCACTCCAGTTGGGTTTCACTGCCCTCGTAGAACGCCGGATTGAAGCGCTTGTTCTGATCGAAGACCCATTTCGTGTCCAGCGTCTCCAACGCCACAACTTTGCCATCTTTGCCGATCATGCGCTTGGGGCCGAGGCCGGGATGCATGACGATGCCTTCCGTTTCGGCCTCTTCGATCTCTTCCAACGCCGCCGGCATTTCTTCGCGTTTTTCCAGGCAGACGAGATGCACTTCCTGCGCACCCAGGCGAAGAGCAGAGAGTGACACGTCAACCATCTCTTTCGTGGCCACGGCACTTATACTCTCCAGCGACGGCTCCAGATCCTCTACTCCGGCGACATGTTGCCGGACCACTTCGCGAGCCGCCGAACGCGCCACGTCCATGGCCACGTTGCCACCGCCGATCACAATGACTTTCTTGCCAATCGTGAACTTGTAGCCCAGATTCACGTTGAGCAGGAAATCGATGCCCTTGTAGACGCCATCCAGTTCAACGCCCGGAATGGTGAGATCGCGGCTGCGATGCGCGCCCACGGCGATCAGCACCGCATCGAAGCCCTGATGGCGCAGGCCGGAAATCATGAAGTCGCGTCCCGCGGCCTGATTCAGCTTCAGAGTAATGTCGCCGGTCGCGAGAATTTCTCGCACTTGCGCTTCGACCACGTCACGAGGCAAGCGGTATTCGGGAATTCCGAGGTAAAGCATTCCGCCAGCGACCGGAGCGGCTTCAAAAATAGTGACCGAGTAGCCCATGAGAGCCAGGTCGTGAGCCGCCGATAGTCCTACCGGCCCGCCGCCGACCACGGCGACTTTGTAGGGCAACTTGTTTTGGCCGCGTCCCGCATTGATATCGACAGGGTGCTTGGATTCAGGCCCGTGCCGCTCCGTCAGAAAGCGCTTGAGAGCACGTATTGCAATGGGGCGATCGATATCTCCACGGCGACAGGCAGTTTCACACGGATGCGCACAGACCCGGCCGCAGATGCTCGCCAGCGGGTTGGGATCGCGGGCAAACTTGTAAGCTTCCTCAAATCGCCCTTCCGCAATGAGCGCGACGTACCGGCCCGCATTGGTGTGGGCTGGACAAGCCATCATGCAGGGAAAGTTGGTATTCAACCAATCCCTGTCCACTTTCTTATCTTTAAACCGCTTCAGCAAGATGGCAATCCCCAGTGCGTTCGTTTAATGGAAAGCATTCTACTCAAAGAAGGCGTGGAGCGGACGTGGCCGCCCGCTCCCCATTTCCCTATTTGCTCAGTGTGAAGTCCGCTTTGCTGTCGCCCGCCACTGCGACCGGCTTGGTTTGGTTCTTGGCGCCTTCGTGCCACGCGGTTACCTTGTAACTGCCGTCGGGGACGTTCTCGATTTTGTATTCGCCCGACTTATCCGTTAGAGCGAAGTACGCGGTAGGCGCTACGACAACGTAGCCTGACATCTCCGGGTGCACATTGCACAACAACGGCACCGCTCCAGGATTGTCAAATTTGAACGGACGTTTCTCGCCCTTCGGCCAAGTACCCATGTTGTGGCCGAGTTTCTTGTTGCCCCCGATCGAAATCCAAAACACGTTGTGCGCAACACTATCGCTGTTGAGGAATTCGACAGTCGTGCCTTGCTGCACCACCACGATATGCGGATGAAACATCAACCCCTTCTGATCAATCACTGGCTGCTGCGTTGGCGCCGGGAACGTTTTGCCCGCGGGTGCTTCCACATAAACAACGGATTCACCGGCGACGCCCGATACTTTTCCGCTGATTGTGCCGGCATTCGCAGCCAGGCTGAGAACTACCAGGACCGCAACTACTACTAGAACATTACGTTTCATGATTTCTCCTGTTCTTAGAAAGGGGGAGGCGTGGCCTCCCCGGTTTAGTACACCCATTCCAGGCCGGCGACCGCCGAGTTCGTTCGGAAGGGGTTGGTGATCGCGTTTCCTGTGGCGGGGTCGTACACGATCTGCTGCGGCCGGATCTGGTACTCAAACGACGTCTTAATGTTGGCGTGAATGAGGACCTGTACACCTGGCGTAAAGCGGTTGCGAGCCGAACGGAACGGCGACAAAAAAGGCGAGGGGGGCGGATTTCCCGCGTCTGCCCCAATGCCGTTGATCCGATCCGCACTCGAGGTAACCCCATCCCAGCGCATGATGGCCATGAGCCACGGGTGGATCATGTAATCCGCTTCCACGAAGCCGCCGTTGAACTTTACCGGATTGCTTCGGATGAAGCCGACAGGCAACTCGAAACCCTCGGGAGTCAGCGGGATCAGGTTGTGATCTCGGCCTACGAGGTATTGTCCAAACAAATTGAGCTTACGGTAATTGAAGCTGAAGTCGGCACCCACGCGATAGAACGGCTCGCGAGCAGTGATGACGGTCTTAGTGGTCCCATCGGATTCCACACCCGTGGCCCGCTGCACCGAGCGTCCATAGAAATAAAGGGTGCCGAGAGTGAGATAAGTGTGATCGCGCGGTCCCGTCGCTCCCGCCGCTTGGGTTTCGTTCCTGCTGGCTGGGTCACGCTCCAGGTTGAAGCGGTAGGAAAAGCGGCCATACAGATCCTTGAAGTTGGAATCGGAAACGAAGCCCACTTGGGGGGAAACATTGGCTGGGCTCGCGGAAGAGCCGCTGGTGTTCTGGTTCACGACGGCAACGGAGTAGTGATAGCCGCGGTAAGTGTGCCCGCCGCTGAACTCTACGCCTTGAGCCGCGCTGGAGAGGGCAAAACTATTATTGACATTCTGGCTGGAGGTGCCGATGTTCGCCTGATCGTAAATGTCCCACCCGCTCAGGTTCCAACTGCGCGCCGGACTGAAGGGCAGGTCGAGTTCGAATTGCCCGACGCGCATGCTCAGAACGTTAGCCGGCAGCTTGAAGAAGCGGCCGATATTGACGAACTTCAGGTAGCCATCGCCTAAGCCGCCGCTGGCGCCGGAGCCGCCGACGCTGATGTCGTCATCGACCCAGAAGGCAATGTCGCTGCCAAAATTTCCGGCCATGAAGATGCTGAATAATCCCGGTTGAAAGTCGGTCCGGGGAATGAACGGTCCAACTTGCCCCGCAGGCAATTGCAAGTTGAAGTTATGGCGATTCTTGCCGAGCACCTGGAAGAAAGTGTTGAATCGCAATCCGATCGGCGGCAGACCCGGGATGGTCCCCGGAAATATGGTATGAGGCCACAATTCTGCCTGCGCCGGCGCTCCCAGCATTACCGGGGGAACCTTGATAAACGTTTCGTCGTCTTTGGGAAACTTGAATCCGGCATCCTTGAAGGCCTTGCCAAAATCGTTGAGCTTGGGAAAGTTCACGTGACAGGTGCTGCACGAAGTGCCGTACTGGCGTGAGAAAGCCGGAATCGCATAACTGCTTCCAGTCAGCAGTACGACTGTAAAGATGAAAGCAAAAAACAGTGACACCCGCTGCCGCGTATCCATCTGATCGTCTCCTTGGCCATCGAAATTGTGAGTCGGTCGCTTCACCTATAAGGCCTGAATTGAAATGCCATTATCGGGGTTGGCCTTGGAGGATTGCTGCGTCAGGCGTCACAACCGCGTGTGATTGCGATCACACCTTCGGAAACGGCTGGAACACGGGGTGTGGGAGTGGATGGAAGACCACGAATGTACGTCTGTCCGAAAGATGCCAAGCAGCATAAGCCAACCCCGCTGCCCGTGAGCCTTCGAACGTGCTTAGTACACGCGAGCTGTTAAGAACCTGCTCCTTCAAAATACGCTTCGATTTCTTCCAAAGTCTTCCCTTTCGTTTCCGGCAGGAACAAGGCGGCAGTGACAAAGTAGATTACGGTGCAGGCGGCAAAGCCAAAAAACATGGTCGAGTAACCATGCTTGCCGACGGTCGGCAGGAATACCGCGGCAATGGCCGTCGAAACTGCCTGGTTAATCAGCAGGGCAATGCTCATACCGTTGGAGCGAATCCGGGTCGGCATCAACTCCGAAAGCGCCAACCACACGCACACTCCGGGACCGATCGCGAAAAACGCCATAAAAACGAAGAGGCTGACGGCCACCAGCCAACCATTGTGAGCGGTCGGCACCGGAGTAATCAGGGCATTGTCAATTCTTAGCGAAGCGTTCCGCGACGCATCGAGATTGCTAAATGGATTCGAAAAAAACGCTACCACTTTATTGGCGGGCACGCAGCTTTCGCGCGTGATCTCAATGGGCTTGGCAGCCTTGTCGTCGGAACGCGCCGCCTTGGTCGCAGCGCGGAAATCTCCATACGAATAGATGACGACCAGCGAAGTGGGCCGGTTGCGGATCGCCTTGCCAGCATCGCCGTTCGCAGCGAGCAGCGCATCCGCAGCCCTCTCGTCGTAAAGCAACGTGACCTTCTGGTCGGCGTCCACCATGGACTGAACCGCGGCGCGCGAATCCACGCGCAACGCTTCCGTCCGGCGGAATAGTACGCCAGTGCAAAGCAGCGACACGATGATGCCCGCGCTGCCCACCGACAGCAGGAACTTGCGTCCCTTGCGGTCCACCAGCAGGACGCCACCAATGGTCATCAGAAAATTCACGATCGTAAAAATAACGTAGCCCCAATGCGCCTGGAAATCAGAAAGACCACTCTGCAAAAGAATGTTGGTGTTGTAACCAATGATGGAGTTGACGCCTGTGGCTTGGTTGCAAGCTAGAATCACGCAGGCCAGGACAAACGGAATTACGTATTTGCGGCGCAAAAGCGATCCCTGAACGTTCACCCCGGGAACATTCGCCCCAGTTGAAGTCTTGGATTTTTCTGTAGCGGCCGCTTGTTCCATTTCCGCCAGCTCGACGTCCGCTTGCTGGTTGGTGCGCGAGCGGAGAAGCGCGGCGTAGGCGGCATCCCTTTGTCCACGGCGAAACAGCCAGCGCGGAGATTCCGACACCATGAGGCTGCCGATCACAAATAAGATGCCGGGGGGCAGCGAAACCCAGAAAATGCTGCGCCAAGCCGTGTCCTTGAAGGCGAAGAGTCTCGCGGCATCGCCCAGCTTAGCCACCTCTTCGACGCGAATACTGAAGAACATGCCGACGATGGCCGCGGTCACAATACCGAGTGTCAGCAGCCATTGGAAGATGCCCGTCCCCTTACCGCGGCTCGATGCCGCGAGGCACTCCGCCAAATACAGCGGTACAACGACACCGATCAGGCCGGCGCTGACGCCCTGTAAGAGGCGGCCAAGAACCAACGACTCATAGCCACGCGAGAGCGCAATCATCGGAATGCTGAAGACAAACAGCACTCCGCTGAGCATCATCAGAGGCTTGCGCCCGATCCAGTCGGCCAGCGCGCCCGCAAACAGGGTTGAAATTACGCTGCCGAGGAGCACGGCAGCGACGACGATGGAGAGCTGGCCCGCATTCAACCCGGAGGTGGCCTCCAGATAAGGCAAAGCCCCCGCAATGATGCCGACATCGACGCCGTATAGCAATCCGCCAAGCCCCGCTACCAGCAGGAGGAAGCGGTTGTAGCCAGTCTTTTCGTTGTCCACCACAGTGGCAGCCCTTTCGCCTTTAACAACAGAGGCCAGGAATTCACTTCTCTGGAGATGCTATTGCAAAATACATGGGCGCCGGAGTCAGGCCTGCAACTGGCTACTCAGTGCCTGATAGGCAGCCCCCAACATCGGCGCGTCCTCATTCACGACGACCGATATTGGAATACGTGCCAACACCGGCGCAAGTTTGCTTGTGCCACAAAAGGACTTGAAGAAGGCAGCATCTTGAAGCTTAGGCAAGATTCTGACGGCAATGCCGCCCGCCACGTAGATGCCCCCAAGTGCCATCGTCTGCAACGCAAAATTCCCCGTCAGCGCACCAAATATCTCAGTCCAAAAACCCAGGGTCTCCACGCAGACTGTACAAGATTGCACCAATCCCCGCTGAGTGATTTCACTGGCTGCATTGCCCTCCCGAGAGTCGAACGATACGTGGCGCACCGAAGGGTTCAGGAATTGGTGAATCCTGCGGAAACCCCGTCCGGAGACAATCTCCTCGCAAGATACGTGAGGCAACTGCACTCTCAAGTGACTGAGCAGTTGAATCTCACGCTCAGTTCGTGGCGCAAAATCTGCTTGTCCTCCTTCGGCCCGCGCAACCTGATATTTGTCGCCATCCCAGAAAAGAATGGCTTCTCCCAAGCCAGTTCCCGCCGCAATCACCGCCCGCGTCGCGTTACGTTCGGGAGTTCCAGGATTCAGGGCTACCAAGTCATTCACTGATAGCCTCTCCAGACTCAGGGCAGTGGCTGTGAGGTCGTTCAGCAGTTGAATGTTTTTCAGGTTTAGCTTCCGCGCAAGCTCCGAGGCGTCTACAACCCAAGGCAGGTTTTCCGAGTAATGCCGCCCATCTGCAACCACTCCTGCCACGCCGAACCCAGCAGCATCGATTGCCAGTCGATCCGCGTTCACATCCGCTGCTTTCGCTTGTTTGAGGAAATCTTCGACCAGTTCATCAAATCCTGTATAGTCCCGGGTCGCGAGACGGCGCTGGAAGACCGAACGCAGGACAAGGCCTTCTTGCAGGAACAACCCAAGATTGCTTTTTGTGCCTCCAACGTCCCCAGCCAGAATCATTGTCGTGTCATCATCTCCCACTCCGCACAAGTCGCCGGATCGGCGGAGATACATAACGCAGCCGAATGACGGGCGCTCGCAATAATTAAGAAGGGGTGAATCTTATCAGAGATGAATACGAATCATCGGAGTCAATGATCGGATTCAACTTCACCGGGGCAACTGGAGGTCCAGATAATGCTGGGCCGGCACGTCACGCAACCACAGCGCTGCGGTTTCAGCGCTGATGACGGCGTAGTGTGTCCCGAAACCGCCCAAACGGCTCGAGCCGGGCGGATGCGGCGGACGCCACTACACCTTCCAATCTCCCTAACATCGCTGGACGCACTGGCTCCTGCACCGAGAGGTTGCAATCAAGACTTGTTCAGACGTTCCTTAATGTTTCCGCTGATCGATGGCGCGGAGGTCGTCGTCTTCCCCAAGGTATTGCCAGCGTTGCAGCGCGATCGGGAGGTTGCCGTTTTTCCAGAGGAAATCGTGAAACGATCGCAAGCTGAACTTGTCGCCCTGAGCGAGCTTGGCATCGGCGAGAAAATGCAAGATCTGACTCTTCCCGACCTGATAGCTGATGGCCTGCCCTGGGGTAGTGGCAAATAGCGCTGCTTCGGCCTCCGCTGATTTTTTGTCCATAGGCACATGCTGAGCAAGGTAGTCGGCGGCCTGGGCAATCGTAAACGATCCTAGCGCAAGTTTTACATCCACTTCGACACGCAAAGCACGCAAGCGCATGAAGTTGTAGATGATTTCTCGAGTGCGCGGGCTGTCGTCAAAAAGACCTGCCTGCAGCATCATTTCTTCGGCATAAAAGCCGATCCCTTCATTGGCTCCAGAATCATAATAGTGGCGGCGAATCGGGTCGGGGTGCAGCCACGACAAACACATCTGGAAGTAATGTCCGGGTACGCCCTCGTGAACCATATCCGGACGCGGGTCCTTGGCTGTGGCCAACCCAAAATATCCCAGCTGCGGCGATGGGGGACTCACCCAACGCACGCCATCGTCATTCAGCCTTGATGGGCCGGTGAAGTCATCCAATTCTCCGAAGTCGGCTAGCGCCTCTAGATAGCTCGGCATCGGTTGGATGGTGTAGTGCCGAATGTCGGCGGGCACGGTGAGAATGCTTTTGTCTTCAAGAACTTTTCGGATCGCGAGTTCGTCGCGCTTTGACCGTTCGATCTGCTCCTGCAAACTGGCGGCAAGCTTGAGCTCGGGTAGTCCATGGTTCCTCTGTTTTTCGTATTGCTCGAACGCGACCGAGCGGTCCCATTCCTGGCGGCTGATGGACAAGAGTTGTTCTGGGCTGTAAGGAAGAAGAGCAACCTGGTGCAGAAAGAATTCGTAGTTCTCTCGTCCCACTGCCGCGTTGTCGGGCATGGTGTCGAGTTGCGCTTGCAGCCATGTTCGATAGGATTCCAGCGCCAGAATAGCCTTCTCCGTCGCCGTTTGGAAGTTCGCGGCCAGACTTGCATTCCCGGTTGCGCCGTCGTGCAGCATGGGCGCGACCTCGCGTTCCACTCGCTCCAGTTCGGGTCGGATGCGCTGGAGATCTCCGATTGCCAAGGCGGCAAAGGGACGGAGAGGGTGGAGGTTCGCCTTTCCGTCATCGATGATCTTGGCAATCTCTTGCATACGGCCCACAATCTCGCGGCTGCGCGATGCGTCCAATGGTGGAGGCTGCACCAGCGCTTCCAGCAGCGCGGTGAGCGTCTGGTCGAGATAGAAGGTAGGGTCGCGCTGCCAGCGCGGATTGATCTCCAGTTCCCAGCGCACGCGGGCGAGCGCAGAGCCCATCAATCGGTAATCGACTTGTCGAGCCACACTCCAACCAGTTGGGTCGATTTGCTTCCACTGCTTTTCGAAATCCTCCAGAGTCGACTTCTGCTTCGCAATCGAACCCGCGGACCAATCCCGCGGATTTTCCGGGTCTTCACGGGGACGTTCAATGCGTGGTATGTCGTCCTTTGAAAATGCCTGATAACGTGCTCGCCACTGCCAGAAGTCACTGGCTAGAGCTTCGAGCGAAGCCGACGGAAGCGGAGTTTTGTCTTCCGCCAATGCAGGTGCTTCGATCGCACAGCAAAGAAATGCGAGAGCACACACAAACTGAAGACGTTGGAGAGCAAGCCGCAGGTTGATCATGCTGGCATCTTAAACCACGCGCAAATGTCCTGGTCGCCGGCAGCGGCGACACCGTAAAAAGAAGACGTCCCGGGGGGAAGTCCGGAACGTTTCTATTTTTCGCTTCGGATTCGTGCTAAACATCAGTGCGAAACGGCGGCGAACAGCGGCGAGTGCATCAGGGACTGAAACTTCTGGTCGTCGCTTTTGAAATGCAGTTGCAAGTTCGAACTGTCGGAATCGACGGTGGTGGCGTCAATGGCGGTCTTTTCAATGGGGCTGGCATTGAGCTTCTTGTACAGCATGCCAGCCTTGACGACGGTGGAAAGCGTAGCTGCTGTCATCGAGTCGGCGGTGAGAACACTGAGATCGAAATTCACTCCGCTCTGAAAGTTCATGGTGTAGCGGGAAGCTAGAATGCGCTTCTTGAGGGTCTCGTAGTCGGCGATCTTGGCGGCCTCGCCCAGGGCCGAATACATCATGGCTTGAGTTCCCTTCTGGTCAAGGATGCTCCACATGGGGGCGCTATCGACGGCCGACATTTGGTCGGTCATCGTGGGATTGGAATCGAGCGAGGGGCGCTTGCCGTCGCGGGTATCGAGCGCGCTGCGCAAAGAGGCGTCAGTGCCGAAGGCCAGCGTGTTGTCGTCGAGGAAGGTCATCACGTAACCGTTGTCCATCGGGTAAATGGCGGCGGTGCCGTATTTGGCGGCGGCGATCTTCTTGAGCTTCATCTTTTTGAGGACGGCCTTGGCGGAGAACGATCCCTGGGCGATGCCGATGGATTGAATGCCCTTCTTCTCGGTGCGGAAAGAGGCGAAATTGAGTTGGTCGAGGTCGCGATCGGTGTCGATGCCGATGCCTTTGAGCGCGGTCTCGAGTTCCTTCAAGTTGTCGGGCATCACCTGCTGTTTAAGCGCCATCGCGGTGGGCGAATCTTTGAGGGCGCGGTAGTCGACGCCGATCATTTGCTGCAATTCGGAAGGCACCATGGAGCGCGCCGACGATGCGATGGGCATGGCGAAGCCAGCCGTTGCGCACAGAAGCAAAACCGCGAAAAACAAATTCTTCATAGAACTCCTCGAAAATGAACGGCTGAGGAAGCGGTCCTCAAAACCTGTTCTCAAAGTGGGTCTGCACCGTTTAGATGCGAGGCGCAAACCATACGTTGGCGAACTTGGGCAGACTTTAGCTGTTCTCCGTTTATTTTAGTCCTTAATGTGGAGAGGAAGACCGTAACTAAAGTGCTTCCGCTTGGCATGGTCTTGGACCGGGCCTCAACTTTTTTTGTGGGGACCCTACTCCTCTTTTTTTTGGCGGGGGCTTTTTCGCTCATTTTCCGAGGATGTTTACTGGTTAGTACCCCTACCCCCCCTCCCCCCGGTCTAGTCGAATCATCGGTTTAGCGGGAATATTTCCATTTGGTCTTTGAAACCAAAGGACTTATATCAAAGTATTCCGGAATAAGGACTTAGCTCTCCATCCTATGATTTTTCGGATATCGGCGACTGCTGGCGAGGTCTGAGCGCCTCGATTTGGGCTGTCAAACTCCTTTCGGGAGCTGTCTTGGGAGACGGACACACTTCTAACTGTCCTAATCTGGCAACATTGTCGCATCGGGCGAATTGGTTGTCTGTGATGGCGGACACCGGTTGGTTGTGATGAAAAAAGTCGGAGGTCCGACCCAGACCAGCGCCTGGATACTTTTCCCCGGGCCGTGCTCAACCGATATCCTGGCGGCAAGAAAGCGAAACCGCGAATCACGCAATGCTGTGGGGTGCTGAGCTCTAGGACCTGTTTAGCGCAAATATATACTTGACACACACGAACAAAGAGCGTACATTTTAAGCATGGACGCTCCTAAAACACTGCAAGAAGCAATCATTTACTTCAGTGATCCGCAACGCACTTTCGACTACGCCAAGAGCTTTCGCTGGCCGAATGGTAAAGTGTCCTGTCCACGTTGCGGCTCCGAAAAGCACTCGTTTATCAAGACTCGCCGCATCTGGTTCTGCTACTCCTGCCAGAAGCAGTTCACTCTTAAGTTGGGAACCATTTTCGAGGACTCCCCTTTGGGACTCGATAAGTGGATGGCCGCTTTCTGGATGCTGGTGAATTGTAAGAATGGTGTGAGCAGCATGGAAATCCACCGCGCTCTGGGAGTTACCCAGAAGTCTGCATGGTTTATGTTGCAACGTCTCCGCTTGGCTTTGCAGGATGACTTTTTCGGCAAGAAACTTGGTGGCAACGGCGGTAGTGGAGAAATTGAAGTAGACGAGTCCTTCATCGGCGGCAAGGCTAGGAACATGCACGTTAGTGAACGTAAACGCCGCATCACTGGTACTGGCACGAAGGACAAGACCGCTGTTATGGGAATCTTGGAGAGCGGCGGGAAGATTCGCACCACGGTCGTACCGAACCGCAAGAAGCACGCTTTGTAGGCGGAAGTCCGCAAGCACGTCGAAGCAGGAGCGGCGCTGTACTCTGATGCGCTCCGTTCGTACCAAGGACTGGCCGGAGACTATGCCCACAAGGTTGTGGATCACGCCGTGCAATATGTTGACGGGAGAGTTCACACGAATGGCCTTGAGAACTTCTGGAGCCTTCTCAAGCGCGGCATTTCGGGAACCTACGTTAGCGTCGAACCGTTTCATCTTTTCCGTTACCTTGACGAACAAACGTTCCGATACAACAACCGCAAAGACTTGAATGATGGCCAGCGTTTCGCTTTGGCAATGACTCAGATTGCTGGAAAGCGTCTTACATATTCAGAACTCACGGGCAAAGATCAATCGCCGCGCTACGAAACGACAGGGGCGGGGCAAGCGCAAGCCTAGTCCTTGTCGGAACGCTTCGATTTCTTCAAAGTAGCAGGCTTTTTGGCCTGCTTCTTTGTTTTTGAAACATCGGTCTTAGGAGCCTTGAACAGTGCTATCATGCCCCGTTCAAAGTTCCTGAGAGCGTCTGTACCTTCTCTATATTCCGGTTCCTTCATGGGGTGATTATGCGCCTTTCGTTGTCAATTCTTTTTCTGTTCGTTCTCTCCCTCAACTCACAGCAACCAAAAAGCAAAACCCAACAGCCCCAGCAAACTACTACCACAGACCAGCGAGGTACCCAGGAATCGCCTATTCTTGTCAAAGTACTCCCAACCCCAAAGACTTCCGAAGAAGCTACACAAGACGCAGAAGACAGAAAACAAAAAGCGAAAAACGACGGGAATATTGTTGATCTCACGGCGGTACTTGCTATTGTAGCTTTCCTCCAACTGCTCGTTTATACCTACCAAGCCAAAAAATTGAGAGAAACCGTAGAATCGGCTGGGCAACAAGCTGAAGCTATGGAACGGCATATCGGAGAGGCAACGCGATCCGCGAATGCAATGGAGCATATTGCTACGGTCATTCAAAGTGGCAACGCTGCTGTATTGCGAGCTTACATCTCTGTGGTAATCGGAGAAGCGGTTTACCAAGACCTGCGGGATGGTCTTAAGTTTGAAGGCAAGCCCAACTTGGTTAACACTGGCAGTACTCCCGCTCATAATGTACGGACCCGAATCAGTGCTGCGCTTGTTCCCCAGGCGAATGCCGAGAACTTTGATTACACGCTCCCCGAAGAGGTAGCCAAAGGTTCGGCAGTGGTTGCACCACACCAAACTTACATCCTCAGAGCCATGGTCAAGGAGTTCGTGCCCGAGGTCGAAGTTTCTGCTATTAAGCACGGGGAAGGAAAGGCTTTGACAGTGTGGGGAGTCATCACCTACGACGATATTTTCGGCACCAATCACACCACCAAGTTCGCCCAGTGGCTTTTTTGGAACCCTAACAACTCGATGTATGGCTACTACATTCCGGGGCAAAACGAAATGAGCTAGCCCTGTCACGGCAAGCAAGATTATACATGTGAGCCAAGTATATAAACACCCTGTTTAGCGCAACTCTATCCCCATCGGGTGCTTTTGAAATCAGTTTTCGTCGAAGGCGGATTCCATCCGGTGTGCCCGTAATCCGACCGGAACGGACACGATCGGCAAACACGAGCCGACTAAGCCGGGACGTATCGACGGTAAGGCCGATATCGCAAGACTCCAACAGTCGCCCTCTTCGCTATAATCGCAATCCTACAGCGCAACGGAAAAACATCGCGATTGCGACCCGGGAGGACCTGGATGTCAGATATGAATGACAAAGTAGCTCTGATCACGGGAGCGAGCAGTGGGATTGGCCGGGCGACAGCTGAGGCGTTCGCGGCGCGAGGCGCCAAGGTAGTTCTTGCGGCGCGGCGCGAACATGAGTTGGCGACGCTCACGAGTGAGATCGAGTCGCGGGGAGGGAGAGCAAGCTTCGTGGTCACGGATGTCGCCATCGCCAAGGATGTCGAACGTATGGTGGCACATGCGATTGAGACATTTGGCGGGCTCGACTACGCGGTGAACAACGCTGGCATTGAGGGGAAGCTCGCAGGCATCACGGATCTACCCGAGCAGGAATGGGATCGAGTTCTCGACACGAACCTGAAGGGCACCTTTCTGTGTTTGCAGCACGAGGCCCGAGCCATGCTTGCGGGCGGACATGGCGGAGCAATCGTCAACGTCGGTTCTGTAAACTCTTTTCTCGGCTTCCCCACCGCTTCGGCGTACGTCGCCTCGAAGCATGGACAGATTGGCCTGACTACGAGTGTTTCCGCGGAACTGGCGCCGCAGGGAATCCGGGTCAACCTGGTGTGTCCAGGATTCATCGATACGCCGATGCATCACCGACTACGCGGGCTGGTCGGCAACGAGATTTTCGATAAGGTTCTGCTACAAGATGTTCATACGCGGCGCGCAGGCCGCCCGGAAGAGATCGCCCAAACTATAGTCTTCCTGTGCTCGGACGAGGCTAGCTACATCTCGGGCACCACGCTGACACCCGATGGAGGGTTCAGTCTGACGATCTGACTTGGATTATTACGCAGCATCAATCCTGTTCGTGGGTTTTTGAAGGGGGAGCGCTTGATGAAAACGCCTGCACTATTTGACTTAACCGGCAGGGTGGCTGTCGTGACTGGTGGTAATGGCGGAATTGGTCGCGGCATTGCGCTCGGATTGGCCGAAGCCGGGGCTGCCGTCGCAGTGTTTGGACGAAACGAGGAAAAGAACCAGCGGGTGCTTTCCGAATTGAAGGCAATCGGTGTTCCATCGGTTGCCGTGAGGGTTGATGTGACCAATCGCGCCGGATTGGAGCCCGCGCTGAACCAGGTCGAGAGCGAGCTCGGTGGCATAGGTATCCTGGTAAACAATGCCGGCAACGTGTCGCTGAGCGGCGGTGTATTGCAGGAAAAATCTGAAGATTGGGACAACGTCATCGAGACGCAACTCAATGCAGTTTTCCTGCTTTCGAAGCTCGCAGCCAGATCGATGCTTAGTCGTAAAGGTGGAAAGATCATTAACATTGGCAGTATGTACTCGTTCTTTGGATCTGGGCTCGTCCCCTCTTACAGCGCAGCGAAAGGAGCGATCGTCCAGCTGACCAAGTCCATGGCCATTGAGCTCGCCCCTTACAACATTCAAGTCAATGCGATCGCGCCGGGGTGGATTGAAACGGACATGACGGCGCCTGTACGCACGATGCCCTTGAACGACGAAATTCTTGCGCGGACTCCCGCCGGTCGATGGGGTCAACCGGAGGAACTTGCCGGAACGGCTGTGTACCTGGCCTCGCGGGGTTCGGACTTCGTTACCGGTACTACGATTCGTGTCGATGGCGGTTATGCGATCCGATGACATGCCGGACGCAGCTGGTATCTTGAGGGCCTGACCGCTATTTCGGCAGAGGGAAACCCTTCATGCAGACCAGCGTACGGTCAGCCTCGTCGGGTTTCGCGTGGACGAAGCCGAGGTTCGCTGTGCAAAGAACATCCCCTTTTAAAACCAGGCTGGTGTTGTTATCCAGGGGCGCGTTCTGCTTATTGGCGATCAGGATGCGCTGGGAGCCATCCGGCGAAAGGACCCAGATCTGGTTTAGCAAAATCTCGGACACGTAGATGTTGCCTTTGCCGTCCACCTCGATGCCATCGAATGCCGAATACCCGTAAGGCAGCGCCACAGGTTCACCTGCCGTCCCATCGTCTTTAATCGGGATCCTGAGTACCATATTTACAGCCAGGAGTGGCCACATTCAGCATCTCAATTCGAGCCACAAGGCGATCACTCCCGGTTTGTCGGCAAGCCGGAAGCTATGTGGTTGTTGGTGAAACATAGCCATTGTTGGATGTGCGTGAGAACTCGGTTGTCCCTACGGGGCTGAATTGTCCGACATTTCGTTGGCGGATTGCCCGAAAACGAGTTCTCACACACGCCTTAACGTCGCTGCTTGCTTCCTGGTCTCGTTGACGAATGTCTCATCCTTCGGCGAATCGTTTTTTAGCGAGTCGAGGTTGATCTCGACGTTGGCGAGCGCGCCTTCGAGCGCGGCTTTTGCCAGGGCGATGGCGGTGGTTAGATCGGACTTCATGTTCGGGTTGGTGATCGGCTTTAGCCGGGTTGCAATCTCGGCCACCTCGACTACTTTTTCGGCGACTCCTAGAGGGACGCTGGTTGCTTGCTTTAGAGCGGAGCTGATCGCGGCTTCGCCATCTGAACTTTCCTTCGCCGACTTGTAGGCCTTCATGACTACGTTGTAAGACTCGGCGTCGGCGTCGATTGCGGACTTAAGTTCCTCGCGAAGCTGGCTTAGTTTGGCAATCGCTTCGCTGAGCTGGCTTTCGTATTGCGCGTATGCTTTCTTGCCGCGCGACATGGACGCTACCATGGCTGCTAGTGCGGCGGCCATGGCACCGGCGGCGGCGGCGGCGCTGCCTCCTCCGGGAGTGGCGGTGGGAGCGGCTAGTTGTTCGATGAAGGGCTCGACTCCGGCGCGCAGGCCGGCGTTCCTGTTGCCTATGGCCATCTTGCCGGTCATCACCGCGGTCAGGCGGTTTTCTAGAATCAGCGAGGAATCGAAATTTTCTACTTGCAGAAACCATTCCGCAGCCTGCTCTAGCGCCTTCTTTGGAATCAGGCCTACGATCTCGCTGGAGACGGGGATGACTCCGTAGCGGTGGGCTTCGCGTTTTACGAATTCGAAGACGCGGTGCACGGGGGTCTGCTCGAAGTCGGTGAGGTTCATGGAGACCTGGGCCATGCCGCGGACGAGGAATCCGGCGCCCTTGACGAAGCGCAGGCCGCCACTGGAAAAGCGGACGGCTTTCGCGATTTTTTTTGCGATGTCAACGTCAGGGGTGTTCAGAAATACGTTGTAGGCTACCAGGGCTTTGCGCGCTCCTACTACGGTTGCTCCGGCGGTGGGATGGACTTGGGGCCCGCCGAAATCGGGCTTGCGGGCGGGATTGGTTGCTATGTCGGCGCGGATGCCTTCGAACTGACCGCGACGAATGTTTTCCAGATTCTGGCGCTCGGGCGTGGTGGCGGCGGCTTCATAAAGATAAACCGGGATCTGGAAGCGCTTGCTTATCTCTGCTCCTACGCGGCGGGCCATGGCTACGCAGTCTTCGATGGTGACGCCTTCAATGGGGATAAAGGGGATGACATCGGCGGCGCCCATGCGGGGGTGCGCGCCTTGATGTTTGGTGAGGTCGATCAACTCGGCGGCCTTCCCTACTCCGCGAATGACGGCTTCCTGAATGGCATCGCGGTCGCCTACGAGAGTGATTACGCAGCGGTTGTGGTCGGAATCCATCTTTTGGTCCAGGAGATAGACGCCGGGGATATTCATGGCTTCGACAATGGCATCGACTTTGGCCTGATCGCGGCCTTCGGAAAAATTGGGGACGCATTCTACTAGAGTGCTGGGCATGGCAGACAAGGATAACGGGAGGCGGTTGGGTCAGGCAACTGGGGGCGTGGACGCGTGTTGATACTGTGGAGTGACGTGCGTCTCGCCCGTCCAGATTCGAGGTGGCCGGGCGGGGACGCCCGGCGCTCCATCGGCAGGATTTGACAGGAGGATGTCTCCACAGGCACACAAGGATAACGGGAGGCGGTTGGGTCAGGCAACTGGGGGCGTGGACGCGCGTTGATACTGTGGAGTGACGTGCGTCTCGCCCGTCCAGATTCGAGGTGGCCGGGCGGGGACGCCCGGCGCTCCACCGGCAGGATTTGACAGGAGGATGTCTCCACAGGCAGACTGCGAAACTATATTTCGAACTATGCGGTACACGCCTCGAACGGAACTTCGAGCAGTGCTAGAATCCGGGTTCAGAGTTGCAGCATCCAGAAATCACAGAAGGGGCTCACCATGCCGAAATATGTCATCGAGCGCGAGATTCCCAATGCCGGGAAACTTACGCCGCAGGAACTCCAGGGCATCTCGCAGAAATCCTGCGGCGTTCTCCAGAAGCTTGGCCCACAGGTGCAGTGGCTTGAAAGTTTCGTCACCGACGACAAGATCTACTGCATCTACATCGCCCCGAATGAAGAGATGGTCCGCGAACATGCCCGCCAGGGAGGTTTTCCGGCAAATCGCATTTCCGCAATCCGGTCGGTCATTAGTCCAGCCACCGCGGAAGGTTGAAGTCTGACCACTGTGCCCAATTCAAGCAGGCCGCGCACGCCGCTCAGGCCAAAGATCGGCGTGTTTGACTCCGGCGTGGGCGGGCTGACGGTACTGCGTGCGCTGGTCGAGCGAATTCCAGATGCCGACTATCTCTACTTCGGCGACACGGCTCGCCTGCCTTACGGATCGAAGTCGGCGGCCACGGTGGCGCATTACGCGGTGGGGGCGGTGCGCTATTTGCAGGATGAGGGAGCGGAGTTGCTGGTGATCGCGTGCAACACGGCAACGGCTTTGGCGCTGAAGGAGATCAAAGCGGCGGCGGGAGTGGAAGTGATTGGGGTGGTTGAACCGGGAGCGGCGGCGGCGGCGGCGGCCAGCCGGACTGGGAAGGTGGTTGTGATTGGCACGGAGGCGACGATGGCCAGCCATGCCTACCGGCGGGCGCTCGAAGGCCTAAAAGTGGAGGTGCGGGAGAAGGCTTGTCCGCTGTTTGTGCCGCTGGTCGAAGAGGGTTGGGTGGAACATGCGGTGACCGAGCAGGTGGCAAGAATTTATTTGGCGGAAGCGTTCTCGGACGACGCGCGCGATGCGGATGTGCTGGTGCTGGGCTGCACACATTATCCGCTGATCAAGCCGCTGCTGCGGCGAGTGGCGCCGGAGCACATGGCGATCGTTGACTCGGCCGAGTCGACGGCGCGGGCAGTGGCGCGACAGCTGCAGATCGAAGCGCTGCGGCCTTCCGCTGAAGCGAAGAGCGAGCGGAGAGGGGTTCCCGTGCTCAAGTTTTTTGCGACGGATTCGGCGGAGAAATTCAGGAAGATGGGTACGCGGTTTTTGGGGCTTCCGGTGGAAGAAGTGTTGCATGTGGATTTGAAGGAATAGGCGGGGCAGCGGTGTTGCGGACGGCTGGGGACGCCCGTCGCCGCACTGAAACAAAAACGGCCGCTTTCTGGGCTGCCAAATTTTTGGGGTACAGCCGGCTCAGTACAAATGGAAATTGACTTCGACGTTAATCTGCACGGCTACTGGCTTGCCATCTTTCATGGCCGGCTCGAAGCGCCAGTTTTTCACCGCTTCCATGGCTTTTTCGTCCAAACCTAATCCCAAAGTTCGAAGCACTCGGATGTCGCGCGGCTTACCGTCGGGACCGACCACCAGCCACAGAACGACGGTGCCCATGTGCTTAACTTTGCGGGCTTCCTCGGAGTACTCAGGGTCCGGTGAATAAATCGCTTTGGGAGCGGAAACGCCGCCGCCAACGCGGAACGCTCCACCTCCGGTGCCGCCGCCGTGACCGGGACCGAATCCGGGGCCATCGCCCGAACCGACGCCGCCACCGCTACCGGAGCCAATGCCGCCGCCATAGCCAGTTCCATTGGAAGGCACGGACGGGAGATGCGAAAGCGGATTGCCCAGGTCGGGCATGTTGGGTTGGGGCAGGTGAACCTCGGGGGGAACCACGATGGTTGGGGGAACTGGGAGTTTAGGATCGAGGTTGCGGACTACAGCCATGGGCGGAGCGATCTGCTGCATGGACTGCTTGGGCAAACGTCCCTGCGATGCCTGTAGTTTGTCGCGATCGCCGCCACCACCGCCGCCGCCGCTCACCGACTTGGATACCGGGAGAACGGGCATGTCATCGGGCATGATTAACTCGACAGTTGGTTGCAGCTTGTTTACAACGATATTGCGTCCGAGGTAGGCGCCAGCAATGATAAGGGCCAATCCCAGTACGTGAATGACAGTTGAGCCAAAAGCTCCGCGTCCCTTGTAGTCGTAGAAGCCCCAGATGTCGCGCACCGGGACGGGCTTCGAGGTCAGAACGAGGGGGGGGAGTTTTTTGGGAAAGAAGAAGTCGTCAATGTTGCGGAACAGGGATTTCCAGAGAGGCTCGTCCAGAGTCTGATTGAGCAGGAGAAGATGCAACTCGGGCTCTGGAGCCAGCGCCGACGGATTGTGCGGTGTTTCAAGTTCCGGCATAATTTCTCGAGCGCTACCCCAAGTTCACGGTACGTGGAGCCGGTGAATTAGATGCGCCAAGGCTCCTCAAAGCTTGCAAGAAACAATGCTTGCAAAACGAACGAAACTTGCCGTTCAAATGATTCCCATTCAGTTTGATGCGCGCGGGCTTCGATCTAGTAAAAATTGTACACGTTTTTTGGTTACTGGAAGCAGTACTTTTTGAATTCGTTCCGAGTGCGGCAGGCCTAATAGACGCATCCTTTTGCGCTCGCTATATAATGAAAAGATTCAATCAGTTGGGAGAACCTAACGAGTGCCGATGGAACTGAAATCCACCATCAATTTGCCCAAAACGACTTTCTCGATGAAGGCAAACCTGCCGCAGAATGAGCCCAAAATGCTGGAGCGCTGGGAGCAGATGGGCCTGTACGAGCGCATCCGACAAACCAGTAAGGGCAAGAAAAAGTACATCCTGCACGATGGCCCTCCCTACACCAGCGGCCCGATCCACCTGGGCACGGCGATGAACAAGTGCCTCAAGGATTTCATCGTCAAGTCCAAAACCATGTCTGGATACGATGCGCCGTACATCCCGGGCTGGGACTGCCACGGCTTGCCTATTGAAATCAAGGTGGATAAAGAACTGGGCGGCAAGAAGCTGCAGATGCGGCCCACTGATGTGCGCGCGGAGTGCCGCAAATACGCGCAGAAATTTCTCGACCTGCAGCGCCAGCAGTTCAAGCGCATTGGCGTCTTCGGGCGCTTCGACAAGCCGTACGCCACGATGACGCCGCAGTATGAGTCGGTGGTGCTCTCTACTTTCTTTTCTTTTTACGAGAACGGATTCGTCTATAAAGGACTGCGGGCGGTGTACTGGTGCATGCACGACGAGACCGCGCTGGCCGAGGCGGAAGTGGAATACGAAGAGCACACCAGCTCGACTGTCTGGGTGAAGTACGGGCTGCTTGACGATCCCGCGGGGCTTGACGCCGCGCTGGCCGGCAAGAAAGTTTCCACGATCATCTGGACAACGACTCCATGGACGTTGCCCGCTTCCATGGCCGTAGCCTTCCATCCCGACGAAGAATACGTTGCGCTGGAATCCGGCGGCGAGGTTTACATGGTTGCCTCCAAGCTTGCGAAAGACGCCGCCGAGAAGTGCGGCCTTGCCGACCCGCGCGAGCTCGCGCACTTCCCCGGGTGCAAGCTCGAGCGCCTGAACTTCCAGCATCCGTTCCTTGACCGCAAGGTGCTCGGGGTGCTGGCCGACTACGTCACCATGGACACCGGCACCGGCGTGGTGCACACTGCGCCATCGCACGGCGCGGAAGACTTTGTTACGGGCATGAAGTATGGTCTGGACGCCACCAGCAATGTGGACGAAAAAGGCATCCTGCGCAACGGCCTGCCGGAATACAACGGCAAGCGTGTTTGGGACGCGAATCAGCCCATCATCGATCTGGTGAAAAGCCGGGGTGCGCTGCTGCACACGGAAACGACCGTGCACTCTTATCCGCACTGCTGGCGCTGCCATAATCCCATCATCTTCCGGGCCACCGAGCAATGGTTCATCTCGATGGAAACGCCGATGCCCGGGGGCAAAGGAAAAGAAGACACGCTGCGCGCCCGAACGCTGAGCGATATCAAGAAGGTCAAATGGGATCCGGCCTGGGGTGAAGAACGCCTGTCCAATATGATTTCCACTCGCCCGGACTGGTGCATCTCGCGGCAGCGGGTGTGGGGCGTACCGATCGCCGTGTTTCTGTGCGAAGGCTGCGGCAAGCCGCTGAACGACCACGCCATCCATCGGAAGGTGGTCGAACTGTTCGCCCGCTTGGGTGCCGATGCCTGGTTTACATCGGAGTCCGATCGCATGGTTCCCGCTGGGACAAAATGCCCGCATTGCGGCGGCGGGAAGTTCGAAAAGGAAACCGACATTTTCGACGTCTGGCTGGAATCGGGAGCGAGCTACTTAGCGCTGCTTGCGGACGAGCCTGATTATCCGTGGCCTTGCGATCTCTATCTGGAAGGCGGCGATCAATACCGGGGCTGGTTTCAGTCTTCGCTGCTCTGCGCCATGGGCACGCGCGCGACGCCGCCGTATCGCGGCGTGGTGACGCCTGGCTGGACGCTCGACGAAAAAGGGCAGGCTATGTCAAAGTCGCGGGGCAACGATGTGGATCCGGTGGACATCGCCAACCGGCTTGGGGGAGAGATCGTGCGGCTGTGGACTGCTTCGGTAGATTTCCGCGAAGACGTGGTCGGCTCGGAAGCGCTGATGCAGAGGGTGGGCGAAAACTACAAAAAAATTCGCAACACATTTCGCTACATTTTGAGCAATCTCTACGATTTCGATCCGGTGAAAGACGCGGTTCCCTTCGAGAAGCTGGACGAGCTCGATCAGTACATGCTGCGCCAGACGAGCGCGTTTGCGGCTGATGTGGGCAACGGATACGACGAGTTCGCATTCCACAAGATCTATCATCGCGTGAATCATTTCTGCATTGTGGACTTAAGCGCTTTTTACTTCGATGTACTCAAAGACCGGCTGTATATTTCCGCGCCGAAATCAGAGGCTCGCCGCTCGGCACAGACCGCGATCTGGCACATCGGCGAGGCGCTGACTGGTTTGCTGGCGCCGATCCTGTCGTTTACCTGCGAAGAGGTCTGGCAGTATTTGCCCAAGGTCGAGAACCGCGCTGCGAGCGTCCATCTCTCGAACTTCCCAACCGCAAACGACATCACCGGGGAAATCACCGCGCCGGTTGATTCTCCGCCACAGAGCGATTGGAATACGCTGCGCTCCGTCCGGGACGAAGTGCTGAAGGCTCTCGAAGAAGCTCGCAACAACAAACTGATTGGCGGCGGCCTCGAAGCTGAAGTCTTCGTTACAGTTCCCGATCCGCTGTATTCGGTCTTAACGCGCTACGAAAGCCAACTGCGATACTTGTTCATCGTCTCGTCCGTCAGCCTGACGCAAGGGGCTGTGAACGGCACGGGCAGCGTCCATGTCGAGGTCAAGAAAGCCGAAGGTCAAAAGTGCGAGCGCTGCTGGAACTACTCGACCCACGTCGGCGAGGACAAGAACTATCCCACGGTGTGCGAACGCTGCAGCGCCGTGCTGAAGGAAATTGGCGGGGCGTGATCGCAGCTTTCGCAAACGCGATAAGCTAGTGTTGTGTCCCGCAAGCTCGTGGCAATAAATTCATACTGTCATCCTGAGCGAAGCGAAGGACCTCTGTATTTTGCCGCGGAGTGCATAGGTCCTTCGCTTCGCTCAGGATGACCACTTAAGAGGAACGCAAGAGATTTTTCTGGGGCCATGCGCAAATATCATTTTCTGATCGCGTTGTTCATCATCGCTCTCGATCGAGTCACCAAGTGGACGATCGCACACCGTCTTTCCTTGCATGACAGCGTCTCGGTCATCCCGGGATTTTTTCGCATTGTTCACGCCGAAAATCCGGGGGCCGCGTTTGGTATTTTTGCGGATTCCCCCTCGCAATGGAAAGTCGGCCTGCTGATTTTGTTTTCTGTGATCGCGCTGCTGATCGTCTGCGCGCTGCTCTGGAAAAACAGTCATAGCCTGACGTCGACTGGGATCGGGCTGTCGTTGATTCTGGGGGGCGCGATCGGCAATTTGTGGGACCGCCTGGTCAGCCGGCACGTGGTGGATTTTCTTCTCTTCTATATAGGGCAACACCAGTGGCCGGCGTTCAATGTGGCCGATAGTGCGATTGTGGTGGGAGCGGGGCTGCTGGTGTTTGAGATTGTGTTTACGAAGGCGCCCAGGCAACAGTCGGCGTAGAGCGTGTTTCATCCAGGGAAACTCTGATTAAGTGCCAACGAAGACCCTGAACCACAGGGTACACAGGGGTGCACGGAGGTACCCGGGGACTTAATCAGACTTTCCCTAGAGAGGTTGCCGCCTGCCCGATTCAACGGACCACTGAATACCGACGGCGGATCCGCTATGGCGTCCCGTAAAGTTGCCGGTACACATTTGCATTGCGCAGAATGGCTTGCACGTATTCGCGGGTTTCGGTGAAGGGGATGGACTCGACGAATTCCTGCGGATCGCGGTAGTGGCCCTGACCCAGCCAGTCTCCCACGCGGTCGCTGCCGGCATTGTAGGCGGCCAGCGCATACTCGAACTGTCCGTTGTACTTGTCGACCATGTCTTTGAAGTAGCGGGTGCCTAGTTGGATGTTGACGGCCGGAGTGTAGAGTTGCGGCGCGCTGTAGCCTTTGAGCTTGACTTGTTTGGCTACGGTCTTCCCTGTTTTTGGCAGAAGCTGCATCAGGCCCACGGCGTTGGCGTGAGATAGAGCCTGGGCGTTGAACTCGGATTCCTGACGGATTAGCGAGGCTACCAAATAAGGATCGAGGCCGTTGAGCATCGAATATTTGCTTAGATCGGCCCAATAGGCTTTGGGAAAAAGCGCTTCCCAGTAGGGGCGCGGCAGATCGGGAATATCGACGGCGAAATAGTTAGGCGTGGCGCGCTTCATGATTTGGATGCCGCGATCGTAGCGGCCGCCATCCTGGTAAACGCGCGCCATTTCGGGCGGCGCCCAGGTTCCGCCGTCTTGGCTGGCAGCGGCCTGCAGTTCGCGCACCGCCAGATCGGCGAGCCCGCCGTTCGAGAGCAGACGGGCCCTGGCTACGCGGAGGTTGTCGTCGGGAGGAGCGGCTGGGGTAATTTTTCCGGCGGTTGAGAGGGGAGGAATGCGGCCTAGCAGCGCATCGTATGGCGCGTCTTGCAGTGGCGGGCCGGCGACCGCGGCTGGCAAGTTTTTCAAGCGCTGCCTACCAAACTCCGCGTAATAGTAGTTGCGAAAGCGGTCGGAGAGTTTCCGATAAAACGCCCTCGCCATGGCCGGGTTGCCTTCTTCTTCGGCTACACGCGCACGCCAGTACAGCGCGGCAGGAATTTCCGCGGAATCGGGATAGAGCGCGATTTGTTGCTCGAAACCTTGTCGCGCGTCATCGGTTCGCGCTTGCCGGAAGCTCAGCCAGGAAGCCTTCCAGTGCGCATAGGATGCTCGTCCACCGTTTGGAAAACGCTGTTGCAACTCGCGGAAACAGTCGATGGCGCGATCATAGTCGCGCTTCAGCAGGTACATGTTCCCGGCCGAAAGCAGGGCTTGTTCCAGCCACGGGCTCGCGGGACCAAACTGCCGCAGTTCGTTCAGGGTGCGTTGCCCGGCCTCTTCATCGCTGGTGGAACGCGCCGTCTCACTCAGCAGGTAGAGGCGCTCGGCTTCGGCGTCGCCGTTCTGCGCTCCCATGGAGGTCAGAATCTGGCGGGCATCGTGACTGCGCCCGCTTTTTTCGAGGGCTCGCGCCAGCGCCAGTTGCAGTTCAGCACGGCTCTCGGGACTGACTTCTGCCACCAGCTCGTGGTAGTCGTGGGCGGCGTCGCTGTAGTGCTTGGCTTTGAAGAGCAAGTCGGCACGCGTTCGGCGATCGGCGATCGAGGCGGAGATTCCGAGCTTGTGCAGTTCGACTCCGGCGGCATCGGCCTCGGAACTGTTGGGAAGGTTGAAGTACACATTGCGGAAAGCACTGGCGGCCTTCTCTTTTTCGCCAGCGGACTGGTAGGCGCGGCCAATGGCTAGTTCGACATCGCCGCGCACCGGAGCGCGATCTTTTTCCAGCAGGGTTGCTGCTTCCTGGGCACGGCCTTCCTCGAGCAGCGCGTTGGCGTAGACCAGGTGAGCATCGCGGATGAGAAGTGAATCGGGAAACTTTTTACTGAAATCGGCGAGAGTGGAAAGCGCCTCGGCGTTGTGCGCCGTTTTTAAGTAGGCATCGCCAAGGTAGTAGGCAACGTAGTCTCCGAGTTCGCTGGCGCCGGGCTTGGCCCGGTTGAATGGGTCGATGGCTTTGCCGTAGTCGCGATCGAGGGTGCGGGCATAGCCGATGACTAGCCATGCCAGTGCGCCGGCATTTTCTTTGTTGTGATGGCGGGCATAGGCTTCGACTCCGGCATAGGCAGAGGGAGTGCGATCCTGGAGCAACTGCTGGGCCATGGGACGAATACTGGCGGAGGCAACAAATGCCTGGCGCGCCCGGCGCACGCGCGGAGAAATGGTTTTACGCTTTTTCTTGTTGTTGGTGGAGCCGGTGCTGGTGGAAGCGGGTGTCTTTTTTTTCGCGGGCGCGCGTTTCGCGGGCGTACTCGTAGCCGACGTGGATGGCTTGGATTGGGCATCTGCGGGCGGCAAAAAGCCGAGCCAAAGCAGGAAAAAGAATCCAGCGGAAACCACCACTGCAAAACGGCGCACTCAAACCCTACCTACTGCCGAAAGTTGGCACCCATAATCGACAGGTCGTCTTCTGCGAGACTTCTTATTATTTCATGTTGAAAGTAATTGCCGGAAACGGCAACGGTGTTCCCGTAACGTTTCTGGTACGTCCCACGGCTTTTCTCGATCGCTTCTTTCAATCGGTCGTAGAGATCTTTATTTTTCCGGCCTACGGCGACCGTTGACTGATTATAGAGTTTGATTTCGTCGACCAGCAGGCGGGCAAAACGCTGGGCCTTGCGATGAACTTCGTGATCCAAGGGGGAAACCGAGGGGAGGGGGTGCGCCACGGGTGTTGCGGCGGACTCGGCGAGACCGATTGGCAACGGTTCGGCCAGAGCAGGGTCCATTTCAACAACCGCAGACTGAAATTCAGCGATCGCGCTCCGGCCTTCGGCGATCATCGTCGGAATTGGAGCCTCAACCGCAGCGCTAGCGACTGGCGCCGAGGCTTCGCCCGCTGACGCCGCGGCTGCCATAGCGTGGCCAGAAGCAAATGCGGGAGCGTGCGAAGCAAAGGGATCGTTGAAAGCTGGCGCTGGTTGCACCGGCACCATGAAGGGGGGGGCGTCGGCCGCCTCGCTATGACTTTCCGCATGCGCCTGAGCTTGCTTGCGGAGCGAGTTGACCTCGAGCCAAGCGCCGGTGGAAAGCACGAGCAGTTCGAGCGCGCCGGCATCGAGCACACCGGCCTCGCCGGTTCCGCTGTCGGCATAGACCAGCGCGGCAACTTTGTCTTTCAACATCAAAGGGAGAATCCGGCCTTCTCCGCTGGCGGGCGTTCCAAATTCCTGGAGGAACCGCTGGTCCAGGTCGGCAACCGGCACGCTGGCTGCGACGCGGTCGCCGATCGCTCGGCCAACAGCGGGAGCGCTTTCGTCGAGCGCAAAATCTTTTAACCCATCGCTATTGGCAAAGCCGCGTCCCTGCCAACCGGCGGCATGGCTGCCCTTTACGACAAAAAGCGCAACTCGGGCCGCATAGCGAGAGCTGGTATCGAGCAAGGCACGCAGAATTTCCCGCTGCGAGGTACCCAACTGAATTTCGGCGACTGCGCGCGCCAGATCTGCGGGAGCGGAGCGAGAAGCCGCATCGAGGGTGGTTGGTTCGGCGGTGGCAGCTTCAGCGGCGATCTCTTCCATCACCCGGCGGACAATCTCGGAGCGTAGTTGGGCCGCATGGCTGTCCAAAATTTCGCCAACCACCCGTTCCACAATTGGTTCAATCCAACCGCGCTCCTGCATACGTACTCCGAGGTAAAGCCGTTTTGGGGGGCGAAGGGAGTAACCCCTTCTAACCTTTGATTATAGGGCCGTTGCAGGCATTCTCGGGACACCATGGTACGTGCACTACCGGTACCTGAAGCAGCCGATGGCCAGGTAGGGGGGAATTTTTTGGCCAACACGCAGCAAAACAACGCACCCAAAACCACAGCCAGCAAGTACAATAGCACTGCGGATTCGGTGGGGCAGTTCGGAAAAATCTGCATCAAGTTACCAATGAGTGCCATCCAACCCAACATAGAGCAACCGGTCAGCGAAGAAATGGCGCTGGTGCGGCGTGCCAAGCGCGGGGACGATCAAGCGTTTGAAGAATTGGTGCGGCGCTATGATCGCAACGTTTTCCGGATAGCACAGCACATTACGCAGAATCGCGAGGACGCTGAAGATGTGGTACAGGAAGCGTTCCTGAAGGCGTATCGAAACCTGGCAAAGTTCCAGGAACAGTCGAAGTTTTATACGTGGCTGGTGCGGATTGCGGTAAACGAAGCGCTGATGAAGTTGCGCCGGAGAAAGCCGGGACGCACGGTCTCTCTGGACGAAGAAATAAAAACTGAGGATGACTCGCTTCCCCGAGAGGTTCGGGATTGGAGCCCCAATCCGGAACAGATGTACAACCAAGGGGAGTTGCGGGAGATTCTGACTCGGACGATTCAGGGGTTGCCGTCGGGATTCCGGACGGTGTTCGTACTGCGTGACGTGGAAGGGCTCTCGACGGAAGAGACGGCCGAGGCGCTGGAGCTGAGCATTCCGGCGGTGAAGTCGCGATTGCTGCGGGCGCGTTTGCAGTTGCGCGAACGGCTCAACCGCTACTTTCAGAAACGGGTGAGTGGAGATGGCGACCAGTGAAGTGTTCTGAGTTTCTAAACGAACTAACGAACTACCTGGATGGGGCGCTGGACGCCCGGACCAAGTCCGACCTGGATGATCATCTGGCGTGGTGCCACAACTGCTACGTGGTCTGCGATACCACGCGGAAGACCATCGAAATCTACCACAACTCGGAGCTCTACGAGTTGCCGGACGATCTGCGGGTGCGGCTGCGGTCGGCGATTATGACGAAATGCTCGGAGCACAAGAAGTCGAACCCAAGCAGCTGAGCGCGGAGCTCGACCTTCGAGCTTCTCCTAATTACTTCCTGTGCTTCCCGCCCTCTTCCTTGTGCTTCCATGAATATCCGCAAGTGGTTGATTCCGATGCAAGTATGGGGTGCACCTGCGGTGCTATCAATGGCCAGAACCTTTTCTGCACGACACGAATCTAAGTAGGTAGAGCTCATCTTAAAGTATTTGAGCGCAGGGAATGAGCCAGTTTTATCGCTTTATTCTGTGGAGGTACTCGATGTTTTCGAAGTTGATGGACGCCATGTTTGGCTGCCGGCATGCACGTTACAGTTTTCCGATCACGGTGCGTGTGGGGTCGCGTCGAACCCAGACAGCACAGCGGACGGGCACCTACGTGGCGTGCCTGGACTGCGGCAAGGAATTCGGCTACGACTGGCACGAAATGAAGATAGTGGGATCGCAGGCGCGAGAAGTTGCGAAGTCGCTGGTAACGAAAGCAGCCGCGTAAGCGTTCGGTCGCTCAGAGCGTATTTCCCGAGGCGTTTGGTGGCCAAAAGTGAACATCGTTCGCCAGCCGTTCCCAGTTTTTGCTCGGCATTTCCCCGTTTTGGGTCAGCCGCGATTCTGCCCTGAAATTTCGCTAACTCCCCGACCGCTTAGAAGCGCATAATTGAGTCGGCTCCGAGCGCAGAGCGTGCCAAGGCAGTGCTTCAGAAGCGTTGCGTGCTGCGGTTCGGACGGGAGGTGTCTGTGCCTCTTTCATTGCTTCGGGAGTTCCTGGATCGTAACCGCATTCAATACCTGGTGATTTCGCACTCGGTGGCATATACGGCCCAGGGGATAGCCGCCCTCACGCACACACCGGGACAAGAACTAGCGAAAACCGTGATGGTCATGTTGGATGGACGTCTGGCTATGGCGGTGGTGCCGGCTTCGTTGCGGGTGGATTTGAACCGGCTAAAAAAATACCTGGGAGCGGACGGGGTGGAACTAGCCAGCGAATTCGAATTTCGGGGCCGTTTTCCCGACTGCGAAACCGGGTCCATGCCACCCTTCGGCAATCTCTACGGCATGGATGTTTTCGTGGACCAGACGCTGACTGAGGACCGGGAAATCGCCTTTAACGCGGGTTCGCACCGTGAACTGGTGCGCATGAGATTCGCGGATTTCCGCAATTTGGTGAAACCGGTAATCATCCCGCTGGCGGTGGGCAAAGACCACAGTCACGCGGCTTGAGTGCTGCGGAAGCGGACTGTTTGCCTGCGCGAAGCGGTTGCCGTGTGCTGGCCATCGGCAGCGGCGCGCCAGGCGCCAAGCGAACGGTTGCGGGCGAAGTGGGTTATCCTTGTTTTTTCATTCCTGTTTTTGCATCCCTGTTTTTTCATACAATCTTCACAAATCGCTGTGTTAGATTTGGCGCTCAGATCAACTCACAATTTCCTGGAGGAAACTGCATTGGGCAAGAACATGGTCCCCAAGAAAATCTTCTTCACCAAAGGCGTGGGGAAGCACAAAGAGCGCCTCACTTCTTTCGAACTCGCGTTGCGCGACGCCGGTATCGCGGCGCAAAACCTGGTACGCGTCTCTTCTATCTTCCCGCCCAACTGCAAGCTAGTCCCGCGTTCGCAGGGACTCACCTATCTGTCCCCGGGAGAAGTGGTATTCGCGGTGGTCGCGGAAAACTCGACCCACGAACCGCACCGCCTGCTGGCCTCGTCGATCGGAGTAGCCATCCCCGCCGATCGCAACACCTATGGATACTTGAGCGAGCACCACTCGTTCGGTGAGACCGAAGACTCGGCGGGAGATTACGCGGAAGAGCTGGCAGCCGAAATGCTGGCGACAACTCTGAACGTGGAGTTTGATTCCGACCGCTCGTGGGACGAGAAAAAAGAGATCTATCGCATCTCGAACAAGATCGTCCGCACCGCCAACGTCACGCAATCGGCGGTGGGAGATAAACGCGGGCTTTGGACGACGGTGATCGCGTCGGCTGTGCTTATTTTTGACTGAAGGAGGAGCTGGTGGCGCATCGGCACAGCGTGAAGGGCCTCATCTGCTCCCTGATTCCGCTGACCCTAGCCTGCCCGTGGTGAAACTCCAGCGCCCAAAATCAGCGCCTAAAGGCGCCCCCATAACACGGCACTTACGGTATGCCTGAACACCTGAAGGCATACCCTGATACAAAAATACTGGCACCACGGGCTGCTAAGCTAACCCGGTGAGTGGCGAGCAGACGCGGCAAGCCGGGTCTCTACTTTGCGAGCTGAGTAACTGTCTTGTTCGCGGCGGGTTTCTTCTTCAGCCGTTCCAGCACGGCGGCCACGATCAGGGGCAGGCCTACTGTGGCATCCACAAACACTTCGCCAAATTTTCCGCCTTCGGCCGGAGGGACAAACTTGCCCCAGGAAATGGCCTCGCTGTAGGGGCTACCCGAAAGTCCGCCCCAGTAGACCGGTTCCGGACAGATGCGCAATCCATAGTGGTAGCGCTTGAGGGGCAGGTCTTCCCCGCCCCGGCGATGGCGCAATTCGATGAACGGGCCAAATTGCTGCGACCAGTTGCGCGGAACGCCTCCGCCGATGGTGAAGATTCCCAGGCGCTTCTGCTGCAGCAGGGTTGCGGCAAAGTGTTCCAGGTCTTCGAAGGGATCGAAGCGGAATCGCGCCTTGCCTTGCTTGTCGCGTTCACGGTTGGTCAACGCGTAATCGAGGCCGAGTTCGGAATCGGAGAACGCGGGCACAAATACCGGAACATGTTTTTCGTAGGCAGACTTCAGAATGCCGCGCTCGCCTTTGGCGCGCTTCGCCAGATACGCCCCAATCGCGCGGTTCAGCTTATAGGAGCACATTACTTCGCTCGCGTCCCAGCCAGCGAAGACCGCAGCCATCACGCGCTCCACGTCGTCCAGGTTCTGCTCGGGTTCAAGCGTGTCATAGACGCGGTTGTATCCGGCCTCGTAAAGTTCCACATCACTGAGCTCGGGATTATGCTGGAAATGCGCGCGACCGGTTGCTTCGACTAGCCCATGCGCCATGAGGGCACCGGTCGAAACGATCGCATTCACGATGCCGCGATCGATCAACTCGGCAATCACCAGGCCCTGCTTGGCCACGGTCATGGCGCCGGCGAGCGTCATGACGACGAAGCAGTCTTTGTCGCGGGCCATGGCCTCCAGCACGTCGGCGGCTTCGCCGAGTTGGCGGCCGGTGAAGGCTGTCTTGGACATGGCGCGCACCAGGTCGTCGATGGATCGAATCTTGGAGAGATCCAGAGGCTCCAGTGGAATCAGACGGTCGGCTACGGGATCGTGCAGCTTGCGGTCGATGCCCGCGCCTTGCTGATGATTGCCGTGCTTGGCGACACTTTTGTGCTTCAAGGAAATCCTCCAGAATAAGAAACAACCTTGGCCGAAGAATCAATTTACTAGATGTGAGAGAAACGCGGCGACTTGCTTTGCAGTTTTATCAGCGGCGGGGCAGCTTGCGTTACAACCCGGAAGACCGAACCACCAAGGACACGAGGGATGACGAAGGTTTCTTGTCTGAAGGCATTGCTGGGCGCCACGCCGTGTCCCTGGTGGTTAAGGTTTCGGGAATTCCCCCCGCCGGAGCGGCGACGCGTCATTCCCGCGCACCGGGCACTTTGATATCCTAGAGCGCGATCACACATAAGTAAGAGACGCGGCTTGCCGCGGCTCAGCCTGGTCCCAAGTGGGAGAAACAAGTGCGAGACAAGTTCACCGTCGCCCTGATCCAAATGTCGTGCGGCCCCGAGCCCGCCGACAATCTGGCCAAGGCGCTCGATCGGGTTGCGGAGGCAGCCCGAAAGGGCGCCGACGTGGTTTGCCTGCCCGAACTCTTCCAGACGCAGTATTTCTGCCAGCGCGAAGATGCCGCTCTGTTCGATCTCGCGGAGCCGATCCCCGGCGCGACAACGGAAAAACTTGGCACCGCCGCCTTGAAGAATAAGGTCGTGCTGATCGCGTCGCTCTTCGAAAAGCGCGCCCCCGGCCTCTATCACAACACGGCCGCGATCTTCGATTCGGATGGCGTGCTCGGCGGCATTTACCGCAAGATGCACATTCCCGACGATCCACTTTATTACGAAAAATTTTATTTCACGCCCGGCGATCTCGGCTTCAAGGCCTTCGACACTTCCGCCGGAAAACTTGGCACGCTGGTCTGCTGGGACCAGTGGTATCCGGAAGGTGCGCGCCTGACGGCATTGCAGGGAGCCAGCATTCTTTTTTACCCCACGGCCATCGGATGGCATCCCGCGGAGAAGGCTGAATCTGGCGAGGCGCAACACGATGCCTGGCGCACCATTCAGCGGGCGCACGCGATCGCGAATGGAGTTTATGTGGGCGTGGTAAATCGCGTCGGCTTTGAGACGGGTGACATTCGCGGCGATTCCGTTCCCGGCAAAGGGCTCGAATTCTGGGGAAACTCGTTCTTCTGCGACCCCTTTGGCCGCGTGCTCGCGGAGGCTTCGCACGACCAGGAAGAAATTCTGTTTGGCGAAGTGGACCTGCATCAACTGGAGGATATTCGCCGTAACTGGCCCTTTCTGCGCGACCGGCGCATTGACAGCTACGCTCCCATCACCAGCCGCATGCTTGACGGAAAATGACTGAACAGAAAATGAGTGGACGGAAAATGGCTGGAGCATTCGCGACGGGGGCCGAACTTCTCCCCGCCGCACAGGGCTACCGCATGCCCGCGGAGTGGGAGTCGCACGAGTCAACATGGCTTGCGTGGCCGCATTTTCGCGGCGACTGGCCCGGGAAGTTCGAGCCGATCCAGTGGGTCTATGCCGAGATTGTGCGCAACCTGGCGCGGCATGAGCGTGTGGACGTGATCGTCAATGACTCGAGTTGGGAAAAGCGGGCGCGCACGGTGCTGGAAAAGGCGGGCGCGCTTTCTGGCACTCTTGGCGACAATGTTTGCTTTCACCGCTGGCGCACCGATCGGGTATGGACGCGCGACTCCGGATGCATCTTCCTGACGCCGGCCGCCGAGCGCGCCGATTCCGAGATGCTCGCTTTGCACTTTCAGTTCAACGCCTGGGCCAAGTACCCGAATTACGCGCTCGACGAAAAGATGGGGGGACTCATGGCGCAGGCCGCGGGCGCGTGCGTGGTGCATCCGTTTAGCGGAGAGCACCGCGTCGTGCTCGAAGGCGGATCGATCGACGTCAACGGCTGCGGCACGCTGCTGACCACTGAGGAATGCCTGCTCTCCAGCACGCAGCAGCGCAACCCGCCCATGGACCGCGCAGCCTATGAGCAAGTGTTCGCCGACTATTTTGGCGCGCAGCATGTCATCTGGCTGGATAGCGGCATCGCCGGTGACGACACTCACGGGCACGTTGATGACATCACCCGCTTTGTCGCTCCGAATACCGTGGTCACGATGATCGAGCAGAGTGAACAGAGCGAAAATTATGCGTCCCTGCGCGCGAATCTGGGGCGCCTGAAAAACGCTCGCACTCCCGGCGGACAGAAACTTGAGATCGTCGAAATTTCGATGCCACGACCAGTCGTCTTCGAAGGCCGCCAGTTGCCTGCCAGCTACGCTAATTTTTATATTGCGAATGGCGCGGTGCTGGTGCCGGTCTTTAACGATCCGAACGATCGAATTGCGCTCAACACGCTCGCGGAACTGTTCCCGACCCGCGAAATTGTACCGATCTATTGCGGCGACTTGATCTGGGGATTCGGGGCGCTGCACTGCATGACGCAGCAACAACCGGCAAGATAATCCAGCATAGTGGAGTGCGGGGCGAGGACGCCCGTCGCTCGACCGTCCTCATCACGTCGGGTTAGGAAGAAGCCGCACCTGCGATCCCCTATCATTTACACTTTTAGCCGTGAACGCCGAGATCATTGCCGTCGGGTCTGAGTTGCTTACTCCCCATCGCCAGGACACCAACTCGCTCTACCTCACCGAAAAACTGAATGAACTGGGGATTGAGGTGCGCTTCAAGTGCATTGTCGGCGACGACGCCGAAGGATTGACCGCGGCCGCCAAACTTGCCATGCGGCGTTCGGACATCATCATTTTTTCAGGCGGTCTCGGACCTACTGAAGATGACCTGACGCGCGAAGCAGTGGCCGACGCGCTCGGCTTGAAACTGCAGCGCGATCCCGAGATCATTGCGAAGCTGGAAGAGCGTTTCGCCAAGCGCGGCATGAAGATGTCGGCAAACAATGCCAAGCAGGCCGATATCCTGACCAGCGCCGCGATGTTGCCGAATACGCTCGGCACGGCGCCGGGCCAGTGGATCTCGGGGAAATATGACGGCGACGAGCGGCTCATCATGCTACTCCCCGGGCCTCCCTACGAACTCAAGGCGATGTTCGAAGGCGAATGCATGTCGCGACTGCGGGCCCGTGTTCCCGCGCAGCACATCGCGTGGCGGACGCTGAAGATGGCGATGATGCCGGAATCGCAAGTGGACGGGCGGGTGGCGCCGATCTACAAAACTTATAGCGACGTGGAGACCACGATCCTGGCGGGCGCGGGCGAGATTCAACTCCACCTGCGCTGCCGGAAGGATTCGCAAGCGGAGGCCGAGGCGCGGGTTGAGGAGCTTGCCGAGAAAATCGAGGACGAACTCGGCGACGCCATCTTTTCGCGCAAAGGCGAAACCATCGAGCAGATTGTCAGCTATCTTTTGCAGATGCGCAACATGACGCTGGCGGTGGCCGAATCCTGCACCGGAGGGCAGCTGGCGGAGCGCATCACTTCGCTCAGCGGCAGCTCGCGCTATTTTCTGGGCGGCGCCGTAGTCTACTCGAACGAATTGAAAACGCAATTTGCCAATGTTCCGAAGGCGCTGATCAAGCAGCACGGAGCGGTCAGCCGCGAAGTGGCTGCGTCGATGGCTGAAGGCATCCGCAAGAGGTGCCTGTCGAGTTACGGAGTGGGAATCACCGGAGTCGCCGGTCCGAGCGGCGGCACCGAGCAGAAACCCGTGGGCCTGGTTTACATCGCCCTCGCGGGAGAAGAAGGTACGCAGGTGGTTGAACGCAATTTTCCTGGCGACCGGAAGCGCATCCGCCAGTTCTCGACCCAGCAGGCGCTGGAGATGATCCGCAGGGCGCTGTTGTAAGGCGTTTTTTTAAGAGATGCGAATATTCATCGGCATCGATCTTGATTCTGAAGTCCGCAGCCGGATTGCGCGCTTGCTGGAAGGCGTCGAAGGCTTTGCGCCCGATGCCGGTTGGGCGCGTCCGGAGTCGCTGCACATTACGTTGAAGTTCATCGGAGAGCAGACGCCGGAGCAAGTCGAGGCCATCACTGAACGTTTGCGGCGGGTTGAAAGCAGCTTGTTCGAAATCCGCTCGGCCGGATACGGATTCTTCCCCAGCGCAAAGGCACCGCGAGTATTCTGGATCGGGATCCAAGGCGGACCACAACTAGCCACACTGGCCGAGAGCATCGATGCGGCCGTCGCCGAACTCGGTATTCCGCGGGAAGGGCGGCCTTACAGTCCACATCTGACTCTTGCGCGTGCCGGGGGCAGATCGGGCTTGCCGAAATGGCGCAAAGGCGACGGCCCCAACACAACCTTCGCTGAGCTCGAAAGACGGCTGGCCGCAATGTCCGAGCTTGATTTCGGGACAATGACGGCCCACGAGTTTATTCTTTATCAGAGCCAGCTTTCACCGGGAGGATCGAAGTACACGAAGCTGCAACGGTTCCCGCTCCAACTGAGCTAGTGGAGAGACGGGCGGGGACGCCCGGCGCCCCACCAGCAAGCTTGGGGCGACATAGACAGACGAACATGAGTCTCTACCTCATCATCGCCGCCGTGAGCTACCTGCTGGGATCCATCCCGTTTGGATATTTGCTGGTGCGAATTTTTAAGGGCGAGGATGTGCGCGCGAGCGGCAGCGGCAACATTGGCGCGACCAACGTGGGGCGCAAGTCACCTGGGCTGGGAGTTGCGACTCTCGTGCTGGATGCCGCCAAAGGCATGGCGGCGGTTCTGGTAGCGCGGGTGGTGTTCAGCGGACCGCATCCGCAACTCATCATGACCACGGCGGCGTTTTTCGCCGTGCTCGGACATCTGTTTCCCGTGTGGCTCAAGTTCCGGGGCGGCAAGGGCGTCGCCACCAGCCTGGGAGCTTTTCTATTGCTCACTCCGAAATCCATCTTGTGCATGGTGGGGCTCTTCTTGATTATTGCCGTCGCCTTCCGCTACATTTCGCTCGGGTCCGTGGCTGTGGCGGCGGCCTTTCCGCTGCTGGCGTGGGCCCTCCACGAATATGCGGACTCGCGCCAACTGATTCTTGTCGCGCTGGTTTCGGCGTTCGTCATCTGGAAGCACCGCCAAAACATCGGACGCCTCGCCGCTGGAACGGAAACGAAGTTAGCAGCTAAGCCGGGAACAAAGTCAGATTCAGAGTCAGGAAGGTTAGGAGCAATCCGCAAATGAGCCGCATTGCGATTATCGGAGCAGGCGCATGGGGCACGGGACTGGCGATTGTCCTGGGGCGTAAAGGGACGCACGATGTCCCGCACGATGTCCGGCTTTGGGCGAACGAATCGAAAGTTTCCGAGAGCATCGCAAGAAGCCGAATCAACGAACGCTTCCTGCCGGGGTTCATTTTGCCGGATTCGATTGCAGCGACCAGCGACCTTAACTACGCGCTTGACGCGGCGGAGATTGTGGTCAGCGTTATGCCCTCCCAGCATTGTCGAGCGGTATTTGAGCGCATGGCGGCGACGATCGGGCCTGAAACACTTTTCGTCAGCTGCACTAAGGGACTCGAAGACGGGACTCTACTGCGGATGACCGAAGTGATTGGCGATGTGTTAAGCAGCAGCAAGTTCACTCCTCGCGTGGCAGCGCTCAGCGGTCCGTCGTTTGCCAGGGAAGTTGCGCGCGGCGATCCGACGGCCGTGACGGTGGCATCGGTTGACGGAGACGTCATGCGCGCCGTTCAACAAGCATTCAGCGATTCACGCTTTCGCGTTTATACCAACGACGACGTGATCGGAGTGGAGTTAGGCGGGGCGCTGAAGAACATCATCGCCATCGCCGCCGGCGTCTGCGACGGCATCGGCCTGGGCCACAATTCGGTGGCGGCGCTGATCACGCGAGGTCTGGCCGAAATGGCGCGGCTGGTGGTGGCCTGCGGCGGGCGCCTCGATACCATGGCTGGACTGGCCGGACTGGGCGATCTGGTTCTAACTTGCACCGGAGATCTCTCGCGCAATCGCAGCGTCGGCGTTGAACTCGGCAAGGGCCGCAAGCTGCCCGACATCATTGCGGACATGCGCGGAGCCGTCGCCGAAGGAGTTCTTACCACGAAAGCCGCGGTCGGTTTAGCCCGCAAGAATAACGTTGAGATGCCGATCACCGAACAGATGTACGCCATCCTGGAAAACGGGAAGGCTCCGCAACAGGCCATCGAGGATCTGATGACGCGAGCGGCGAGGTCGGAAACCCAAGGAGTGGGTCAGGCCGGCGAAAACCGTTAACCACGAAGGTGCACAAAGGAAACCCTTGGGAGCAGAAGGTTTGGTGATACTTGGGGGCCCTGGTGGTTGAGTGTTTTGTGGACTGCGTGAAACTGAGCCACTACCGAGTTTTCCTGGCCCTTGCCTTCGACCCGCCCAGACTGCTATTTTCATTGAGCCACAGCGGGCAATACCGGGCGCGGGCTTAGCAATCCAAAGTTCGTTTTGAGACGTACTTCAGGAAGATGAAGAGAGGATGAAGATCGGCGTGCCGAGAGTAGCCCCCAACGCGACAACGTCCGACCTTACGCTGGTAACGGCGATCCGGCGTGGCGATCAGGACGCCATGGCGGCGCTTTATGACCGGCATTCGCCCATCGTGTATTCGGTGGCGCTGCGCGTGTTGCAGGATACGGGCGCGGCCGAAGACGTGTTGCAGGATATCTTTATGCAGTTATGGCGCAATCCCGGAGCTTTCGACGCGAGCCGCGGCAACATGGCCGCGTGGCTGGCGGTGATTGCGCGCCACCGGGCCATCGATGCGCTGCGGCGCCGGCGTCCGGAAAACGATATTGAAGACGTCATAATTTTTGTGGAGCCCGATCTCGCCGGCGAAGCCGACCGCTCGCGGGCGATGGATAAAGTTCGAGGCGCGCTGCAGACGATGCCGTCGCCGCAAAGGTCGGCGCTTGAAATGGCGTATTTTGAAGGACTGACTCATGTGGAGATCGCCGAAAAAACCGGCGAGCCGCTGGGCACAATTAAAACCAGGATTCGCACCGGATTGCTCTCGTTGCGAAAAGTGTTTGCGGCATGAGCGTGCACGAACAATTCGCGGAGGATGTGGCGCTCTACGCGCTCGAATCGCTCGAGGGCGGGGAGCGTCAGACGCTGGAAACGCATCTGGAGGGGTGCGGCTCCTGCCGTCGCGAATTAGAACTGCTGCGCGGCGACCTGAGCCTGCTGTCTTTGACGACGACCGGACCAAAGCCGCCCGGGCGTGCGCGGCAACGGCTGATGTCGGCCATGGCCGAGGAGCCGCGCCTGCCTCTGGCGGCGCAAGCGTCTGCTCGCCAGCAGCGGTCATGGTGGAGTGCTCTGGGATGGCCTGCTCTGCGATGGGTCGCGGCGGCGGCGCTGCTTGTCGCCGGCATCGGCCTGCTGCGGCAGAATTCGACGCTGCAGCAGGATGTGGCGTCGCTGCGAGCGCAGTTCACCGACCAGGGAAGCAAGCTGGAACAGGCAAACGAAGTGGTGGCGACGCTGCTGGATCCAGAGGCACAGAAGATCGAACTGGTGGCCGTGGGCAACAAGCCGCAGCCGAGGGGTAAGGCGATCTACCAGCGCCGCAATCGCAACCTGATTTTTTTCGCCAGTAATTTGCCGGCTCTGCCCGCGGAAAAAATCTACGAACTGTGGCTGTTCCCTGCCAACGGCGGCGCGCCGATCGCGGCGGGCATATTCAAGCCGGATGCCCGCGGCAGCGCGACGGTCGTGAATCCTCCATTGCCGGAAGGGGTTGAGGCCAAGAATTTTGTGGTGACGCTCGAACCCGAAAGCGGCTCGCATGAATCTCCGCGCGGAACGCCTGTGATCGTGGGCGTGGGCGAGTAGAACTTAAAGAGAAATAGCGCGGGCCGCAGCTGTCCTCGACGGTGAAAGAGGCTGGGTAAAAGTGGCCGAGGGAGGAAAAAACACACCTCGGGCGCTAAAGCGCGACATATTATTAGCGACTTAGTGGCACGACTGAAGTCGTGCCCTTTCCAAAACCCTGCATGACTCAGAGTTTTTCCGCAGCTCTAAATCCGCCTTCAGGCCCTGTATCTCGGAATTTGATCGCCGGCTGCTGCTCTTAACAGCCCGTGGTGCAAGTATGTTTTGTATCAGGTGTATGCCTTCAGGTGTTCAGTCTCATGACATCCTTTACACAACGTTATCAGGACATGCTTTACACTCGGCCCGAGCGAAGCAAGGGCAAGAAGGTAAAGGCAGCCCCAGCTTGGCAGAGGGCAAATGCCGTGGATCACGATG
>JANXZM010000026.1 GCA_025355505.1 Acidobacteriaceae bacterium | reverse complement strand
CTGAACCTGAACCTCGCGATCTTCCGCGAGAACACCGAGGATCTTTACTCCGGCCTGGAACACGAAGTGGTTCCGGGCGTGGTGGAGAGCATCAAAGTCATTACGCGGAAGGCATCGACGAACATCGCCCGGGCCGCGTTTGCCTATGCCCGGCGCGAGAAGCGCAAGAAGATCACCGCCATCCACAAAGCCAACATCATGAAGTTGTCCGATGGATTATTTTTGCGCTGTTCGCGCAACGTCTCCAAGGAATATCCCGAGATCGCTTACGGCGAGCACATCGTCGACAACACCTGCATGCAGCTGGTGATGAACCCCTACCAGTACGACATGCTGCTGCTGGAGAATCTCTACGGCGACATCATTTCGGATCTGTGCGCCGGACTGGTAGGCGGACTTGGCCTGGTCCCCGGCGCGAATTTTGGCCACGAGTGCGCCATCTTTGAAGCTGTACACGGTTCCGCACCCGACATTGCCGGAAAAAATATCGCGAATCCCACCGCAGCATTGCGATCCGCCCTGCTCATGCTGCGCCATCTTGGCGAGCACGACGCCGCGTTAAAAATCCGCAACGCCATCGATGAGGTTTACCGCGACCGCAGTAAACTGACTCGGGACGTGGGCGGCAACGCCGGAACCTCAGAATTTGCTGACGCGATCATCCAGACGATGGAATTGCAGAGTGCTGCTGCAGACGGCGCAACCGACGCGCCAGCAGTTTCAAGTTGATACGGAATACGGGCGCACGCATCCTGTGTTAATGAACGTCACCTTGTCTATTGACCCGCAGACTGTCGAACGCGCCAGAAAGAAGGCGGAGGCTCTCGGCAAGAGCCTCAACCAGCTAATCCGCGATTACCTGCAAAAACTGGCTGGCGGGGACGATCCCGAGCGCAGCATCGAAGAGTTCGAGCGCCTGTCGGGCGGCGGCCACTCGCAAGGCTGGCGTTTCGATCGAAACGAAATTCATGAGCGCTCGTAGTTTCTTCGACACTAACATCCTGGTTTACGCGGACGATGACGATGCACCCGCGAAACAACGACCCGCCCGCGATCTCATATACCAGCATCGGCGCGGGGAAACTGGGGTTGTTTCACTGCAGGTGCTGCAGGAGTATTTCGTCACCGTCACGCGAAAGCTGAAGCTTGACCCGCGCACTGCTCGTCGCAAGGTCGCACTACTCTCCGAGTTTGATGTCGCCGCTTCTCAAGTCGCCGATATCCTCGCTGCCATCGATCTCCACCGGTTGCACGGGTTTCCTTTTTGGGATGCTCTGGTTCTGCGATCAGCCCAACAAGCTGGCTGTAGCGTTCTCTTGTCCGAAGATTTCCCACATGGTCACGCAATCGATGGGATTCAGGTCGTGAACCCCTTCCGACCCGGGAAATGACGGCATCTTCCAACCCCCGCCGAAGCAGCGGTCTGATAAACTAGTGCGTTTCGGGAAGGGCAGCGGGCGCCGCTGTCTCGCCCGTCTTCCACGGAGGCTATCTTGAAGGGCATTCAAATTCCGTACAATCGTGGACTGCACCGCTTCGCCGTCTTCACTGCGTGCGCCATTTTTGTTCTCATCATTGCCGGGGCCCTGGTCACCAGCAACGATGCCGGCCTTTCCATTCCCGACTGGCCCAAGTCCTTCGGATCCTTCAGCATTCCGCCATTGCACGGGGGAGTCCGATACGAGTGGAGCCATCGCGCGATGGCTGGGTCCATCGTACTGCTGACCATTTCGATTGCCGCGTGGACATTGTGGACGGACCGTCGTCTTTGGATGAAGTGGCTGGGCATAGCTGCCCTGGGCACAGTTATCACACAAGCAATCCTCGGTGGGCTCACGGTTCTCTTGCTCCAGCCACCGTGGGTCTCGTCGGCGCACGCCGCCGTGGCGCAGACCTTCTTCTGCATCGCCGTCTCGATCGCGGTCTTCACCGGCCGCCGCTGGGTTGAAGAGCATCCCCGCACCGAACTCGACCAGCGCCGCCCCGCCCTTTTCACCCTGACGCTGCTCTCGATTTTTGTGCTCTATGTGCAACTGATCCTCGGCGCCATGTTCCGCCACCACGGCTTGAGCTGGTGGCCCCACGTCATCAACGCCGCTATCGTGGCCCTCGTCCTCTCCTGGACGGCCGTTCGCGCCATTTCCGTTTACCCCGAAGTGGACGCCGTCCGCCGTCCAGCGATCGCCATGCTTGGCCTGACGGTCGCGCAACTCTGCCTCGGCTTTCTCGCCTTCATCACTCGCGTCATGTGGGGAAGAGACGCTGCCCAACCCGAACTGCCCATGGTGATCTCGACCGTCGTCCACGTCGCCGTCGGGGCGCTGCTTCTCGCCACCACCGTCGTTCTAGCCATCCAGGTCTGGCGCCACGTCCCCGTAGCTTTCGAAGAGCGCGTCCCCGGCACGGAACAAAAGCCGGTCGCCGCGTAAAGTATTTTTTCGCCCTGTAGAGACGGGGATTGCCCCGTCTCCGGAAAAAATCAAACGCCCCTTTAAGTGGTCCAGTTTCGCTCCGCGGATGATACTCGCCCCCTTCCCGGCGTAGAATACCCTGTGACCCCGAACTTAACTGCCCTCGACTTCGCGCCCCCGGCTCAGCCTGCCAGACCCGCAGACCAGCCCATCATTGCCGTTCATAACATCATTCATCGCTATCAGGACCGCACCGCGCTCAACGGCGTCTCCTTCGATGTTCGCCCCGCCGAACTCTTCGGACTGCTTGGCCCGAACGGCAGCGGCAAAACCACACTCTTTCGAATTCTTTCCACGCTCATGGTCCCTACTTCAGGCAGCGCCACGATCGCCGGCTTCGACGCCGTTCACCAGCCCGGAGCTCTTCGGCGGCACATCGGCGTTGTCTTCCAGGCCCAGAGCGTTGACCCCAAACTCACCGCCTACGAAAACCTCTGGCATCAGGGACACCTCTACGGCCTGCGCGGCCCCGAACTTAAAACGCGTATCAACGAGATCCTTACCAGGGTCGGATTGCTCGACCGCTCCGCCGATCGCGTAGAAACTTTTTCCGGAGGCATGCAGCGCCGCATCGAACTCGCCAAAGGCCTGCTCCACCATCCCGAGGTTCTGCTCCTCGACGAGCCCACCACCGGTCTCGATCCCGGCGCCCGGCGCGACCTTTGGCAATATCTCCAGATCCTCCGCGATCAGGAGCGAGTCTCCGTCATCGTCACCACTCACCTGATGGAAGAAGCCCAGCGCTGCGACCGCTTAGCCATCCTGAACGAAGGCAACCTGGTAGCGCTAGGCACGCCGGAAAGTCTAACCCGCGAAATCGGCGGCGACGTAATTCTGCTCGAAGCGCGCGACCCGCAGACCCTGGCCGGCCACATTCGCAACAAGTTTCACGTCGATGCCACCGTCATGGACAATCAGGTCCGCATAGAAATTGAAAATGGACATCGCTTCGTTCCCGATGTAGTCGAAGCCTTCCCCGGCGAAATCCAGTCGCTAAGCGTAAGCAAGCCGACGCTCGAAGACGTCTTCATTCACCGCACCGGCCACCGCTTCTGGAGCGAAGAGGCTGAGCTTGCACCAGAAACCGGCAAGAAGAAAACGAAAAAGAAACCCTCATAGGGAGAGTCGAACCATGCCTGGAATCGTTCTACAAAGCAGTCTGTCAGTCCGAATCTTGAACCTCCTAACGACAATCGTCACGATAGCTTTCCTGTATTGCGGAACTCTGGCGACAGGGCAGACGTCGAGTCCCGCGTCACCGGATGCCGCCCGCGACTGGAAGCAGGTCGAGGAGGGGATGGGCCGCCCAGGGCAAATGCAGCCTGGTGACGTGATCAAGTTTGGAATGCCGAGAAAAGACCTTCATGTCGTGCTCAACGGTGTGGATATCAAGCCAGCACTTGCGCTCGGTTCATGGGCAGCGTTCAAGCGGGATGGCAGCGGGGCCATGGTGATGGGCGACTTGGTTCTTACCGAAGACGAGGTCGAACCCGTGATGATGAAGCTTCAAGAAGGCGGCATCCACGAATCGGCTGTCCACAATCATTTGATTGGCGAGTCGCCGCACGTAATGTACATGCACATTGCCAGCCACGGCGATCCTGTCCAGATGGCGAAGGCGATTCACGATGCGGTGGCGTTGACTAAGACTCCCGGCCCGGATACCGCTCCCGCAGCCCAACCAGCAGCCGAACTTGGTTTTGACCAGAAACAGGTAGAGCAGATTCTCGGGCATACCGGAAAGATCAATAGCGGGGTTCTTCAAATCGGAGTGCCGAGGTCGGAGACAATCACAGATTCGGGCATGATGGTTCCTTCTTCGATGGGCGTGGCGACAGCTCTGAACTTCCAACCGACAGGCAATGGCAAGGCAGCGATCACGGGAGATTTCGTGCTCCTTGGAAGTGAGGTGAACCCGGTCATTAAGGCACTGCGGCAGAACGGAATTGCTGTGACCGCGTTGCATAGCCACATGCTGATGGAAGAACCTCGCCTGTTCTTCATGCACTTTTGGGCAAATGATGACGCGGTGAAACTGGCGAAGGGCCTGCGAGCGGCTCTCGACAATACAAACTCAGCAAAATGAGCCCGGAATCCAACTCGGCAGTACCCGAGCCAACCAGAGTGCCGCTCACTCAATTCGTTGGATATTTCCTGCGGCTGGGAACGGTGGGATTCGGCGGCCCGATTGCGCTAGCGGGACATATGCAGCAAGATCTGGTCGACGAACGTGGCTGGGTTCGCAAAGAAGACTACCTGGAGGGTCTCGCACTGGCGCAGCTCGCACCGGGTCCCCTTGCGGCGCAGCTTGCGATTTATCTCGGCTATATTCGTGCGGGTGTGCTCGGAGCTACTGCGGTGGGAGTGGCGTTTGTCTTGCCTTCATTCCTCATGGTGTTGGCGCTCTCGGCCGCCTACGTTCGCTTCGGCGGGCTACCCTGGATGCAGGGCATGTTCTACGGAATTGGTGCGGCCGTGATCGGGATCATCGCCCGGTCCGCGTTTAAGCTCACCAAGCTCACACTCGGGAAAGACAAGTTGCTGTGGGGAATATTCGCGGTTTTGGCGGTCGCAACGGCATGGACTTCACAAGAAATCATCTGGCTCTTCTTGTTAGGCGGAGTTGTTTGCGTCGTGGTCAAAGCTCTGCCAGCTCGCCAGCAGGCGAGAACTGCACTCTCATTGCTGCTTCCGGCCGTAACTGTGGGAACGAACAACGCGCTGCTGCAACTTTTCCTCTATTTCGCCAAAGCGGGAATGTTCGTATTCGGTAGTGGACTCGCCGTCGTGCCGTTTCTCTATGGTGGAGTCGTCCAGGGACATCACTGGCTGACCGACCATCAGTTCGTCGACGCGGTGGCGGTGGCAATGATCACGCCGGGACCGGTTGTCATCACAGTTGCCTTTATCGGCTATCTGGTCGCCGGTGTTGCAGGAGCGACGGCGGCAGCACTCGGAATATTCTTGCCCGTCTATCTTGTCGTCGTGCTACTGGCACCCTCATACAAACGGTGGGCGAAGAACCCGCAGCTAAATGCGTTCGTGCGAGGGGTGACCGCGGCGGCAACCGGAGCGATTGCGGGCGCGGTCGTGGTTCTCGCCCGGCGTTCGGTTTACGATCTGCCTACCGTTCTGATCTGTGCTGTCAGTCTTGCCGTACTGTTTCGCTGGAAAGTTCCTGAGCCGGTTCTCATCGCTTGCGCTGCGGTAGCAGGTTTGGCCTTGCACCACGCGTGAAAACCGATACGTCAGTGGGTTCCGCTTGGCTCCATGATCCGCAGAACAGGATGACCATCGATAGTTTGCAAAGGGAAGTAAACCAAATGTGTTTCCGGATCGACGCAAACTGTGTGCGCGTGAGGCATGAAAAATCTACCCTCGGTAACCAAAGCCTTCCCTTTCTCTCGAAATACAGTCACGTTTCCGGATTCTGCCGAGACATACAACCGCTTAAGGCCAGGGTCGAAAGCGAGCACGTCGGGGTCTTTTCCGACCGGGTACGTAGCCAGCACTCGCATGTTCGTGAGATCCACCACTGCAAGCTTGTGATTGTCCTCGCCCGCAACAAACGCCAGTCGGGCGCCAACGTCGAGAGCGATCCCGTGCGGGCTCTCGATTCCAGTCACTGGATAGCGCCCAATGATGGTGGCGGTTGCGGGGTCAATCGCCACCAGTTCGTTCTTTTCGTGGACGGCAACGAGGATGTGGCCGGAGCCAGGGTCATAGGCGGTATTACCCGCACCACCGCCGAGAGGGATCGTGGTAACCAACGAGTTGGAGGTCGCATCGATCACGGCATCCGCGTCTCCGTGTTCGTCGGACACGAAGACTCGCTTCGCGTCGGGCGCGTACGCTATGCCGTCCGGATATTTGACTGGCCCGGTTTTAGCAATGGTCTTCAGGGTTTGCATATCGACAACGGCGACTTTGTGTTCTCCGGTCGTGGATGCGTACACTTTGCCCAACTCTGGAACCGCCAAAACGCCGTGGATATTGGGAAAGCCGTCGAGGTTCGCCACAACTTCGCGTTTCTTCGTGTCGAAGACCACCAGCTGATCGGCATTCATGTGGGCGATGTAGAGACGGCCGTGAGAGGCGTCGAGACTCTGATAGTCAAAGCGAACTGCGGGACCTGGCAGCGGCACATCCGCAACCTGCTTCAGTGGTGCCGACTCTGCATTGTCAGAGGGGACCGCTGCTGTTGTGCAGCCGAGTATCGAAACCAATATTGCTAACGCCCCAACATGACCCAAACCGTGCCGATGTTTTCGCATACGAAGCCTCCAAGCCAAATGAGTTTCACGTTTCCTTCAGGCAGACATCAGTATATTGATTGCGTGCCTTGCCGCATGAAGCCTCGCGCCAAACTCACGGGGATGCTCCTGCTGGTTTGTGTTTTGAACCAATTGACGCTCGGTCAGAAGTCAGAACCTGCTGCTGCGGCCAACGCTGCTAAACTAAGAACAATGGCCACCCAAACCGCAACCTTCCCCGCAACCGCTCCAGCATCCGCCGGAATCCTGCTGCCCGCTTTCACGCTCTGGTGGCGCGAAATCGTACGCTTCTATCGGCAGCGCGCGCGCGTGGTCGGCGTCATCGCTTCCCCGCTCTTGTTCTGGGTCGTCCTCGGAAGCGGGTTCGGAACGTCATTTCGATCGGGACAGGCCGCAGGTCAGCAGCACTATCTGAATTATTTCTATCCTGGCACGCTGGTGATGATCGTGCTCTTTACCGCGATTTTTACCATGATGTCGGTGATCGAAGACCGCAACGAAGGTTTCCTGCTTTCGGTGCTGGTGGCGCCGGTGCCGCGCGCGGCTATTGTTCTGGGAAAAGTTTTGGGCGGCACCACCCTCGCCGCCGCTCAGGGATTGATTTTTCTGATCTTCGCGCCGCTCGTGGGCGTGCACATGACGCTCGGCTCGTTCGGGCTCATTGTCCTCACCGTGTTCCTGGTGTCGTTTGCCCTGACCGCGCTCGGCTTCGCCATCGCCTGGCCCATGGATTCGACGCAAGCTTTTCACGCGATCATCAATTTATTTCTGATTCCGCTGTGGCTGCTTTCTGGGGCGCTCTTCCCTCTTTCCGGCGCATCGGGATGGATTCGCTGGCTCATGTACGCCAATCCGCTGACCTACGGAGTTGAAGCGCTGCGCACGCTAATGTATCCCGAAGCTCCCCGCGCGTTCCCGCTGATCGCATCGATTCTGACATTGGTGCTGTTTACGCTGTTCATGTTCGGGTTAGCCTTCGCACTGGCGAATCGGCGTACGACCAAGCCGGCAGCGTAAAGCGATTCTGTAATCTTGTAATCGGGTAATTGTGTAATTTTGAACCTGAGAAGTTTTTGGTTTTAAATTACACAATTACCCGATTACGAAATTACAAAATGCCTGTCGACATTCTCGCCCTAGCCGCACACCGCGATGATGTAGAACAAACCTGCGCCGGAACTCTGCTCAAAATGGCCGAGCGAGGATACCGCACCGGCATCCTCGACCTCGCGCAAGGTGAGATGGGGACGCGGGGCACGATTGAAGATCGCGCGCGTGAAGCGGCGGAGGCAGCACGCATCCTGAAAGTTTCCTGGCGCCACGCGCTCGATATTCCCGACGGCCGCGTTGAAAATACCTGGGAGAATCGCCTGAAGGTCGCTCGCGTAATCCGCGAACAGCGTCCGCGAGTGCTGATCCTTCCCTACTGGGAGGGGCGCCATCCCGACCACTACACCGCCTCGGTGCTGGGATATGAAGCCAGCTTTCTGGCGGGACTGGCCAAACTGGACACAGCCGTCAGCTCTCAGTTGTCAGCTCCCAGTGAAAACGTCACCGATGCGGCTTCACCTCATCGTCCTTTCAAAATTATTTACGCCAGCCTGTACCGCGACGTGCGGCCTACGTTTGTTGTGGACATCACCGACCAGTTCGAAACGCGCTTCGCCTCGCTGATGGCTTACAAGTCTCAGTTCACCGATCAGGAGGCCGGCAGCGGAATCTTTCCCGCGCAAAAAGAAATTCGGGCGCGGGTGGAATCCATGGCCCGCTATTACGGCATGCTCGGCGGTGTCACCTACGCTGAGCCGTTTGTGCAGAAGGAAGTCGGCCTGGTGGATGATGTGGTGGCGATTCCGGTGAAGTCGATCTGATCCGGCCGCGTAAGGCGGAGTCGGCGGTTCGGTGGCCACTCCTCAAAAGCGAGACGTGGTGCACCCCCGGTCTCGATGATATTACTACTTAGTACCCCTACCCCCCTCCCCCCTGGTCTAATGAAATCATGGGCTTGGCGGGAATTTTTTGCTTCGGTCTTTGAATCCAAAGGACTTATATCAAAGTATTCCAGAATAAGGACTTACGGGATTTCTTGCCGCTTCCGTGGTTTGACCGGCCTCTGAAGCGGGGTAAATTGTGTCTCGTATCCATTGTCAAAGAACGCTGAGATGGTCTTGGTGCACCATGACGGACCCGTCGTTCGAGACGGGCCGAGACAGGCACGCGCTTCGCTACCAATCAGGAAACCATTGTTACATTTGGCGCATGGGAAGTCTGTGACGTGCGTACGGGATTTTGGTGATGAAAAATGGCGCGGGGATCCCAAAGGGGATGAGGCGGTGGCAGGCCACGCTTCGGCTATGGCTCAGGGCGGGCTTTCTGGAAAAGCGCGAGACCTGAGGCACCACGTTATTTCTTCATCTCCACTCGTATAAGGTGGAGCGGTATTGTCTTACTTAGATTTTCAACTGCGTGCGGCGCTTCCGGATCTTTCCACATCGTCATCGGGTATTGAAGAGGTTCAGGATTTTCATTTTGAGTTTGGCCGGAGTTTTCTTTGGGCTGCGAAAGTGGTGTTGATTATAGAATAGCGGCGCTTTGAGGGGCCAGCCGGCAACGTCGTCATGAAAAAAGATCAAAGGACCCGCCCAAGCGGAGCTTGGACGGGGCACCCTCGAGAGTTTGAAAAGGAGTAGGGTGGGCCACCCGCCACGCGCTTCGCTACCAATCAGGAAGCCATTGTTACATTTGGTGCATGGGAAGTCTGTGACGTGCGTACGGAATTTTGGTGATGAAAAATGGCGCGGGGATCCCAAAGGGGATGAGGCGGATCGGCAGGCCGCCCTTCGGCTATCGCTCAGGGCAGGCTTTCTCAAAAAGCGCGAGAACTGCGCACCCCTAGTTATTTCGGTAAATGTTGAAAGACAAATCCGCGTTATACTTCCCCGTTCAAGCGGCCCATGGAAGGAAATCAGCTATGAAGCCGATCGTCGTTATCTGAGGATTCCCATGCTCAACCGACTTCTTCCCCGGCAAGTCGACAACACCTATCACGGCTACAAGCTCGCGCTCTGGCTCTTTGCCTTAGTCATGCTTATGAAAGTTGCCATGAGCGTCAACTCCATTTTCAACGGCCACATGGTGGCGAGTTCGGCAGATGGGATTCCACTGGACACATTCACGCCGGCCAGCGCTCAGGCAGTCGTTTCTCTTTTTGCGGCCTGGGGACTGGCCCAGCTCGTCATCTGCTTGCTATGTATCGTGGTCCTGGCTCGATATCGTGCCTTGGTTCCCTTCATGTTTGCCCTACTCCTGCTGGAACACCTGAGTAGAAGACTGATTTTTCTTGTGATGCCCATTGTCAGGACCGGAACACCACCGGGCTTCTTCGTGAACCTCGCCCTCCTCGCCCTTATGGCCGTTGGCCTAGCATTGTCACTACGGAGCCACGACAGTCCACCGGTCGCGTAAAGCGGACGGTGTCGGCGGTTCGGCAGGCCACTTCTCGAAAAGCGCGAGAAGCGGCGCACCCCCTTTTTCTTCTCTGCCAAACAATTGACAACGCGCGCTATGCTTCTCGCGTTAAAGTGGCCCACCCGCCGTCGTCATGAAAAAAGATCAAAGGACCCGCCCAAGCGGAGCTTGGACGGGGCACCCCTTCGTGCGTATTTTGATGCAGTGGGCTGGGCCACCCGCCGCTTTTCGAGAAGCGGCTTCCACTGCGACTATCCAGAAATCGAGTGCGCAGCCGCGATGGAAGAGGGACGGACTTCTCTTTCGATGGTGCGCGACAACTTGTCCTCGGCAACTTCCAGATCGTAGGCAGTCTGAAGATTCATCCAGAATCCGGCGCTGGTATTGAAGTACCGAGCCAGGCGCAGGGCCGTGTCCGGAGTGATCCCACGACGTTCGTGAACGATCTCGGCGATCCGTGTGACCGGCACTCTTAGATCGAGCGCCAGACGATTCATGCTGAGCTGAAGTGGCTCCATGAAGTCGGCACGCAGAATCTCGCCGGGATGGATCGCGGGAAGGAGATGTTGGGACTTAGCCATTGCTTCCTCTTTCTCTTTCTCCATGCGTCTGCCGCCGGGACAAACCGTAACGTTCAACGCTCTTTGCCAACACTTAGTGGTAGTCCACGATCTCGACGTCGTGGGTATTTCCGTCGCGCCAGACAAAACAAAGACGCCACTGGTTGTTGATCCGGATACTGTGTTGCCCCTTCCGCTCGCCGCGCAAGGCTTCCAGCCGGTTCCCCGGCGGTGCTGCCAGATCGCGCAACTGCGTAGCGCTGTCTAGCTGGCGAAGCTTTCTGCGGGCAACCCGTTCCACGGCTCGAAAGCGGCGACCCGGCTGCCGGTGGTGAAGTCGCCCGGTTTCCGCGCAACGGAACGACCTGATCACCTGTTTATCCTATTCCGTCCAGCGTTTAACGTCAAGCAGTAGGTTTCTCGGCGGAACCCGCGCGAAGAAGCGCTATAATCATCGGTTGCGTTCATCTTTCCGCTCGAATCAGGATCACACTATGTCCACTTTTGCCGACCCCGCCACCCCAACCCAAGTGAAGACCCGCATTGAATCCGACAGCCTGGGGAAGATCGAAGTCCGGGCGAATGTTTACTGGGGGGCGCAGACGCAGCGCTCGCTGCTGCATTTCAACATTGGGCGCGACGTCATGCCTCCGGAGCTGATTCGGGCGTTTGGCGCGCTTAAGAAGGCTTGCGCGCTGGTGAATCAGGACCTGGGCAAGCTTCCTTCCATGGCGCGACATGGCGGCGCTAAGACTGGTATTTTGAGGGAAACCGTGGAATGATAATGGCCGGGAGGTCGCCATGGCTACACCAGATAAAGTCGATTGGTCGGAATGCCCGTTAGTCGAGACCACGCCGGGAGTGCAAAGCGGCGCACCCGTGCTGCGCGGCACACGGATGCCGGCCAACGCGATTGTCGATAACTTCGACTATGGCGTGAGCGTCTCCGAAATCGCCGAACAGTTTGAATTGCCGCCCGATTGCATCGAGGCAATTGTGACTTACGCACAGAGCCATCGCGTTGCGCATCCTGTTTGACAAGAACGTTCCTGTCGGCGCGCGCCGCTTCCTGTCCGGCCATGAAGTGCGCACGTTCGTCGAAATGGGATGGCATCCCCAGCTTGAAAACGGCGAGCTTCTCAAGGCCGCTGAAGCGGCGGGATTTGACGTGATGATTACATCCGATCAAAACATCAGGTATCAGCAAAACCTGACGGGCCGGAAGCTCGCCCTGGTCGCGCTCGGTTCCAACATCTGGCCTATCGTGCGTGATCACGGCGCGGCGATAGCGTCCAAAGTCGATGCGGCGACACGGGGAAGCTATGACTTCATCGAAATGCAACTGCCGCCGAAGCCTCGAAAAAAAGACATCTGAATCGGTCGCCGTATATCCTAGATCCCATTATGTCTACTCATCCCACACCCGCCGCCCCGACCCAAGTGAAGACCCGCATTGAATCCGACAGCCTGGGGAAGATCGAAGTCCCGGCGAACGTTTACTGGGGGGCGCAGACGCAGCGCTCGCTGCTGCATTTCAACATTGGGCGCGACGTCATGCCTCCGGAGCTGATTCGGGCGTTTGGCGCGCTTAAGAAGGCTTGCGCGCTGGTGAATCAGGACCTGGGCAAACTTCCGTCTGAGATAGCGAAGCTCATCGAGCAGGCCGCCGACGAAGTCATCGCCGGCAAGCTGGATGACCAGTTCCCGCTGCGCATTTGGCAGACGGGGTCGGGCACGCAGACCAATATGAACGTGAATGAGGTCATCTCCAATCGCGCGATTGAGATGGCGGGCGGCGAGATGGGGTCGAAGAAGCCGGTGCATCCGAACGATCACGTCAACATGTCGCAGTCGTCGAACGACACGTTTCCTACGGCGATGCACATTGCGGCGGCGGAGCGGGTTAAGAACGCGCTGATTCCGGCGATTAAGACGGTGCGCGATGCGATCGCAGCCAAGGCGAAGGAATTTGAAGAGGTGGTGAAGATTGGCCGCACCCATCTGCAGGATGCTGTGCCTTTGACCATAGGACAGGAATTTGGCGGCTGGGCCAGTCTGCTGGATCGCGATATGAAGCGGCTGGAGCTTGTGCTGGATGGGCTTTACGATCTGGCGATCGGCGGAAGCGCGGTGGGCACGGGACTGAACACGCATCCGGAATTTGCCGAGCGCGCCGCCGCGAAGATTGCGGAATTGACGGGACTTCCCTTCCGCTCGCATCCCAACAAGTTTGCCGCGCTTTCTTCCCACGATGAGATCGTGTTTGCGCAAGGCGCGATGCAGACGCTGGCCGCGTCGCTGATGAAGATCTCCAATGATATTCGGTGGCTGGCTTCCGGTCCGCGGTGCGGGCTGGGTGAGCTGTCGATTCCGGAGAATGAGCCAGGATCGTCCATCATGCCGGGCAAGGTAAATCCCACGCAATGCGAAGCGATGACTATGGTCTGCGTGCAGGTTCACGGAGCGACGGCGGCGGTGGGATTCGCCGGATCGCAGGGCAACTTTGAGCTCAACGTGTTCAAGCCGGTGATCATCTATAACTTTCTACACTCGGTGACTTTGATTACCGACGCCTGCCATGGATATGTGGAGTACATGGTGAAAGGCATTGAAGTGGATCGCGCCAAGGTGGACTGGTATGTAAAGAATTCTTTGATGCTGGTGACGGCGCTCGCTCCGAAAGTGGGGTACGACAAGGCGGCGCAGATTGCGCACGCGGCGCACGTCGAGCACAGCAGCTTGCGCGAGGCGGCGTTGAAGCTGGGATATCTTACGGGTGAGGAATTTGATCTGCTGATGAAGCCGGAGAAGATGACGCGGCCGTAGCGGCGTGTGGTGAAACTGCAGCGCCCAAAAGCAGCGACTAAAGGCGCGCTCATCACACGGCACTTAGGGTATGGCTGAAGCTGAAGCGAAACCCTGATACAAAACTTACTTGAACCAAGGGCAGCTAGAGAGCGGCTACGCCAAGGCAGCCAAAGAAACAGCGGGTGGAGGTGTTTAGTTCTTCTTCAAGAATCGGCGGCGGTTGAGGTGGGTTTGGGCGGTCGGCGCGAGGTCGTCGTACTTGAGAACGCTGATGGAGCCATCGACCTCGAGCACGGCGAGCGCGGCTTCTTTGTAGGTGGCGACACCGTGCTCACGGAGTGCGCGTTGCAGTTCGTCCATGCTGACGTGCTCTTTGGCCATGTGGGCTTGGATGACCTCGCCGTTGTGCACGAGCAGAGTGGGCTGTCCCTGAATATATTTCCGGAAGCGGCGATTCCCGCCGGAAAGCTCGGCCACAAGGTAGTTGAGGATGAGCAGAGTGGCGGCGGCCACCGCGCCTCCTGCCAGCGAAGTGTCGGGGCCGGTCATGGCGTTCTGTACGGAGTTCGAAAGCAGCAGGAGAAGGGTGAGATCGAAGGGAGTCATCTGGCCGACTTCCCTTTTGCCGCTGATGCGAATTCCGATCAGCACGAGGCAGTAGATGACTCCGGTGCGGAGTGCGATTTCAAGGAGCGTGTGCGCGTTCGCGGGCAGCATTGCTATCGTTGCGGTTGCTGCTATTGCGGTGTTGCGGTGATCGGCACGGGCGCGTTCTTTGGCGTGCTCAGGTAGCCGGTGATCTTGTTCTTGTCCACAGTCCAGACCACGAGTTCATAGAGCATGTGCTCGCGTCCAGTGTAGAACTGCACTGGCTCGCTCTGGTTCTTGTCTTTTTTCTCGATGGATTTGTCGTCGGCGGTGACGTTCAGCGTGTATTTGCCCTTCTTAGGATCGGTCTTCTTGAGCTGCAAAGCCACAGTCGAGAACGCCTGCGGCTTGGCTCCCTTCAACAAGGCGAACTCGTAGTACTGCCGGTCGCCCCTGTGTTTGAGGGCTTCCAGATCGCCGCGCGTGTTGGCGATCAGTCCGCTCTGCACGCCGAGATCGCCGATAGTGCCCTGCAGTTTGGCGATGGTGGCCTCGAGCGACGCTTTGGTGGCGGCCACATCGGTCTTCACGCCGCCGACGTCGGACTTCACGGATCCTACTTCTCCAGCAACGGCGCTTACATCTTTTTTCTCTTCTACCGCCTGTGCCGCGATGCGCGCCGATGCGGCTTGCTGTTGATGCTGCAAGGCGTCAGCACGCGTCACCAATTCTTTCTTGGTCATACCCAACTGCTGGGCCAGGGTCTCAGAATCGGCTTCGGCGGACTGCATGCGCTTGGTCAGATCGCCAATTTGTTTTTGGCTGGCGGCTTGATCTTGCGTGACTTTTCCGAGCTTGCCGTGGTGGTCGTAAATGAAGAACGACGACGCGCCGACAAAGGCGACGGCCAGCGCTGTGAGTATCCACTTGCCAATATTGCTCTGCGACTCGGGGTGGTAAACGACCGGTTGCTCGCCTTCAGACATAAGGGGGTCTCCGTTTGAAGTGGACTGTAGAGCCTATTGTTTGTGAGATATGGGTTGCTGTCAATTGCGTTTGAGGTTCTGGGCCGGACGGAACTTACGGCTAAAATAAAAGCATGAAGAACTGGGACGCGATCGTGGTTGGAGCGGGCATCATCGGATTGTCGCTGGCGATTGAACTCCAGAAGCAGGGACTAGGGGTGCTGGTGGTGGAGAAAGGCGAACCGGGGCGGGAGGCGTCCTGGGCTGCGGGTGGTATGTTGTGTGACTTCGCCGCCGAAACGCCGCCGGAGCTGCGGGAACTGGCGACGGCGAGCGCCCGGATGTATCCCGAGTTCGTGCGTGAGCTTGAGGATGAGTCGGGTCTGAAGATCGATCTGCGGTCGGAGGGAACGCTGGTTTTTCTTGAATCGCACCTCGATTCATTGCAGGAGCAGAGGCTGCAAAGCTCGTATTCTTTGCCCGCGCCGCTCGGCGAACTGGAGTCGGCGTTTCGGATTCCGGACGCGACCGCGCCGCATTTCACTCCGCTGTATATAAAGGAACGCAGCGTCGATCCTCGACATCTGACGGTGGCCGCCATCGCCGGCGCGCGACATCGCGGCATTGATTTCTGGTCGGGCGACCATGTAGTGGCCGTGGAAATGGCGTCCGGCAAGGCATCCGGCGTCCGCACCAATAAAACGCAATTTGCGGCGGGCCTGGTGGTGAATTGTGCCGGAGCCTGGGCGGGGCAGATGGGACCGCACCCGTTCCCGACGCGGCCCGTCAAAGGGCAGATGCTGTGCGTGGCCATGCCGGAAAAAGAACTGGTTCGTCATGTGGTGCGCACGCCGAACGTTTACCTGATCCCGCGCAGCGACGGGCGGATGCTAATCGGGGCGACCGCGGAAGAAGCGGGATTCGACAAGCAGACGGTGCCGGAGACGATTGAGAAGTTGCGGCAGGCGGCGATTGATCTGGTTCCGAGATTGGCCGATGCCCGCATTCTGGAAGCGTGGGCAGGTCTGCGTCCGGGAACACCCGACGGGTTGCCGATTCTGGGCGCAACGCCGACGGCGGGATACTTCGTGGCAACCGGACATTTTCGGGATGGAATTCTGCTGGCGCCGGTGACGGCGAAGGTAATGGCGGAGATGATGACCGGGCAGGCGCCGCAGATTGATGTGTCGAAATTCTCGGCTGGCCGCTTCAATAGTTGAGTGCAGGCGCCTGCCCTCCGTCACAGGACACCTACCAAGAATCAGGTATACTGAACGGTTTTCGGCGATCATTTTAGTAAGTGCGCTCTGCGCGCCAGAAAGGCAACAGACTATGGCATCCCCGGCAGTGGATTTTGCCCGCAATAATCAGCCGCGTTTTCTTGACGAGCTGAAGACCCTTCTCCGCATCCCCAGCATCAGCACCCTCGAGGAACATAAAGGGGACGTGCAGAAGGCGGCAGAATTTGTGGCCGCAGAGCTGCGCCGGATTGGGATGGACAATGTCGAGATCATCCCGACCAAGGGACATCCCCTGCTTTACGCCGACTGGGTGCATGCGGAGGGCAAGCCGACGGTTTTGATGTATGCACATTATGACGTGCAGCCGCCCGATCCTTTGGACGAATGGAAGACGCCGCCGTTTGAACCGACCGAGCGTAATAACAATATTTATGCGCGCGGGGCGGTGGACGACAAAGGGCAACTCTGGATGGAAGTGAAGGCGCTGGAGTGCCTGATGCAGGCCCATGGGGGCAAGCTGCCGATCAACGTCAAGATTATTTTTGAAGGCGAAGAAGAAGTGGGGGGCGAATCGATTGCGGCGTACGTCCGCAAAGAGAAAGCGAAGTTAAAGGCGGATTTCGCGCTGGTCTGCGATACGGAACTGTTCGCGCCGAACCTTCCCACTTTGTGCGTGGGCCTGCGCGGCCTGGTGTACACGGAGATTGAAGCGTTCGGGGCGAAAACCGATCTGCACTCCGGCATGTACGGCGGCGCGGCGCCGAATCCGTTCTTTGCGCTGATTGAGATTATCAGCAAGCTGAAAGACTCGAAGGGGAAGGTGCTAATCCCGGGTTTTTATAAGAATGTCAAAGCGCCCAGCAAAGATGAGCTGAAGGCATGGAAGCGGCTGCCGTTTAACGAAGAGCATTATCGCAAAACCGAAGTTGGCTCCAAGGTACTGACCGGCGAGCCGGGATATTCGGTGCTGTACCGGACGTGGGCGCGTCCGACGCTCGAAGTGCACGGGATGCCGGGTGGGTTCGTGGCTCCGGGGGCGAAGACGGTAATTCCGGCGAAGGCATCGGCAAAAGTTTCCATGCGGATGGTGCCGAACCAGGATCCGAACGACATCCTGAAGCGGTACACGGCGTTCGTCAAGAAACACACGCCCAAGGGGATCGACACCAAGATCAAGGTTTGGAGCAAAGGGAAGGCCTCCGTGGTCGGCACCGACAATCGGTTCATCGAAGCGGCTACCAAGGCGCTGCATGACACGTTCAAGAAAGAGACCGTGTTTATTCGCTCCGGCGGATCGATCCCGATTGTGACCGATTTCCAGGACGTGCTGAAGATTCCATCGGTCATGATGGGTTTTGGGCTTCCCGATGACAACCTGCATGCTCCGAACGAGAAGTTTCACATCCCGAATTTCCATCGCGGGATTGAAACGATCTGTTTGTTCTTTGAGAAGCTGGGGTAAAGCAAGTCAAGCACCAAGGACACAAAGGAACACGAAGGAGACCCTCACGCACCTGGAGCTTCGTAGTGCTTTGTGTCCTTGGTGGTTAATGAATTTCGGACAACCTGGAACCCAGCCGGTACTCGCCAACCCCGCGCCATGAGGTAAAATAGACAGTTGAGGTTAAGAGGCATGCGTACACGGGTTATCGCGTCGGCGGTGCTGTTTTTGATGGTCACGATCATGTCGGCGCCATGGCTTCAATCCGAAGACGATCAGGGAGTTCCGCATTTCAATGCGGCACCTCCGGCCGCGAGTAGCAAGCTTCCGCCGATTCTGACCAAAGATGAGCTTTGGGGCGACAACGCACAAATGCCATATCAGACGCATGCTTACGAACTGGCGGCGAAGATTCCGAAGGTGATCTACCAGCAGCCTTGCTACTGCCACTGCGACCGCAGCATGGGACACAAGAGTCTGCACAGTTGCTTTTCGGGCACGCACGGAGCGCAGTGCGGAACCTGCATGCAAGAGGTTTATTACGCTTACACCATGAACAAGCAGGGCAAGACGGCGCGGCAGATTCGCGCGGGAATCATCAAGGGCGAATGGCGGCAGATCGATCTGAACACAGCGGCCAGCATCAATTAGAGCGGGCTTGATGGCAAGTTTTTCGATTTCAATTCTGAACTGAAGGCGGTTTGATGGCATTGAAGGTAGCTCCCAAGCAAAAAGTAGTTGAAGATCCACGACACACACAGGCGGTGCAGCACTACGAGTCCGGGCTGCGGGCGTTGCAGGACCACAAGTTCGAGAAGGCGAAAGGGCACCTGCAGAAAGCACTGAGCGGGCCCAATAAGTCGGTGGTTGACCGGGCGCAGGTGCATATCCTGACCTGCGATAAGCACATCGAAACGGCCGCGTTGCAGTTCAAATCAACGGAAGAGCATTATGACTACGCGGTGTCGCTGATTAACGCGGGCGACTACGTGACGGCGCGCGAGCACCTCGACAAGCTCTTGAAGCAGAATCCGAAGGCGGAATACGTTCTATACGGGATAGCCGCGTTGCAGTGCCTGACCGGTCACATCGAAGAATCGCTGAAGACGCTCGACGAGGCGATTCAGGTAAAACCCTCGCTGCGCTTCCAGGCACGGAACGATACCGACTTCCAGAATCTGGTGGAAGATCCGCGGTTTACGGAACTGTTATATCCGGATCCGGTGGCGGGAGAATCTGAACCGCAAGAAGAAGCGAGCGCGTACTAGCTGCCATTTTAGGCGGTATGGTCCCCCCGTTGCGCACGAACTCATGTGAAACCGGCAAGGCCGGCCCCGAACTGCGGGTGGTCGCAATCGGCGGTGGCACGGGCCTCTCCACGCTGCTGAAGGGGCTGAAGGGTTACGTCATGACGCCGGCGCTGGCCACCGCCGGTCAGCCAACCATCCGCGAACTAATTGGCGTGGTCACGGTGAGCGACGATGGCGGATCGAGCGGCCGTCTGCGCAAAGAGTTCAATATGCTTCCGCCGGGCGATGTACGCAATTGCATCGTTGCCCTTTCCGAAGACGAAGCCTTGCTTTCGAAACTGTTCCAACACCGTTTTCAGAAGGGATCCGGACTGGAAGGCCACAGCTTCGGAAATCTTTTTCTGGCGGCGCTGACATCGATCACGGGAGATTTTGCGGAGGCGGTGCGGCTTTCTTGTGAAATTCTGCTCACCCGCGGGCATATCTATCCCGCAACCATGTCGAGCGTGGAACTGGAAGCGTTACTGGAAGACGGGACACGGGTGCGAGGCGAGACTAAGATCACGGCGAGCAAGGGCAAGATTCGAGAGCTCGTCCTGGTGCCTGCCGACGTTGAGCCGCTTTCCCAGACGCTGGAGGCCATCGCCACCGCCGACCTGATTACAATCGGCCCCGGTTCGCTTTTCACCAGCCTGATTCCGAATTTACTGGTGCGTGGGATCCCCGAAGCGATTGCTGAATCACATGCCATCAAGATGTTTGTTTGCAATCTGATGACGCAGGTCAATGAAAGTCTTAGTTTATCGGCGTCGGAACACATCCGGGCACTTAACGACCACGCTGGCGTCCAACTGTTCGACTACGCCCTGCTCAATGGTAAGTCGGCCTCACCAGAGATGCAGGCCAAGTACGCGCTGGAGGGAGCCTCGCAGATTGTGATCGATCTGGAGGCAATCGAAGGACTGGGAGTGATCCCGGTTCTGGGAGATTATCTGGAAGAGGGCGAGGTGGCCCGGCACGCTACCGACCGCGTCGCACACGACATGATGGCGCTGATGGCGCAAGCGCCAGATCGGCGGACGATTCGTAGTTGAGGACTTCGGTTGGTATCAAGGTATCGCTTTAGCGATACCTAACGCCTGGTAGATCAGATGCCCCTATAGGGGCTGGGCGATGAGAAGTCCGCAGTGTGAGAGGCGGCAAGGCGTGTATCTACGATGGGTTATATTGGCAGAGCATGGCAAAAATGCCTAAGAGCAAGTCGAAAACTTCTTCATCAACTCCGCGGCGGGCGCGGATCGCGATAGCGATCATGGCGGCGGGCAAGGGCACGCGGCTCAAATCGAAACATCCGAAGGTACTGCATGAAATCGGCGGCAAGCCGATTTTGGCGCATGTGATAGCGACGGCGCAGAAAGTGGTGCCCGCGTGCGACATCTTCGTGATCATTGGGCATGAGGCGGAGCACGTGCGGGGGACGGTGGCCGCGACCGGCGTGAACTTCGTGGTGCAGGCCGAACAGCGCGGCACCGGACACGCCCTTATGGTGGCGCGCGAAGCGCTGTCGGGCTATGACAAGGTGATTGTGCTTTCCGGGGACGCCCCGCTGATTACAGCCGAAACGATAAAAAAGCTGAGCGAATTCCACAGCGCACAGAAAGCGGCCATGACCCTGCTCAGCGCCGATCTGGACCATCCTTATGGATATGGGCGAGTGATCCGCAAAGGCAGAGGGGTTGGGGTGAGGGCGATTGTCGAAGAAAAGACCGCGAGCCCGCAGCAGAAGAAAATCCACGAAATCAACTCTGGCTTCTATGCGTTTGCGAGGGCCGACTTGTACGAGCATATCGACCGTCTTTCCACCGCGAACGAGCACGGCGAGTACTACCTCACGGATATGGCGGGAGTGTTTCACCGTGGGCGGAAGAAAGTGGTGGCGATCAAGACCTCGGATGCAAGCGAAGTGCTGGGCAGCAACACGCGAGCGGAGATGATGATGCTGGATGCGCAGCTGCGGCTGGCGAAGTGCCGCGAACTGCTGGAGGAAGGCGTTACGATTTTTTATCCGCATACCTGCGTAATTGACAGCGACGTGGAAGTTGGCGCGGACACTGTGATTGAACCCTTCGTGCAGTTGCTGGGCAAAACAAAGGTTGGCGCGGATTGCCGCATCCGTTCCTACAGCGTGATCGTGAATTCAGAGATTGGCGATGGTGTCACGGTGAAGCCGGGGACGATCATGGAAGACTCGCGGGTTGGCGCGGGAGCTGTGCTTGGGCCCTACGCTCATCTGCGCCCTGGCAGTGATGTGGGCGAAGGCGCGCACGTGGGAAACTTCGTCGAGACGAAGAAAATGAAGCTGGGCAAGGGTTCGAAAGCGAATCACCTCAGCTATCTGGGCGACGCGGAAATCGGAGCAGGGGTCAACATCGGCGCGGGTACCATCACCTGCAATTACGACGGGGTGAACAAGCACAAGACGGTCATCGAAGATGGCGTGTTCATCGGCAGCGACGCGACGCTGGTGGCGCCGGTAAAGATTGGACGAGGCGCCTACGTCGCGGCCGCCAGCTGCATCACCGAAGATGTGCCGGCGGGTGCGCTGGCACTTGGGCGTGCCCGACAAAGCGTGAAAGAGGGCTGGGTGCGGGAGAAGCGCGAAGCGCAGAAAGAAAAGCGGCGCTAGCGGAGGGCAGGGCGTCCCCGCCCGGCTGGATGGGCAAGACGCCCGTCTCTCCACTTGGGATTCGACTACACTAGACACGAAGCGAAACCATGACGCCGAAACCTCCCATTCAGGAAGTATTTCCGGTCCGCTACGACGTTTCCCTGCTGACTGCCGAAGATTTTTATTTATTCAACGAAGGCAACCACTATCGCATTTACCAGAAGATGGGCGCACACCTTGTGGAATCGAAGGGGACCAAGGGTACCGTCTTCGGCGTCTGGGCTCCCAACGCTCGCCGGGTGTCTGTGATTGGAAGCTTCAATGGGTGGAACTCGCAATCCCACCCACTTCAGGCCAGGGGATCGTCGGGGATATGGGAAGGCTTTATCCCTGGCGTCGATAAGGGCACGTTGTATAAGTTCCATATCGACTCCACTCAACATGGGCACACGATTGAAAAAGCCGACCCGGTAGGACTTTTCACGGAGAAGCCGCCGCGCACGGCTTCCGTGGTCTGGGATCTCGACTACACCTGGAACGACTCCGCTTTTCTGGAAAAACGCGGGGCCGTGAACTCGCTGCACGCGCCCATGTCGATCTACGAGGTTCATCTCGGCTCGTGGATGCGCGTTCCCGAAGAGCACAACCGTTCGCTCACCTATCGCGAGATCGCGCCCCGCCTCGCCGACTACGTGAACAAGCTCGGATTCACCCACGTCGAACTGCTCCCTATCATGGAGCATCCCTTCTACGGGTCCTGGGGATATCAGACCACGGGCTACTTCTGTCCCACGTCGCGTTACGGCACGCCGCAGGATTTCATGTATCTGGTGGACTACATGCACCAGCACAACATCGCGGTGATTCTGGATTGGGTTCCGTCGCACTTCCCTTCCGACGGCCACGGCCTCGCTTTCTTCGACGGGACCCACCTGTTCGAGCACTCCGACTCACGCCAGGGCTTCCATCCCGATTGGAAGACGATGATCTTCAATTACGGCCGCACCGAAGTGCGCAGCTTTCTGATGTCGAGCGCCATGTTCTGGCTGGACAAATATCATTGCGACGGCCTGCGGGTTGACGCCGTCGCTTCCATGCTCTACCTCGACTACTCGCGCCAGCCGGGCGAATGGATTGCCAACAAGTTCGGCGGGCGCGAGAACCTGGAAGCCATCGACTTCCTGCGCCACTTCAACCTCGAAGCCTACAAAGAGCACCCCGGCATTCAAACCTTCGCCGAAGAGTCCACGTCGTATCCCATGGTTTCGCGGCCCACCCATCTAGGCGGACTGGGGTTCGGCATGAAGTGGGACATGGGCTGGATGCACGACACACTCGACTATTTCAGCAACGACCCGATTCATCGCCAGTATCACCATAATCTGCTGACCTTTCGCATGCTGTATTCGTTTCACGAAAATTTTGTGCTGCCGCTGAGCCATGACGAGGTCGTGCACGGCAAAGGTTCCCTGATCAACAAAATGCCGGGCGACGACTGGCAAAAATTTGCCAACCTGCGCCTGCTTCTGGCCTACATGTTCGCGCAGCCCGGCAAGAAGCTGCTTTTTATGGGGTGCGAGTTCGGCCAGTATCGCGAGTGGTCGCACGATCGCAGCCTGGACTGGAACCTGCTGGAAGGACCGCTGCATCGTGGTCTGATGACCTGGGTTCAGCAACTCAACCGGACCTATCGCAGCGAATCTCCGCTGCACTGGTTCGATAACGATCCCGAGGGTTTTGAATGGGTGGACTGCAACGACGCGCCGGCCAGCATCGTTTCGCTGCTGCGCAAAGGCAAGGAGGGCGAGAACCCGGTGCTGGTGGTGTGCAATTTCACGCCCGTGCCCAGAGTGGGATACATGGTTGGCGTGCCGGCGGGCGGCTACTGGAAAGAACTGCTCAACAGCGACGGACGCGAATATGGCGGCAGCGGCTCGGGCAACATGGGAGGCGCAGAGGCTTTGCCGGAAAAAACCCATGGACGGCCGTATTCGCTGCGACTGACATTGCCGCCGCTGGGCGCGCTGTTTCTGAGGAAAGCGTAGGGGAGCGACGGGCGGCGTGCCCGGCCCCGCCGCGATCTATCATCCAGCGGGACGGGGACGGCCGGCGCTCCACGGGTGGGTCAGGGTTTCCACACCCCCACATGTTCCAACAGTTCCTCCAATTTCGCCTTCTTCAAGATTTCTCCCACTGCCGCGTGGTCGATGTGCGGAGCGATGGGGGTTTCGCTTTGCGCGAGGGCGTAGGCGGTCACTGCGACAATCGCCTCCCCGGCCTTGAAGTCCAGCCCATCGACTTTGTCGAACGTGTCGCTGGATTTGTGATGGATCTCCATATATTTCGTCATGTCCACTGACAAATCCAGCGCCGGAATCCCCTGCAACAGGAACGGACCATGGTCGGTATCGTAGGTTGTATCCGTCGAAAGATCGCCGCCGTTCAGGTCTTTCAACAGGCCGTCGCTCCAGGGTTGCATCGCCTTTTTCAAATCCTCGCGGCCTTCCACTTTCCATCCCTTTGGATGGCCTGCTCCGTTGTCGGTATTCAGAACGGCGACGCACTTGTCCAACTGGCTCTTGTGCGTCTGCGTGTAGGCATACGATCCAAGCAACCCTTGCTCTTCCCCGCCCCACAGCGCTAGTCGAATGCTGCGGCGCGGCGCTTTCCCCAGCGCCATCAGGGCGCGTCCGATTTCGAGGACGCTGACGGCACCGGTGCCGTTGTCCTGCGCGCCGGTGCCGAAATCCCACGAGTCGAGGTGGGCGCCAATCAGTATCCACTCGTCAGGCCGCTCGCTGCCCCGAATCTCGGCGACCACGTTGTTGACAGTCGTCTCTCCCGAGGTTTTGTTCTCGACCGTCAATCGGATGGTAACGGGCCCGTGCTCCAGTTCTCGCTGAATGAGCTTCGCATCTTCCATCCCGACCTCGGCCCCCGGCAGGGGAAGCAACTTCGTCCCCCACAAACCGCCGTGCGCATTCAAAACGTTATTCTTTTCGCGGTCGGGCGCGATCACTGCCAGCACGCCCGCCTTCTGAAATGCGAGCCACGCTGACTCCAGCTTCGGCAACGCCTTGCCGTAGCCTTCCGCAAAGATCTTGCTCGTTTCCAGGAATACAATCCTGCCTCGCAGTTCTGCTTCACGAGATTTCAGAACATCAGGCGACACATCTGAGACGATCACAATCGTGCTTTGGACTCCTCCCGCCGGCGTAGACGGCCCCCACCCCAGCGACGCAACGTTTAGCGGACGCGACAGAGGCGACAGCATCGCACCGCTGCAGGTCCCGCGCTGCCAGCCTGCGGCAATTGTGAACGGCTCCAGCTTTACATTCTCGATTCCATAGCTGCGAAACTTTGCCGCCGCCCATTCCGTGGAGCGAACATAGGTTGGAGAAGCGGTCAGCCGCCCGCCTATGCTGTCCGTAAGTTCGCCTAGAGTAGCCATGGACGGCCCGTTGTAAATGGAAGCTGCCAGCCGGTTCGTGACCGGTTTCATTTCCGACGGCTGCTGCGACCACGCCAGCACCGGAATCGCCCACCACACCAAGAATGCAACCGCACGACGCAGATTCATTTATCCTCCGGCCGAAACCCTACCAGCTCGCTTCGCCTGGCGAATGGGCATTCTCTACGAACACGGCCCGCATTGCAAACCCGGCACCACCGAATGACACGAAGTAACACGAAGAAAACCCTGGGCGGATTTCCACCTTGGTGTGCCTTCGAGTCCTCTGTGGTTGATGAAGTTAAGACACCTTGCGCTCTGGTCCCCGCTAACATGCTAGACTCGCAATGAGTCAACCAACCTTGCGGATGCGCATTCTCACCCGCTATATCCTGAGAGAAGTCGTCTCCCACGCCTTGATCGGCGCGGCCGTTTTTACTTTCGCTCTTTTCACGCGGGATCTCGGCCGCATCCTCGAACTGGTGGTTCGCAACAGCGCGCCACTGCCGAGCGTAGCGGAAATGTTTTTCTTCACGGTGCCGGTCGCGCTCACCTACACCATTCCCATGGGCGTGCTGGTCGGCATCCTCATCGGACTCAGCCGTCTGGCCGCGGACAGCGAAATCACCGCGATGCGCGCCAGTGGCATGGGGGTGTGGACCTTCCTGCGCGTGATCTCAATTTTCGTGCTGGTGGCATGGTTGCTCGCTCTTGGCAACAGCGTCTATCTCGCGCCGCGCTCGCTTGCCGCCCTGGGAAAGCTACAGGACAACCTCAAGGCTTCTCAGGCTTCTTTCGAAGTCCAGCCCCGCGTGTTTTACGAAGGGTTTCCGAAGCACATTCTCTACGTGCAGGATGTCAAGGCCATGTCCGGCGGAGCGCTCTGGAAAGGTGTGTTCCTCGCCGACTTGACGGACCCATCGTCGCCGCGCATCAGCCTGGCGCGGGAAGGTCTGCTGGTCAGCCAGGGACCCGATAGTCTGGACTTGCATCTCAGCAACGGCGCCACTCACGAAACCGATCCGAAGAATCCGGACCAGTACCAGATCTCCACCTTCCAGACCAGTGACATCCCCATCCGGATTCCGGCGGCACAAAACAATCGGGAACATGAACCCACGTCACTGGGTGAAATCAAAATTGCCGACCTGCTTCGTGTCGCACGTACCGCCGATCCCGTCACCCGCCGCTGGCACCTGATCGAATACCATCGCCGTCTGGCGCTGCCGACCGCCTGCATTGTCCTGGCCCTGGTCGGAATTCCTCTAGGCCTTTCGTCGAAGAAAGGCGGCAAGTCCAGCGGATTTGTCCTGACCATTCTGCTGGTGTTTCTCTACTATTCGATTTCATTGATCGGAGTGTCTTTCGCGCGCCAGGGACGCGTCTCTCCTGCCGCCGGGGTTTGGCTCGCCGACCTCGCGTTTCTTGCCGGAGGATTTTTTTTGCTCTGGCAATCGGAACGCCGCCCGATTGAACTTACGGCGCTGCGCTCGTGGATCAAAGCTTCCAAGTTGAACGCGCAAGCGCTCCCGCAAAATGGCGAGTTATCACGCGCGCCCCTTCGCGAAAGCATCCTTACCCGCTGGCCCAGGCGCTGGCGCTTGTTTAATTTTCGTTTTCCCACCATCCTCGACGATTATGTGCTGCGCAACTTTGCGTTCTACCTGACCCTGATCGTCGCTGCTTTCCTGATGCTGCTGCTGGTGTTCACCTTGTTTGAGTTGCTGGGCGACATCATGCGGAATCAGGTCTCGCCCCTCACGGTAGGCGAATATTTGCTGAACGTGGTGCCCTATTTTCTTTACAACACCACACCCCTCAGCATGCTGCTGGCGGTGCTGGTCACCTTCGGGCTGCTGCAGCGATCGAATGAAATCACGGCGATCAAGGCCGCCGGTATTAGTCTTTACCGCATCATCGTCCCGGTGCTGATTGCTTCCACTCTGGTCGCGGGCGTGCTTTTTCTTTCCGACCAGATCTATCTCCCCTACACCAACAAGCGCCAGGACGCACTGCGCAATCGCATCAAGGGCAAGCCGGCGCAGACTTACCTTCGCCCGGATCGCAAATGGATATTCGGCCAGCATTCCGACATTTACTACTATCAATTTTTCGATCCCGACCGCGATGTTTTCGGGGGCGTCTCGGTGTTCCAGTTCGATCCGCACACTTTCCAGATCACGCACCGCATCACCGCCGACCGCGCCCACTGGTCGGAGTCCATGGGCAAATGGGTTTATGAGCAGGGATGGGAGCGAAGCTTGAGTGGATCCGCCATCGAGAACTATCGCCAGTTCGATGCTGCGACCTATCCCGAACTAGCCGAAGCGCCCGCCTACTTTAAGAAGGAAATCAAACAGTCGTCGGAGATGAGTTACGAGGAGTTACGCCACTACATTCACGATCTGGAGCAGAGCGGATTTGACGTGGTGCGCCTGCGCGTGCAGTTGCAGAAGAAAATTGCCTACCCGCTGATCACGCTAGTAATGGCCGTCCTCGCCATTCCCTTCGCGCTTTCCACCGGCAAGCGTTCCGCGGTCGCTGGGGTGGCGACAGCCATCGGCATCGGTGTGGTCTATTGGACGATCTCCGGCCTGTTCGAGGCGATGGGCAATTTGAGTCAGCTCCCGCCCGCGGTCGCAGCCTGGTCGCCAGACCTGGTATTCGGTTTTATCGGAGGCTATCTCATCCTTCGGATGCCCACGTGATGAAACTATTGAGTCATTGAGTCATTGAATCAATGAAAACCTAAAATTCAAGCTGGGTTTTAATGATTCAATGGCTGAATGCTTCTACCTCGCCGCCATCCCGCTCGGCCCCGCCGGACTATTCACCACAGGGAGACTGCTCATGGAACCGCTGGTCGTACTTAGCGTGAAGGCCGAGATGCTATTCGCGGTGCTATTCGACGTGTAGAGGAACTTACCGCTTGAATGGATTGCCAGAGCTACGGGCTGCGATCCGGTTGGCTGGTTCGCCGGCGCGGTCAACAGTCCCGTCGTTGTGCCGATGCGATATCCAAAAACCTGGTTCGTGGCTTCGCACACAACATAGAGGAAATTGTTCGTCGGATCCACCACCATGCCCACCGGGTTCTGACCTGATGGGGTGGGCGTTCCAACTGGGAAAAGCTTCGCATTGTCCAAGTCGGTCTGCAGGCAGGTTGAACCATCGACAACCGTGCACACATGGAAAGCATCCAGCGCCCCGGACGCATTCCCCGCAGCGCCCACATAAACAAACACGCCGCCGCTACTATTCTGCCCGGCCTGGTTTGTGTTGACCGCCAGCACCGAGAGTGGGTTGATGGTGGATGTGGCATAAGGCGAACCGATTTTCTCTGTCAGGGTGCCATCGGAACCCACGCCATACAGGCTCACAGTATTGTCATTGTGGATATTGGAAAGATCATGGTTGCTGGTTACAAAGAGAAGTTCCTCAGCCGGAGTACTGACCGCAATGGCCGAGAGGGCGGTGGGAGTTCTGGGCAACGGATATGGACAGGGTGTGTTTGTTTCCGGGCAATTGTTCCCGGTTAGCGTTAAACTCGTCGCTCCCGGCTTCGTGCTGAACACATACAATTGCGGAGTCAATGGCGGGATTAGACTTTGATTTCCCTCGGTGATGACAAGCAAGAGATTGCCGCTGGCATCGCGCGACATGGCAACGGCCGTGTCTCCGGCTGGCACCGTCCAGGGGGTCGGGGTCGTCGGCGCCCCAAAACTTCCGTCGGAGTTCACTTTGTACGAGGAAATGGCATTCTGATTTAGGACGAAAGCCGTCGCGCCCGTCGGGTCGAGCACAATTTGCAGCGGAAGTCCGCAGGCGCCCGCGGTTGCGCACGTACTGGCATTCGAATTGACCAGCGACAACCCCCCGCTACCCAAATCGATGGCAAAGGAACTCACGTTGTTGCCCGTCCCGTTACTGCCCTGGGTCAGCACATACAAAAGTCCGGAGGGCCGGGAAGAGGAACTGCCACAACTGAGCAGAAATAAACTGAGGGCGCACATGCCCACGAGCGCGACGACCAAGCGAATTTTCTTCGACATCTGTTCTCCCAGCCGCTTCCCGTCCGCTGGCGATATTCGGCCAGCCGTCACGGAGATTGAAGCTTGTGGCTGAAATAATTTGTTTATCAGGAATGAGCGGGAAGAGCAAACCCGGAAGCAGCCGGAATCCGGATTTCAACCGCTTACCCACCCTCTTTGCGGTTGGATGCACGAAGTTGGCCACCATGCAGCCTGATGGCCCGGTCCGCGATCGACAGGCCCAGACCCGCTCCCCCGGTTTGTGCGGTTGCGGGCATCGTCCAGTCGATAAAAAAGCTCAAATATGTTTGGCAACGCTTCGTCTGGAACGCCTGGACCGGAATCAAGCACGCGAACCACGATTTCATGCCGGTTCGCCGCCTGCTGCCGCTCCAGTCGCACCTCCACTGTCGTGCCTTCAGCAGTATAGCGCGTTGAGTTCCTCACCACGTTGTCCGCCGCGTCGGCCGTCGCCGTAACTCGGCAGCCCCGCGCCGGAGTTTTGTACTCGGCGTCGTGCGCCACCTGCTCTACCAACTCCCACAGCGACCACTGCGATTGCGAATCCACCAACCCTTCGATGGGTTCGGCCATGCGATTAAAATCGCGCATCAACTCCGTCGGCTGGTCACGCCCAGGCAGCACATCCGTCCCGACGTGATGACCGCAATCGCGACTCCCAGATCTGCTCTGCTGAGCATTGATGTTCTCTGCCAGCATGCTGCCGGTGTGGACCGCCCTGGCGCTTAGTGCCGCCTTCATCGCCCTAGCGCCCGCCGGGCAAAAATCCGGACCCGCCGCTGCTACAATCGGATTTACCAGACGACATGCTGCCGAAGAGCCTACGTCCCCTCGTTCCCTATCTGAAGCGTCACCGCAGCGGTCTATTCTGGGGGGGGCTCTGCGTCTTATTCAATAACGGAGTCTGGATACTGTTTCCGCAAGTCCTGCGCCGCGCCGTCAACGATCTTCACTCCGGCGTAACCCGCCAGAAACTTCTCACCTACTCTCTGCTCGTAATTGCCATCGCGCTCATCAAGGGAATTTTTCAGTTCCTGACACGCTGGGTGGTGATTGGCATCTCTCGCGATATCGAGTTTGACTTGCGCAACGACCTGTTCAAGCATCTTGAGCGCCTTTCTTACTCCTACTACCAGCGCAACCGTACCGGCGACATCATGGCCCGCGCCACCAACGACCTGAACGCGGTCCGCATGCTGCTGGGCCCAGCCATCATGTACTCGGCGAACACCATCGTCTTCACCGCCGGCGCTCTGGGCTTCATGCTCGCCATCAGCCCCAAGCTCACCCTCTACGCCTTTCTGCCGCTGCCCATCGCCAGCATCGTCATCCAGTATTTCGGGCGCCGGATTCACGAGCGCTTCGAACGGATTCAGGCCATGTTCTCCGACATCTCGGCGCGCGCCCAGGAAAATTTTTCCGGCGCCCGCGTCATTCGAGCCTATGTGCAGGAACAGTCCGAGATCGCCGCCTTCGAGGGCGCCAACCAGGAATACATCCGCCGCAGTCTGGGCCTGGTCCGTCTGATGGGAATGCTTTGGCCCACGCTGGAACTGATGCTGGGCGGCGCCGTGGTCATCGTGCTTTGGCTTGGCGGACGACAAGTCCTCCAGGGAAAGATGAACGTTGGCGATTTCGTCGCCTTCAACACCTACATGGTGCAGCTGACCTGGCCGGTCATCGCCCTGGGATGGGTCATCAACATTTTCCAACGAGGTACAGCGTCGATGGCGCGTATCGATGAAATCCTCTCCGAGCAACCCGAAATAGCCGACGCAAATGTAGGCGCAGACATAACTACGAATAGTGGAGAGACGGGCGCCCCGCCCGTCCAGCCGGGCGGGGACGCCCGGCGCTCCACCAGCGAAATCCTTGGCGAAGTTGAATTCCGCAATCTCAACTTCGCCTACAACGGCGTCTCCGTTCTCAAAGACATCAACCTGCGCATCCCCGCCGGCTCCAGCCTAGCTATTGTTGGACCCACCGGGTCCGGCAAGACAACGCTAGTCAATCTGATTCCACGCATCTACGACGCCGAGCCTGGAGCCGTTCTCATCGACGGCCGCCCCGTCCGCCAGTTCCCTCTCGACGCCCTGCGCCGCCACATCGGATTCGTTCCCCAGGAAACATTCCTGTTCAGCGACACGATCCGCGAAAACATCGCGTACGGTATATCGCACGAAGTTTCGCAGGAAGACGGCGAGCCCTCGCTCGACGACATCAAAGCCGCCGCCGCCGCCGCCAACATCGCCCACGACATCGAAAATTTCCCCGAAGGCTACAACACCACCGTCGGCGAACGCGGCATCACTCTTTCCGGAGGCCAGAAGCAGCGCACCGCCATCGCCCGCGCCCTTCTCCGGAGCCCCCGCATCCTCATCCTCGACGACGCCCTCTCCAGCGTGGATACCCACACCGAAGACAAAATCCTCAACCATCTCCGCGAAATCATGCGCGGACGCACCACTATCTTCATCTCCCACCGCGTGTCCACCGTCCGCAACGCCGACGCCATCGCCGTCCTTCACCAGGGACGCATAGTAGAACAAGGCACCCACGACGAACTTATAACCCGCAGCGGTTATTACACCAATCTCTATAACAAGCAGTTACTGGAAGAAGAATTAGCCGAAGTCCAGCCCGTGTAGAGTGGACACTCCCTTCGATTGCCGCTCAGGGCATGCTTGTCCGCCAGCCGCTGACGGAGAATATAACGTGACTTTTGTCAAAAAAGCCAACTAACAGTTCCTAGTTATCCAACCCCACGCGGATGAACTTGCTTAGACAGGGAGAAGCATGGATAATGCTTCCGAGTCCCTCACCATCCTTGTTCGCCACGGAGTGACCATGCGACGTACGCCATCGGCCGTGCTGTCCTCGGCCACCCCTTCGACGATCAGCTTCTTGACCCTGATCCTGTTCCTTCTGCTCGCGTCCTCTTTTCTTGCCCCTAGCGCATTGGCTCAGGGATCGAGCCGGAAAATGCTCCCGGCTGCCGGAGAAAACGACCAGGACCAGCCTCAGAAACGGGGAGAATGGAACATGCGCGGCCGAATTGCGCCCAAAGGAGAATCGGCTGCCGCGTTGCGCCTGCGTGCGCACCAGCAGAAAATGGCCATGCGCGCCCAGCGGGCGGCGGCCGAGACGGCGCAACCTCAGGCGAGTGCCACGACTTGGGTCAGCCTCGGACCGTCCCCGCTCCTCTCCGACGCCACCGGAAGTGGCGGCCAGGACTACAACTTTGTTTCCGGTCGTGCGACATCCGTGCTGATCGACCCGGCTGACACCACCGGCAACACCGTCTTCTTGGGAGGCGCGTACGGCGGCCTCTGGAAATCGACCAACGCCGGCGACAAAAGTCCCAGTGCGAGTTCAGTAGTTTGGACCTCGCTCATCGACGACCAGCCCTCACTCGCAGTCGGAGCCATCGCCTTGCAACCCGGAAACAGCAACGTCATTCTGGTTGGGACCGGCGAAGCGAACGCCTCGGGTGATTCCTACTATGGCATGGGAATCCTGCGCTCGACCAATGGCGGGATAACTTGGCAGCAGATCACTTCAGCGGCGAGTGGCCAGTCTTTTCTAGGGATCGGGTTCAGCAAAATCGCGTTCAGTACTACCAACACCAACCTGGTGGTTGCCTCCACCGCCGGTGACATTGGGTTTACCTTTGGGCTTGAACAGGACGGTGTTGCGACCGCTCGGGGACTCTACTACTCTATCGATGCCGGTGCGATCTGGCATCGAGTGACCCTATCGGACAATGCGGTTGCGGCTTCGGCGACGGGCGTGGTTTACAACACCACCCAGGGCGCTTTCTATGCGGCCATCCGGCGACACGGCATTTACTCTTCCACCGACGGCCAGCATTTCACCCGCCTGGCCACCCAGCCAACTGCGAGGCTCACCACTGCAAACTGCCCTGCCGCTTCGAACTCAGGCAGTTGCCCCATCTATCGAGCTGAGTTCGCTGTGACACCCGGACGCAACGAGCTCTATGTGTGGGTCGTTGACGTGCAATTGAGCGAAGTCGACGACGGCATCTGGAGAACGATCAACGGTGGAACGGCCTGGACCCAGATTCCGGATACTGGGATTACAAATTGTGGCGACCCCGGCGGTTGCGGCGTGGTGCAGGGCACCTATGACCTGGAGCTCGCCGCTGTGGTCAGTTCAACGGCAACGGCGACAGACGTATATGCGGGCACTCGCAACATTTACAAATGCACCCTCACGTCCAACACCCAAACTGCTTGCTCGCAGGGCAACTGGCTTAACCTCACTCACGTGTATGGATGCAACCCGCTCGGCGCTTTGGCACACGTCCATCCGGACCAACACGGGATGGCTTTCATGGTCGCGGGTGGTAAGTCCCCCGGCTACTTCGCGCACGACGGCGGCATCAGCCGAACCTTGGACGGCTACCTCGGCCTGACCACCGGCAGTTGCGCAGGAACCAATCAGTTTGACAGCCTGAGTGAGACGCTGGGCTCCATGACGGAGTTCGTGTCGTTCTCCGTGCACCCGACCAACGCGGACATCATGCTGGGTGGTACGCAGGACAACGGCTCTCCCAAGACTGGCACCGCGACCAGCAGCACCACTTGGCAGAATGCACTCGGCGGCGACGGAGGCTACAACGCTATTAACCCGACCAATGTCACTGAGTGGTTCGCATCGAACCCAGGATCGATCATCGGTATTTGCGAGATGGGTACAGGTTGCGACGACAACAGCACGAACCTCGAAGCCGCTCCCCCCAATACGATCCGGAATTTTGCCGGAAACATAGACGTTGGAGCCTTCTACACCCCGTACATTCTGGACCCACAGAACTCTAGCAACATGCTGATCGGCACCTGCCGAATATGGCGCGGAACCACGAACCCGCCCAACGGGCCTGGCACTTTCAGCACGTTGAGCAACAATTTCGACACCTTGGATACAACGGCGTGCAGCGGCGGCGAAGTCAATCAGGTTGCCGCATTAGCCGCAGGCGGGCCGAAGGACGTCAATGGCCTTTCCAACGTTGTCTATGCGACCACGTTCGGATTGGGGCCTTTCTGCACGGCTGCTAATCAGTACTGCGGCACTCTGATCCCCGGCGGTGAAGTCTGGCGCACAACCAGCGCGTCAACCATGTTGATGGCGAATGTAACCGGCAACATCAACCCCAAGAACTACGCCATCGGCTCAGTGGCGATCGACAATGCGGATACGACCGGCAATACCGCGTATGTCGGAATCATGGGCTTCCACACTTCGCATGTATGGAAGACGACAAATGCCGGCACAGGCTGGACTGACTGGACCGGAAGCGGATTAACCGGGCTGCCAGATGCCCCAGTCGGTTCGCTGTTGGTGGATTCGGCAGCGCACGTCGTCTATGCCGGAACGGATGTGGGCCTTTTCTCCAGCCCGACGACGGGCGCAGGAGGTGTCTGGACCGAAGTGGGTCCGGCCGCCAGTTCCGGTTCCGGATTCCTGCCGAGCGCGCCGGTAACGGCGGTCCAAATCTTCAACAATGGAATCGTAAAGAAGCTGCGCGTGTCCACCTACGGACGCGGCATCTGGGAATTCAACCTGGCAGTGGCACCTGATTTCAGCAACGTCATTTCCGACTCGCCGCAGACCGTGTTTCCATTTCAGAATGCCACCTTCCAGGGCACCCTGACGGCGCAGGGCGCATACAACAGTCCGGTGAACCTGAGTTGCACGGGAACGAAGCCGTCAACCTGTACGCTGAATCCGGCGCAGGTCACGCCGACGGGAACCTACACCGTGACCGCGGGCGGAGCCGTAGGCGACTACAGCTTCAATGCCCACGGCGTGGGTACGGATGCCGGCACCACTACGCACGATGCCGCCGCCACGCTGCACGTCGTAGACTTCGCGCTGACGCCGGTCAGCCCCAACCCGGTCATCGTGCCTCAGGGTCTGACGCAAACCGCTACTTTCCAGGTCACGGCTTCCGGTTCGTTCGCATACCCCGTATTTCTGAGTTGTCCCAGCGGATTGCCGGCGCAAGCGACCTGCGGCTTTACACCATCGAGTACGGTAAATCCAACCGCCGCGAACCCGGTGACGGTGACACTGAGTGTGAGCACGACTGGGAGTACACCGCAGGGAACTAGTACGGTCACTCTCCAGGGAATAACCGGCCTACCCGTTGTCACCAGGTCGGAGACCTTCACCCTGACGGTGGGTCCGCCTCCCGATTTCACCTGGACGACCAGCAGCACTTCGCACACGGTACTGGCGGGACAGACGACTCTCGCTTATAGCTTTACAGCCACCGCCACGGGCGGCGCGACGACGTTCGCGACCAACTTGACGTTCGCCTGTCCCTCGGGCTTGCCCGACACGACCGCAGTTTGCGTCTTCAGTCCAACCCAGATCAATACTGGCGCGTCCTCACCTCAGACGGTGACTTTGACCATCACGACCAAAGGTCCGAACCCCGGGACGGGAAACGCGATCCAGCGGGCTACCAACCGCTATCCCTGGCTGCCATGGACGTTCCCAATCGTGGGCGTGGTGATGATTGGTCTAGCAGGCAGGAAAGTGTCAAAGGGTTCGGTGATCGCACTCCTGTGCGTCTCGCTGGTACTGCTCGGGTTCATGGTCGCTTGCGGAGGAGGAAGCTCAACGCCCCCGCCCCCGCCCCCGGTTAGCGTAACCGTAACTCCGAACACAACCGTACAGCTCTACGCCATCGAAGCCGGTAACGCCTGGCCTGCGAATCTCACCCAGCAACAATTCTCAGCCGTCGTCAACAACTCCGCCAATCAAACAGTGACCTGGGCGGTCACCGGTGGGAGCGCGAACGGCTCGGTGGACGCCACCGGGGTCTACACGACCCCGGCGACGGTGCCAAGCACGGCGACCGTCGCAGTGACAGCCACAGCAGCGGCCGACGCAACAAAGTCAGGATCGGGCACTGTCGCCATCCAGACCCCGACTACGCTGGGAACGTTCCCCGCCGTCAGCGTAACGGCGACCGAGGGCGCTAAGTCACACTCGGATCCGGTGACGCTGATCGTGCAGTAGGGGATGTTTTGGTAGTTGGCTGATTTGAAACTTGGGCGCGGAGAGGTTCCGCGCCAGGTTTCAATCGTCGTCCGGGTCCGTGGGCGGCGTTTTGTCATTCAGAAAGTACTGCGCGTTCAAAGGCGCGGCAATCGTCTGAAACTGCAACGGGGTCTGATTGAAGTCGAAGGAATCGGAGAAGTCATCCGCCACCGCATCCGCGTTGCCGAGCGAAGGCAGACTGAACGTGGTCTCAATGAACTTCAAGATGCTGCCGAAATCATGCTGGGTGTGGGAAATGTGCTGTGCTTTGGCGTACGGTGAGACCACGATCAGCGGAACGCGGAAGCCATAGACATAGCCGCATCCCCACTGCGCACAATTCAACAAGACTTGGGGCGGCGCGACATGGTCGTAAAAGCCGCCCCAGTCGTCCCACGTGATGAAGATCGCAGTGTCCGCCCAGTAGGGACTGTTGCCGATGGCATTCACCACCGAAGCCACCCACGAAGGCCCCGAGCCATCGGTCATCCCGGCATGATCGGATGCCTGACCGCTCGGAATGACCCAACTCACGTCCTTCAGTTGGTTGTTGGTAATGTCGGTGAGTATCTGTTTCTGATTGAGGATCACATTGCTGGTCCAATCCGGTCCCACGCATGCGGTGGCATTGGGCGGCGGCGCGTTGGGTCCGCAGATATGCTGGATGGCCTCCGGGCCGGTCCAGATGGCAGGGGACGACGGCGTGTAATACCGCCAAGTATTGCCTTTCGCCTCCAGCAGGTCGGTCAGCGTTTGATGCTCGAAGCAAGGATAGATTGGAGCGTTGGACCCTTCGCTGCCGGTCGGATCGATCAGCAAGACCGTGGACCCCGCGGGCGCGTCACATCCGGCGTTTGGCGGGCCGTTGGTGCTTGGATTTTCCGCGGCAAACAGATTGCTCCCGGCACCGGGACAAGGAAGCGCAGTGCTACAGGGAGCCGATGTCCCTGAAATAATGAACTGATGCGCCGGGAAGCTGGGCCCCTGGTTGGTCTGGAACATGCGATCGGCGAATGTGTATTGCTCGGCCAACTGGAAGTAGGGTTGCACCTGCGTCGGGTCCACATAGGCGAACGCGCAATCCTGCGTACCCAAAGGGCAAGGAACTGGATTGAGGTCCGCCCCATCCATCTGGCATTGTCCGGTCGCCGAATTGAGGTGGCACATGGCGTTGAACGCATCGTGACTGTGGCCAGGGTTGTAGTTCGCAGCGAGAGCCACTTTCTGCAGCAGTATGGTATTGCCCTTGGAGTCTTTTCCGCTTTGAGCAATGTCGGCGCCCCGGTTGATGAGCACCGGATCCTGGAAAAGATTATCCGTAGTGCGATTCTCCTGGAAGATTACCACCACGTGCTGAATCTTTCCCGGCGGCGGAGGAGGAGGAGGAGGGCCGCTGGAGCCGCCACAACCGTTGAGGCTAACCAGCGTGCCTCCCATGGCCAACACCACGATTGCCAACACTAAAATACGAAGCTTAATCATTTCAGTCTGTAACCTCGAGGGAGTGGAGTCTTCGTCCATCACGAGCTGAAGCAAGTACTGCCCGCTATGCTTTCTTGGATGCAGGCGCGGGCCACGAGTAACGCCGAACTAAGTCAGCATGGATTTTATACGCAAGATCGAAATCGGGAGGTGGTGGGCAGTGCAGGACTCGAACCTGCGACCTCCTGCTTGTAAGGCAGGCGCTCTAACCAACTGAGCTAACCGCCCGCTGTGTGCGGACTCGACCCCGGCGGGTTTCATCCCAGCGGCTTGCGAAACAACCGCGTAAAAACTTATGCTGAGGATACTGGACGCTTCCCTTAGCGGTCAAACTACTACCGTCCACGCAGTGCTTTTGGGGTGCGCTTTCGCAGGATGAGTTCGGTGCATGCTGCGCAGGAAACGGCGGTGTGCAGCGCGAACTATAGAGTTCAAGAAGCGAAAGGGTGTGGGAACGACAAGCGGGGCTGCTACACTTTCTGCGTGCGAAAGTTAATCGTCAACGCCGATGATTTCGGTCTGACCGCTGGAGTGAATCGAGCCATCGTGGAAACCCACAACGGTGGAGTCGTGTCGTCGGCGACATTGATGGCCGCCGGCACCCGGTTCGAGGACGCGGTGACTGCGGCGCGCTCGGCACCGAATCTCTCCGTGGGGTGCCACGTCGTATTGGTGGACGGAACGCCGGTTTCATCGGCGGATGCGGTGGATACGTTGCTGGGGATTCGCTCAGCGGAGCCGGGCAAATTCTACTCCAGCCTTTCGGCGTTCGCCGCACGCGCCATGTTGGGAGGCTTCGATCGCGATCAACTGGTGGCGGAAGTAACGGCGCAAATAAGGAAAATTCAGTCGGCCGGTCTCCAGGTTACTCACCTCGATACCCACAAACACGCGCACGTCTTTCCCGAGATTCTTGCAGCGCTGCTGCGAGCGGCGCGGATATGCGGCGTGCGAGCGATCCGCAATCCGTTCGTTCCGGTGAAGGCGATGTCCGCAAAGCTGTTCAAAGGCAAGCGCGATCTCTGGAAGCGTTATACCCAGGTGCGCATGCTGCACAGTTTCTCCGGGCAATTCCGCCAGCGGACTAAGCGCGCTGGACTGCTTACGCCCGATGGTGTGGTGGGAGTGATCGAAACGGGCTCGGTCGATATGTCCGGCGAGAGTTCCAGCGAGAGTTCTGGCTATAGTTCGCTGCTGCGCCAGACGCTCGCCAGCCTGCCGGAGGGAACGTGGGAGTTAGTCTGCCATCCTGGCTACAACGACGCGGACCTGCGCGCCGCCGGCACGCGATTGGTCGCTTCGCGCGAGATGGAGCGGCGTTTGCTAAGTTCGGCGGAACTGCGTCAGTTTCTGGAGGAGCAGAAGATCGAGGTCATCAGTTATCGAGAGTTCGCAGAGCAGTCCGCGGAAAAGTTCGCGAAAGAGCGCACTGAATGATGACTGGAAGGTGCGAAAGTGGTGCTTCGCTCGTTACTGCGCCTGCTCACTTTGTGATGTCGCGACGTGGCAGAGGGCGGTATCATCGCATGAACCGGATACGAGGATAAGGCATGGCTAAGCATCAAATTGAACCTCGCCTGAGTGTGGACCTGCCCGTTCGCATATGGGGAATGAGCGCCGAGGGACGCCCGTTTTCCCAACACGCGCGGGCGCAAAACATCAGTTCAGAGGGTGCGCTGATCTCGGGCGTCGAGAACGAACTGAAAGTCGGTGACGTGATCGGAGCGCAGTGCGACGAGAAAAAAACGCGCTGCGCGGTGATCTGGGTGATGAACACCGGGCCAGTCAAGAAGAATCAAGTGGGAGTGAAGTTGGTCGCCGGTCAGGAGTGCCCTTGGAAAAACTATCTACCGATGGACGGCGCGACGGTGACGATTGCAGCCTCCAACCGGCGGCGCTGGCACCGGCACAAGATTTCGCTTCCCCTGGAAATTCGCGACGAGCGCGTCAATTCGCCGATCCGCATCAATGCCACCGACGTGAGCGGCAATGGATGCTACGTCGAAAACATGATGCCTTTTCCCCTCGGAACGGTGCTGCGTCTCGATTTCTATCTGGATTCGGAGCACATCAAGATCACGACCGTGGTCCGGACGTGCGATCCGGGCGTAGGCAATGGAATCGAGTTCATCGGCATGCCCGCCGACACCAAGGCCCGCATGCAGATCTACCTGGACGGGATTGACCCGCAGCGGAGAGTTTCGTCTCCGAATCCGAAGTAGAGTTCACTGCTGAAATGTACGCTTCTGCAGGCTGCGGAGAAAGTCGGGTGGCGATGCCAGGTCGTAAAGGGGCGTCTGATTTCGAAAACTTTACGGCATCGCTAAAGCAGCGATGCCCTGATACGAAACCCAGGTTTTCCGCAGCCTCTCTCTAGACATGCTCCTGACTAGGCGGAGGTTTCCGCGTAGCGGGCGAGCACAATCGCTCGGATCAGTCCACCCATCGTGAATTCATGGGCCTGGATTGCGACCGGCAGCTGCAATTCGCGCAGCGTCGCCGAAGTCACCGGACCTATCGAAGCAAACTGGACATTCTTGAGCAACCCTGCGCTGAGTGAACCTGCCTTGAAGGTGCCGAGCAGTTCGGCAAAGTTTTTTGCGGTGGAGGAACTGGTAAAGGTCACGACGTGCGGGCGGCGAGCCGCACTTTTCATCAGCGCGCGCAGGCGCACGCGCGATTTCTCGGGCAGCACAGTTTCGTAAGCTTCGACCACATCGACTTCGGCTCCGGCGGCGCGCAGTTCTTCTGGAATCACGTCGCGCGCGACTTTGGCTCGCACCAGCAAGACGCGCTTGCCGTTGACCTTCTCGCGCAGCCCCTTGACTACAGACTCGGCGACGTACTCCTCGGGAACCATCTTGACCTTCAGACCGTGCTTCACAATCGCCTTCTTGGTTGCTGGACCGATCGCGGCAATCTGGAGATGCTTGAGAGTGCGGCGCGTGATGCGAAGTTTCCGGACCCGCTCCCACATTGCTTCGACGCCGTTGGCGCTCGTCAGAATAAGCCAGTGGTAGCTTTTGATATTTTTCAGAGCATCGTCGAGTGGCCGGTACGATTGCGGCTTGCAAATCTCAATGAAGGGGATTTCGGTTACAGATGCGCCCAGGCTGCGCAGGCTGGTAGAAAGGCTGCCGGCCTGGTGGCGGGCGCGGCCGACTAGAATCCGGGTTCCTGCCAGGGGATGGTTTTCGTTGGGCTTGCGCATGGGGTAGCTTTTAGCTTTTAGACTGCTCTTGCCATCCAGGGTCTGAGCTCTGGCCACAAACAGCAGGTCCTTCGCTTCGCTCAGGATGACACGTTTTAAATAAATGACAAGTTTCAACCGATGACACGTTTCAAATTGGTGCCACGTTTCAAACCGATAACACGTTTTAAATTGATGACATGTTTTAAATTGGTGCCCCGTTTCAACCGATAACACGTTTTAAATCGGTGACACGTTTCAACTCAACGATCTCTCATGGTTGCTGCGGCAGTGCAAAGCCTTTGCCGTAGACTTCTTCGAGAATAACATCGCCGCCTCGACGGAGAAGGGTTTCGCCGACTTCTTCGCCCAAGCGCACGGGGTCGTCGCCGTCGCGAGTTTCGCGCAGCACTTTGGTTCCGTCGGGATGGGCTACAAGGGCGTTCAGGCGAATGCGGTTTCCATTTATTTCAGCGAAAGCCCCAATGGGGACTTGGCAGCCGCCGCCTAGTTTGTTGAGCAGCGCGCGCTCGCAGGTGGTGGTGGCGCGGGCGGCAGCGTCATCAAGAAAGGCAAGCAACGCCCGCATTGCGCTGTCGCCGTTGCGAATTTCGATTCCCAAGGCGCCTTGTCCGGCGGCGGGAGTCATCATTTCCGCGGGGATCACCTGACGTACGAGTTGCGTCTTGCCCAGGCGGTTCAGGCCGGCGGCGGCCAGAATGATGGCATCGTAGTCGCCGGATTCGAGCTTGCGCAGGCGCGTATCCACATTGCCGCGGAGCGGGTGAATCTTGAGATCGGGACGCAGTGCCAACAACTGGGCCTGACGACGCAGGCTGCTGGTGCCAACGCTCGCCTGTTGCGGCAGCGCTTCGATGCCGGCAAACTTCACGGAACAAAAAACGTCGTGTGGATTTTCGCGAGTGGTGATGGCGGCAATTTCAAAATCGGCGGCCAGCTCCGTGGGCAAATCTTTCAAGCTGTGCACGGCGAGGTCAACCCGGTTTTCGACGAGGGCTTCTTCGATTTCCTTGGTGAACATGCCCTTGGTGCCAACTTTAGCGAGGGCAACGTCGGTGATTTTATCGCCGGTGGTCTTGATGATATCGAGTTCCACGGTATGACCCTGAGCGCGAAGCAGGTTGGAAATGTGATGGGCCTGCCAGAGAGCGAGTTGCGAGCCGCGGGAGCCAATGCGCAGGCGGGCCATTAGTTTTCCACTCCTTTTGTTTTTGAATCCGGGCGACGTGCGGACTTGGATGCCGCAGCTTGCTTTTCTTCATCTTCGCTATGCAGGTTGAAGAGGCGACGCACCAGTTCGATGACGGTGGTTGATTCGGGATCACGCGCCGCCGTTTTGAGGGTGCTGATGGGGGTATGCATGATTTTGTTGACGATGCCACGAGTCAGCGATTCGACCGCAAGTTCCTGGTCGGTGGTCATGGAACCGAGGCGGCCACGGACGCGATCAATCTCGGCCTGGCGAATGGTTTCGAGATGGTCCTGTAAGCTGACGATGGTGGGAACGACGTCGAGAGTCTGGAGGCGAGCGTGGAATTTGTCGACCTCGCCATTGACGATGGCCTCGGCTTTTTCCGCTTCCTTCTTGCGGTCGGCGACGTGCGACGAGACCGCTTGCTGCAGATCGTCGATGTCATAGACGAAAATGCCGTCGAGTTTGTTCATTTCCGGGTCGACGTCGCGCGGAACTGCGATATCGATGAAGAACATGGGCTTATTTTTGCGCAGCGCCATGAGCTTTTCGCCGTGTTCGCGCTTGAAAATGAAGTGCGGAGAGCCGGTCGAGGTAATCACAATGTCGGCGCGATCGCAGGTGTCATAGAGCCGGGCAAACTCGATGGCTTGTCCGTTAAATTTCTGCGCCAGCCGGATGGCGCGATCGTAGGTGCGGTTGGCGACAAACAGAGAGGCGGCGCCGTGGGCCAGCAGATGGCGGGCGGCTAACTCGCTCATCTTCCCTGCCCCTACCAGGTACACGCTCTTGCCGTTGAGGCTCCCGAAGATTTTCTTGGCCAGTTCGACGGCCACCGAAGCAATCGAAACCGAAGAGGATCCGACGGCGGTCTCGGTCCGGACGCGCTTGGCCACGGCAAACGCCCGGGTAAGCAACTGATCCAGTTGCGCGCGGACCGCTCCAACCGCGCGGGCGGTGGCATAAGCTTCCTTGACTTGTCCGAGAATCTGAGGCTCGCCGACAACCATGGAGTCGAGGCTGGAGGCGACGCGAAAGATGTGGCGGATGGCCTCATCTTCGCGAAATTCGTAGAGATGACTTTCAAACTGACTGAAATCGGTATCGAAATACTCGCGCAGAAATTCGCGCAGGTCGCCGGTGCCGTTCTTCATGTTGGCGATAAATTCGACGCGGTTGCATGTGGAAACGATCATGCCTTCGGAAACGGCGGGATGCTCGGCGAGTTTTTTGCACGCCTCGGGCAAACGCGATTCAGGAATAGCCAGGCGTTCGCGCACCTCGACCGGCGCGGTCTTGTGATTGACGCCGATGAGCTGGAAGTTCATGAGGCGATAAACCTGTGCATTCCGCTGAAGTAGTTGGCGATCCAGGCGATGATTGCCGCGACGAAGGCCACACTGGCGAGCATGGCGGCCCGGCGGCCGCGCCACCCGGCGTTCAGGCGCGTAAACACCATGAGCAGATACACGGCCCACATCAGGACAGAAAGCAGAATCTTGGGATCGGAAAAATCAAGACGGCCGTAGGTGGATTCGGCGACCACGGAGCCCGCGATCAGGCCCAGAGTCATGAAAGGAAATCCAAGCATAAGGGAGCGGTATCCGATGTCGTCAATGACCTGGAGAGCGGGCAGCCGCGAAAACATTCCACTCGAACTCTTGGATTTCAGGGCGCGTTCCTGCATAAGGTACAGAATGCTCGCGCCAAAGCTGAGGAACAGCGCCGCGTATCCGGTGAAGATCATCAGGATGTGCACGGCCAGCCAGCCCTTCTTCACGACATCCGAGGTGAAGACGAGGGGTTGCTGACCGGTGGAGGCCACGAAGGTGAGCAGAAAGACCAGGGGAAAAACCACGATGCCCAGGGTGGTCGTCTTGTAAATCAGATAGGCAAGCATGAAGACGACCATGATCAGGAAAGCGAGCAGCGATTCCGAGTTGTGAATCGAGGCCGTGGCGATCTGGCCGGTTTCCACGACGGCTTCGGTCAGCGAAACGAGGTGAAACACCATGCCAAGGTAGGAGGCATGGAGCGCAACTTTGCTGAGGATTTCCGAGGTGCGGGTGAGCGCGACCAGTGCGTAGAGCAATCCCGCAGCGTAACAGATGAGCGCGACGCGCAGCCAAATCAGAGTCATCATTCTTGGGTGCTTCCGCAGGCCGGTTTGATTCCCCCCCGCCTGGGTCATTATAGTTTGCCGGGCGGAGGGTGCGGGGTAAACGGACGCGGTCACAGGTGCTTGTGACGGAGGTCACAAGGAAAAGCGGAGGCTTCAGGGCAGCACTTCGTACTCGGTCATCATGCCGCCTTTCATGTGGTCGCTGAGATGGCAGTGGAACATCCAGGTACCGACGTTATCGGGCGTCATGTCGGCCACCACGAACTGCGCCGGGGCCAGGGACAGAATGTCGGTGCGGTGCTTGTCCACGGTCACAACATTTCCGTGCCAGTGCGGCGTGTGGAAGTTGAAGCCGTCTCCCATGGTCATCAGATACCAGCGCACGTGCTGGCCCTTGTGAATCTGAATCGACGGATTGTTTCCGAAAATGTATCCGTTGATGGTGAACTTGTGGTTGACAATGGCGAACCCGTGGCCCAGCGTCAGGTCGGCATTGCCGTCCTCGTCGGCGGGAACCAATTCCAGCTTCTTGACCGACTTCGGATCGCTGGCATAGGTATCAATGTTGTGTTGAAAGTAGTGGCTCTGGTTCTCATCGATGATCATGAACAGCGCGAAGAGTTCGCGGTCCACATCCCGGGGACTGCCATCGGGCCGCGCCATTCCCCTGGCAGTAATGACGATGGGGCCAATCAGCCCGGCGTTCACGTCCTTGGGCTCGTAGTTATGGGAATGGTAGAGCCACATGACGGAGCTCCCGTCGTCCGGACCGGGACCGGCACGCTCGGGCACCTCCCACGTGTACTTGTGGGTATGGCCGGGAGCGACCAGGCCGGTGGATTCCGGCGGCATGCCGGCGTAGGGAGCGCCTTCGGAATCCTTCTTGTAGGACACCCCATGCGGGTGCATTCCATAAAACTGGGTGGTGTTGTTGCGGAAGACGATTTCGATCGTGTCGCCCACCTCGGCTCGAATCACCGGACCGAGAATGCCCATGTGTTGATCCTCGGCCGGGCGGGGCTTCAGTGTCTGAAAGGTGGCGTCGGTATATTCGCGATAGATGGCTTTGCGGTACACCTGGCCGATCCGGTCTTTGCCCTTCTCGACCCAGATCAGGGTGGACTTGTCGAAGGGCTTCCCGGTCATGTGATCCATGTTGAGTGGCGCGTAGTCCCACTCAACCTCATCGGCCGAGATGTAGTAGCTACGAGTCTTGCCGGCGGATGCGGCGGGCTGGCCTGGCTGCGCAGCACAGGACAGGGCAGGGCAGACAGACGGCAAGGAAACAGAGGCGAAGGATCCGAGTTCTCATAATTGGTTGTCCTTTAAGGTTCTTCGATCATTCGACAGAGGTGTGCCCACCCGGAGGAACCGGCGAGCTCATCTACGATGACAATCATTCATGGCGACCGAATGTTGCTGGAGTAGCTGTTCAGGCCGCAGTTGGAACCTTTACCACCCGCCGGCTGGCAGCCAACGCCTGCCATGCAATCACAAAGGACGGCAGAAAACACGCCGTGGCAATGACGCTCCAAACCACCGTGGCGAGGCCGACCTCGCCCATCCGTGCAATGGCGGGGATGGCGAGAATGACACGCACCACAACGAAGACCATGGCGAACGGATAGCTGCGCATCATCCACTCGCGGTGCTGCTGGATCTTGCCGGTGCGAACACAGTAGAGAGCGGTGGCGGTGGTCGCAACCCAGCCAACGGCCTGGATCGTGGAAGCCATGGCCAGGGTCATAATGGGCAGCGAGAGGGCAACCGCAACCGCAACCGGCGCGGAGATTGCGACACAGCCGACGTAAATGCGTCCCAAGACGCGATGCAGTTGCAGGTGGCGCTGACGCAGACGGCTGGAAAACTGGAACAGGCCGAGGAGAAGCGCCAGCGCCCCGGAAATGCCGTGCGCAAACATCAGCCATGGAATCGCCGCATAACGCTGGCGCATGAACGAGTGGGAATCCAGGAGTGTCCGGTCGCGTGTGAGCAGGACGAACACTGTCATCAGACCGAACACAACCCACATCGCATGCTTGGCCTGGAATGAATTTCTACGAGTCACAGATCCGGGAATAACAGTCGCCAAAGTCCCTCCACTCCTCGCTGCGAACCCCAGGCAGCTATGGTCAAGCAGAGGGGAGCATAGCACTTCTTGAGTTTGCGCCGTGGGAATTTGTTTGTTGCTGAGTCTATTCCACGCCTAACGACGCCAGCGACTCTTCCAGTGACTGCGAGTCGATCTGCAGTTGCCGGCCTCGCGTCTGCATTTCTTCCAGTTCGTCAAAGGCGCGGAACAGCCGCATCTTGACGGCGGCGTACTGCTCGGAATCGACAAGGGGGCGTCCGTGGCATTCGGCCCAGGCGGCGATCACCTGGTGCGGGAGGAAAATGCTGACCGCGTAGGTCAGCTTGCGATCCGAGGTGACATCGAAGATGTATTCATTGGCCTCGGACTCATGGGCGCCGGATGCCTGGGCGGGACGCTTTCCAACGAAGTAGTACTGGTAAACGTAGCCTTGGGATCCGGTGTAGGTTTTAAGGCGACGAATGGTCATGAAAGTAGCTTCGGGCAGCGCGCTTCGGGCTGCGAGCAAAACGGTTACTCGAAGCTCGCGGCTTGTAGCTTGTAGCAAATTACCGGCTGCTGTTTCCCGGCGAAATCACTCTCCCGTAGTCGCTGGCGCGTGCCATGCGATCGAACATGCGCCAGGCGGCGAGCGAGATGTTGCTGATGGCCTCTTCTCCGTCACGCTCGCGATGCAGGTAGGTCGTCATGACACAGAGGATGTATGGGCGCTTGTCCACGAAGATGACGCCTGAATCGTTGCGCACACCTTCGAGAGCGCCGGGCTTGTTGGCGATCTTCAAATCGTCGGGGAGATGGCGCGGGATCCAGCTGTCTTTGTGGGTGGATAGGATTTTGAAAAAATCGTCGGTCATCTCTTTATTCAGGATCTGGCCACGGTAAAGCGCTTGGAGCAGGTTCAGCATCTCGTTTGGAGTGGAGACATTTTCGCGGCCTTCGGCGGCGGCTTTTAGATCCATCATCTTGCGGCGAAGGTGGGTTTCGTGCAGGCCCTGCGCGCTCAGGAGGGCGTTCACGCTGTCCATACCGACGCGGTCGATGAGGACGTTGGTGGCGGAGTTGTCGCTGACGGCAACCATCATGGTCGCGAGGTCGCGCAGCGTGATCTGAGTGACGCCGGGCGTGAGGCCGCCCATGATGTCGCTGTCCTGGACGAGATCAGCGGCATTGACGGTGTAGAGGTCGGTGAGTTTCAGCTTGCCCTGCTGGGCTTGCCGGTAGAGTTCAGCGAGGATGCAGATCTTGATGGAGCTCGCCTGCGGAAAAACATCGTTGGCGTGAAGCAGATACTTGTGGCCGTCGGTGAGATCGACGATGGCGACGCCCATGACGCCGTCGAGGCTGCGGTCGACGTCGAGAATGGACTTTTCAAGCTTTATCCAGAGGACTTGCTGCTTCTCGGTGGGAGGCGGCGGTGAAGTCTGAGCGGACGCGGCCGCAATTCCAGCCAGACAGAGACAGAGCAAGATCGGCAAGGCGGCGAGTTTGTTTCGAGCGATTGTTTTGTGGGGCATTGATTTTCGCGACATGAATTAGATTTTTGCCTCTCGCAGACGTTTGACGGCGGTCTCGGAGGTGACCGGAGAATAATAAATCTCTTTGAAAGTGTAGGACCGTGCCTTGGCCTCAAGGATAGGCAGAATTTCGATGTGCCAGTGGTAGTCGTCATCGAGTGTCTTCCAATATCCGAGCGTCGCCGATGGATGCTGGCTGTTGGGTGAGGTGTGGAGCACGAGGTGGAATGCCTCCGTGACGCTGCGGATACGCTGCAGGGTGCGCCGCAGGAGCGCGGCCAGATCGATCACGCTGCCCACGCGCGAGGAGCCGGTGCGCTCAAAGGACGATTCATGGCTGCGAGGTAGAATCCAGGTTTCATACGGGGTGCGCGGAGCATAGGGGCAGAAGGCCACGTAGTCTCCACGAGTTTCGACGATGCGCAGGTTCTGCCGCTCCTCCTGCGCCAGAATGTCGCAGAAGACGCAGCGTTCTTTGCTCTCGAAATAGTCTCGTCCGGCGCGGAGTTCGTAGAGCACGCGGCGGGGCACAAAAGTGGTTGCGGTCAGCTGGGAGGTGGGGTGCTCGAATTCCTGTCCGGCTCCCTCGCCGTGATTCTTGAAAATACTGATGTACTTGAACCGGCTGTCGCGCTTCAAATCCTGAATTCGAAGCGCGGCCAGACGCAGGAATTGTTCGACTTCGACTTCGCTCGCATTCCAGATATGGCCGTCGTGGCGGGGATTTTCGAGCAGAACTTCGTGAGCGCCGACCGATCCCATGCGGTCATAGAGGCCGTCGGCACGGCGGGCCGCCTCGCCTTCGATGTGATACAGCGCATGCGGATGAACCACGGAGCGTGCCGACCATGTGCTGCCATCCATGCCGGGCAGGTTGGCGATGACTTGGGCGAACTCGGCGGTCGGACCGCAAAACCGGCAGTCCTGGGAACGTGGAGTAGGCTCGATAACATCGTCGCCGGTGATCACCCAGGAACGGGTGATGGGATCTTTGCGAAGTTCCATGGCGTTAAGGAGAGCAAAATCGACGCGGCGAGTCAAATGGAGAATTTGTAATTTTGTAATTTGTAATTTGGTAATCTGAAAACCTTCCAGCAGGCTAAAGTAGTGGAACTGGAAAAAGTGCTTCGTGAGGATAGGGACGCTGGACTCAAGACAAGATTGCAAATTACAACTTTAGAGATTACAAAATTACAAATCTCCCTATGTCCGAGCCCTCGACGCCGCTGATGCGGCAATATGCCGCCATCAAAAAAGAGCATCCCAACGCTCTGCTGTTCTTCCGGCTGGGGGATTTCTACGAGCTTTTCTTCGACGACGCGGTGCTGGCGGCGCGGGAGTTACAGATCACGCTAACTTCGCGCAATAAAGAAAAGGGTGTGGCCATTCCAATGTGTGGCGTGCCTTACCATGCCGCCGAGGGCTACATTTCGAAGCTGATCCGGCGCGGGTTCAAGGTCGCGGTCTGCGAACAAGTGGAAGACCCGCGCCTGGCGAAGAAGCTGGTGAGGCGGGAGGTGACGCGGGTCGTCACGCCGGGCACCGCCGCGGATTCGTCGCTGAACGCGGAGGAGAACAATTTTCTGGCGGCGGTGGCAACGGTCGGCGATCGCGTGGGCTTTGCGGCGTTGGATCTTTCAACCGGCGAGTTTCGAGCGACGGAGTTCGTGGGTGAGCTGGCTGGGCGTCGCATTCAAGAAGAACTTGAACAATTGCGGCCAAGAGAAATGTTATATGGGTCTTCGGCGCCTTTGCTGGAGCGTGCTGCCGGAGCCCAGTTACGGACCTTCGCTCCCTTGGATGGGCGAGACGCCCGTCCCTCCACAGGCACAGCGCCCGTCGCTCGGGTTTCTGGCGGCGGGTGGGTAGAGACTCCTTTGGATGACTGGATCTTTGCTTTCGACCACGCCATTCCGCTGCTGGAGAATCACTTCGGCGTGCTCTCGCTGGAGGGCTTCGGACTGGCGGGCAAACAGGCGGCGGCTTCGGCGGCGGGGGCCATTTTGTATTACATCCGGTCAACGCAGCGCGGCACGCTCGATCATGTGGACCGCATCGGCTTCTACGAGCGGCAGAATTGCCTGGTGCTCGATGCGGTGACGGTGCGAAACCTGGAGTTGATCGAGCCTTTGTTCACGGGAACGGATGCCGGCGTAACACTGTTCCGCTGCCTGGATGCGACCGTGACGCCGATGGGCAAGCGGTTACTTCGCACATGGATGCTGCGTCCGTCTCTGGATCGGGCCGAGATCGAGGGCAGGCTGGATTCCGTCGAGGTGCAGGTTAAAGACACGATGCGGCGCGAAGAATTGCGGCGGTCGCTCGATGGAATTCTCGACCTGGAACGTCTGCTGAGCCGGGTCACGCTGGAGACGGCGAATCCAAGGGACGTGCTGGCGCTGGCGGCGTCGCTCGGGCGAATTCCCAAGGTGCGCGCGGTATTGGCCGGGTTGTCTGCGTCGCGGCTGGGGACGTTGCACATCGCGATCGATGAACTGGGCGATCTGCGGGAGAAGATTGACGGCACGCTGGTTCCAGAGCCGCCGCTCACGCTGAGCGATGGCGGGGTGATCGCTGCGGGCGTGGACAAAGATCTGGACGAACTGCGCGACCTGAGCCGCAACTCGAAACAGTACCTTGTGCAAGTCGAGATACGCGAACGCGAACGGACGGGGATTGGGTCGCTCAAGGTAAAGTTCAATTCCATTTTTGGTTACTACATCGAGATTTCGAAAGCGAACCTGCACCTTTCGCCCGCCGACTACGAGCGCAAGCAGACGCTGGTGAATGCCGAGCGCTTCACGACTCCCGAGCTGAAAGAGTACGAATCGAAAATTCTGGACGCGCAGGAAAAGATCGTCGAAATCGAGCGGCGGCTGTTTGCCGAGTTGCGTTCTGCGATTGCGGCTGAGGCCAAGCGCATCCGGCAAACCGCGCTGGCGCTGGCGGAAGTCGATGTACTCGGCTGCCTGGCGCACATCGCCGCGCTGCGGAATTACTGCCGGCCAAAGTTTGAACAAAAACTCGATCAAGCCGAAGAGGCCGAGCACGCGGGAGATCTGGAAATTGTCGAAGGCCGTCATCCGGTGATCGAGCTGCAGGAACTCGCGGCAGGAAGCGAGCGCTTTGTTCCGAACGATCTGTTTTTGAATTCGTCTCCACACAATGCGACGCACAACATTGTGGTGCTGACGGGGCCGAACATGGGCGGCAAGAGCACCTATCTGCGGCAAGCGGCGCTGATCGTGATCATGGCGCAGATGGGCTCGTTTGTGCCCGCGCGGGCCGTGCGGCTGGGCATTGTGGACCGCGTCTTCACGCGCATTGGCGCGAGCGACAACCTGGCGCGCGGTCGCTCGACGTTCATGGTCGAGATGACGGAGACGGCGGCGATTCTGCACACAGCGACGGCACGGTCGTTGATCTTGCTCGATGAAGTCGGCCGCGGCACTTCTACCTATGACGGACTGGCAATCGCATGGGCGGCTATCGAGTATCTTCATGCGCGAGTGCGGGCCAAGACTTTGTTTGCCACGCACTATTTCGAGTTGACCGAGTTGGCGGAGCAGTTGAGTGGAGTGAAAAATTATCATGTGTCTGTAAAAGAAACTGGCGGAAGCGTAGTTTTTCTGCGCCGAGTCGAACCGGGCGCGGCCGACCGCAGCTACGGAATCGAAGTCGCAAAGCTGGCGGGACTGCCCAACGAAGTCGTGGTGCGTGCGCGTGAGGTGCTGGCGGAGCATGAATCGTCCGAGCACCGGCTGTCGGGCCATCTTACGCCGGGCAGTTCCGCGGAGGCGCAGCGTCCAACGCAGTTAACCATATTTACGCCGCTCTCGCAGCCAGTGCTGGAAAAGCTTCGCGAAGTGGATTTGAACCGGCTGACGCCGCTGGAAGCGCTAAACTTGCTGGCGGAGTTGAAGAAAGAAATCTGACGGCCGAGACGCGGGGTGGGGGGGGCGGGATGGGGAAGTTTACTACTTGGTACCGGTACCCCCCTCCCCCCCGGTCTAATAAAATCATGGGTTTGGCGGGAATTTTTTCACTTGGTCTTTGAATCGAAAGGACTTATATCAAAGTATTCCGGAATAAGGACTTACGGGATTTTCGCCGCGCCGGTGGTTTTATCGGCCTCTGCGTGGGGTCGATTTTGTCAAGTGTTAAGATCCTTCGACTACGTGGACGCTTCGCATTTCGCGAAGCGTCCACTTCGCTCAGGATTTCGGCAGCGGGCTCCCGCTCCGCTCACGCCCGCTAATCGCCTCCAATTGTCAAAGAACGCTGAGATGGTTTTGGGGCAGCGTGGCGGATCCGTCGGTTGCGACGGGCAGACGCTTCGCTGCTCCAATCAGGGGACTATTGTTACATTTGGCGGTGGGGAAGTCTGTGACGTGCGTACGGGAAATTTGTGATGAAAAATAGGGCGGGGAATCCATCAGGGGGATGGGGCAGTGGAATCCCACCCGGGTGGAAGCGCTAAACTTGCTGGCGGAGTTGAAGAAAGAAATCTGACGGCAGAGACGCGGAGTGGGCCGAGACTAATGACCGCGAAGTAACGAGCAGTAGAGATATAATGCTGCCTATGGAGAAGCGCGTCATTCACATCTCGGAGGCGGAAGCCGCCAGCGACTTCGCCGCCGTGCTGGCGCGGGTACGCGCTGGGGCCGAAATCGTCATCGAAGGGCGTGAACCCATCGTGGTAGTGCGCGCTGAGGTCCGCGCCGAGCCCGTGCGTGGCCGGTTGCTCTCGGAGTGCATCGCGCTGGCGAAAGCCCATACCGAAGAGTTGGGTTACGAACCGACGCTGGACCCGGACTTCGCCGCCGATCTGGAAGAGATCATCAAGAGCCGTAAGCCCCGCGAAATCTCCTCATGGGAATAATCCTCGATACCAGCGTCCTCATTGCAGGAGAACGCCGCGGCGAAGGTGTACAGGCCATTCTCCAGCGAGTGCAGACAGCGCATGGAGAACAGGACGCTGCATTTTCTGTCGTTACCTTGGTGGAACTGACCCACGGCATCTACCGTGCCCGCGCCGATGCCGACCGAGCGCGAAGGCGGGCTTTTAGCGAAGAACTCCGCCGGGACGTGGCGCTTTATCCGGTGACCGCTGAAATCGCGGAACTGGCGGGCCGCATCGAGGGTGAGCAGGCATCTCGTGGCGTCAGCATTGCCTTCGAGGACCTGCTGATTGGCGCAACGGCTTTGCACCTGGGCTATGCCGTGGTCACGCTCAACGTGCGGCATTTCCAGCGCATTCCCGGTCTCTCCGTCGTGTGACCTTGCTCTTCAACCAGGCAGCCAAGAAGAAATTCGCGCGAAGTGGGGCAAGCCGAGACAGCGTAGATGTTCGAGCGATACACAGAGTCGTCTAGGCGGGTGATCTTCTTCGCACGATTCATCGCGCTGTCGGCGGATTCGGCCGTCATCGACACGAATCATTTGCTCGATGGCCTTCTGATCGAACTCCGCAGAGGGTACGATGATCTCTGTCTCAGACAGTTACTTCACACTGACGCAGTTCGTCTGGATAACGTTGTTAAGAGGCGTGATGTCAAGACACGCGACCTTCCACTAACCGACGACTTAAAGAAGGTCCTCGCATATACAGGACGCGAGGCTGATGGATTACAGAAGTATTGGATCAATCCAGAGCACCTGGTTTTAGGCATCCTATGCGAAGAGAACAGTTCGGCGGCGATCAAGCTGCGTGAAGTTGGCTTACAGTTAGAAACGTGTCGCCGCTGCGTGAAGGATATCAAGGATTCACGCCCACGGCGACGGCAGCCCTTCCTCTCGCTGATTGTGTCTCCGAAATCCACATTCGGAATAGCCTTGCAAATCGCATTTCTCCTGGGAATCATCCTTGCTATGTTTCTTCTTAGGAACTAAACCGACACTAGAGCAGGAACTACGCGTTACCAGCGGAATGACAGACCCGAAATCACAAATCGGCCAACTCCTGATCATCGGCTTCGACGGGACCGAGATGTCTTCGCGGCTTGCTTCCCTGCTCACGAAGATTCAGCCGGCGGGGGTGATTCTGTTTGCCCGCAATATTACCGGAGCTGAGCAGACGCACACTCTTCTGCGGGAATGCCAGAAGTGCGTGGCTACGCCGCTCTTCACTTGTGTCGACCTCGAAGGCGGTACAGTGGACCGATTCCGCGATGTGATTGGGGCGACGCCTTCTGCGGCGGAGGTTTTTGCCACGGGCAGCCGGGCGCTGTTTCGCAAGCATGGGCGCGTGATCGGCGAGAACTGCCGGGCACTTGGCTTCAACGTGGATTTTGCGCCCGTGCTCGACTTGGCTTACGAGGCTTCGCGGTCGGTGATGAGTTCGCGGGCGGTTTCGGACGATCCTAAGCAGGTGGTTATCTACGCGCGCGAGTTTCTGCGCGGGTTGGGCGATGCCGCCGTGCTTGGCTGCGGAAAGCATTTCCCCGGACTGGGCGAGGCTACGCTCGATACGCATCATGAACTTCCCAGCGTGGAAAAGCCGCTGCGCAAATTGTGGGAGCAGGACCTGGTTCCCTATCGCTCGCTGCGGCGCGAATTGCCGATGGTCATGGTTTCGCACGCGGCATTTCCAGGAGTGACTCCGGCGGTGACGAAAGGGCGGACGATTGAGCGGACTCCGGCATCGCTCTCGAAGAAGTGGATTACCGAGATCCTCCGCAAGAGGATTGGCTACCGGGGTCTGATCTGTTCCGACGATTTGGAGATGGGCGGCGTACTGGCGGCGGCTCCAATCGAACAGGCGATGATCGGGCACATCCGCGCCGGGGGCGATCTTGGCCTGATCTGCCACCAGGAGGATTTCATTCTGCGCGCGCACGAGGCATTGCTCCGCGAGGCAGAGCACGACGGCAGATTTGCCCGCCGCGTGAGTGAGTCGGCACGGCGCGTGCTGGTGTTTAAAGAGAAGTCGTTTAATAAGAAATCAGTGGCGAGTCGCCGTACTTTTTCTCCCACATCCGCACGAGTCGAGAAACTGACGCGACGACTCTGGGAATTCGGCGAAGAGATTCGGCTGGCTACGCTCGACCGGGAGGAGCGCGCATGAGCATGATGATTGCCGGCGTGATGAGCGGGACTTCGGTGGATGGAATTAACGTGGCACTGGTACGACTGGCGGAACGCGGACAAGAGTGTCCGCGCTACACGCTTCTTGGTCACGAAGAGTATTCGTTCCCTGCCCCGGTGCGGCGCGCAATTTTGGGAATGATGAACGCGGAATTGGCCCGTGTCGCGGATCTGGCCCGTCTGAATTTTCTTCTGGGCGAACTGTACGCGGAGGCGGTGGCGACAACGGCGCGCAAGCATCGCGTGAAACTTGACCTGGTGGGCTGTCATGGGCAGACGCTGTATCACCAGGGAGTGGCGGAACGATTTCTCGGGCGAAAATTGGCGGTGACGTGGCAAACGGGTGAAGGCGCGGTGATCGCGGCGCGGCTGGGAGTGCCGGTGGTCTCTGATTTTCGTCCGGCGGATATGGCAGCGGGCGGCAAGGGCGCGCCGCTGGTGCCGTTCCTCGACTATCTTCTCTATCGCGACCGGCGAGTGGGGCGCATTGCGCAGAACATTGGTGGAATTGCGAATCTGACGGCGATTGCCGCGGGCGCGTCGCTGCGCCAAGTGGTTGCTTTCGACACCGGTCCCGGCAACATGGTGATGGATGCGGTGATGGAAGAGCTTTTCGGGAAGCGCTTTGACCGCGACGGCAAAGTCGCAGCCTCAGGACGCGTACTGGATGGCGTGACTACACGGTTGCTACGCGCGCACTTTTTCCGGCAGAAGCCTCCGCGAACGGCGGGGCGCGAGGAATTTGGACGGGAGTACGCGGGCCGATTTCTTCAGCTCTGCCGCGGCGCCAGTAAGCCCGACGTGGTGGCGACGGCAACGGCGTTGACGGCGCGATCGATTGCGGACGCGGTGCAACGATTCGTGATGCCGCGATTCGGGGCGGAGCGCCGCGATCGCGAAATGATTGTTTCGGGCGGAGGCGCGAAGAATCCGACGCTGATGGCCATGTTGCGCGCTGAAATCGCCCCTCTGGGCATCGGCCTGCGTTTCTCGGATGAGTTTGGCCTTCCGGCGGAAGCGAAGGAGGCAGTGGCTTTTGCCTTGCTGGCGCATGAGACGTGGCATCGGCGGCCGAGCAATGTGCCGTCGGCTACGGGAGCGAAGCGGGCGGCGATTCTGGGGAAGATCTCGTATGCGTGAGGCGGGGGTGCGGGGGCGCGCAAAGGGCAGGTCCTTCGCTTCGCTCAGGATGACAGTCGTTTTTAGGATGACAATTGTTTCTATTAGGACAGCGGCGATTCTGGGGAAGATTTCGTATGCGTGAGGCGGGGGTGCGGGCGCGCGCAAAAAGCAGGTCCTTCGCTTCGCTCAGGATGACAATTATTTACATGATGACAATTATTTCCAGGAGGACAATTGTTTCCAGAATGGCAATTGTTTACAGGATGACAATTGTTTTCAGAAGGACAATTGTTTCCAGAATGGCAATTGTTTTCAGAATGACAATTGCTTTTTTAATGGTTGGGGGATGGGTGCTACCTCTGCTCTCCTGCTCGCGAGCTTCCGATCCCAACACGTTGGTGATGATTATTGAGAGCAGCCCTACCAATCTTGACCCGCGGGTGGGGATTGATGCGCAATCGGAGCGCATTGGCGAGTTAATCTTCGATGCGCTGCTGACGCGCGACCAGCACTTAGAGGTTCAGCCCGGGCTGGCGGAGAGTTGGGAGATTCCAGATCCGTTCACCTACATCTTCCATCTGCATCGCGGCGTTACCTTTCACGATGGGCGGCCGCTTACTTCCCGCGACGTGAAGTGGACGTTCGATTCCCTGCTCGAGGGAAAGATGCGCAGTACGAAATCGGCGGCGTACCGTTTCGTGGAACACATCGAGGCTCCCGACGAGTTCACGGTGGTATTTCATTTGAAGGAGCCTAACGCGAGCTTGCTCTGGAATCTTTCGGAGGGGGCGAGTGGGATTGTCCCGTATGGGTCGCTCGACGAGATAACGCGGAAGCCGATCGGGTCGGGGCCATTCAAGTTTGTCAGCGCAGAACAAGATAAGGAAGTCGTCGTCGAGCGCAACGACAACTACTGGGGAGTGAAGGCGCGCCTGGCCAGGGTACGCTTTACTGTTGTGCCCGACACGACGACGCGGGCGCTGGAATTGCGCAAGGGCAGCGCCGATGCCGCGATCAATGCACTTACTTCCGACACCATTGTGGCGCTGGAGCGCGAGCCGAACTTACAGGTGGAGCGCGCGCCCGGCACGGTGCTTTCCTATCTCGCGTTTAACCTTCGCGATCCGACGTTGAAGGATGTGCGGGTTCGCCAGGCGATCGCGTATGCCATCGACCGCGGTCCGCTTCTGCGCTACATCTGGCGCGGCTTTGCGCAACCGGCCCTGAGTGTGCTCCCACCGCAAAGCTGGGCGTATGACCCGGACGTGGCGGCTTATCCGCACAATCCGGAGAAGGCTCGCCAGATGCTGGATGCGGCCGGCTACCCGACTCGCGACGGCGTTCGTTTTCATCTGACGATGAAAACGTCCACGGAGGAGTCAACGCGCCTTCTGGCGGCGGTGTTGCAACAGCAATTGCACGACGTGGGAATTGCGCTCGACATTCGCACGTTCGAGTTCGCTACGTTTTTCGCCGACGTCACCAGCGGCGCTTTTCAGCTTTATTCGTTGCGCTGGATCGGCGGGAACGAAGACCCCGATATTTTCGAATATTCGTTTCACTCCAACCGATTCCCGCCCCAAGGCGCAAACCGCGGCTTCTATTCCAATCCGCGTATCGATGGCCTGATCGACGAGGCGCGCCGCCAGACCGATCGGAATACCCGCAAGCGGCTGTACGCCGAAGTTCAGGAAGTGCTGGCACAGGATGTCCCGTACATCAACCTTTGGTACTTTGATAACTTGCTTGTGCACACGCGGCGTGTGCGGAACGTGACGCTGAATCCGTCGGGAAATTATGACTTTCTCAAGACGGCTGAGATCGGCACCCAGTAGCCGGTTGCCAGCACCCAGTGCGCGAAACTTGCGCGATTTCCAGCGTGGTACCATCGAAGGTTGAGCTGAGAACTGAGAACTGATCTTGAAAATTCTGTTTATCGGTGACATTTTTGGGCGGCCCGGGCGGACGATCGTAAAAGATCGGCTGCCCGAACTGCGCAAGCAGCACGCCGTGGATCTGGTTATCGCCAACTGCGAAAATGCCGCGGCTGGGTTCGGAATCACGCCGTCGCTGGCGGAAGAGCTTTTCGATCTGGGCATCGACGTGATGACCACGGGAAATCACGTATGGGACAAACGCGAAATCATCGAGTACTTCCAGATGGCGGACGGCAACCCGCACAGTCCGGCGCGGCGGTTATTGCGGCCGGCAAATTTTCCGCAGACCCTGCCCGGTTGGGGAGTTTACGAAGGCCAGAAAAACGGCGTTGGTTATGCCGTCGTGAATCTTCAGGGACGCGTGTTCATGGGGTCGTGCGACGATCCCTTTCGCTACGCCGATCGGCTGCTGGAACAGATCAAATCGAAGATCGTGTTTGTGGATTTTCACGCCGAGGCGAGTTCAGAAAAAGTTGCTTTTGGATGGTATCTCGACGGGCGCGCCACCGCGGTCGTGGGCACGCACACGCACATTCCCACCGCGGATGAAACGGTCTTGCCAAAAGGCACTGCCTACATCACGGATGTCGGCATGACCGGGCCGTATGACAGCGTCATTGGCGTGAAGAAAGAATTAGTGATTGAGAAGTTTCTCAGCGGGATGCCGGCACGCTTCGAAGCGGCCAACGGCGACGTCCGCCTGTGCGGCGTGCTGGTCGAGTGCGATGACCAGACCGGCCGCGCCACACGGATGGAACGGTTGATGCTGCGGTAAACCTGTCTTTTCTCCCGCGACTCTCCCGTTACGACCGTAGTTCCCAACCTACTATTTCTCTTGCAAGACAGCGGCAGCCGGACATTCTATAGTAAGTAATATGCGATGGCTGCCCGCAGGAATTGCTTTGTTGCTTGGCGGAGTGTGTATGGCCGCAGACACTCCTCCGTCGGCTGCGCCATCGCTCTGTTCCAATGCCAAAGGTGCGAGCGCCTGCCACGGTCCCAAGAAAGATCTGAAGGCTGGCCGCCAAGCTTTCGCGCGAGGACTCAAACTCGAGAAATCCCAGAACCTGGACGAGGCTTTTTATGAATTCGAGGAAGCGTCTCGCCTGGTCCCGCAAAACGTGGAGTACTTGACCGCGCGGGAGATGACGCGACAACATCTGGCGGGGATGCATCTGGAGCGTGGAAACAGCGACCTGCTCAAGGGCCGGCAAGTGGAGGCGCTGGCGGAGTTCCGAACGGCGCTGAACCTCGATCCGCAGAACGAATTCGCTCAGCAACGAATAAGCGACGCCCTGGGACCCGTGCCGGTGCGAACCGCAAGCCCGCCGCAGATGGTCGCCAGCAACGACGCGCTTGCGGCCAAACCGATCGACGGGCACCATGACATCCACTACCGCGGCGATTCGCGTGGTCTGCTTACCGCGGTGGCCGCGAGCTATGGGCTGACGGTCGTCTTCGACGATACCTTTCCCAGCCGCCGTGTGCGATTCGATATGGAGAACGCCGATTTTGCAACCGCCATGCGGGCGGCTTCGGCGGTTACCAGAAGCTTCACCGTTGCGCTTGAAGACACCGTTCTTTTTGCTTGCGCTGACACCCCTGACAACCACCGGCTGTTCGACCGCATGGGCATGCGCTCGTTTTACATCTCGGGTGACAGGCCCCAGGGTTTGACCGAACTAATGAACTCGCTGCGGACGCTGTTTGAGTTCAAGTTCGTAAGCCTCAACGCCGCGTCGAGCACGATGACGTTGCGCGGACCGCAGGCGGCACTGGAAGCGGCAACCCAGTTTCTAGGACAACTGAATAGTCCGCGGCCGGAGGTGATGCTCGATCTGAAAGTCTTCCAGGTAAGCCACACCTACACGCGGAAGATAGGGCTGCACGTCCCCAACACTTTTAATCTTTTCAACATACCAGTGGCGGCGCTTGCGGCTCTGGGCGGACAAAACATCCAGGACCTGATCAACCAGCTGATTGCCTCGGGCGGTATCAACCAGGCCGGCAATCAGACCATCGCCGCGCTCCTGGCGCAACTACAAGGCCAGCAGAATTCGATTTTCAGCCAGCCGGTCGCGACCTTCGGCGGCGGACTCACGCTGATGGGACTCAGCCTCGATCAGTTGTCCGCCGAGCTTTCCATGAACGAAAGTTCGGTCCGTTCGCTCGATCATGTCCACCTGCGCGCTTCTCAGGAGAAGGAGGCCACTTTCAAGCTGGGATCGCGCTATCCCATCCTTAACGCCAGCTTTGCGCCGGTTTTTAACAATGCAGCCATCTCGCAGGCCATCGGAAATCAGTCGTTTACCGCGGCCTTTCCCTCAGTCAATTATGAGGACATCGGACTCACGATCAAAGCGAAACCGATGGTTCACCATAATTCAGACGTAAGCCTCGAACTGGAAATACAATTCCGCACATTGGGAAATACAACCGCAAATGGCATCCCGATAATTTTCAATCGTGAGTACAAGGGGGGAATCCTGCTCAAGGAAGGGGAACCGGCGGTCGTAGCGGGAATGATCACCGCGTCGGATCAGAAAAGCCTGAGCGGTCTGCCTGCGTTCTCCATGATCCCAGGCCTCGGCGTCCTCACATCACAGCCTTCCAAGCAGGAAGAGGACGACGAGCTACTGATCCTGATCACGCCGTACATCGTCCGCGGCCCCGAGCGCACTGAAGCGCCGGAAATCTGGATGAGCAAGTAAGAAAACGGGCGATCGGGTGATCTAAAACCGTAAACCCAAGAGCTTTTGACTTTCGATGACCCGGTGGCCCGATCACCCGATATTATTTATCGCCCTTTTCCTGGCTTGCCTGGAAGTCCACAATCTTCTTCAAATGCTCGACTGGCGCTCCGCCGGGCACGTTGCGTCCATTGATGAATAGAGTCGGGGTGCCGGTGACACCGACGGATTTTCCCAGCGCAACGGAGGCGTCGACTCTGGCTTTCGTATCCGGCTTGACTGCGCAGGCGGCGATCTCGTCGGCATTCACGCCAGAAGCGGTCGCGATGGCCTTCAGCTTTTCATCGACGTTCGCCTCAGTGATATTGGTCTGATCATCAAACGTTTTCTGGATAAATTTCCAGACGGCGTCATTCGAAGCGCGCCCCACGCAATCTACATAGCCGGACGCCTTCTCCGCCCAGTTGTGCGCCGGTAGCGGAAAGTTCTGGAAAATAAAGTGAGCCTCAGGCACTTGCGCAAGCAACTGTTCAATCGCGGGTGCGGCTTTCTGACAGTGCGGACACTGCATATCGCTGAACTCGACAATTGTGACCGGAGCCTTGGCTGGCCCTTTCGCGGGGCCGTTCACGTCTTTTTCGAGCTTGGCGCGGGCAGCGTCAAAGGGCTTGGCACCGAAGGGGAGGATGTCGCCCGTAATGGCACGCTTGCCGTCAGCGCTTACCAGCAACCGATTCGGGTTCGAGCCCTGCGGGTTGGTGATGACAACTAAAACTTGCGCCAGTCCCGGCACCTCGGAGGGACGAATCTCGGTCACCTTCCAGGTCACCGTGGAATCGTAACCAAACATCTGGAACAGGAACGAGTTGACCGTGTCTTCGGTGGGGAGAACCGTCGTGACTTCGGCGGCGGGTGAAGCAGGCGCTGGTTTGGCTGTTGAGTTAGCCGGGTGAGCGGGTTGGGCTTGGGCGATGGCAATGCCGGACAACAGAAGAACAGCGAGAAGTGTGCGAAACATGGGAGTCATAAGAGTGGAAGTCGATTGTTACAAAAACGGGCGCAGTTGTCATTCCCGAATGAGCGCAGAGTGAGAGACTGGAAGGCTTCGCCCGCCGGACAGCCGAGGGCGGCTGTCGCTGCGCAGACATCTAGGGAACGTCTGAACAAGTTCTGATTGCAACCGCTCGGCGCCGGAAGTAAAGGCGTCCAGCGGTTTTATACAGCTCAGAAAGATACAACGACCCGCCGCATCTGCTCCGTGGGAGCGATGCGGCGGTTTCGGGACAC
>JANXZM010000023.1 GCA_025355505.1 Acidobacteriaceae bacterium | reverse complement strand
ACGGCGGTGAAGCTGCCTTGGAAAACGCTGAGGAACGCGTTTCCCACATTCCCCCAGCTCCGGCTACGGAGATTATTTTAGAAGCAAAACAAGAGCGAGTCGTCGTATGATCCAGTGTGCGGAATTTGGGGGCACGTCAGTTTCTACAACATCCACGGGGCTGTTCTAGGGCTGCGTCGCGAGCCCGGAATCTGGCCGGCGATGGCGGGTCTCATCGGACGCGAAATTCTCCGCCGCCGCCAGGCCGAGTCTCGCGCCCGCGAAGCCGAGAAACTTTGCGCCGCCGCCCAAGCTGAGGCTACTCTCGGACGCTACATGGTCGAGATGCGGACCAACGTCAACAACGCTCTTACCACCGTGCTCGGCAACGCCGAACTTCTCGTGCTCGAGCCCGGACTACCCGCCACCGTGCTCGCGCAAGCCGATACCATGCGCAACATGGCGCTGCGCCTTCACGAAGTCTTTCAGCGCTTCTCTTCAATCGAGAAAGAACTCACCGTCGACGCTCGCGAGTCAGGCAAGAAAGCTGTTCGCGCCGGCGCCTGACAAACTCAAGTCTCGTGTCAGGGCATCGCTTCAACACTGTTTTGAAGTGGCAGGGCTTGAGCCCTGCCGTTAAAACCCGCCACGAAAGCGGCTTTAGCCGCCGAGGGTCGTCCTTTCCGGGCATTCAGATATATATCTTGCCATCACCACGAGAGGGTTACCACTTTTTCGACATATCCAGCGCCCGACGGAAACTGCATTCGGAGCTGAGCGGAATCGGCGGACACCTCTGATCCATCCGTGTGCAGGTGAATCTTCGGATCGTTCAATCGAAGGAACAGGGTTTGATAGCTGTTCGCGGGAGCCGACAATCGCAGCCGCAAAGAGTGTGGAGACTCTTGCTGATCAAGCACCTTCATCTGCGAAGTAATGGCTCCCGATTCGGGCAAGCCGTGGGCAATACCCACTTCCGCGGCAGGCAGCGGGATCCGCAACTCTCCGTTCTCTATCCTCGCTCCAGCCGCGCGTGACCGCAGCTTAATCGTCTTCGATCCCTCCCCGGTTAGCCGCACTGAAAGTGTCGATCCATTCCGCCGCATCTCGACACCAACACGCGACTGGGCTAGGGGCACTCTCAAAATCTTCGCCTCATTCCACTGCGCAGGCAAATTTGGAGTGACCGTGAGGGTATTCTCGGGGGCGTTCCATTCCAAACCGAACATGCCGCGCACAGCGGGCGTGACCACCATCGCCGAAGACCATAACTGATGCGAGGTGCTGCGGCCCAACCATCGAAAGAACTCGCCGGAGAGCAACTCTGTCACCGCGCCCAAGTTCTGGGCCCAAGTAAGGTCGGCATTCTGCATGAGGTGAGCGTAGCCGGCCAGACTGCGACCGTTGCGATACTCGGAAAGCGAAACCCACCCCGTGAATAGCGGCCACACGCTCCCCTGGTGATAGCTGATCGGATCGTAGAAGCTCACACTGGGACTCAAATCACGCGTACCCCAATCGGTGGAGAATTCCTGCGACGCCCAGCGGTTTAGCATTCCGCCGGAGCGCGACAGATTGAAGGTTCCATCCCAGGCCGCTACCGCAGGATAGATCGTAGGACTCGTATCCAGAGTTCCGTCGGCATTTCGGCTGAACGCGTAAAAATTCGTGTCGGGCAGGAAGTACTCTTTTTCCAGTTGCTGTGCGATATGCGCTGCGCGCTTCTTGGCATCTTCGGCCAGTTGCGAATTTCCTGTAGCCTTTGCCATCTTTGCGAATGCTGTGCTCGCTTGCTGGTCCAGGGCTGCCAGATAGATCTCCTGATGCGGCATCCCAGGAGGCCATGATTCCACCCACCCCGATCCCGCGCTGTTCTCGTAAATGCCGTCGCCGTCGGAGTCATGGGAGCGCTCGAACTCCCACGCTTTTACCAGCGAATCCCAGTGCATCTTAAGAAACGCCACGTCGCCACTAATCTGAAGATAGTCGTTAGCTGCCATGAGTAAGAGCGGTGTAGCGTCGGATGAGGCAAACTCATAGGGCAGCCTTTTCCAGTCCACAATTCCCGCTGTTTGGGACCATTCGTGAATGATCTGACCTTGGGCGCTCTGCCGCCGCATCAGAAACTCCAACTGGTCGCGCGCCAACTGAAAATCGCCGTAAGCATTGACCGCGTACAGCGTCCACAGCGAGTCGCGGCCGAAGTACCAGCCAAAACCTGGGCGCGCAGAATCGCCTGAGCCGTCGATGCCGGCTACCAACGCGGTCTCCTGGTGAGACGGGGTGGTCTGCACTTTCAATTGATCGATCGAAACCTCCGCCCACTGAAACTCGTCGTCGAATTGCTTGTCGGGTGTTTCAATGGTCACATGCTCCGACAAGAAATTCTTGTAGTAAGTCCCGGTTTCCTCATATAACGATTGGAACACTCGCCCGAGCCCAGCCAGTCTTCCTGCGAGCGCCGCGTTGCTTGAGTCCGCAACCGTATCCGCCGTCGTCAGCAGCAAGGGAAACAGCTTATTAGCGTCGCGTGCGGGGTCGAAATGCAGAACAAACTGCGCCGGATATGTTTTTGCACGCTCCTGGTAGGGAGGCAGAATGCCGGGTTCAGCTCCGGGCATTTCGACCGCTGCCGCATGATCGGGAAAACTTAACTGCAATGTATAAAAGCCGCCGGCGGGCGCCTTCACCCATCCCGCCGATGTGTAATCGTCGGACGACGCCGGCCACATGCGCTTCATCTCTGGAGTGAATTGAAAAGTAATCGTCATCGGACGCACGGCCTCGATTTGAAAGAAGGCCAGTACACCTGCCCCGTCGGGCGCGTTGTGTGGAGCAAATACAACTTCCCGCAGGGTGAAATTCGCGTGCGAGAAGGTGATGGTCGTGTGATCCGGCCGCACCTCGATCGCAGCTGCCTGCTGGTTCACATCGATGGGTACGGGATAGTTTTCCATTACAGCGCTAATGCGCAGATTGCTGAAAATCTTCCACGGGAAGATCCATGCCTCGAAGGATCCATCTTGCTGCCCCAGAATTGCCCCTCGCGGGCCAACCACGGTAAAGGGCTTTGACGGAACAGTCTCCCGCACAATTTTGAGTGGTACGCTGTTTTCAAAAGGGAAGTTGGCCAAGGATGAAGGTTGGTTGTTGGCCTGGCCGCTCGACTGCGGGATTGCCGCGAAGCTGAAGAACAAAAGCAGAGCTACTGCAAGGGAAGCTGGCTTCATAGACTCTCCTTATGGAAGGCTTAGCAGACGCAGCGATTGCGTGACTACTGGGAAGCAGCCGCCGGCGAAATCGCTTGCGTCACATGGTCGAGTTTCTCTGGCGGGAGCGCGTGCAGGAGCTCAAGGAAAGCGGCATTGGTCCAGCCAAATCCAATGACGTTGGCGGCATATCCCACCTGTACGTTAGTTTCCGACGACCGCGTTACAACGTTGTACTTCTCGCGAATCGTCTTATCGCGCTCAAAGTTTTCCAGTACCGTCGAAAGAAACTCTGCCGAGACGCGGTCCGCTTCCACATTGTGTCCATAGCGGCGCATACCCTCGACCGCGAGCAACTGGATTGGCGCCCAGCCAAAGGGATAATCCCACTGGCCCTGGGACTCCTGCACACTCATGGCGATGCCGCCCGCTCTTTCAAATGAACTCAAATGATTCATTACAGCGCGGGCTTGCGCATCGGTGGCCAATCCAGTCCACAGCGGATAGAACGTCGTCGCATAGCGATAGGTTGATCTCTGCGCATTCTCGAAGTTGTAATCGAAAAAAAGCCCCTGCCGCTCATCCCACAAATATTTGTGAATCGACTGCTGGCGTGCCTCCGCCAGTCGTCGCCACTCGGCAGCATCAGCGCTCTTGCCCAGCAGCCGGCTCATTTCCTCCAAGTCGCGCTCGGTCTTAAAAAGAAGACTGTTTAAGCATACGGGAGCATAGTGGTGAGTGTCGGTACCATAGGGCCCAAACCGGAATGAGATATCGAATCCCGACTCGCGCATGGACCGGTCGCCCTTATAGTAATCCGGCTTGAGCTTTATAAGGCGTTCAGCTTCGCACGATGCCTGCAATTTCGCCGAGCCGCAGACTCGCACCGAGTAAGCCAAGCCGGATGCCTTGCCCGCCCCAACATCCACATCCTCACCCAGGTTGGCCGGAATGACAGGGTTAAAAAGAAAATACGTTGCCACCTTCCGATACATGTCGGTTTCGTCTTGCAAGGCTTCCACAGCAGGCCCCTCACCGAAATCGTAGTATCGGGAAAGACCGGTGCTGCCGGCCAGATGCGGAGCGAGCGTCCACATGGCGTGGTCCCGCTTCACATACGAGTAGGCCGTCTCCAGCCAGGCTCGGTCGTCCTGGCCCGCCGCTTGTTGTGCCTGATGGACTGCCATCACCATCGAACTCAGAAATGGAGGCTGGGAGCGCGTCAAATAATAGGTGCGATTGGCATTGAGCACCGCGCCGTAATGCTCAATCTCAAAGAAAAAGTTATCCACCATTCCGCGCGCCAGTTCCACCCGTCCATCTCGTAACAAACCGCGGATAATGAAATAGCTGTCCCAGCCGTACATTTCATTGAAACGCCCGCCCGGCACCACGTACTTATTTTTGAGATAAAGCAATCCTGGCGGCTGAATCGACTCGACGCCCGGGGTCCCCAGTTGGTGAATAACCTGCGGGAGGTGCGCAACCGTGACGTTACAGTCGCGTTTCATTTGGTCGAGTTCCAGGGGCTGTTCAAAACCAGCCGGAAGATAAAGAACCGGTGCAGAGGAAAGTTTACTGTCGGAGACGGCGCCGCAAGAACTCGTCGAGCGGGTCAGGGAATCCCACCCTGTATGGATGTAGGTGAGGATGTCGTTGAGGTTTGCATTCCCGGTAAGGCGCTTGGGTTGGGTTTGACCCAAGGCTGCGACTGAGAGTATCGCAACCAGCGCCGCCGCGGGCATGGAGCGCATACAAAAGCTCCGCCCGCGCCGTTCACTGGCACTCAGCCAAGATCCCTGCATCTCGTCCCTCCTGAAAAGTTACGATAGCAAGGATCCTGGCCGAGCTAAGACCATCTACCGCTATGTTTATTCTCTCGTCTGATCAGTTTCCCGCCATGCTCCATCCCGATCAGAAATCCAGCCGAAGCGCAAACTGCAGCCGGCGCATAGAGGTTCCATCTTGCGAGCCGATGGTGCCGGTAATCGTGCCGGCTCCCTGGCCTTGGCAATCCACGCAGCTATTAGGCTGACCGAGGTTTGCCTTGTTGAAGAGATTGAAAGCGTCGGCGCGGAAACTGACCGCCATGCCTTCTTTGATGGCAAACTTCTTGGCTACGGAAAGATCCGTGCTTACCAATCCCGGTCCATTCAGAGCGTCGCGATAGATATTTCCGAAGGTTCCGAACGCCGGACGTACGTAGGGACCGAAAGTAGTCGGATTAGTACAAGCGATGCCACAGGGCCCTCCGAGGACATACGGAGAGGGGGTGAAGTACGGAACCGAATCAGTGACGGCATTGAACTTGCCGGCCCCGAGATGGTAGGACGAACCATTTGTGCTGGGGCGGCAGCCTCCATAGTTCGACGCCGTGTCATTGTCGACACTGCACAAAGAGTAGCCTGGAGTGTACGGCAATCCAGCTTCCACGGACACCGTACCGTTGAGAGCATACCCGCCAATAATATAGTCAAGCGCGCGCGACGCATTGCCCCCGAACGCCTTGCCTTTGCCGATCGGCAAGTCCCAGTTGCCCGCCAGCACAAACGCTTGTGGGCGATTGTAGTAGCTGGCCCCATATCCAACTTTCTTGTCGATGGCGAAGTAGTACGATTCGTGCGTCATGGAACGCGACCAGGTGTAGTGAGACAGGAACTGGACGCCGTGGCTGAAGCGCTTTTCCAATTTCACCTGTAACGCGTTGTAGCTGCTGGTTGCTTCGTTGTTGTTGTATCGCAGACCCTGCGTCCAGCCGAAAGCATGGCCATAGTTGACTCCCAGCGTCTGGGCGGTCCCGTTAAAGTAAGGCCTCCGCTCGTTTTGGGTGTAGGTCAGTCCGGTGCCCGGATTGATCTGCCCAAACCCGGCTATCGTGTATTGGTTGGGGTCGAACTGGTTCGAGGAATCGAACATGTTGTGGATGCCGTGGCTGCCCACGTATGCAACCTGGAGAGCCATGGTCTTGCTGATTTCCTGCTGTACCGTCAAATTCCAGGCGTCCAGCGTGGGCAGGCGCACGGTAAGGGGACGGGTGGGGACGCTAATCCCGTCCGGGAGTGGATAGTTGCCGTCGGACGGTATGGGAGCAAACGTGTAAGCTGGCGGACCGGTCGACAAATTAAACAAGGAGCCATATGTCGTGGCGGAGCTCAGGTTTTGCGAAACTTGCGTAGGGTAGGAAAATGTAAGCACTTCCCCAAAGGTGTTTCCCGACCAGCCCTGTCCGTAGACGCGTCCAAAGCCAGCCCTCACCACGGTGTTCGGACGAGCCTGCCAACTGAGACCGAGTCGGGGTGCAAATTTCTTCCAGCTCCGTGCCACATTGAGAGAGTTGTTATAAACGCCATACCCTGCGATGCGCACATTGCCGGTGTCGAGGTCAAGCAGACCGCCATTACCCTTTCCATTCACGGCCTCCGGGAAGTACCATTCCCAACGCATACCATAGCTGAGCGTGAGGTTATTGGTGATGCGCCACTGATCCTGGGCGTAGTAAAAGGCCCGGTACTGGTGTTCTTGCGCGTTGACATTGGACGTTTGCGTGCGCTGGAACTGAGTGGTGTCGCCCAGCAGGAAGGTAGCGAGGCCTACTCCAGGAGATGGACCGATATCGGCAGACCCGGTGTTAATGCCCCCAAAGTGGAAATTGCCGGAGCGGAAGTTGTTATTGTCCAAACCGACGGCATGCTGTGTCACATAGCGCAGGTCCGCTCCAAACTTGATGTTGTGGTGACCGATGCTATGGCTCCAGTTGTTGTTTACTTGATACGAGTTTTCGTTTTCCAGGAACGGAGCAGTGGTTACTCCATAGGTGGACTGCCCATCAATGTTGAATGCCGGCAGGCCTCCGTTCAAGTTGATGTCGCCTGTGTTCACACCAGGAATACCTAAGTTCGTTCCCAAGGGTTGGTTGTAACCCGGCTGCAACGAATTGAAGTGGTAACGCCACCAGCCGAAGCGGAAGTCGGTGAGCCACTTGGGAGAAAGCGTGTAGTCGCCCCCCGCCGTGAGGCTATGGTCTTGACTGGTATCGGTGCCCGCATAACCGTTGATGCCGAGGCCAGAACCTCCTGCAGCTCCGAATACAGAACCTCCGGACAGCGAGGAGTTAAAGAAAGTATACCGTCCGAACAAGTGAAGCTTGTCGGACAACTGATCGTCCATGCGCACATCGAACTGATTGGTGTGGAACGAGCCCGTACCCGACTTCGCATAATTGTTGAAGATTTGACCAGCTGCCCCAGTATTGGGAGTCGGAAGCAAGTTTAGGAGGTTGATCGCCGGGGCGGACAATGCGCTTCCGGGAATTTGGTTGTTGACGTAGGCGGTTCGTCCAGTGCCATCCGCATTTCCCGTGGTGGGATCGAAAATCTGACCGACGGAAAGATACTCGCTCAGATCGCAGGTCAGTAAAGGGTTGGCGGCAGCCGCCAGGCACGTATCATGGGCGTTCTTGGTAGGAAGATTGAATTTTCCCGAGACGCCATTTTTCTCGCGTAACCCCTGGTAGTCTCCAAAGAAGAACAGCTTGTTCTTTATGATCGGACCACCGATTGAACCACCAAATTGATTGTGGGTGTTGATAGGTATGAAGCGCCCGGTGACCGAATCGCGCTGTGATTGCGAGAACGGGTCGCGGGCCTGTTGTCCGTCGGAACGATGGAATTCGAACGCCGATCCATGGAACTTGTTGCTGCCGGACTTGGTCTGCGCCGTCACCAAACCCGCCACCGCTTTGCCGAACTCAGCGTCATAGTTCTGCGACGTGACCTTCATTTCCGACACGGCGTCGAGGTTTGGATTGATCACGGCAATGCCAATGACCGGGTCTTGATTGTCGGTGCCATCCAGTTCGTATCCGGTAGCGAAGGGAAGCTGTCCGTTGACTTCAATCTGTTGGCTGCGCTGCGGGTTGGCCGATTCGTCCGGGCCCCAGCCGATGTACGTCGTTCCCGGAGTGAGCAGTTCGAAGGCGGTGAGATTGCGATTGAAATTGGGGAGGGTTTGCACTGACCGCTCATTCAAAATCACGGAGACGTCAGTATGCTCGGTCTGGAGCAGGGGCGCGGCGGCCGAGACGGTCACCGAATTGCTCACCGAGCCGACGGCCATGCTGAAGTCTATCTTCGGCGCTGTGTCCGCGTACACAATCACATTTTCCGTGGTCACTTTACCGAAATTGGCGGCTTCGGCCGTCACATTATAGGTATCCGGGATCAGATGCTGCACCCGGTATTGGCCGCTGGCATCAGCTTGAACGCTGACGGCGATGCCCTTCGTGATGTTGGTCACGGTGACAGTAGCATTGGAAATTACCGCTCCGGTGGTGTCGGTGACCGTTCCAAATATCGATCCATAGACTGCCTGGGCTGGGGCTAGTTGTGGACCCGCCAAGGCGCAAACTGTCAACAACGCCAGCGCTGTCCAAAAGCCTAAGCCCTTATGGCGCAGAGACCTCAGCAAACCACTCACTACTGCAATGCCCGCATCGCTCTTCTTCACTATACAGCCTCCTGAATTAACAGCCTTTTGACTCGTGTTCGCATCTGATTAGCAGATCGCGCTTTGGTGGCGGAAGATATGGAAAATAAAATTGTTGACCGACACAAATCGCCTCGGCTCGCTTGCCGGCGGATTACGTGTTGGAGTAGCATGGTTAAGCTATTTCGCAGATTCCGGCTCTCATGGGGTGCAGGAAGTGCGCTACACCCCGCGCTGACGAATACTCGCCAACCTGGAATGCTCTTCCTAGTTGATTTCAGTTAGAAGTATCACTGTGTCAGTTACGTGTCTCAGTAAGGCGAATGTTATTTTGTTTCTGTGAGATAGAAGATTTTAGGTTTGAGCGTTACATGTCTGTCACATCACTCCAGTTCGCCAATAAAGAGCGTTACCTCAGTCAGGTTGAGAAAATTGTCCGTAGTCAGACCCTTCGCAAAGCTGAATCGCTCTGCAAACTGCTTCGCTATTTAGCCGACCACGCCCTTACTCAGCCGGGCGTCTCGGTGAAGGAGTATCAGATCGCTACGGAGGTTTTCGGGCGGCCTGACGACTTCGATCCACAAGCTGATTCGGCAATCCGTGTGCAAGCCGGTCGATTACGCTTAAAGTTGCTGGAATATTACCGCCACGAAGGGATGACCGATTCCATCGTCGTGGAAATGCCCAACGGCGTGTACGCCCTCAGTTTCCATTATCGGGAGGTGGCAGCTCCGGTCGCGCTACCCACCCCGGCGTCGTTTCCGGTGCTGGTTGAGTCGCTCAAACCTCGCAAGCGAAGCCGGGGATGGATCATTGCAGTCACTGGTCTCTCTTTGGCGCTCGCGGCAGCGTTGGCAGCCGTTGCCGCCCTATCTCTATCGCTCAATTCCGCTCGGGAGGGAAAGCCGCGCGAATTGGCAGCTTCTGTGGCGTTGCGTTCCTTCTGGAGCGAATTCGCCTCGGGTCCAGATGCGCCGTGGGTAATTTTTAGCAATGCTGCATTTGTCGGGCGGCCGGAAACCGGTATGCGCTATTTGAATCCGGCCCGCGACTCCCGCGACCTCATTTTGGATCACTACACTGGAGTAGGCGAAGTCCTGGCGGTACATGCACTCGACGAAGTCTTTAACATGTTGAATCATCCCATTCAGGTAAAGCGCGGCAGTCTCTTCAATCTGGACGACGCCAAGAAGAACGACCTCATTTTTGTGGGCTCACCGGCGGAGAACTTGACTTTATTAGATCTTCCGGGCAGTCAGGAATTCGTTTTTAAACGGTTCGACTCCAGCCTGCATAAGGGTGCTTTGGGCATCGTCAATGTGCATCCAGAACCGGGGCAACCGGCTGTCTTTTATCCGAGCGACTGGTCTCAGCCGCTCACCGAAGACTACGCGATTGTTGCGCTGGTGCATGGATTGGACCCAGTTCGCCATGTGATGATTTTGGCGGGAACCACAACCATCGGCACCCAGGCAGCCGTTGAGTACGTTTGCTCGAAAGAATCAGTGGAAGAATTGCTGCGCCGTCTCGTCGTGCACGGTGGGGACGAAGTAAAGCCGTTTGAAGCGCTGTTGCGCGTCAAGGTAACCCGCGGCGTTCCCGTCGGCATTCAGTTGGTGGCGGTGCGCAACCGCAAGTAAATTGTAACGAAGCGAATTACTCCGCGGGCGGCAACTTCAGCTCATTCGCGACATGTATTTTCGACGCCCTATCGAGTTCCTTCTTCGCCTCTTCCTCCCGCCCCAGACTGCGGTATGCCTGCCCCAGCAGAGTGTGCGTCATGTAGTTTTCGGCATCCATTTTTTCCGCATGTTGCAAATACAGCAGCGAGGTTTGAGGGTCATTGCGTCGCAGTAGCACCTTGCCCATCTGTATGAAGGGTCCGGTGCTCGAAGTATCCAGCGAAATCGCCTTGGCGAGAGCCTCCTGCGCCTCCTGATATTTTCCAGAGCGCGTGTAAACGTCTCCCAAACGGTCGTAGACGGCGAAGTTTGCCGGATTGATCTCCCGCTCCTGCTCGAACTCCCTCAACGCCTGTGCCGTGTCAGACTTGAACAGATAAAATTCACCCAGCATAAAATGCGCCAGGGGAAGCTTTGGTGTGAGATCCAGCGCCTTCTTCGCCGCGTCAGCGGCAGCTTCGGGCAAGTTCGCCTGCATCAGCATCTTGCCCAATAGTAGATAGCCGGCACCGGAGGTGGGAGAGACGGCAAACTGATTGGCAAAAGCCACGCGAGCATCGTCGTAGCGGTTTGAATTGACGTAGCACAATCCAAGAACGTAACTGGCGTCCGCATTCGCGTTGGGAGTCCATTGCCGGAACCGTTCGAGAAATGGGATGGCCGCTGCTGGACGCCCCAAACGATAGAGTGACAGTCCCCGCATCTGCACCGATTCCATGTCATTCGGGTCTTCGTTGATGGCACGCGCAAAGGCTTTTTCGGCGGAGAGCAATTTGCCACTGCGGTAATAAGCGATGCCCAACTCGTGCTGCAGCCCTTTGGCGGATTCTCCCGCAGTTGCCGCTAACTGTTCCAGCATCGCAATCGCTTCTTGCGGCTTCCCATGCTCGAGTTTTTGGTGCGCCGCAGCCAGAGTCTCTTCCACGCTTAGCTTAGCGGGAGCAGTTGGAGCGGGATTTTCCGATGCCGGCGAAACTCCCTCATGACTTGCTTCCGCGGGCAAGCCGGGGGTGGAAGTTTGCCCCGACGCAGCACCGCTGACGAGCAATAGCAATAAAAACAAGGAAAAAGTCCGCATCGATAAATTCTACCTATAAATACTCGGCAGTTGCATTCGCTTGCGGCGATGATACGATTCGTTTGTGTGCCGGTGGCGGAAATCGTTCGGTAGTAGCTCGATCCTCATAGTCTGGCTTTTCAGCGCATTCATTTCCGCTCAAACTCACAACTCTGGCGCTCCTGCAAAGAAAATCCCAACCTCGCCCTATCCCGCCGGCGACCTTCACCCCGGACCCGCCTGGTTCATTGATGTAGCCCAGCAGGCCGGACTTCGCATGGAAAACGTAAATGGAGGGGTCGACACCAAGAAGTACATTATCGAAACCACGGGCAGCGGAGTGGCAATTCTTGATTACGACAACGACGGTTGGCCCGACATATTTCTTGTGAACGGCACTACGCTGGACGAAGCCAAAGAGAAAAGCGCGAGGCCAACCAGCCATCTATTTCACAACAACCATGATGGAACATTCTCCGACGTTACCCATGCTGCCGGGCTGGACTTCACCGGCTGGGGACAGGGCGCGTGCGTCGGCGACTATGACAATGACGGCTTCGACGATCTTTACGTCACTTATTACGGAAAGAACCGTCTCTACCATAACCAAGGCAACGGCACCTTCAAGGAAGTTGCCGCTCCCGCCGGAGTCGCAGGTGACGGCATGGCGTGGGGCACGGGTTGCGCCTTTGTCGACTACGATCGCGATGGAGCACTCGATCTTCTCGTCACCAACTACGTGCGCTTTGACCTCAAGACCGCGCCTAAGCCGGGACAGGGATTGATGTGCGTGTGGAAGGGCACACCCGTGATGTGCGGACCGCGCGGCCTCGAGTCCTCGCCGAACATCCTCTATCACAATCTCGGCGGCGGAAAGTTCGCCGATGTAAGCAAAGCCAGCGGGATTGAAAAGACATACGGGCACTACTGCTTGAGCGTCTCCACCTTGGACTACGACGACGACGGCTGGCCCGATATCTACGTGGCCTGCGACAGTACGCCGAGCATTCTCTATCACAACCAGAGAAATGGAACCTTCGCCGACGTAGCTGCCGAAGTGGGCGTGGCCTTCAATGAAGATGGGCGCGAGCAAGCGGGCATGGGTTCCACCGTCGCCGATTATGACAATGACGGACGACCCGACATTTTCAAGACTAACTTTTCCGACGATACATCCTCGCTTTATCACAACAATGGGGATGGGACGTTTACCTCGACGATCTTTGAGGCGGGCCTGGGTCTCAACACGCATAGCCTGGGTTGGGGAACGATGTTTGTTGACGTTGACAACGATGGCCGCATGGATATTCTCATAGTCAACGGCCACGTTTATCCGGAAGTCGATTCCGCCCGTCTCGGTTCCACGTACCGGCAATCCCGGCTCTTATACTGGAATGCCGGAGGCGGAAAGTTCAAAGACATCAGCCGGCAATGCGGGCCGGGTTGTGCGCAACCGCAGTCCAGCCGCGGCTTGGCCATCGCGGATTTATGGAATGACGGCCGCATGTCCGCCGTGGTCAATAACATGAGCGGCCAGCCCATGCTCCTGGTGAACCAGGCCAGCAACAAGAACGGCTGGCTGGGCGTGATCACCAGGGGCACAAAGTCAAATCGCGACGGCATTGGCGCCAAGGTTACCGTTCTTGCTGGTGGCCATAAGTTTGTGCAGGAAGTGCGGAGCGGCTCCAGCTATATCTCCAACAATGATATGCGGCTTCACTTCGGACTTGGAAGCAACGCAGCGGTGGATCGAATCGAGGTTCGGTGGCCCACTGGCAACACTGAAGTCTTCCCCGGTGGCAGCGCTGATCGTTTCGTTACCTTGATTGAAGGGCGAGGCGCGCCGGCGAACGGTCCGTGATTCAATCGGCGGACTCCGCCCATCCATGAAAATATCCAGATCAGGCTACAGTAGAAAAGACTATGAAGATCTCCTCAAGTATTTCGCGCCGTAAGTTTGCGAAGTTATCTGCAGCTGCTGTGAGCGCAGTCGCGAGCCGAAAACTTTGGTTGCCGCGGGCCGCTGTTGCAGCGCTCGCATCCACCCCGCCATTGGCTGAATTTGGCTACGGTGACGTCACCATCAGCAGTGCTCTTCACGAGGCGCAGCTCCGGGAAACCCACAATGTGCTGATGAGCCTGAGTGAAGATAGTCTGCTGAAGCCATTTCGCCAAATGGCCGGACAACCCGCCCCGGGCGCGGATTTGGGGGGCTGGTACAGCTACGACCCAAATTATGACTGGCACAAGGACGATGCCGGCTTCGCCCCCGGCGCCACCTTCGGACAGTGGGTTTCGGCGCTGGCACGCTATTACGCAATCACTGGCTCCGAGGAGACTCGTGAAAAGGTGCTGCGCCTGAACCGCTTGTATGCAAAGACCATCTCCGAAGATTTCTACGACAAGAACCGCTTTCCCGCTTACTGCTACGATAAGTTGCTGCTGGGGCTGATTGACTCGCACCAATTCGCGCACGATCCCGACGCGTTCGCCATGCTGGAGCGCACCACCAAGGCAGCCCTTCCTCACTTGCCTGGCAAGGCGATTGATCGTGAACTGGAGTGGCGGCCGGGCAGAGATCAATCGTTCCGCTGGGATGAGTCTTACACCAATCCTGAAAATTTATTCCTTGCCTACCAGCGCGGCGCGGGAGATCGCTACCGTGAACTGGCCATCCAGTATCTCGACGACGCCACTTGGTTTGACCCCTTGTCCCGTGGCGAAAATGTTCTCGCCGGAAAGCACGCCTACAGCTACGTCAACTCTCTGAGTTCCTCGATGCAGGCTTACCTTACTTTGGGCAGCGAAAAGCATTTGCGCGCCACCAAGAACGCCTTCGTTATGCTTACCGCGCAGAGCTTCGCCACCGGCGGGTGGGGGCCGGATGAGATGTTGCGTTCGCCGGCAAGCGACGACGTAAACCTAAGCCTTACAAAAACTCACAACAGCTTTGAGACGCCGTGCGGCTCCTACGCTCACTTCAAGCTAACGCGCTATCTGCTGCGTGTCACCCGCGACTCCCGTTACGGCGACAGCATGGAGCGTGTGATGTACAACACTGTCCTGGGCGCTAGACCCATGCACTCCGACGGTCGCGCATTCTACTACGCGGATTATAATTTTGCGGGCGGAAAGGTTTACTCCAACCATGGGTTCCCTTGCTGTTCGGGCACCCTGCCGCAGGTCGCGGCGGATTATCGCATCAACACCTACTTTCGCGATCCCCGCGGCGTTTATGTGAACCTTTACCTGCCTTCGAGCGTCCGCTGGATCGAGGGCGGTGCGGAGATTTCACTCACTCAGAGTGGAGCGTATCCTTTCGAAGACTCGGTGTCGTTTGCGGTGAACGCATCGCAGCCGAAAGAGTTTGCGCTGAACCTGCGCATTCCGGATTGGACACAAGGTGCGCGCATCGAAGTGAATGGAAAGTGTTGGCCGGACTCGCCCGTGCCCGGAACCTTCGCGACCATTTCCCGCCAATGGCGTAGCGGCGATCATATTGACCTGCAACTGCCGCGGAAGATACGTTTGAAGCCCATAAATCCGCAGCATCCTGAGACCGTCGCGTTGCTCTGCGGCCCACTGGTGCTGTTCGCCATCACGAATGGCAGTGGGCAGCCGTCGTTCACTCGGACTCAACTGCTAGCCGCGAAGCAGACCGGGAAGCAAGTGTGGGAGGCTGGCTCCGCACACGGCCCAATGAAACTGCTGCCCTATGTCGCAATCGATGAAGAGCAATATTCCACCTACTTGCACGTGACCTAGACGAGACCGAAAGCGCAATGTCACAACCAAGAAGAATCCGCCTGCGCCGGTATGCGAGAACCGTGCTTTTCTCGCTATCTGCGCTAGTCGTCTGCCCGGGCCAACTCGGCGCGCAGACCCAGGCAGATACCGCAGCCTATAACAGCCTTGCATGGAGTACCGATTCCACCGGGCCCAGGCGCTTCATTTCAGTCCATGGACGCCGCGCCGCCATCTTCGGCTATTCACAGGGCAACACCCGAGACTATTCCGAGGCTGGCCTGGAAGTCTGGGCCTACCCCGTGCAGATTCTCAGTTCGTACAGCGTCACCTTTCGCCAACAGGGTGCAACCACCGGGATCGACGGCCAGGCCATACTCCGCCGTATCGTCTACAGTCCCGAAGCTGTGACCCGGATCTACGCCGGGCCCGATTTCATAGTCCGCGAAAAGTTATTTGTTCCGCTCGATGAGCCGGGCGCCATCATCCGCTACGAAGTCCAGAGTGCTCGCCCTGTCGATATTGAGATCCGCTTCATCCCTGTGCTGGACCTGATGTGGCCGGCTTCGATCGGCGGCCATGAAGCTGTGTGGAACTCGGCTGTTTCGGCATATTTGCTTTCTGAGCTGACGCATCGATTCACGGCCAGCGTTGGTTCGCCCGATATCGTGGCGCATGACGAAACGCCTAACGACGGTCAGCATGTAGCTCGCTCGCCAGGCTTGGCCTTCACCATTCGCGCCGGCGGCGGCCACAACCCTGCCCGAGTGATTATTGCGGGGGGCGGCCCGGGGCAAGATGCGAGCGTGATCGCCAGAAAACTCCTGGAAGAAGACGCCTCTCTGGGCAAAACTGCCATTGATCATTACTCCGCGCTACTGAGCCACGCGTTGCAAATTGAAACGCCGGACGCTGACACCAATCGCGCATTGGCATGGTCTGAAATCGCGCTCGATCAAGCCTGGGTCTGCAATCCCGATCTAGGATGCGGCCTGGTCGCCGGATACGGTCCCTCACGCAAGGACCGGCGTCCGCAGTATGACTGGTTTTTCGCCGGGGATGGAATGGTCGCTATTCACGCCCTCCTCGCCGCCGGGCAGTACGATCGGGCTCGCCAGGTACTCGAATTCATTCTCAAGTATCAAGATAAGAAAAACGGCATGATCTGGCATGAGCTGTCGCAGAGCGCCGGATTGCTGGACTGGGGCAAGTATCCTTACATGTACGTACACGTCGACCTGACTTTTGACTTTCTCAACACGGTCGGCAATTACTATTCTGCAACCGGTGATCGGGATTTTGTGGAAGCGCATTGGCCTTCGATTCAGTCTGCTTACGAATATTGCCGGTCCCTCCTGGATGCGAAAGATGGACTGCCACGTATCCCGGCTGGTAAAGAAGGCGGAAGAGAGCAAGATGCGCTCAGCGATGAGCTGGCGTTGTCGGCGAGCTGGGCAGAGGCATCGCAGGCTTTTGCAGATCTCGCCACTGCGACCGGTCACAACGCGGCAGCAGCGCAAGCCCGTGCGACTAGCCAACAAGCCAGCCACGCCATCGGCCAAAGATACTGGGACGAACGGCAGCACTTCTGGATCACCGGCTACACTCGTTCTGGAACCCCGCTCATTGATCGCGGAATAGGTCCGTCAAGTATCAGAGGGAAACCTTTATTGCCGGAAGCGCAGCGCAGCTCGCTCCTTGACCAGCTCGCCTTTTCTGATTTTCAGACCGATTGGGGCACGCGAAGCAGCGCATCCAGCACCGCCACCTACGACCCAAATTCCTACGCCAGTGGCAGTGTCTGGGCTGCCGGCACTGCCGGCATGGCAACCACATTCTGGGCCGAGCATCGACCCGCCACCGCCTTACCGATTTGGAGCGCGCTCGTCCCGTGGAGCTCTTTCGATTCCCTCGGACACGTGCATGAGGCACTCGCAGGCGATTACTATCACGAAGAAGTGGAGTCCGTGCCTGAGCAAACCTGGTCGTCCGCGACATTCTTCACGGCAGCCGTGAATGGATTGCTTGGAATTCAAATAGACGGCGTGTCGAATCGCGTCATCTTTGCACCGCACCTGCCGCCAAGCTGGAATGCGATCACCCTGCGGAACCTGCACGTGGCTGCCTCTGAAGTCAGTATGAAGATGGTTCAATCCGCCAATGAAGTGCGACTCCAGATGCAAAATGAAGGTGCTCCCGTGGAGATCGTGTTTGATCCCGAGATTCCTTTCGGAGCGAAACTGCGAAGCACACAACTGGGGAACCGATCCATCGCCGCAACGATCGAGCAGCATTCGCAAGATACTCACGCAAAAGTGCAATTCAATCTGCCTCACGGCAATGCAACGCTGACCATCGGTTACGCGGGCGGAGTTGCGATTATTACCGATCCCCCACAACTCATGATTGGGGAGACTAGCAAAGCAATCAAAATTACCGGAGTGAATCTGAGGGACCGAGTCTACACCGTGGATTTCGACTACCTGCCATCGGCGGTCTCCAGCTTCGATCTTCGTACGCCTTGGAAAATTAAGGATGCACAAGGCGCAACCTTCGAGGCCATTGCGCCAGCGGTGTACCGATTAACCGTCAGTGCGCACGCCCAGGAAAAAGAACCCCACGCGTACCAACACGGCAAAGCTACAGTGACATTTGCGCGCGATAAACTTGACTAGCCTTGCGCGCTTGCTGAAACGGCCCGGATTGTCAGTTCTTTCTTACCCAGTATCGGATGCTTAGCTTGAAGTTGGATTATGCCTGGCGTGGTTGTTGTTCGAACCCACACTGCTCCCACTCCGCCGACGATTGCAAACGGATTTTCGCCAATGATTTCCGCAGGGCCGTCGATTTCCAAAGACACTGCGGCGGTCGAATAAGGGCGGACCGCGCCATATTTATCGGTCACTCGGAATACCACGCGCGTGGTATCCATGCCATCAGCATCGAGCACCGTGTCGTCGGCTTGCAGTTCAAATCTCCGGTCCACCGCTTCTCCAGCGTAGAGTTTTTCGATGACCTTCCTGCCGGCGATATAGCCTTCGATCCGCAAATCGTCCGACATGTTTTTTACATTTAAGAAATTGACGATAAACGGCGGGTGAGCAAGATTTCCAAATTTCACCCGGTCAGGATCGGCCTCTGTCACGAATTGGCTGCCCACGAAAAACTTAAGGTGATCGCAATTCGAGCAAACCACAGCCTTCTCATACCACGGAAATCCGTCGCCAGCGGACCAGTGAAAAGACGGCTCCAGAACAACTTCTTCCGCGGGTGGGCATTGCGACTTGTAGAACCCCGCCGCCGGTTTGGGCTCGCGGAAGATATCGCTCACCCCGTGGTAGCAGATGCGATCGCCGGCGCCGAAGTCTGCGTGCGTGTTGTAGTCGAAGGCGCACCAGCCAATTCCGCCCGCGTATTGTGGATTGCCGGCAAGCTGGTCGTGAACGCGGGCATGACGAAGAGTGTGCTCCATGAGCCGCAAGTTATTGTCGATCGTCTTTGTGTCGAAGGTGTGGCCCACAAATTCCGTATTCAGATAGCGCTTGCGGCTGGGCGGTTGCAGCGGGAATCCGAAATCGTTCATGGTAAACACGTCTTCCAGAAATTCGGAGTCCTGAAAATACCTGATGCCGCCGGTCTGACGGGCAGGGTCAAGCGAGTGCGCCACAGCATTTGTGCGCGCGTAGAAATTGTGATCGTCCGGGGACTCGTTGATACGGACGCCCCAGAGCACGATCGACGGATGATTACAATCGCGGCGGATCATGCGCCGGACGTTGTCGATTGCCAACAGCTTCCAGGCTTCATCTCCGATGTGCTGCCATCCCGGAATTTCTTCGAGTACCAGAAGACCGATCTCGTCGCAGCAGTCGAGAAAATGGCGTGACTGTGGGTAGTGAGACGTTCGCACGATGTTGCATTTCAGTTCACGCTTGAGAATGATGGCGTCGCGCCGCTGTACGCGCTTTGGCATTGCCTGCCCCACAAACGGAAACGTCTGATGCCGGTTCAAACCGCGCAACTTGACAACTTTGCCATTTAAGGTGAATCCGCCATCGGTAAAGGTGGCTTCTCGAAATCCGATCTTGGTGCTGCTCTCGTCGACGATTTGCGATCCTTTGCGCAGCCGGACAATCAGCGTATAGAGATGAGGTTGGTCGAATTGCCAAAGCGCGATGTTTGCCAATCCGTTCAGTTCGAGCGAGTGTGGTGTGGGTTCCGGTGTTGCTTTCAGCGCTGGAAGCGCCACTTCCGTCTTCGCCAGAACTTGAGCGCCTTCGCGCAGCTCTGCTTCCAGCGTCAGGCGCTCCTCCGTTGCTTGCAGCGTCGTCACGAAGCATTGGACTTCGACGCTTGGACGAGTGAGGACGTTCTTCGGTCTGGCGAATATATTCTCGATGAAAGTTGGATGAACAATTCGCAGCGATACTTCCCGATAGATGCCGCCGAATGTCAGATAGTCGATCTTGCCCCCGAAAGGTGGAATGTCAGGCCGCTCTGAGGAATCCACCGCAACGGCGAGCACGTTCTCTCCGTCCCAGTCCACGTGCGGCGTCAAGTCGAAGGAGAATGGAGTGTATCCACCTTTGTATTCGCCGAGCTTCTGGCCGTTGATCCATACCGTCGCTGCGGTCATCACACCTTCAAAATCCACAAATACGTACTTGCCTTTCGCGTTGGGCGGCAGGCGGAAGCGCCGGCGATAGGCTGAAACAAACTGATAGGACTTTTCGTCGAAGCTGTGCCACGGGAGTCTGAGGTTCGTGTGGGGGAGACAAATCGGTTCGAATCCAGAGTCATCGAACTGGGGCCGCTCGAAACCATCCGGCGTCTGCTTACTGAAACGCCACTCCTGATTCATGAATAGGTGAAGCCTGCCCGGTAGCAGGGCTGGCGGATTGGCAGTGGATGTGGTGCTGGCCCGAGCAGAGGTTTTGAGTGACGCCCCCGCGATCAGCGTCCCAGTGGCCGCCAGGAATGTTCTTCGATCCATAATTTTCCCCAATTCAAATCAGCCGAGGTGAAAGAGTCATGGTTGAGATGAGTGAGACTGGGCGAATTCCACGCGCACGGAAACGATTTCGTAGGGGTGCACTGGGACGGTAACCTGATGGTTGGTCACGGCAAGCGACTGGCTCTCGGGCTTTTCCATCAAATTGGTCAGCCATGCATTGCTCGCACCCTCTGGCAGACTGATCTGCACGTCCGCGGTCTTCCCCGCCCATTCGTAAAGCCGGAGAAGCAGCGCGTTGCCGTCCTCTACCTTCTTCAGAGCGGTAAGCACGACGTCGTCTCCGGTGATGCCGACGAATGAATGCTGCGGTGGCAGGGTGCCGTCATGCGCCTCCACCTGGAACGCATGGAGCGGGTAGTTGAATTCGTAACCGCGACGCACCGTGAGAGCCTGCTTCCAGTCGCCGGAATGCGGATAGAGAGAATAACTGAATTGGTGATGGCCGCGATCGGCTTCGGGATCGGGCCAAGTCGGAGACCGCAAGAGCGAAAGTCGAAGTACATTACCCTTGGCGTCGTATCCATACTTCGATTCGTTGATCAGGCTAAAACCGTGGTTGCCGTCGCCCAAATCCGCCCAGCGGAGTGCGGGCACTTCGAATTTCGCCGCCTCCCAACTATTGTTGCGCGTGGTTGGACGTTCGATCGAACCGTAGGGAATTTCGTAGGTCGCATGGGGTCCCGACGCCGCCAGAGGGAATGCCGCTTTCAAGAGCACGTGAGTTTCGTGCCAATCGATGTTGTTGGTTACATCGACCCGATCAAGATCCGCATAAAGGCTGACGTCCTGGACGAACTTGGAATTCTGCCAAGTGCGTGCGATCCGTATTGTCGCTCGGACTGGGCCGCGCTCGATCAGTTCAATTGAGTCGGCCTTGTCCAACGTCGTCACTTGTTTCTCGAAATCGGCATCGATATTCCAGGCGTCGTAATCTTTCGGAGTGTCCTGAAACGCTTGAAGTTGATTGCCGCAGCCCCCGGCGGCAATCGATTCAAAATTCGTGCTTTTGTGGTAAAGGCTCTTGATGCAGCCTGTCTTGCGATCAACCGTCACGCGAAGCAGCGAATTCTCCATGGTCAGTCCGTCGGCCTTCAGGTCAGTCGCTGCCGATTTGCCGCTGGGGACAACGTGCAGAACCTCGTACCCGAGGGATGGAACATCTTTTACTTCTACCAGCAGACGATAGGTGTGGGTGGACGAGTCTTTTGAGACGACCTGGAACGGCAGAGGCTTGCCTTGAGGGTCGAGCAGGGAGAGTCCAGCTTTGGTCGCGGCGGGCATCTGGACGTCGAGGCTCGCCAGATCCGTTCGCGACCAGGCTAAGGGGTTCACCACCATGACTGGCACTCCGCCAGCAACCTTGCCTGTTTGCACTTCCGACGAAATTGTCTTGAGCGCGTTGGTGGTCGCTTCCTCGGTCGTCCAGCGAATTACATCGTAATCACGCTGCGAGTCTTTATAAAGCGCACCAATGCCGGAACCCGCCGCCAGATCGTGGAACTGGTTGAACAAAGCTTTCTGCCACGCTTCGGTGAGCCGGGTGTTTGGATACGTTGCCCCGAAAAGCCATGCCAGTGACGAATATTTTTCGGCATTCAGCAACTGCTCTTCGCTCTCCCGCATATTGCGTTTGTGGTTGGCCTGCGTCGTCATAACACCGCGGTGATATTCGAAGTACAACTCGTCGTTCCACACCGGGAGACTGAGTTTGCCCGGGGGAGGGGGGGTAACATCGGCCCCCGAGCGTGTGACATAGCCGAGGTCGGGCAAATGAGCGGCCCCACTGGCCATGACTTTGTAGTTCCAGATGGGTGCATGCTGGGTATCGAGTTTGGTTTCGATCTCGGAAAAGAAATCCTGCGCCGTGCCGAATTTCATTGGAGGAGCGACCCGGTCAGGGCTGGTCCAGTGCAGGCCGCTATCGAGCATGCTCCGGGTCGGGCCACCGCCATGGTCGCCGATGCCATACAGGTGCATCATGACTGGCGTGCCGGGGTTGAGCTTGCGGGCGACAGAGATATCGCTTGCGATTCTGGTCGGTTCAATCTCGTTTACATAGTCGTGTGGAAAGTAGGTCAGGACGCGGCTTCCATCCGGCGATTGCCACCAGAAGAGTTTCAGCGGCAACTGATTGGTGTCATTCCACGCCATCTTCTGGGTTACAAAATAATCGATTCCAGACTTCTTGTAGATTTGCGGCAACTGCCAGTTGTACCCGAACGAATCAGGGTTCCATCCGATGCGCACGTCGACGCCAAACTTATCCTTGAAGTAGCGTTTTCCAATCAGCAACTGGCGCACCAGAGATTCGCCGTCGGGCATGTTGAGATCGGGTTCCACCCACATTCCGCCGACCATTTCCCACCGTCCTTCTTTTACGCGATCGACAATCTGCCCATGCAAAGAGGGATATTTTTCTTCCATCCACTGGTTGTAGGCGGCCGCCGATTGCGTGTAGGTGTAGTGGGGATACTCGTGCATGAGTTGCAGTGCGGTGCCGAAAGTGTGCCGGACCACATCGACGGTCTCCGTCCAGGGCCACAGCCATGCGGCGTCGATATGGGAGTTTCCAGTCAAGCGCACCGACGTCCCCTGCAAGTCGGGCTTCACCTCCAACAGCAGTGCGTGTGCCTTTTCTAGCGACGCGTCAAATGCCTGCTGCTTTGCCTCACCAAGGGCGCGGAGATCCACCGCCTTCGCAGCTCTTTCCACGCCTTCTGCCACGATTAGCGATTTTGTTTCGAGCGACGGGACAAGCGCCGACACAGATTCAATCTCCTGCAACAGATCGAGCGGGCTCGGTCGAGACTTGGCAAACTCGACGCGGATCGTCGCGTCTTCGAAATGCTTCTTGTCCACGGTTTGCAGAAGTTTGACAGCGATCAGAACTTTGTCACCTGGTTGTACCGGATCGAACAGGATGATTGGCTCCAAGTCCTCGCCCATGGCCACGCGCCGTCCGTTGAAATATACGATTTCAGGTGTTGGCCCATTCGCGTAAGCGGAAAATCGGAACCAAAGCTTCGTACCTGTGAGATCGTATCCGTTCAGCGTGGGTGGCACCACGATCCATCTGCGATACCAAACGGCGTCTTCCGGAGCCTGACTTTTGTTCTTGACGACGGTCCAAGTGCTGTCGTCGAGTCCGACATCCTCGCCGTGCGGCAGGTCGCCGGCGTGGGAGCGCCATTCATCCGCCGTGAGATGCGTCAGTGCCCGCAGTTGTAAAACCACGGCGTCAACCGCTGGATTGGCGGGCGCGACCTGCTGGCTTTGAGCGGCAATGCGCAACGCGAGGACGGAGGTTGCCAGCAATAAAAGAATGTGTTTTGCTTTCCTGATCACGAATCCCCTTTTGAAGCCTACAGTATTGCGAACATCGTCCGAGCGGTGCAGCATAACGCTTTCCATTAGCAAGATTCCAGCGCGGACGGTTTCCCGGGGCAGCGGAGCGGCTTCGGGACCCGTCAGCCACGAAAATATCGTTTTTAATTCATCGCTCTCCGAACGCTGCCTGCACTATACTCTCCGGCCATGCGCGCTGAACTTTGCCGCTATCATTCGTAAAAAACACCGCGTCGGTATGTCGTTCGCCTACACGCCCGTGGATTTCCGCCGATCCCTGGACTTGCTGATTGAAGGCAATATCAATATCGCCCCTGGGGACCGAGCGGGCTTCGCTGAAATAACGTCAGCGGGCGATCGAGCGCATGAGCCACAAGCCCGGTGCTTCGCTGAAGATGCTCCTGGAAATCGTTCCCAGCACTAATTTTCGCGCAGCCGGTTGTCTTCGCGGTTATACTCGTTCAGTTTTGGAGCCGTCATGTCTTCGCCGTTGACGCAATCGGAAAAGAGACCTGTCACAACTCTAGCGGGGATGCCGCGATGGCTGGCGTTTTCGCTGCTCACCATTGTGTGCTGGGGGGCATGGGGCGCGGTGTCGAAAGTCGCGTCTGACGGCGTCGATGCGAACACCAATCAGATTTTCTTCACTCTCGGCCTCCTGCCGCTCATTGCTTTGGTCATGCGCTCTCCCCGGCTGCGCGGCGGCCATCAGCGCAGCGCAGGGATGGCATGGGCTTTCGTGACGGGCATCCTTGGCGGAACTGGCAACATCGCGTTTTTTTACGCGCTGGTGGTCGGTGGAAAAGCATCGATCGTGGTGCCGGTAACGGCTCTGTTTCCGCTGGTGACCGTGACTTTGGCGGTTAGCTTTTTGCGCGAGCGCTTGAGCGGCTCACAGAAATTGGGTTTGCTGCTGGCATTGGTCGCAATCTATCTCTTGAGCATGGTGTGAAATGACTTATTCCTGGATATTGTTCGCGAGCATCGCGCTGGTGTTCTGGGGAATTACCGGCGTCACGCAGAAACTTGCCACCAATCGCATTTCAAGCGAACTCTCTTTTCTGTGGTTCGCTTATGCCATGATCGCGATCTCCCTGGTTTTGATGCTGACGGTAACCATGCATTGGCATGTGCGCCCGCTGATTTTCTGGCTCGCGTTGGCAGGCGGGACGCTCAATGGGCTGGGTGCGCTGACCAGTTTCACCGCGCTCGAATCGGGCGGAAAAGCGTCGATTGTGATTTCGTTGATTTCGCTGTACCCCTTGCTGACGGTAGCCTTCGCGGTGCTCGTTTTGCACGAGAAGCTTACCGCCAGGCAGGGCGTCGGCATCGCGTTGGCCATTGTGGCAGCGATTTTGCTATCGCTCGAACCGAAGGCGCCGGAAGCACAGGGCGAGAGGTCGTAGCTGGCCTCTGGCTAGCTGCCAACGATCTTTCCGCCCGGTTCGATCCCGGTTACTGCTTGCAGGCCTTCTTGCACGATGAACAGAACTTCGGTGCTCAGGGCTTCGCCGGGCGCGAGAGTTTTGTGCCGCCCAGCGGCACGCATCGCGTCGAAGTTCGCAGGATAGCCGGTGCAGGGTTCGAGCACGGCGACGTTGTAGTTACGCCAGCCACCATAACTTGCGAACACCCAGCAACTGGAAAAGACTTTCTGATCGAAGAGGAAGCCGCAAGCCAGGCGATTCGCTGTATTGGTCAGGGCGCACCAGCCTGCCTGCATTTCCGAGCCGTAGAAAAAATAGAGTTGGCGCTCCGAAGGCGCGGGAACGCGGCGCAAGTCGATATTCTGTCCATTGATCTGCGTTTGTGGCCAGTGGAAGCTCGCGGGCGCAGACCCGAGCGTGCCCGCGAAATCCCGCTCCACGGTAACTTTCATGGCAGGGAAGTCGATCCTGTGCTGCGGCGTCACCGCCATCGCGGGATGAAGTTTCCATAAAAAGGGAAACGGCGCGTTACCAAGATTTTTCAGCACGTGCTGGAAGGAGATGCGAGACGAGTCGCGTCGAATGCGGATTGTCTTGTCAACAGAAATGGCGCTGATCGGCGTGATAAAGCGCAACCGCACACCAACCTCATCGCTAGTGCTGAAGGGTTCCGCCTGCCACTCGCCGGTCCAGAGCTCGCCGTGATCGGGATACAACTCGCCGTCGATGGGCGCAGCCTCGTCGTTTGGAAACAGCTCATCCCACCCGCCGCTCCACACGTCGTCGTAGCGAGAGTTCATCGGCAGGCGAGTGGGAGGCACGCGCGGGTTGTTCCAAAGCAAATCCGCATCCAGCGGCTTGTACGTGATCTGCCAAATCTTGGCGCCAGCCTCTGGCAGGATGACGATTCGAAGCAAGCGGTTTTCCAGCACCACCGTGCGCAGTCCACGGTAGGTCCAGTCCGTGCTCACACTTAAGTCCATCTATGAATCTCCTCGTTGATTGAACGTCACACCTTCCCAAATATGCGCAAAAGCATTCTCTGCAGGATACATAAAAGCCCTGCTCCCGCCCAACCCTCATCAGCCATTGCTTCACATGTTCGGTCGCGGGTTGCTGCGCGTTCCATTGGCATCGTATGCTGGGCACTCGATATGACTTCATGTGTGAGCTCAGCCGGCGTCCGGAGCGAATCGCCTCCCAGGCCAGCTTGATGTACGCTGGTCCCTCGACTTCATTATGAACGGCTGCCGCCAATCCCGGATCATAGTCTGGTGGTTATTGATTTCATCGATGGCAGTTGCTCAAACAGCCGCCACTCTTCAGACCGCCGAAACTCAGTTGCGATTTGAGGCTGGCCCCGATGCCCCCAGGGTTTCCAGTCTGCGGAACGGTGCGGTCACCTGGAAAAACCGTGCCGCCGAGACTCTAATCCTGAGTGCTGACATCGAGGGCCAAACCGTTCCGCTCAAGTGGGCCTTCAACGGCGCCGAAAGCCACGCGGATCAAAACCTTGTCCGCTTCGTCTACGATACGGTGTCGCCGCATCTACGCCTGACGTGGGAGTGGGAAGTGCGCTCCGGGCACGGTCCGATCGAACACCAGATCCGAATTGAAAACCGTGACTCCAGTGAAATCTGGCTGCCGCTTCAGAATAGTTTTTTGTTCGACTGGCAGACCTCGGCTCAGGATAAGCTCGAGCATCTGTATGTAGAAAAAGGTGCGGACACCCCTTCCGCGGTTGGCACTCACTTGGTCCCGATCCCGGAGGGATACGAATGGGAAGGGACCTCGAGTACCTATGCGCAGCCGCGTCCTGGAGAGGCGAGGGAAATCATTCCTTACTTTCTTATCGAGCGCGCCGATGGGGCACAATCCGGCTGGTATGTCGGCATCGAGTTTAGCGGCCGCACGCATTTGACGCTGGCTCGCCAAGGCGAATCCATTCGCGGTGAAGTTGGCCTCAATCCCAATCCCGGCCCGTTTCGAACCCGGCTAAAGCCCGGTGAAGTTTTCGAGACTCCACGAGTTTTTCTCGGTGCTACAAGTGGTGGTCCGGATGCAACCGCGAATATCCTTCGTCGCTGGGTTCGAGAGGTGCTCACCAACCAGGATGCCTGGAAGGATCCACACTACCCGCTTGCGGTGAACAACAGTTGGGGCGGCGGGATGGTGGTGAACGAGGAAATCGCGCGACGCATGATTCGCGATTCTGCCGACCTCGGCTTTGAGATGTTTCATATTGATGCTGGATGGTTTCGGGGTGTGGGCGATTGGTACCCGGATCCAAAGAAGTTTCCGCACGGTCTGCAACCCATTGCCGATGAGATCCACGCGCGGGGCTTGAAATTTGGACTTTGGGCGGACTGGGCGCAGGCCGCACTCGGCACGGCGCCGAACGCATTGAACATCCATGATCCCGAGGCTCGTGGATGGTTGACGACGGATTTGCCTGCCACCTGGAAACCGGAAGAGTTCAAAGGTCAAACCATCGACATCGGCGCTCCAAAAGCAAAGGCTTGGGCCCTGCGTGAGACCGATCGAATCGTGACCGACTACAAACTCGATATGCTCGAGCACGACGGTTACCTTGTCGCCAATGGCTGCGATGCATCCGACCATCCCCACGCAGCGCCGGATCCTCTGAATCGGTGCACTTACCGCGACGCCGGGTTCGTATTTTCCCGGAGTTCAAATTCCACTGACGTCAGCTACCATGCGGTTCGCGCCTACTATGACATTCAATCGAATCTACACCGGAAGCATCCGGGGTTACTGCTTGAAGTATGCAATGACGGGGGCCGGATGATCGATTTCGGCAGCGCCGCTCACGGCGACTATTTTTCTATTACCGACACATACGACCCGTTGTCGAATCGACGCGCTTTCTATGACGCCAGCTTCGTCCTGCCCACCGCGATGCTTGAGACTTATGTGGAACGTTGGCCGACTGCGAGAACGGAGAATTTCCGCTACATGTTGAGGAGCGGCATGATGGGCTGGCTGAGTATCATGATCGATACCACGTCCTGGGATGCGCAGCAGCATGTGGCCGCAAAAGAAGAAGTTGAAGTTTATAAATCGCAGTTGCGCCCTCTGATTCGCGATGCGAATCTCTACCATATTTCGGAACGTCCGGACGGGGTGCGTTGGGACGGCCTGGAATACTTCGATGCCCGGACGCGTCGCGGCGTCGTGTATGCGTTTCGTGGCTCGACCGAGACCGAAGCCGAGCACAAATTCGTTCTGCGTGGTCTGGACCCGGCTTCTCGCTACCAGTTGCGATTCCACGATCATTCTGCCGGGGACCAGATTATCAACGGCCACGAACTTATGAAAACTGGCTTTGCCGTTCAACTCCCAAGCGCAAATAGTTCCGAAATTATCTTTCTCGAAGAGTTGCCCGCACGATGGCAGTTATCCCAGGCGGCGACGGAACGTGGCCCGCATGAACGCAAATAAAGCCGGTGGCGAATTGCTGAAAGATCGCATGGCGCTCGTCAGCGGGGGAGCGCAGGGAATCGGCAGAGCCATTGCCGCTCGCTTTCAGCAGGCAGGCGCGCGCGTGATTGTAGTGGACCGCGATGCGCAGGCGGGCTTGCGTACAGCAGCGGAATTGACCGAGACATGCTCCGCCCTGCCGGTTGAGTTTCTAGCTGCGGACCTGCTTTCTGCAGCCCAGATTGAAAGTGCCGTGCGGCAGATCGAAGACCGGTTCGGACGCGTCGATGTGCTCGTAAACAATGCCGGCATTGAGCTTGAGAAATCTTTCGAGACCACCACCATCGAAGAGTGGGATCGTATTCTCGGCGTCAATCTTCGTGGCGCCTTTCTGCTGACTCAGTCCATCCTCCCTCTGTTTCCGGCAAGTGGCGGCGCCATCGTTAACATAAGCTCCATCCACGCCACGCATGCCTTCCCGGGTTCGCTCCCTTACGCATGCTCCAAGGCTGGACTGGTTGCGTTTACCCGTAATCTCGCGCTCGAACTCGCTCCCCGCCGCATCCGTGTCAACGCCATCTGCCCTGGATATATCGACACGCGTCTTTGGGATGAATACTTGCTCCACTCCTCCGACCCGGCTGCGCTCGATGCCCAGACCACCGCTCTGCACCCCCTCGGCCGCCGGGGTCTGCCCGCCGACGTCGGCGAAGCGGCCCTGTTCTTAGCTACTGACGGTGCTTCTTTTATAACCGGAACTGACTTGGTCGTGGACGGTGGTTTGACCATTCGAGCGCACCCGTAAGCCGGCTATCCAATCCATGAATGGATAATGGGCACGAGGTTTCGCTTTTCTCCGATCGCGAGTTCGCGTGTTGAACTTGAATCTTGTGGGTTGTGGATGTAAGAGAAGTTTTCTCTTTAGGCAATTCGCCATGAAAATTGAGTCGGTCGATTTTTTCTATCTCTCCATGCCCGAGGTGACGACGGAAGGAGATGGGAGCCAGGATGCCCTGCTGGTACGGGTTGCCAGCGGCAGCCACGTGGGTTGGGGAGAGTGCGAGGCATCTCCCCTGGTTTCCATCGCAGCCTTTGTATGTCCGATGTCGCACGGGGCTTGTCGTCCGGTTGGCGATTCGGTTCTCGGGCAGACTCTTGATGGGCCCGCCGACATCGCGCGCATCGCTGTGCAGGTCGAGTACGACAGCATGGACCTGCTGCAAGCGCCGCATACCTGGTCCGGGGTGGAAATCGCGCTCTGGGATTTGCTCGGGAAATCACGCGGCGAGCCGGTGTGGAAGCTGCTCGGCTATCGCCAGCAATTTCGCAAGATCCCTTACGCCTCGCAATTGTTTGGGGACACTCCCGAAGAAACCCTGAAACTAGCTGTCCGCGCGAAGTCAAACCGTTTTGCCGCGGTGAAATTCGGCTGGGGACCGATTGGGAAGACCAGCCTGAAAACTGATGTCGATCACTTCGTGGCTGCGCGGGAAGGGCTGGGTGCGGACGGAATTCTTCTTATCGACGTTGGCCAGATTTTTGGCGAGAACCTGGAAGCTGCTGTCGCCCGTCTACCGGGGCTCGAGCAAGTTGGGGCACGCTGGCTTGAAGAGCCCTTTCACACCGCAGCTCTCGAAGCCTATGGCGCGCTTGCGTCCCGAAGCCACAAGGTCAAACTCGCGGGAGGTGAAGGCGCGCACAACTTTCACATGGCGCAACACCTGATCGACTATGGAGGCGTCGGCTACGTTCAGGTCGATTGCGGACGTATCGGAGGAATCGGGGTTGCCAAGAAAGTGGCCGACTACGCCGTGGCCAAAGGTGTGACGTTCGTCAATCACACATTTACTTCGCATCTGGCGCTGAGTGCCTCGCTCCAGCCCTACGCAGGATTGCGCACGCACGAGATCTGCGAATTCCCCTTTGCGCCCAAGCCGCTTGCCCGCGAGTTCACCGCCAACCACTTGGATCGTGATTCCGATGGCTTTGTCTCCTTGCCAGACGGTCCCGGACTTGGCATCGCAATCGACTCGGAAGCCGCGCGAAAGTACCTCGTGGAGGTCGAGATCAAGGTTAAAGGCAAAACGCTATTTGCCTCTTCCGATCAGTTCTAAAACGCGCCTTTCGGTCTCCGGCAACGGGGGACTCGCCTCCATCTGAGCCTGAAGTCATTGGACTTGTTCAACGCGAAATACTGCTCCAGCGCTGCGTTGAAACCGAGCATGGTACGGATAATTTGTCTGATAGCCGGAGCTAAGGCAACCGGCGATTTGTGTGCCGGGCGAATGAGGAGACTCCACCGAGGTGGTATTTTCGTGCAGGCGCTGCAGCAGCGCCCGCCACTGAAAAAAGGCGTGCACGACTCCATCGCGGAAATTTCACTCCGTAACAATCTGCAAGCCGGCGGCGTTAGGCCAAGGCGTCAGGGAAATTCACTTTCTTGCTTGACTTCATCGCTGGATATTCATTGATTCACTTCCGCGATCAGCAGTCCGAAGGGCTCCAGGGTAACTTCATTGCCTTTTACCGAGGCTGCGGGCGACGCGATCAGGGCTTTCGGCATAGCCCGGCCAAATCCCTGTTGGGAAAGATGGAAGATTGCTTTTTGTGGTGCAGCCGACATGTTCAGCGCTACCAGCACGCCTTTTCCCTTGTAGCTGCGCAGGTAGGACATCACGTTGGGGTCGTCTTCGTTGAGAGCAGTGTAGCTGCCCTCGAGCAACGCTTCGTTCGTGTGGCGCAAAGCGAGAACCTTTCTGTACAGGCTCAGAACGGAGTTGGTGTCTTTCGATTCGCTCGCCACGTTGTGAGTCCTATAGCTGGGCGGCACGGGAAGCCACGGACCCCTCTTGCTGAATCCGGCGTTCGGCGCGGTGTTCCACTGCATGGGCGTGCGTTCGCCGTCGCGGCCTTTTTCTTCCGGCCATCCGGTGCGGCCGATCGGATCCTTAACTTCTTCCTTGCGCGTGGGGTCGTTGTTTTCCATTCCGATTTCTTCGCCGTAATACATGACGGGCGTGCCGCGCAGAGTCAGGTAAAAGGCGCCCATCAGCTTCGCGATCGCGTCATTGTTTTTGCCGTCTCCGTAGCGGTTGTAGGACCGGACAAGATCGTGATTGCCGATCACGAACACGGGCCAGCCGTGGGTGCCATCGACGGCCGCGATCTGGCGCCGGAATTCGGGCGGGGAGAGTTTGTTGACGGTGGTGAACATGAAGTCCATCGGCATCTGGAGTTCGTTGCCGTCTTCGCCGTAATACCGGTCGAGCTCGGCGACATTCGACGTCCAGGTCTCGCCGATCAGCACCGCCCCAGACTCGTCGGCCACTTTGCGCAGTTTCCGCAGCACCTCGTGGACCTCGGGAAAATTCTTGTTGTTCTTGTCCTGCATGTTGGGATCGCCCTGCTTGTTGGTGCCAGGAAGAACGGGGTTGTCGTGCAGTGCGGGATCTTCAAACAGGGTGTCCACGGCGTCCAGGCGGAAGCCGGAAACGCCGCGCTTGTACCACCAGCGCGTGGTGTCGAGCATCACTTGTTCGACCGCCGGATTGCGCCAGTTCAGGTCCGGCTGTTGGGTGTAGAAAATATGATAAAAGTACTGATTGGTCGTGGGATCAAGCGTCCATGCCGTGCCGCCAAAACCTGAGATCCAGTTGTTGGGAGGCTGGCCGGGCGCTTTGCCGTCGCGCCAGATGTACCAATCGCGATGCGACGCGGTGCGGGAAGACTTCGAATCCTGAAACCAGGGGTGCTGGTCGGAGGTGTGGTTCGGCACAAAATCGAGGATGACGCGCACGCGATGTTTCCTGCCTTCGGCAACCATGTGATCGAAGTCGGCGAGATTTCCGTACATGGGGTCGATGTTCCGGTAGTCGGCAACGTCGTAGCCGAAATCGACTTGGGGAGAGGGATAACACGGAGCGATCCAGATGGCGTCGACGCCCAGTTCATGCAGGTAACTCATTTTGGAGCTGATGCCTTCGAGGTCGCCGACACCGTCATTGTTGCTGTCCGCAAAACTCCGGGGATAGATTTCATAAAACACCGCGTGCTGCCACCACGGATGACCTTTAGCATCGACGGATTGAGTCTGAGCACCGGCAACCGAGCTACAAAGCAACACCAGCAGCAACCCCGGCATAAGCGACGGCATTCGCAGCGGCGACCGCCTGGACATGAATTTCTCTCCTCGGAACAACATAAAGCGGTCGCGGAAAGTTAGCAAATCGACCCGTCACCAACATTTCTTTCGGCGAAAAGCGGCAGAAGGAGGGAGTGGCCCTTGACTGACCGCTCCACTTAGCCGTTCCGCTGATGTCCTACTGCATCGCGTTTCCATACGTTGGCACTCCTCCCTGCACCAGAAAGAGCAGGGTTTGCCCGCGGGACGACCAGTCGCTTTGCGGATACTTGGAGATTAACTCCTGGGCGAGCGCGATCGCCAGGTTCTTTGACTGCTCGGATTTCTTGGGTTGTTCTTCTGTCTTGTAAATCTCAATCAGGGCCGCTCGGCGAGAAGCGGCGTTGTACAGGGCTTGGGGGGCGGCGGGAGACTCGGGGTGCTCCTTTTCGTACTTTTCGTAGATTTCGGCTTCCTTGTCGGGGCACTTTGAAGAGCCTTGCCAGTCTCCGCACATTTTGTTGTCGAGCAGGTGGAAGGCGGCGAGTTGAGCCCACTTGGTGTCAGGGAACTTTTTCATCACTTGCTTCATGGACTGCTCGTCGATTCCTTGGCGAAGGTAGGATTCTTTCTCGCGCGCGGAGGGGCGGGACTGCATGTCTGATTTTTCGATCTGCCATTTAATATCGGCGGCACGGTAGAGGGCTTCGCCGGCAGGGGGAGCGGTAGGGAAGATATCGTAGACGCGGCGATAGAGGCGCAAGGCGTCCTGGGCTGCTCCGCGGCGTCCGTGGCGGCGGCTGGCCTCGTCTTCAGAATCGACGGCAGCGCCGAACAGGATGCGGTCGCCGTTGGGAGTCGACGCCCAGACGATGCCGGTATCGAGGACCCAGCCGCTGATGGTCTTGCCCTCGTCCTCGTCCTCCAAAACGAAAGCGGCGTCGGGAGTTTGTGCAGAGCCGAGCAGCGCTTCCACGTGCAGCCAGTTGCGGCTTTTGTCGAGAAAAATCAGTTCCCGTCCGCGTTCGGCCTGGCCGAGCTTGCTGGAAGTTGTGTCGGGAGACAAGTAGATGACGGCATCGCGGACCAGTGTGCCGCGATCGGCGGCCAGCAAGAGCGAGTTTCCCAGTACAATCAGGGCGGTAAGATGCAGAAGCTTGGTAATCAGTTTCACGGTCGTGTTCGTCTCCGGGTCCGAGGGTAGCATGCAGGGTAAGATGCGGAGTGGGCGGCACGCGCTGCCATGGCGGGCAAAGCAAGAGCTATAACCACCAAGGGCACGAAGCAGCCCGAAGGTTTACCTCCCAGGGTTTCCTTCGTGTCTTTCGTGGTTGATGAATTTGGGACGCCACCTGACTCTTGATTCATGTTGACAAGGATGCAACTGGTGCTGTAACCGTTGAGTTTCTTCAGCGCCATGCTTCTGCGCGGAGATTGTCATGCCCAGGGAACAGAACTGGAAAAGCGAGAAGGGCCAGCCATGATGTCCCGCGGTGGTGCGCAACAGATTGGGATTCGCGACCTCACGACCATCGACGACCTCAGCCAATTGAAAGCGGTGGAGAAAGAAGTCTGGGGGATGGCGGACGAGGACACCTTGCCCCTCACGCTGGCCATTGCCTGCAAGGCGGCGGGCAATATTTTCGTCGGAGCCTTTGATAAAGATAACGATAAAGACAAGCTGGTCGGATTCGCGTTCGGCTTCCTCGGCCGCGAGCACGGGCAGACGACAATTCACTCACACATGCTGGCGGTGCTTGATGCGTACCGGCATCTGGATCTGGGCTCGCGGCTGAAGCAGGCGCAGCGTGAGCGGGCCGTGGCCATGGGCGTTCATGAGATGACGTGGACCTATGATCCGCTGCAAAGTCGCAACGCCCACTTCAATTTTTCCAAGCTGGGCGTCGTTTCCGATACCTACAAGGTAGATTTCTACGGGCCAGAAACTTCCAGCATGCTGCATCGGAACGGAACCGACCGGCTGTGGGTGCGGTGGATGCTGAATTCACGACGAGTGCGAGACCGGCTGGCGGGCAAGAGTACGAACGCGCGCGCAGAAACGCTCGATGCCATGCGGCTGCTGGCTCCGCTGGTGAGCTTCGATCCCAGTGGCAAACCGGGACGAGCCGATCTGGCCGAATCACTCGCCCGGCTGCGCGTGAGCATTGAAATTCCGGGCGACATTCTGGAGGTCGAGCGTACCGACATGGGACTGGCGCGAGAATGGCGCGACGCGACGCAGTGGGCGTTCCGCGAGGCCGTGAACGCGGGATTCGTCGTGGCTGAGTTCTGCCGTTCGATTCGCGGGCAGCAGGGACCAGGAGCGTATTTACTGCAGCGTGGGACGGTGAGTGAGCTTATTCCCGAAGTGTAAAAGAGGTCGGCAAGCCTGCACTGTAGAATCTATTCGATCCCCGGTCCAAGGCCGGAGACAATCACTAACCATACCTTTCCCGAGGTCAATCCGTGGCCGAAGTAACAGCGACGCAGGTGAACATCGATTCGACGCTTGACGAGCAGCGCAGTTTTGCGCCCTCTGCTGAGTTTTCTGAGAAGGCTCAGATCAAGAGCCTGGCTGAATACGAGGCCCTCTATAAAGAGTCGGTCGAGCAGCCGGAACAATTTTGGGCCCGCGCCGCCGAAGAACTGCACTGGTTCAAGAAGTGGGACAAGGTTCTGGAGTGGAACGCGCCCTGGGCTAAGTGGTTCGTCGGCGGACAGATCAATCTTTCCTACAACTGCCTGGATCGCCACGTGCACACGGCGCGCAAGAACAAAGCGGCTCTCATTTGGGAAAGTGAGCCCGGCGAGGTTCGTACCTACACCTACCAGCAACTCTGGAAAGAAGTGCAAAAATTCGCCAACGTGCTTAAGAGTCTCGGCGTCTGCAAGGGAGACCGCGTCGCCATCTACATGGGCATGACGCCGGAGTTGCCGATTGCCATGCTGGCCTGTGCCCGCATTGGCGCGCCCCATTCAATTGTGTTTGGCGGATTCTCTGCGAACGCGCTGGTCGATCGCATTCACGATTCGCACGCGGTGGCGGTGATCACACAGGACGGATCGTACCGGCGAGGCGCCGAGGTCAAGCTGTTTCCGGCGGTGGAAGAGGCGCTGAAATCGTGTCCATCGGTGAAGCATGTTGTGATCTACAAGCGCACCGGAACCGCGATCAACACAACCGCTGGCCGCGATCACTGGTGGCATGAGTTGATGGCCAAAGCTTCCGATGAGTGCCCGGCCGAACCGCTCGATGCCGAACATCCGCTGTACATCCTTTACACTTCGGGCACGACGGGGAAGCCGAAAGGGATTGTGCATACCACCGGCGGCTACTCGGTGGGCACTTATCTTTCCACGAAATATGTTTTCGATCTGCGCGAAGAAGACACCTACTGGTGTACCGCCGACATCGGCTGGGTCACTGGGCACAGCTACATCGTGTATGGGCCGTTGCAATGTGGCGCAACCAGTTTCATGTATGAAGGAGCGCCGAATTTTCCTCAGCCTGATCGTTTCTGGTCGATCATTGACCGGCACCAGGTGAACATCTTCTACACGGCGCCGACGGCCATCCGCACGTTTGCCAAGTGGGGTGACGAGTGGCCGAAAAAACACAAAATGGAAAGCCTGCGTCTGCTGGGCACTGTCGGCGAGCCGATCAATCCCGAGGCCTGGATGTGGTATCGCGAGATGATCGGCCATAACCGCTGTCCGATCGTGGATACATGGTGGCAGACCGAAACCGGCGCCATCATGATCACACCGATTCCGGGCGCGATTGCCACGAAGCCAGGTTCGGCGACGCGGCCATTCTTCGGCGTCGTGCCGGAGATTGTGACCATGGAGGGCACGCCCGTGCCTTTGGGCTCGGGTGGTTATCTCGTTATCAAGCAGCCGTGGCCCGCCATGCTGCGGACCATTTACGGCGATCCGGATCGTTACGTGAAGCAGTACTGGTCGCAGATTCCTGGCACGTACTTTACCGGCGACGGTGCGCGCAAGGATAAGGACGGATATTTCTGGATCATGGGACGCGTGGACGACGTTCTGAACGTGTCCGGTCATCGGCTGAGCACGATGGAAGTGGAATCGGCGCTGGTGGCGCACGAAAAAGTTGCCGAGGCGGCGGTCGTTGGCCGCCCGGACGACATCAAGGGGCAGGCCATTTCTGCCTTCGTGACCCTGGAACAAGGGGTCCCGCCGACGAAAGAGCTGAAGGAAGAGCTGAAAAAATGGGTGGCGAAGGAGATCGGTTCGCTGGCCAAGCCCGACGACATCCGTTTTACCGACACGCTTCCCAAGACGCGCAGCGGGAAGATCATGCGCCGCTTGCTGAGAGAGTTGGCCAGCAGCGGCGAAGTGAAAGGCGACACCACGACGCTCGAGGATTTCGAGGTGATTGCGAGACTGAAGGAGCAGGACGAAGTCTAAGGCGGACGCCTTAGCGTGTGTGCGACTCGATAGACTGGCGCTGTTCCTGCATCTGCTCCAGGAAGGTTTCGACCGGTGCCTGAAACTTGTGCCGGAACAGATCGATGAGTGCATCTTCGGTCTCGGAGGCTTCCTTGGCGCCGGAGACTTCGGTTGCGGAAGCATGGGCTGCGAGAACCTGGAGCCTGGCAAAACCATCGTGGGGTAATAGCGGTTCCAGTCCGTCGGGCTTGACCTGAAGCTCGGGAGATTTATCTCCGTTGGCGCGCAGTGTCGTGATCATGCGGTGTACCTGGTCACGTTGCTCGGTCGTGGTCTGGAGGAACTCCACTCCCATCCCGAATTCTGGATGCGCCACCAGTACGATACCTCCGGCGTGGACTTCGACGTCGTCCGTCTTGATCGAAAGGGTGACACGCGTGCCCCTCGGGAAGGGGGAGTTAGTAGTGAGATAGCAGCCGCCCAGGCTAAGGTCGGTGAGACGGCAGTTCACAGGTGGGTCGTCCGGCTCGGGCTCAGGAAGCTGGCTGTTCAACCACTGGCGAAGAGTGTTGCGCTGCTCGTCGGTGGCATTTGTGAAGCGGACGCCGGCCTGGTCTTCGTTGCCTTCCCATGCCAGCTCTCCATAGATTTCGAGCTTCTGGTCCATGCCCGGCAATTCGAGCGAGAAGCGGAGCGAGTTTTCTTTCGCCACGCGGCCGGAAAACTGAAGCGCCATGCCGCCTTCACTCAGGTCGATGGTCTTGGCTTTGTATCGGCCCGCCCCGTAACACTCGACCCGAATTTGCACTGGAACCCGCAACTGCAGCCGCCGTTCACGCTTCATCAGGGACCGAACCGCGCGAAAGCTGGCTTTGGCACGCTCCACCGCAAGTGGTTTGTGGAGGACGAAATGGGCTCCCATTTCGAAACCGCCCTTGAGTCCGACCGAAGCTTCCACCAGCACGATCGCGAGCGCTCGCTTGTTGACGGGAGCGGCTTTGGCTCCCCGCAACACGTTGCCCGCCTCTTCTGCATTCGCCCCATCAACGATGATTGCCTCGAAACGCTGGCGGGTGATCCGCCGGATGGCATCATCCGCGGCGGAGCAATGCTCGACGTCAATTTCCAGATCGCTGAGGACCCGGCGCAGGATGCGCACCGTCTTTTCGTCACAACTCAGTAGTAGAGACTTCAAGTTCATGGTTTCAACCACGACGTTTGAATCACAACTCAGATCGGTCTTGGTGCGCCATCACGCCTTTGCCGAGGCGAATTATGGTAAATGTTTTGTGTAGCGCCTTCCCGCGCGCCCGGTCGGGGTGATCGCCGGTCCCTATTGGGCGATCGCAGTACACCCTAGTTCGCACTCTAAGTCGATGAGATTCCCTGGTCAACGCCATGGTCTGGTCTTCCGGTTACTCTGGTCACCGATTGCTTAGGCCACCTCTCCCAGGCCATGCCCCCTGCCAGTCTTATCGGCTGGGAGAGCACGGTTCACTATGGCGGTGATCCGTTTATCCATAGCTGACGGTCTTGGGACGTGTTCCGCCGGGGCCCACTGCAAGTGGCTGTACACAAAGGGGATATGCCACAGGGTGGAACAGCATCAACTTTTCTATTGACTGACCGAGGAAAACCTATTATTATCAATAGCTTCCATGGAAGCCGAGGGGCTTGCATCTGTCGTACTGGTTTTTCCTTTTTTGCGTGTGAATCCCCTGGGCCCTCCTTGGAATCAAAGAAGATAGCGACTTAAAAGAAGAAGTCCTTATTCCACAAGAGGGTATATTTTTCATGGCTAAGCGACGCGGAAACCCCAACTGGGGCAAGCCCGAGCCTATCGGGCCGGTGGTTCCGACAATCACGGAATTCGAGCAGGTTGTGCACGAATACAAGCTCTCCCCCGACCAGTATTTGCGGTCTACACGGCTGCGGGAGTGGGCACGCCGGAACAAGAATTCCAAGTACATTCCCGAGCCATTGCTCGAAGCTTGGGGCTTTGAAATCGAATCCACCCTGTAACCGCAGGGAACCGGCTTTACTGAGCCAGGCTTACTGGGAGGGTCGCCGCAGGCGACCCTTTCCTGTTTTACGAAGTATTGGCGAGGAGGCCGAGTCCGGATATGCTGGCAAACATGAAGTTTGGCGGACCCGAACTCGTCGGTCTGGTCGTTGCGGTAAGCTTTGCCGCCGGACTCAACGTCTATGCCACCTTAGCCACCCTCGGATTTCTCGCCCATGCCAGCCTGCTCGATTTGCCTTCCGGGCTGCATCTGCTAGCCAGTTGGTGGGTGATTGCCGCCTCTGGCGTGCTTTTTGCCATTGAGTTTTTCGCCGACAAGATCCCCGCTTTCGATTTGTTCTGGAATGCCCTGCATACCTTTGTTCGAATTCCAGTGGCGGCCTTGATCGCCTACGGCGCGACGTCCCAGCTTTCGCCGGAAAAGCAGTTCCTGGCAACGCTGGCCGGCGGGGCAATCGCCCTGGCAGCCCACGGAGGTAAGACGGCGGTGCGCGTAGCCGTGACCCCGTCTCCGGAACCGCTGTCGAATTTCGCGCTCAGCGCGGGCGAAGACACGCTCGCCGTATTCCTGACTTGGCTTGCGACCCGGCACCCGATTGCGGCCGCCCTGATCGTTGCCGCTTTTCTCGCCGTGATCGCCGTCGTGATGCGATGGATAGTTCGGGCGATATCGCGGGCGATGAAAAACCTGTTTTCTGGTGCGGAGACCGAACTGGCGTCCTCGAAGCGGCGTGATTTAAACGCTGCGTAATGACTATGACTAATCTGCCGTTTACCGATGTTGGCACCGCCATCGAAGAGATTCGCGCCGGGCGAATGATCGTCGTCATTGACGACGAGGACCGCGAGAATGAAGGCGATCTCACCCTGGCTGCCGAGAAAGTCACTCCCGAAGCCATCAACTTCATGGCCAAGCACGGACGCGGTCTGGTCTGTCTCGCTATGACCGAAGAACGCCTCGACCACCTCCGCATCGGTCCCATGACCAGCGAGAACACATCGCAGTATGGCACCGCCTTTTGCGAAGCGATCGACGCGCGCGATGGCGTGACCACCGGAATCTCGGCCCACGATCGCGCCCACACCGTTAAAGTAGCAATCGATCCTTCGACGCGTCCATCCGATCTGGCGCGGCCCGGCCACATGTTCCCGCTGCGCGCCCGCAAAGGCGGAGTTCTGGTGCGCGCGGGCCAGACCGAAGCTTCCGTCGATCTCGCGCGACTAGCCGGCATGGTTCCGGCAGGCATCATCTGCGAAATCATGAAAGACGACGGCACCATGGCGCGCGTGCCCGACCTGATCGAGTTCTGCCGCACCCACCAAATGAAAATGCTGACGGTGGCGGAATTGATCCGCTACCGCATGCAGCATGAGCGCTACGTGCATCGCGTGGGCGAGGCAATGGTTGAAACCAAGCACGGGGAATTCCGCCTGATCGCCTACGAGAGCGAAGTGGACGGTGGCGGATCGCATATGGCGCTGATCCGTGGCGACATTGGCGATTCGTCGGCGCCCGTCCTGGTTCGCATGCACGCACACTGCCTGCTGGGCGACGTTTTCGGCGCCACCGGCTGCGATTGCAATCAGACCCTCGAAGCTTCGCTAATGATTATTGCCGAGGAGGATCGGGGCGCACTAATCTACCTGCACCAGACGTCCAAAGGTTTCACGGCGGAAAAAATCGGCGACCAGTCGTTTCTCACCTTTCATCGCGAACGACGCTTGCCGTCACTCCCAGAAAGCGAGCGGAAGATTCATCGCGAGATTGGCTTGGGAGCCCAGATCCTCTCCGATCTGAATTTGAAGCGTATTCGACTCTTGACCAATCACCCAAGAAGGGTGGCCGCGCTGGAAGGATTTGATATAGAGATAGTAGAACAAGTGCCGGTAAAATTCGCGGTCCCGAAAACATAGATGTTCGTGTGGTGACGGGGTCCCGCCCCGTCCAAGGTTTGTATGGAGACAGGTTGTGTGGGGACGGCCGCCCTCGGCCGTCCAAGCCGAGCGCAGCTCGGCAGCTGCGTGCGCTCAAGTCAAACTCATTGGCTGTGGGATTCGTATCAGCGCATCGCTTCAGCGACGCGGAAGTTACCCACAAAGCAGATGCCCCTTTAGGGGTTGCACGCCGACACGACAGCCATCCGAGCGGCGTCGCCACAACGTATGCCATTCTGTACCCGTGCTAAAATCAGCCCATGAAAGCCCAGCGAAAGTTCACGGTTGTCATCGAACGCGATGAAGAGGACTACTACGTCGCTACCGTGCCTGCCCTGCGAGGTTGCCACACCCAAGCGAAAAATCTCGACACACTGATGAAGCGAGTGCGCGAAGTTGTTCAGCTTTGCCTGGAAGACGATCAAGCGACCCCCTCGCTCGAACTCGTCGGTATCCAACAGATTTCTGTATGACCCGCCTGCCGTGCCTGAAAGGCAAGGAACTCGTCCGCCTTCTCGGAAAAATTGGATTTGAGGTTGTCCGAACCTGAGGTAGTCACGTCTTCCTTAGACATGCGGACGGACGTGTGACTACAGTACCGGTACATGCCGGCGATATTGTTGGCCCCGGTCTTCTGCGGTCGATTCTGCGTGATGTCGAGTTGTCAGGGGAAGAGTTGCTTGCTGGCCGCTAAACGTTTGGTCGGCGCTCGTCGGATTGTGGGTCTGGTCGGCTTAGCAGTGCTGGCGGCCGTGGTGCTTGTCTTCTGCTACTACCGCGTCACAATGCGCAGATCCGGCCAAATTGCGGTCACCTACGTGGACTCACATGGCATCGGGTCTCAGATAGTCAACGACATTAAGCAAGGCCGCTATGACGATGCGGTCCAGATCGCTCAACAATCGCTCCGAAACCGCCCAAGCGATACTTTCATTGATCAAGAGATAGCGACCGTATACCTAATCCGTGCGCAGAAAGAAGATCCCAGCCGGCGAGACCAGTGGGTGGCGAAGGCTGTTTCTTATGCTGACAAAACGCTGTCGATCTATTCGAAGAGCGAGGACAACGCAGGCGTTCAGCTTTTCGAAATTGCGCGAACTTTTGAGATTGCTGGCGATCTGTCCGCAACCGAGCGCTGCGCTCGCTATGAGCGCGCAGCAAAGCTTTTGGAAGATCGGGTTCCATTGCTACAAGGCGATCACCTTACGTTGCAAGGGAGGACATTTCCTCTCGATCGAGTGCGGAAGGAGAATGAAAGAGTTCTGGCCGAGATGAAGGGAAAGTTTGCGAAAGCCGGGTGTAAATGACCGTCGTTTCTAAAACGGCTTCCGCACCGTAATCTCCTCATCCTTAATAAAAAACTGTGCCGAGCACACGGAAGAGCCGCAGATCGTCGGCAGCAATCCAGCCATCTGCTTGCGCGTAATCAGCCCCAGCGTGCCGCACGATGGGCAGGAGAGCACCGCCCAATAAGGGTCCTCTTTCTCTCCCACTTCGCCCGCATTCTCCAGCACGAACACGGTGCCGGGTTCCATCTGCTCGGGAATCCACTCGTTGATAATGCTCAATTCACCGATCATCATGCCTCCCCCGCCTTCCGTTTATGCTTTGCGAGCCCGGCGTAGAGGCCGAACCCGTTCCGAACCCGCAGCTTTTTTCCGCGACTGCATCTCCGCTCGAACCCGCCGCACTTCGTCGCTCAGGCATATATCGAACATCGGCTGCCGCGCGTTCTTTAACAGGTCCACGACCTGCCGTGCCGAGGTTCGCAAATACAAATGAGTACCGTCCGTCAGAAGGTGATACTCCGAAGACGCACTGACCGTAGCCGCAAGGCTCGTACCGAATTCCTGCTGCAGGAACCCAATCACTTTGCGCATGCGCTGCAGCGAGAAGCCCCGCCGGCGAAGCTGGCAGACGATCGCCACTGTGACCAGTTCGTCCCATCTGTAGATGCGGCGGTGCCCCTGGCGGCCGGGCGCAACGATGCCCCGCTCGTCCCACCATTGCAACTGACGGGCGGTGATTCCGGTCAGGGCGATCACGTCGTTGGATGTGAACTGTCGTTGCATCTTGAGCACATTCTGTTTCAAACAAAAACTTGAAGAAATGTTTGAAACATTTTAGGCGGCGGAACTAGAAATCAACCAAGGTTTTGTCCTTCGTCGTGTTGACTACACGGGTACGTCGCCGGAAACGGGTAGCCTCCTGAATTGGCCAACAGTGGCCTCTTGGTTGAATTCCCCTGTGTATCCCCGTGTACTTCTGTGGTCCCGGTGGTGAAGGTTATCTTCGAAGCAAAAACCGAGCCAGCGTTCGGTCCACCGTGCGGAATTAGGATCGCCAACCGGAAGACTGCCCGTTTGTACCTTTCGTGCCTCTGGCATTAACATTGGCGATAGCAAATTCTTTTCCCGGGGCCATTGAATTCATGATCCAAAAAGTGCCAATGCGCGTCGCAGTGCTTGCGTTGTTCGTTCTGTTGTCCGCCACCCTAACTTTCTCCCAGCAAAAAGAGCCAAATCGCAAGCTGGATGCCGCGCAAAAAAACCCGCCCGCCGCGTCCGCGCCGTTAGCGAAAGACGACAAGAACGACAAGAACCAGGGCGATCCGCTATTCAAGGGAATGAAGTACCGTTCGATCGGCCCTTTTCGTGGCGGCCGCTCGCTCACCGCATCTGGAATTCCCGGCGATCCGACCACCTACTACTTTGGTGCGACGGGTGGCGGCGTGTGGAAGTCCACCGACGGCGCGAACACTTGGTCCCCGGTTTTTGATAAAGATGGAGCGTCTTCGATCGGCAGTATCGCGGTCGCTGTGTCCGATCCGAATGTGGTTTATGTGGGGACTGGCGAAGCTTGCATTCGCGGCAACATCTCGCACGGTGACGGCGTCTGGAAGTCGGTGGATGCTGGAAAATCCTGGAAAAGCGTTGGCCTGAAGGATTCGCGCGCGATTGGCAGAGTGATCGTGAACCCGCGCAATCCCGATATCGCTTTCGTCGCAGCCCTCGGTCATCCCTTTGGTCCGAACTCGGAACGAGGTGTTTTCCGGTCCACCGATGGTGGTAAGACCTGGGACAAGGTTCTCTACAAGGACGAGAACACGGGCGCGATCGATGTGGTTTTCGATCCGCAGAACTCCAATATCTTGTTTGCCTCACTGTGGGAGGCTCGACGTACTCCATGGTCGCTCTCCAGCGGTGGGCCGGGCAGCGGCGTGTATCGCTCGACGGATGGCGGCACCACGTGGAAACGGCTGGAGGAGCACGGGCTTCCAAAGGGGCCTTACGGGCGCATTGGGCTGGCGGTGGCGGCAAACTCCGAGCGCGTGTACGCGATTATCGAGGCCAAGGAAGGCGGACTTTATCGCTCCGACGACGGCGGCGACACTTGGGATCTGGTAAACGGCAGCCACTCGCTGTTGCAGCGGCCGTGGTACTACATGCACGTGATCGCCGATCCGCAGGATCCGAATACGGTCTATGTCGCGGATGTGGAGTTCTTCAAGTCCACGGACGGCGGGCGCAACTTTAATAAAGTGAAAGTTCCGCACGGCGACAATCACGGTCTGTGGATCGATCCGAAAAATACGAAGCGCATGATCGCCTCGAACGACGGCGGTGTCACCGTCAGTCTGGATGGCGGCAAGTCGTGGACGCGCGAGGACAACCAGCCCACCGCGCAGTTTTACCACGTCATCGCCGACACCCGGACGCCTTACTACGTGTACGGCGCGCAGCAGGATAATTCCACCGTGGCGATTGCCAGCCGCAGCGATGACGGCGCGATTGGCCGAGAGGATTGGTATCCGGTCGGGGGCGGGGAAGCGGGATATATTGCGCCCAATCCAACCGACCCAAACATTGTGTATGCCGGCGATTATCAGGGCAACATCACGCGCTTCGACCGGCGCACCAACCAGGTCAAGAGCATCGCCGTGTGGCCCGAACTTAGCGATGCGCGCGGCGCGGCCCTGCTCGATCACCGTTTTCAGTGGACCGCCCCCATCGTGACCTCTCCGCACGACCCGAACACGATTTACTACGGAGGCGAGCGCGTTTTCAAAACCACCGACGGCGGAACGCACTGGGAAGCGATCAGTGGCGACTTGACGCGCAACGACAAATCGAAGCAGCAACCTTCGGGCGGGCAGATCACGGTTGACGACACCGGAACCGAGTATTACGACACCGTTTATTCGATTGCTCCCTCGCCCCTGGCGAAAGGCCTGATCTGGGCGGGCACTGACGATGGCTTGATCCACATCACGCGCGATGAAGGGAAGAGTTGGACGAACGTAACGCCCAAGGATCTAGCGGAGTGGAGTCGCGTCAGTTTGATTGAAGCGTCTCCGCATGATGCCGGAACCGCATACGTCGCGATTGACCGCCATCAGAATGACGATCTCACACCCTACATCTACAAGACGAGCGATTACGGAGCGACCTGGATCCCCATCACCACCGGTATTCCGGATGGAGTTTTTGTACGCGCGGTCCGCGAGGACCCGAAGCGGAAAGGTTTGCTCTATGCGGGGACAGAGCGCGGCGTCTTTGTCTCTTTTGATGACGGGGCGCACTGGCGGTCGCTACAAATCAATCTGCCGATTACGCCGGTCCACGACCTGATCATTAAGAACAACGATCTGGTAGTGGCCACGCACGGGCGTGCTTTTTGGATCCTCGACGATGTCTCGCCGCTGCGCCAGTTTGCTGATTCGGTTGCTGGAGAAGACATGCACCTCTACCAGCCCGCAACCGCGTACCGCGAGCACACCGGAGAGGCTCCGGCGCGATTGGTGTTTGCAGGAAAGAATCCGCCAAACGGCGCGGTGATTTATTTCTACGTGAAGAAGGCGCCCAAGCAGGAAGTGAAGATTGAAATCCTGGACGCGGCGGGCAGTGTAATTCGCAGGTACTCCAGCAGTAAAGCCGAGCCGCTCGATGAGCCGCTCGACCCCGACGATAAGAAACCGGAGAAGCAGATCAAGCCAGAAGACGGACTGAATCGTTTTGTGTGGGACCTGCGTTACGACGAGGCAAACCGCGTCCCTGGTTATTTTCTGTGGGAATACAATGACGGCGCGCGCGGCCCGCTGGCGCTGCCGGGCAACTATCAGGTTCGCTTGACCTCGACCGCCAATGGCAAGAGCTTAACGGCTCCGTTCGAAGTGAAGATTGATCCGCGAGTCACCACTTCCGAGAGTGATCTGGAGAAACAGTTCAAGCTGCAGATGGATGTGCGCGAGCAGTTGAATCGCGTCTATGGCGCGGTGAACCAGATACAGGACGTTCGTGAGCAACTGGACGGCCTTAAGAAGCGCCTGATGCCGGGAGATTCCACGAAAGCCTTGTTCGAGGGCGCGGGCGCGCTGGACGCGAAGCTGATTGCAGTTCGCGATCCGTTGATAAATTTCAAAATCAGCGCCAGCGAGGATTCTCTTGCCTACGCTCCGGGGATCGACGCGAAGCTGGCGTTTCTCGCCATGGCAGTGGCTGGTTTCGCCGACTCTGCTCCGACCGAGGCTCAATACCAGGAATTCGACAAGCTGAAGAAGCAGACCGATGAATTGCTGGCGCACTGGCAGCAGGTGTGGAGTGCGGATATCGCGAACTTTCAGAAGCTGGCCGCTGAACAAAACATTCACTCCATCTACGTGCCCGATGGGAAGAGTGAGCGGGTGCAGGGCGGCGGCGAAGAATAGAAGAATGTGGCGCGCATTTATGCGCGCCACAAATTCTTAGATAAACATCTCGTCTTGCGGGACGCCCGCGCCGTTTTTAGGCTGGCGCTTTTTCTGGCCGAGGAAGACTTCGACTCCGGTGCTGATCGCGGTCATCAGTCCGTTGACCTGGCGCAGAGGAGAGATCACGGTTTTGTGGACGGCATCGCTGGTCTCTTCGACTCTGTCCATGGTGCGATTCAGCAGTTCATCGGCGCGGATGACTTGCAGCCGGGTGCGGTCCAGGGCGTCGGTGAGCGTGGCGTCAAGGCGGCCGAGTTGATTGCGCACCAGGGTGCTTGACTCCGAGAAGTTCACGGTCATGACGTCGATCTTCGGGCGCAGTTCCAGCAGCATGCTCTGCACCGTTTCCATCGTGGGCAGAGCCTTGGTCGTGATTTGGGTGGCGAGAGCTTCCATTTTTGCCGTGCTCTTGCGAACCGCGAGGTAAAGGCCCACCAGAATTCCCGCCTGGACCACGACCGCGAAAGTCGTCACCGCAATAAAAACTTTTAGGAGAGTGTCATCCATGGCTGCTCCGGGGCTGTTCTTGCCGATTTTTCCGCTAGATATTTTTGGGCGGTTCGGCCCCGGCAGCGGTCGTCTCGTTGTATGCCTGCCTGCCTGCCTCGTATGCGGAGCGGAACTGCTCTTTCTGCTGGTTGAGCACGTCGCGTCCACGATCCATCCAGTCACCCGCCTGTTCGCGCGCCCGACGAGCGGTCTGACGCGCTCGCTCGCTGCCGTCCTGCGCTTTGGAGCGAATTACATCGCGCATTTCATCGCCCGAGCGCGGCGCGTACAACACACCGACTACTGCTCCAACACCCAGACCCGCCAGGAACCACAAGAAGCCATTGCCGTCACGATCCGCCATAACTGCCTCCTCAATTTCTCTGTAGATCGAATGGTAGCACCCTGATATGTGAAAATACAATTCACAGCGCACTGGAGTGCCAGCCAGCGTGGAGAAAGGTTTCCACAGCAGGGCTCCTGCGGCGGCAGCATAAAGAATGTCACTAAAGAAGCTCTTGTGCCGGGCGTGCCAAAGGCAGAGAATGAAGCGTTTTCAGGAGGCACTTTTTGTCCGACCGCAAGTATCGGCAGCGCGGGTACCAGGATTCCGGTGGTGGCGCTAAAAAAGAATTTGAGAAGCCGGCGGCTGCCCCGAAGAAAGAAAATACATTCGGGCCGCGGCCGATGAACATGCCGGGAACGCGAACCGTCTCCCGCTGCGCGGAATGTGGCGCGCTGCTCCAGAATCTCACCGATCCAGTCGGGCAATGTCCGAAATGCAAATTCGATCTGCACGCCTGCAAACAGTGCGAACACTTTGACCCGGCAAGCCGCTTCGAATGCAATCAGCCGATTCCCGCCAGAGTCTCGCCCAAAGATAAGCGCAACGACTGCCCGTTGTATTCCATACGTGTGATGGTCGAAAAAGAAACTTCGAGCAAAGGCAGTCAGCGTCCCAATGATGCGCGGGCGGCGTTTGATAATCTGTTTAAGGATTGAGTTCTCAGTTCCCGGTTCTCAGTAAAAGCCAGGTCTTTCGGAGCCGAGTTACATTTTGCTACGCTGTTTACTCTTGAGGTATTAACCCCTGTTGACTACTCCTCCCTAGTGCGTCGAATCATGGGGTTGCGGGGGTCGAGTCGCCAAAATATAGAGTGCAAAGGACTTATTGTCAAAATATTCCGGAATAAGGACTTAGCTTGATTCCTCGCTGAATTCTAGTAAAATTCACAGTTTTTGCGGACGGTATGCCTGAAGAGGCATACCCTGATACAAAACATACTTGCACCACGGGCTGCTAGGGTTTCTGCGTTGGCCGCAGCAGGATTTCGCTGGCGAACGATTGCGGGGCTTGGGTCACAATCATGGCCACGGCGTGGGCTACGTCCGCAGCTTGCAGCATCTTCTCGGGATTCTTTCCGGGATGCGGGCTGAAGTCGGTGTGAACGGAACCCGGGCAGATGACGGAGACGCGAATGTTGTGGGCACGCAATTCTTCCGCTACTGAGTAGGTCAATCCGTTCAAGCCCCACTTGGAGGCGGCGTAGGCGGCTCCGTTGGGCAGGGGGTTTTTGCCGGCCAGGGAGGAGATGTTGATGATGTGCCCGCTGCGAGCCTTGATCATGAGCGGGGCGAGGCTGCGGATGCAGTAGTAGACGCCGCGCAGGTTGGTGTTCAAGACGCGGTCCCAATTGTCGGGCGAAAGCAGATGGAGAGGGCCTCCTGCGCCGCCGATGCCGGCGTTGTTGACTAGAATGTCGAGGCGGTGGAAGGTGCGCTCGACCCAGTCGGCGAGCGATTCGACCGCGTGCAGATCGGTGACATCACATTCGATGACGGAACTCTGGCCGCCGCTGTTCTGGATGGCCGCGGAGGTTTGTTCGAGTGGTTCGCGCGAGCGCCCGCATAAGACGGTGCGCGCGCCGAGTTCGGCGAGGGTCAAGGCGATGGCCCTGCCAATGCCGCGGCCGGCGCCGGTGATGACAGCGACTTGGCCTGCCAGCGGCGGATTAGATGCGGTTTTCGTCAAAACGGGTTCCTCCCAGTGGCATTATTGCCCATTTCCATCGTCATTCTATTTTGCATCAAAATAAGGGGCAGGAGGGGAATCTATACTGGGCGGCTTGCCGGGTTCGCGGAGACGGGGCAAGTCCGGTTTCTAGAAGGTGAAAGGAAAAGGGTAAACGGGATAAAACGAGCAAGCCGCTTGCCTTAGCGGGAGTACATCCTTATAATCCGCTCACCGGAATAATGTTAAGCCGCTGCCAGATTGAGAGGCGGCCCATGACTTTCGGGACCAGTCACTGCCAGCGCCATTGAAAGAAAACGACTGGTTCATGGTGCAAGCCCGACACCTAGATAGGGTGGTATCGAGCACGATGTCAACTCCAGCTTCCCCAAGAGTTAAGGAGCCACAGGAATGAAGAAGATAGTTCTCGCGATGTTGCTGGTAGCCGCGGTTACCGCCGTCGCTCAAACCGCATCCACGCCTGCCCAACCGGCGCCGCAGCAAACTGCAGGAGCGCCCCAGAAAAAAGAGATCAAAGATCCGGCTGAATATAACGCGTACGTGGGTTCGGTGCAGCAAACGGACGCGGCGGCCAAGGTCAGCGGTTTGGAAGCATTCCTGACGCAGTATCCCAACAGCGTGATGAAGGAGGACGCGCTGGAACTATTGATGGGCGCGTACCAGCAGACGGCGAATCAGGCCAAGATGTTGGAAACGGCGCAGAAGGTTTTGACGGCGAACCCTTGCAACATCCGGGCGTTGGCGCTGCTGGCCTACACCAAGCGGGGGATGGCGGACGCGGGCCAGAACACGCAACAGAATCTTGCCGATGCCGGCCAGAGCGGTGAAAAAGGTTTGACGTGTCTGCAGACGGCGACCAAGCCGGACGGCACGCCGGAAGCGGATTTCCAGAAACTAAAATCGCAGACGGGCGTGATTTTCAACGGCGCGGCGGGCATGAGCCACTACCAGGCCAAGGACTACGCCAAGGCGCAGCAGTTTCTGCGGGCCTCGGTGGAAGGGGATCCGGCGAACCTGCGCGACGTGTATCCACTGGCGCTGGCTTATCTGACGGTGGGACCGGCGGAAAAAGACGTGGATGGACTTTTCTTCATCGCTCGCGCATCGAATCTGGCGCAGGGCGCGGGCAAGGATCAGATTGCCAAGTTCGGCAAGAGCAAATATAAGAACTACCACGGCAGCAAAGAGGGATGGGAAAAGGGATGGAGCGACGTACTGGCGCTGACGGCGACCACAACGCTGCCCCCGGCGAATTTCACGATCGAAAAGTACGTGCCGCCGACTCGCGCCGAGCAGGCAGCGGATCTGGTCAAGACCAAAAAAGTTGAGGAGATGAATTTCGCGGACTGGCAAATGGTTCTTTCCGATGGCACGCCCGAAGACGCCGACAAGGTGTGGGGCGTTCTCAAGGGAAAACCGTTGCAGATGCAGGCCCACATCATCGGCATCGACATCTCAGGCAAGGCAACCAGGCTGACGCTGGCTGGCAGTCAGGACGATATCGATGCCAAGCTGGCAGACATCGATCTGACCATGTCGGCAGTGATCCCCGCAAAGCAGATGCCGAAGGAGGATACGGACTTCCAGTTCCAAGGAACACCGGTCTCCTACGTGGCGAAGCCGTTTGTGATGACGATGAATGAAGGGGCCTTGCTGGTGAAAGCGGCGCCAAAAGTGGCGCCGAAGCGGCCCGTCCACCGGAAGCCGAAGGCAAACTGAACCTTCTCATTCCGCAGCGAAAAAACTGTATTGGAAATAACGAGGGCGGTCCCAAACGGGACCGCCCTCGTTATTGTTACCTGAACTTCTTACCGCAAGGTTTCTTGCCGCAAGCCGCCAAACGGCGTTTAGCGGGCTTGTTTTCTCTCGAGGGTGATGGGACGGGCGCTGCGGGGCGGACGCTTGGCGCCGCCGCGCAACGGACGAACATCAATCTTGAGCTCCTGCATGGTCCGGCTCAGCGTGTTCCGGTGCATGCCTAATTGCCGAGCCGCCTTGCACTGATTGCCCCGGTTTTCTTCGAGCACGGTCACGAGGAAATGTTTTTTGAACTCACGGACCGCTTCCGAATAAAGGATATTGCTTTTGTACATCTGAAGAACGAGTGCTTCCAGTTGATCTTTCACTTGCTGCCTCGTTTCCGCACGTTCACAAAATAATAATCTTCGATCAATCCCCAAGGGTGAACGCCGTGCGCTTCCCAAAAGAACTTATGAGACCAACTTCTACTTATTAGGCCCGGACGATTGCGGCTGAATTTTATCCGCTGCCGAATGTACCTGACGCATGTAATCCAAGCCCTGGTAGAAGCGGTGACGCAATTCCGACGGTGCGAGCCAGACAGCCGCCCGCCCGCCTACCAGAAAATACGGAGCGAACTCCGATCCCGCCAGCCACTTCGCAGCAGGCGCAAACGCGGCCATGGCGGTGAGGACGACAGACACCATCAGCACGCCCCGCAACAAACCCAGTACCGCACCCAGAATCCGGTCGATCGAACTCAGACCGGCTTTCTTCATTGCCCAACGCGCGATCCTTCCGGCAAGGCCGGCGACGATCAAGACCGCAAAAAAAATAATAAGGAAGCCAGCGATCTCGCCCAACCAGGGCGATTTCAAATGAGGCGCGAACCAGTCCGCCAGGCGATGATACTGCCAGGCGGCCAGCAGGTATCCCACGACCAAGCCGGCCAGCTTGAAGGCTTCATGGAAAAAGCCTTCAATGGCTGCCGCGGTCACGGAGAATACCAGAAACCCGAAAATGATCCAGTCCGCAATGCTCATGGTTCAACGCTCGAATTCAATGAGCCCGCGGGCTAAATCTCCAACTCGCGTCCGGTCAATTGCCGGTATGCCGCGAGGTACTTTTCGCTTGTCCGCAGCGCAAGTTCCTGGGGGAGGGCCGGCGCGGGCGGTTGTTTGTTCCAGCCAATTTCTTCGAGGTAATCCCGTACATACTGCTTATCGTAGGAATCCTGCGCCTTGCCCGGTTGGTAGGTGTCGGCCGGCCAGAAGCGCGAGGAATCCGGTGTGAGAACTTCATCCGCCAGGGTCATGCCGAGGGCGGTTTGCCCAAATTCAAATTTAGTGTCGGCGATGATGATGCCGCGCTGCCGCGCATAATCCGCGGCTTTGTTGTAGATACGCAACGTGGTGTCGCGGAGTTGGCGGCTCAATTCGGGGTCGACCAGCTTGCACATTTCTTCAAATGAAATGTTGATGTCGTGTCCCGTGGTGGCCTTGGTTGCCGGGGTGAAGAGCGGCTCGGGCAGTTGGTCGGATTCCTTCAGTCCCGGCGGAAGTTTAACGCCGCAGATTGCGCCCGTCGCTTTGTACTCCTTCCATGCGGAGCCGGAAAGGTAGCCGCGGGCGACGCACTCGACCGGAAACATCTCGGCGCGCATCACCATCATGGAGCGGCCGCGGAGTTCGTCGGCATGATTGCGAATCGCGGCCGGGTAGCGGTCTACATCGGCAGTGACGAAATGGTTGGGGACGATGTCCTTGAGGAAGTCGAACCAGAACAGCGAGATCTGCGTCAGGACCCGGCCCTTGTGAGGAATGCCGGTTGCCAGAACATAGTCGAAGGCTGAGATGCGGTCGGTGGCCACGAACAGGAGGTGGTCGGCGTCGAGGTTGTAAACGTCGCGGACCTTGCCGCTGGAGTGCAACTCCAGTTCGGGGTAATCGGTTCGCAGTAGAACGGGATCTAAGGTTTGTGGGCTCATGGGTAAATTCACCGGAAACTTTGCGTATTCTAGCTGGCGTGGAAAATTTGTCAACGCTTTCCGTCACAGGGGCCGGGTTGTGCCGTCCGCCGTTGCACGGAAAAGTGTTGACAGTTCCAGTGTAAGCCAGAAGCCCTGTCCAGAGCCGGTTGTCGATGGATCGCAATGTGGAAAAGCTGAGGAAGGCTCTGGAAAAAAAGACTTGGCTTTTCGCGGAATAAAACCAAAAAACGCTGCGTCCGTCAAGGGCGTTGCGCAGAAAAATTAACTTTTGAAAAAATTAGCCCGCAGGACGTGACCGAAAATGCGTCCGGGAATGTATACTCCCATAAAGATGTGCCAGGAGCATGAATCTCGTTTGAGAGAGCAGGAATATCCGCGGGGTCAGCCAGCGAATAAGAAGGCTTACCAAAAACCGGCATTCCGCTATGAACGCGTCTTTGAAACCATGGCTTTGGCGTGTGGCAAGACGAATAACGGCGTGCCGCATTGTAAGGGGATGAATAAAATGTCTTGATTCCCCGCTAGACGTTGGTGAGCTTGTCATGCTGGCCATTGCTTCAGCGATTCCGTACCTTCCCATTTTCGGTCGTCAGGGCTCGGGCCGCGCAACGCCTCAAGCAGCCCCGAAACGCACCGACACGAGCTTCGACACGCCGGGCTCCTGCATCGTGACGCCATAGAGCACGGGGGCGATGCTCATGGTCCGCTTGCTGTGCGTGATCAGGATGAACTGGGTCTGCACGCTCATCTCACGTACCAGGTCGGTGAAGCGCGCGATGTTGGCTTCGTCGAGCGGCGCATCTACTTCGTCGAGAATGCAGAACGGACTGGGCGTGTACTGGAAGATCCCTACCAGGAGTGCGAGTGCGGTGAGCGCTTTTTCGCCGCCGGAGAGCAGTAGCACGTTCTGCAGTTTCTTTCCGGGAGGCGATGCCACCACGTCAATACCGCTCTCCGCGCTGTTTTCCAGGTCCGTGAGGCGCATGAAGCCGTGTCCGCCGCCGAACAGCTTGCGGAACGTGGCTGTGAAGTTCTCGTTAATCCGGTTGAACGCCTCTTCAAATTTCTGGCGCGAGACTTGATCGATCTCTTTAATTGTGGCGGCGGTGTTTTCGATGGCATCGAGCAGGTCTTTCCTCTGCGTTTCGAGGAACTGGTGGCGCTCCGCCGTTTCCTTGTACTCATCGAGAGCCATCATGTTGACCGGGCCCATGGCGTCGAGGCGGGCGCGCATTTCACGATGGGCGTGATCTTCGGCCGCAAGTTCTTCGCCGGCAACCATGGCAATCGTGGTGTCGGCCATCAGGACAGGGCGCTCGATGCCGAGCTCGTTCAGGCAAGTGTCGGCGAGATGTTGCAGATCGGATTGCAACTTGGCCGCCGTGGCCGCTAGCTCACCGCGGCGGTCACGAGCCAGATCGAGCTGCTGCCGGGTGTTACGAAGAAGGTCGTCAATTTCGATTAGCCGCGCCCGCACTTGCTCCGACTCGAGCTGCAGCAGGCCTTCGCGGGCTTCTCCGGCATTGCGCTCGGCTTCGAACTCGAGGAGTTGCGCGGCGAGTTGCACGTTCTCGTTTTGCCGTTGCGCGATTTCGGCAGTTGCCGATTCCATTTGCGCTTGCAAAACGCTCGCACGCTCCCGCATCTCGCCAACGAGGGTCTCGATGCGCTGAAGCAGGGTGGTGGCCGAACGGTGACGCTCTTCGAGAGTGGCCACGCGAGCGGCTCGCTGCGAAGTGGTTTCAGCGGCAGCGTCGCGTTGGCTGCGCAGAGCGGCGAGGCGGTCTTGCCCGGCTGCAAGCTGCGTGTCGAATTGCGAGCGCGCTTCCTCGATGGTGGTCAGCTCGGCTTGCCGCGATGCGATCAGGCTTTCCTGCTCCTCCCGTTCGGCTGCGAGGCGCTGCAGTTCGTGTTCGCCGGTCGCGATGCGCTCGCGCACGCGCGACATTTCGCTTTCCAATTGCCGCAGCAAATGTCCGGAGGTCATCGCCTGTTTCTCGGCTTCGCGCTTTTCTTCTTCCAGGCGATCGAGCAGGGAAGTGTGCTCCCTGATTTCGCGCCCCAAGGTCAGCGCAAGCATTTCGTGCTCGCGCAGAGCTCGCTCCATCTCTTCGAGCAGGCGCAGCACGTCGCGCAGCTCACGCTTCATCGAGAGCGGTCCCTCGCTGCGCTGCCTGCCTCCGGTGACGGTCACGTTGTGGAAGCACTCCCCTGTTTGGGCGAGGAAGAACGCGTCCGGGCTTGAAAGTGCGAGCTCGCGGGCCACGGCGGGATCCTGCACGATGTAGCCATTCCCCAGCTTGGGTAGGATCACTTCGAGCGACTTGCCGAATCCGTTCAGCACGCGAATCGAGTTTTTCAGCGGGAGGACCGTGTCGTTGAGAGGAGAGTAGTGATGGCTTTCATCCTTGAGAAAGGAAAACTTGGCCTGCGAGTCCTCGGGATGCACAAGGAAAGTGGCGCGCCCGTTGACGTCGGATTGCAGCAGGCGCAGGCCTTCGGCGGCGGCGTCCCACGACTTAACCACAACGTAGTTCAGTTCGTCGCGCAGAAAATCTTCGACGACGCGCTCATAGCGAGGTTCGACTTCAAGGAAATCGGCGAGGACACCGGCGGGGGTATTTCCGCCCTGCATTGCGCCGGATTGAAAAAGCCGCCGCACCGATTCGGTGGAATAACCGTGCTCAGCGATGACCGCTTCAAGCGATCCCTTTTTGCCAAGTGCCGTAGCGAATTCGGAACGGATCGAGTCGAGATGCTTCTTGGTTTCGTTTTCGGCAGAGCGCTTGGTTTCGAGGGTCTGACGCAGGCCCGCGATCTCAGTGGTCAGGCCACTGGCTCGCTGCGAAACGCTTTCGAATTCCAGAGCAATCTGACCGCGTTGTCCGCCGAAGGTTTCCGATTGCGACGAAGCGGTTGCGATCTCGGCCCGCAGACGCTGCTCCTCGCGGCCGATGCCCGCCAGCCGCTCCTGGGACTGCGTGAGCTGGTTGCGGAGATTGGAGGCTCCGCCGACGGCCTCCAGAATGGAGGCGCGATGCGACTCCTGCTCCTGTTCCAGCATCGCCAGGTTGCTGGCCGCGCATGCCGTTTCCTGCTGGCTGAGGGCAAGTTCCTGCTGGGCCGCCGCGAGATCGGCAGCCGCTGAGTCGAGTACTTGCCGGTGACCATCGCGTTCTTCCTCAAGCGCCGCGAGCCGTTGCAGGGCCTGGGCCAGTTCCGCTTCCGCGGATGCGGTGCGAACGATCAGTTCCGCGCAGCGCTCTTGGTTGGTGCGGATGCGCGCTTTTCCGCGATCGCCTTCGATGGCGATCTGGTTGAGCCGGTCGCGATTCTGCCGGGTCTCGGTCTCGATCGCGTATCCGCGCTGCGTGCGCGCGGAGTGCTCAGTTTCGGATTGCTGCACGCTGTCGCTTTGCTGCCGGATTTCCTCGCCGAGTTGCTGGATCTGGGTTTCGAGAGTCACGGCCTCCCGATCCATTTGGGTGAATTTGCTGGCGAGCACAACCCGCAGCTTGGCGCGCATCTCGTCGCGCAGCCTGGCATAGCGTTCGGCCTTGCCGGCCTGGCGCTTGAGCGAGTTCATCTGCCGCGTGACCTCTTCGAAAATGTCGTTCACGCGGTGCAGATTCGTCCTGGCGTCTTCGAGCCGCGCCTCAGCAAGACGTTTTTTCGTTTTGAATTTCGTAATCCCAGCCGCTTCTTCAATGATGGCGCGGCGGTCGGTCGGACGGCTGCTCAGAATCTGACCGATGCGTCCCTGCTCGATGAGTGCGTAGGACTCCGGCCCAAGACCGGTTCCCATGAACAGTTCCTGGATGTCACGCAATCGGCACAGTTTTCCATTTAGCAGGTACTCGCTGTCGCCGCTGCGGAACAACCGGCGCGTTACCGAAATTTCTCCGGCGTGGTGCTGCTGCGAATTGAATTTGCGGCGGCGGATTTTCAGAACCACCTGCGGTCCGAGGACTGCCACGGCGGCGTGGTTCGCTGAAGCTTGGTTGGCTTGTGATTCATTGGCCGACGCTTCGAACGCGGTCTCGTCTTCAAGCTCTTCGGTCTTTCCGGGTTGGGCTTCCTCGACGGCCTGTTCGGTTTCCGCGGCGGCCTGGGCGCGGATCTCCGCTTCGTCCCAGTTTTCTTCGCAGTTTATTCCCGCCGAAGGTAGGTCGTCTTGAATCTCGATCGCGGTAGGCGCGTTGGTATCCGGCCCGCCATAAATTTCGGGGTCAATGAGAGTCAGGCACACTTCCGCCATGCCGGTTGGATTGCGGTCGCGCGTGCCGGAGAAGATCACATCTTCCATGCGCGAGCCGCGCAGCGACTTCGCCGACTGCTCACCGAGCACCCAGGAAATGGCGTCGGCGATGTTGGACTTGCCGCAGCCGTTGGGGCCGACGATGGCGGCGATGCCTTCGCCAGGAAATTTCAGTTCGGTGCGATCGCAGAACGACTTGAATCCCAGGATTTGCAGCTTCTTGAGTTTGAGCAAAGTGACTCCTTTGTAGGCGGACACTGTGGTCCGCGGACTCGGTTTGCGCTGGCTGGAGTGCGCTGCAAATTGCGGGGAACCGGAAGGTAACTTCCTGCCGTTAACTTCTGCGGTTAACTTCCAAGGTTCCTCGCTGGTCGCATCGTGTGATGCCGTCCCTATGAAGCAGGAACGTCACCCACGCTTTTGACCAACTCTAACGGCGAATACGGGGACGGGTCAAGTAATAAAACACCACATATTGTGGTGGTGGTCCGGCTACCGCCTTTAGTTGCACAGACACTGCAGCAATTACACGCAAGTTGTTGGTGAGGAATAAGGAAGGCGGGAGACCGCGAGAGCATAGACACTGTAGCGCTGACCGGGAGAAGATTCAAGGGCCGGTAGTGCAGGGGGCGTCGTTATTTTCTGTAGAGACGCGGCAAGCCGCGTCTCTACGGGGGATTATTTCTTGCGCTCTACCAAGTAGTGTGCCAGGGCTTTTAGGGTGGACGCAGCCTCCCCGTATTGGTTAAGTTCGGCGCATGCCTGATCGACCAGCGCGTCGGCTTTGCGGATGGATTCCTCGATTCCGAATAGCGCTGGATATGTAGTTTTCTCCGCCGCCGCGTCCTTGCCCGCGGTTTTTCCCAGTTGCTCGGAGGTCTGGGTCAGGTCGAGCACGTCGTCCACGATCTGGAACGCCAGACCGATCGACTGCCCATAGGTTCGCAGACGGCTGATGTCCGCAGCCGTTCCTCCGGGATATATTCCTCCGCTGACCACGCTGGCCGTGATGAGCGCCGCGGTCTTGGAGCGGTGGATGTATTCGAGCGTGGCGAGGTCGGGCTTCTTGTGCTCGGCTTCGAGGTCAACGACCTGGCCGCCGATCATGCCGTCGATGGTGCCAGTAGCGTGGGCGATTTCCCGGATGATCGCGACGCGCGCCTCCGCTGGGCACCCGATCTGCGCCAAAACTTCATAGGCCAGCGTCTGCAGGGCGTCTCCGGCAAGGATAGCGATTGCCTCACCGAACGCCTTGTGGCAGGTGGGACGTCCGCGCCGCAGGTCGTCGTTATCGAGCGCGGGCAGATCGTCGTGGATCAGGGAATAGGTGTGGAGCATCTCGAGCGCGGCGCCTACCTGCTCGATGCCGGCGGGCAGCGATGCAGCAGGGGAACCAGCATCGGAAGCAGCAACCGATGCCGCTCCGATCATGCGGCCCGCTTCCATGCAGAGGATCGGACGCAGGCGCTTTCCGCCGGCAAATACGCTGTGCCGCATGGCCTCATGGATCGAGGTTGGATTTTGGGTGGGTGGGGGCAAGAGTCGCTGGAGCGCGGCGTCGGCAGCTTCTCGTCCCTGCTCCAGAACTTGTTTCAGCATGGCATCGCAGTATAGCAAGCGAGCATGACTGAGAAGAAAAATGAAATAAAAAAGGACGTCCGAAGACGTCCTTTCTGAAACCAGTTTCTCAAAAACATTCCACACCGAAAAAACAAACGATCAGGCGGCCGCATGGCGCGTGTGCCTGTGCAACAACGAGTACACGACTTCATCATTACGCGGCTCGCAAATGTCGGACGCTCCTAGACTCATCGCCTCGGCCCATAGTTTGTCGTCGGCCAGCCTGTGGGTGCCGACGATGCAAAGGCCGGGAAACTCCTGATGCAGTCGCTCGACTTCGTCCGGTCCCGAAGTTTCCAGATCCAGCACCACCGCTTCGGCGCGGTGGCGGGCAACCGCGGGACGGACTTCTTCGTAGGTGCGGACCAGATAAACAGATTCGAAGTGTTGGGAAAGACCGACCGCCAGAGTTTGAGCAGTTCCGGCGTCGTTCTGATAGAGAACTACGCAGAGTGGTTCCATACATCCCCCTGACTTCACCGCGATTGGCTGCGACAGCAAACGGCTAGCACAGGCGTTGTCAATTCCGATCCGAGAGCGACAACGTTACTTGCGCAACGCTTTCTCGGTCGGGGGCTCAAAAGGTTCAGTTTGCAGCTTTCCGTTCTGTTTTAACAGAATCTCCACTTTGCCTTCCGCTTCCTCCAGTTGTTTCCGGCAGGTGGCGGAAAGTTGCATGCCTTCTTCAAACAGCGTCAGAGACTTCTCTAGAGGAACCTCGCCCTTCTCGAGTTCCTGAACGATCTTCTGCAGACGATCGAGGCCATCTTCAAACTTTACCAATTCATTTGCTCCTGCACTCTATTGTAATGCCGTTTTAGATACGAAATGTCCAGCGAAAGTTTTCAATACTTGTAATTTCTTGTGCACGGTATTCCCAAAACTAAACTGAGGTCGGACGCTTCGATCCGAGAGCCTCCAGAACATCCACCGCGGAGGTATATCGGCCCTGGGGAGCGCTGATCTGCGCACCCTGGACCCGCTCGCGAACCGCCGCGAGCATTTCGCGAGCGATGGCCACGCCTTCCTCGCGAGCCGCTTGCGGACTTGCGGCCCTAATCATGCGGTTCAGGATTTCATCGGGGACGGAAACTCGCAGCTCGTTCTTCATGAACTCAGCGTTGCGGGCACTTACCAGGGGCCAGATTCCGGCGATCAGGGGAATGCGGCAGTGTTCGATCCGTTTCAGGAATTTTTCCAGGAGACTCAGGTCGAACACCGGCTGCGTCACCACGTATTCCGCACCGGCCTGCACCTTGTATTCGAAACGCTTGATCTCTTCGTCGAGGTTGGGCAAGCCCGGGTTTGCACCCACGCCAATGACAAAGCTGGTGCCGGGGCCGATCGGGTTCCCACCGAGGTCCAGTCCCCGGTTCAGGTTGTGGACGATATTCACCAGGCCGATCGAATCCACGTCAAACACCGCCGTGGCATCGGGGTAGTTCCCCATCTTGGGGGGATCGCCGGTGATGCAGATCAGGTTGCGAATTCCGGTTGCCGCGGCCCCCAGCAGGTCGGACTGAATGCCGAGCACGTTGCGGTCGCGGCAGGTGTAGTGCAGGATGGCTTCAATGCCAACCTCCTGTTGCATCAGCAGGGACAAGGCCTGGTTGCTCATGCGGGCCGAGGCTCGCGGGCTGTCGGGGATGTTCACGGCGTCGACGCCGACCGATTTGACGAACTTCGCGCCCTCGATCTCCTTTCGGATGTCGATTCCCTTGGGCGGCACGATTTCGACCATGGTCACAAATTCCCCGGACGCAAGCTTTGCTCCTAGCCGGGACCGCTCCGCGATGGGAATGCTCGCCGGAGGGGAAGGCGCAGTGGCGGAATGAATCGCCTCCGTAACCGCGGCCTTGCCGCGTGCTTCGCCCACCCGCAACGCCGATTTCATGGCGCGGATGTGATCGGGCGTGGTGCCGCAGCATCCGCCGATGAGATGTACGCCGGCCGCCACGAATTTTCGCGTGTAGCTCGCCATGTATTCCGGCGAACAGAGATAGATGTTCCGTCCTTCGACCGAGCGCGGCATGCCGGCGTTTGGTTGGGCGGCCAGTGGGAGGGAAGTCACCGCCCGCACGCGTTCGATCGCGTCCAGCATTGCGACCGGCCCCACGCTGCAGTTGATACCGAGCACGTCGACATTCCATTCTGTGAGGCGGGCGGCGAAGGCTTCGGGTTGGGAGCCATCCAGGCAGTTTCCATCTTCGTCGATCGTGACCTGGGCTACGATAGGAATCGTCGCGCTCACATCCCGGCAGGCCAGCAGAGCCTGGTGTAACTCTTCGAGGTAGCCGAAGGTTTCGAGCATCAGCAAATCCACGCCGCCTTCGACGAGGGCTGCGACTTGTTCGCGAAACGCGGTTCGAGCTTCTTCAAACGAAGTCTTGCCCAGCGGCTCAATGCGAATGCCCAACGGGCCAATCGATCCGGCGACCCAAGCATCGAAACTCTTGGCCGCTTCCCGAGCCACAAGAGCGCCCGCCAAATTGATGTCGCGCACGCGATCCGCCAAGCTGTGCCGCGCCAGGCGAAAGCTGTTCCCGCCGAAAGTATTGGTTTCGACTATCTCGGCGCCAGCCTGCAGATAATCGTGGTGGACCGCGCGGATCAGCTCCGGTTGCGAAACGTTCAACTCGTCATAGCAGCGGTTGATGAAGATCCCCTTGGCATAGAGAAGCGTTCCCATGGCTCCGTCGCAGAGCACGGGCGATTGCTTCAGACGTTCAAGAAAGTTCCGCGGCATCTTTCCGAGAATACAGGAAGCCGCGAGGTCTCCGCATCTGGCAGCGGGTAAACGGGTTCCAGCGGTTGTCTCTCTTCAGCGCAATGAGGCCATTCTCAGTCTGGAACATCAGCCGAACCGCTGCCCGCTAACGCGCAAGAAGGACAAGCTGCGGTACTTGCTTTACGGCCGAAAGACTCATGTTTATCGCGTGATATACCGTGTCATCGAGAAACAGAAGCAAGTTGAAGCGCTCCACATCCGCCACGCAGCCAGGCGAAAGCGGAAGCCGTCCGATCTGATGTAGGCTGAGTTTCGCTATTCTTAGCCCGGTGATCCCACCGGCGTTCCCACCGGCGTTTGACACCCAACTTGTCGGCGTCTACCCTGAATCGCATGAAAGTACAGTTCACGCCCGATCAGAAAGCTTTTATAAGTCAGGCGATTGACAGCGGATGCTTCCATCGCGAAAAAGCCACTGTCCAGGAGGCGCTTTCCTTGTGGGAAGAGCGCGAGCGCACCCGAGCTGAAATTCTGACCGCCATTGATGTGGCGGAAGCTTTCCTCGCGCGGGGCGAAGGGCGCACGATCACGCAGGAATCGATGGGGCAACCGGCCGAGGAAGTGAAAGAGCGCGGACCTGCCCGCCTGGCCGCCGAGCAATCCTCTTCGTACTGATCGCGCACTGTGATGCACCAGAAACAGAACTCGACATGCTGAATATCACCCCGAATCCCCCAACCCGCCCGATGCGTCTTCTGTCCATTGATGGCGGTGGCCTGAAAGGGCTGATCCCCGCCGAAGCTCTGATTGCGATCGAAAGCCAACTCGACGCGCTGACGGGCCGCTCGCTGCCACTCTGCGACCGCTTCGACCTGATCGGAGGTACCAGCACCGGCGCCATTCTTGCCGTGGGACTTGCGCTCGGCTTGAAAGCAGTCGAGCTTCGGGACTTCTACCTCAAATTTGGAAAGCAGATATTCCACAAGGTCTTCTTGCCCGAGCGTTTCTGGCACAGCTATCCCAGTAGTCCGCTCGAAGAGCACCTGAAAGATATTTTTGGGGAAGACACCACGCTGGGAAGCGCGAAACTGCGTACCAACATCCTCATCGTCGCTAAGAACGTTACCCTGGGGACAACCTGGTTCTTCACCAACAATCCGAAGGGAAAGTACTTTACCAACAACCGGGGACTACCGCTGTGGCAGATCGTGCGAGCCAGCAGCGCCGCTCCCACCTACTTTCCGCCGCAGACGATTTCCGTCCCCGACGACCAAGGCCAGCCCCAGGACTATGAGTTTATCGACGGCGGCGTCAGCAGCTACAACAATCCCTCGATGCAGGTTTTTCTCGAAGCGACCGACCCGAAATATCAATTTGGATGGCCCACCGGAGCCAGCAAACTTTTGTTGCTGTCGCTCGGTACCGGCTTCAACGCGATCACCGTTCCAGCCGGCAAGGCTTCCGGCTACAACCTTTTCAACTGGGCTCGGTATGCGATCAAGGAACTGATGAACGATGCCAACCTGCAGCAGAATGTGCTGATGCACCTGATCGGGCAACCCCCGGCGGGCAAGGCTCCGGCGCCTACTGCGGAAGCAAACGCGGCCCGAGCCAGCGGCGTTCCGGCCAACGATGCGCTTGATTTCATCAGCCCCGGCGCGGTCGCGTCCAAGGCTCTGACCTACCAGCGAATCACAGTCAGCTTGACGCGCGAGCGCCTCGATGGGCTCAACCTCGGCGACATCGACCCAGCAAAGGTAGGCGAAATGGATGCCGCCGATCAGATCGGCAACTTTCAGCGCATCGGACAGGCGATCGCCAAGGAAGAGGTAAGAATGGAATTGCTAAAACAGTTCTATGTTTGAGATTTTCAGCACTGCCGTGATCGAGTTACGGGTGTCCTCGCCGGTGCAGCCGTCCGGCGGGCGGGGACGCCCGGCTCTCCACCAGCTATCCGTAATTTCTTCCTTTGCTATAATCCTTATTCTTGCATCCAAGTAATTATCCGGCATGAGGTTGGAGTCCCAGGTTTGAAAAGAGTCCTGATTCTGTTGTTTTCCCTGCTGCCCGCCAGTCTGATCTGGCTGAGCTGCGGCTATAGCTCCCCAACCGGCAACACGCAAACCAGCGGTCTCAAATTCCGCGCCTTCATCACGAACAGCGTGTCGTCCGGCAGCGGACCTGCGGGCGTATACATCATCAACGCCGCAAAAGACGTGCGTGGGAACGTGTCCCCGATTGCCGGCGGCAACACTCCGGGAATGATGGTGCTCACGCCGAACCGGGGCCGGACCCTGGTGTACAGCGGCACCGGAACGCAATTCACCGACAACCAGTTCACCATCATTAACAACACCAGCGAATCTGCTGCTGGTCACCTGACGTTGCCGGGATTCACCGAGAGCTTCGTCGTTTCCCCCGATGGCTCCGCCACCTATGTCGCGGTGCCGACCGCGCCGGTTGTGGGGCAGTCTCCCGGTGTAGTGAAGGCGATCTCGCTGAACACCGGCGCTTTCACAGGAGAGGTCGACGTTCCCGCAGTTCGCTATCTTTCTATCGACCACAGTGGCAACCGAATTTTCGGCTTCAGCGAAAACTCGGATTCGGTGGCGGTGATTACGCCGTCGAATATCGGGATCGGCAATGCGGTTACATACATCGGCGGTTTCGATCATCCGGTTGCGGCCTTCTTCAGCAGCGACGACAGCACCGCCTACGTGGTGAACTGTGGCGCCGAGTGCGGCGGCACTCAGGCCAGCGTCCAAAAAGTCGATTTGACGCTGACACAATGTCTGCCGTCCGGGGTCTGTCCCGCCGTTTCCGTCCCAGCCGCCACTGTCGCTGTGGTGGATAACTCAACCATGTATCTCGCTGGAACTCCCGTACCCAACCCCAACCCACAGCCCTGCACTGGAGAGACAACGCAGGCGACATCCTGCGGCCTGCTCACCGTCTTCGACCTCAGCACCATGACCGTCACCAATAGCACCCCGATCATCATCACCGACGGATATCACAACCGCATCGCGCTCGGCGCCAACGGACAGCTCTTCATCGGCGCGCGCACTTGCACTGAGATCGCTCCACCCGTCCCGCCGCAAGGGGCCGAGACCCGTGGTTGCCTTTCCATCTACAACACGCTGACCGGCGCGGTCGTAATTCCTCCCGCTAACGGAGACGTGACCGGCATCGAGCCCATTGCCAAGCGTACTGTGGTGTATGTGATCCAGGGCGGAGCACTCCGTATCTACGACACCACCACCGATGCCTTGGAGTTCAACCCGAACAATCCAAATAACCCCGGTCAGATATTTGGCTTCATCGGCGAGTTTTCCGACGTCAAGACCATCGATTTCTAGAAAAATGTTTCGTATCAGGGCATCGCTTCAGGGATGCGGCAAGTTCTTCCGGTTGTAGAGACGGGGTTTGCCCCGTCTCTATGGGAAATGAGACACCCCGTCAGGGGCGTAAGAGCCAAAAGCCTACTCCGGCTCCAGCGTCATCTCATGCGCCCGCTGTTTCTCCACCGCAGCCTGCGAGAATGGAAACGCGAACGTCGAGCCTCCGTACCACGCCGCCCATTGGTCCATATAATACGGACTGAGAAATATCCCGCTTTCTCCCGTGACCACGTTCAGCGTGCTTTCGTCAAAGTCCGCAAAATTCCACGTCAGCCGTTCGGAAGGCTCAAAATCGCCGCCCACCGCCTTTACCGTGTACCCGCTCCCGCTCAATGGATGCACTCCAGGTCCCGTGAAGCGCCCAATCACGGGAAGATGGCTGAGCACAAGATGATCGATTTCAACCGGATGATTCTTTCCCCATTTCCATTGACCGAGGTCGGAAGGAACTTGCGCGGAAACTTTCGAGGCGTCGCCCGAAGCAACTTCCGTCTGCTTCACCACGTTCTCAACCGCAGCCGTCAACAGGCTCCCGTAGTCGGAGTATCCCGGCGGCAGCCAGCGTACCGGTTGCCTGGTAAGCACATTTTCCAACCAGACCGACGACATAGCCCAGTGATAGCTCTTCCAACTCAGCGCGCCTGGATGCGACTTATCCGACGCAGCACCGAGCTTCGGCTCCAGCAGCAACCGCGCCAGTTCCTGACGTGCCTTGGTCTCAATCGTCGGCGCCGCTGAATCCTCCGACATCCGCCCATCCCAGTCCCGCAGAATTTCCGCTGCCCGCCTAGCCCGGTCTGAGGCGCTGGCGACGTGATCGACCGCATACACGAACTTGTCGGCGCAGAAACGGTCGTAAGTGGACGACAGATCCAGTTGCAACGCCAGCATATCCGCAGGCGCAAATTTCTTTCCCGATTCCAGCACCCGGTAAATGCGATCCGTTCGCCACGGCGCTTCCCACTCCGTGCTGATGGAATACTTGTAGCCGTCCGGAGCGATGCGTCCGTTGGCGGTGGCCAGAATACCCGACGGCGGATCGTAAACATGCGGCATCTCGTCGAAAGGAATCCAACCCTTCCACTCGTGCGCATCATCGCTGCCGCTCACCGGCAGGCTGCCATCGCCCGCCGCTCGGATCGGTACTCGCCCCGTCGCCTGATATCCGATGTGACCATCCACATCGCCATACATCACGTTTTGTCCCGGCGCGCCAAATGTCGAGAACGCCTTGCGAAACTCTTCCCAGTTCTGTGCCAAGTCAACGTCGAAGAAAACCAGCCCCTCGCCGTCCTGCAAGGTCCAGCGCAAGGCAATGTTTCGCGTTTCGCCCGGAATCAGCTCGGTGACGATCGGTCCGTGACGGGTTGTCACCACGTCGAGCGTCACATCCGGCTTGCCTTTGACGTGGATAGTCTCCTGCCGGTGCTGCGCATCGAGCCATCCCGCCGGAGTTTTGTACTGCCCCTGCGCGTTGAACTCCTCAAGGAAATCATCTTCCACGGTTGGACCGACGTTGGTGAATCCCCAGCCGATGCGCTGGTTGTGGCCGACAATCACGAACGGAACTCCGGGCAGCGTAACGCCTGCTACGTCGAAGTTGCCCGTCTTTGTTGTTGTTCTCAGGTGCGCCTCAAACCACAGGTTCGGCATCTGATGGTCGAGGTGCATATCGTTCGACAGCAGAGGTTTCCCCGAAACCGTGTGCTGCCCGGAAACAACCCAGTTGTTCGAGCCAGGCCGGAATGAATCGGCCTCTTCCAAAGTGAAAGTAGAGGACAACGCGTAAGGCAACGCAGAATGGAACTCAGAAACTCGCGCAGAAGAGAGACTATTGTCATCCTGAGCGAAGCGAAGGACCTGCTGTTTCTTGCCCTGACGCGAAAGCAGGTCCTTCGCTTCGCTCAGGATGACAACCTTGGGCAGCCCCGAAATCAACCGGCTGTTTCCACCCTCCGGATCAACCTCTTCATCATCATCGTCATTGTCTTCGTCCCCGCTGCTAACCCCAGGCTCCTCGTCGATCCTCCGTGCCTCGGTTGGCGGACGATCCCGCCAGGAAGAATTCACGTACAGGTCCGCCGTCAATTCCGATCCGAGCTTGGCCAGAATTTTCTCGCGTGTCAGCGCGTGCGGATCGCTGTAGTGGTTCAGGTCCTGCACCATGCGCGCGCCCACCAGCAGGGAATCGGTCACCGTCCACGGCCGCGGCGTGTACTTCATCAAGCGGAATTCCAGCGAGAGCCGGTCGCGATGCGATTCCAGAAACGCATTCACTCCTCGGGCGTAGGCGTCAAAGTAAGCTCGATCGCGTACAGAAAGCGTTTTCTCCGCCGCTTCCGCCGCCTGCCGCAGTCCCAAAATCCGTTCCTCGCGATCCATCCTTACCGTAGCCTCGCCGATCACCTCCGAAAGTTCTCCGGCAGCCGCGCGCCGCATCATGTCCATCTGCCACAGCCGGTCTTGCGCGGTCACGTACCCCTGCGCAAAAAACAAATCTTCCAGCGTAGCCGCCTCAATCGTCGGCACCCCGTGCCCATCGCGCACCACCCGCACCTTGGACGAAATCCCCGGCACCACGACCCTGCCATCCAGTTGCGGCACCGCCGAGTGGGCAATCCAGTACAACCACCAGACCACGGCGAGCAGCGCCACCAGCAACAGGCAAACCGCGTAGTACAGGATGCGGAGCGCAGGATTGCGCCGGCGGACTTCAGGCAGGGAAAAAGTAGACGACATTACTAAAAGATTGTAGGGGTGCGTGGTGTCTGTGACAACCGTGCGACGGAATTGCCAAGCTACGCGACTGAACACTACTATCAATGGTCGTGTCCGATTATGAGAGTAAAATTTGCGGCAGGTCGGAAACGCCTTGAACTCTGATCGGTATAGATCCGCGCTGTCATCCTGAGCGCAGCGAAGGACCTATGGATTGGACTGCCGATGAGAGAAACCCGGGGACAGACGGAACGTTTTCCGTCATTGGCGGGTGGCCCGGACTTCGCCTCCATCCCAACTCTGAAGGGTGCCCCGCTCAAGCTTCGCTTGGGCGGGGCCTTTGACCCCCGATTCATCACAAACTCGCTGTCCCCCGATCACAGACAACCAACCCGCCACGCGCGAAAATAGAAATCGGATTGGCCAGGGAAGAAGTGTCCCCGTCTCCAGAGACGGCCCTTCGATCCCGCACGAAGCCATTTTCCGCGCTCCTTGACAACTTGAGGCGTTTGGCGGGCGGGAGCCCGCCGCCGAAATCCTGAGCGAAGCGAAAAGAACTCTTGGTCTGCGACATTTGAGCATCCATCGCACGTCCCGAATCGAAACGAAAACGGAGCGTCAGCCCACTAAGTCCTTATTCCAGAATACTTTACAAGTAAGTCCTTTGTTTAGAATACTTTAGAGGAAATTGGGGGGGGTAAAAACCCCGTCATCCCGCCCGCGATAACTGGACGATCGCATTCCCCATCAGCTTCAGCCCGACTCCCCAATTCAGACGCGCGCTGGCCTCAGACTCGCAGCGAGCCGACTCGGTTGGCGTAATCCGCACTTGCCCAAGTATCCTGTCGGGAACCCTCGGCGTGCATTATCATCTTAAGTTGTCCGCGCCGCCCAAAATGCTGCAGAAACGAATTGACGATCAGCCCTCCATCTCGCGCGAGAATATCCGCGAAGCCGAGGGAATTTTTCTTCAGCATCTCAAACGTGTCGGGCTCAAGCAGACGGAGCAGCGCAACGCAATTCTGAGGACCTTTCTGGAAACGCGTGAACACCTTTCGATCGACGAATTGCATCGTCTAGTCAAGAAAGCCGACCCGCGCATCGGCGTCACCACCGTCTACCGGACGCTGAAACTTCTCGCCGGTTGCGGACTGGCCAGCGAAGTCGCCTTCCACGACGGCATCGCGCGTTATGAACACCAGTACAATCGCCGCAGTCATCACCACATGGTCTGCACCGAGTGCGGCGCTTCGGTCGAGTTTTTCTCCGAAGAAGTCGGCGCGATCGAGCACGAAATCGGGCGCAAACATCGCTACGTTACGACCCGCCACACTTTCCAGATCTACGGCGTTTGCGAAGAATGCCGCAATCCGAAGAAGACGAATGGACGCCGAATTGTCTAGTTCAGAACAAAGTTCAGGAGATAGTCCAGCGAATCCGGCGCAATCCTCCGTCAAGTGTCCCCACTGTGGAACGGTGATGCCGGCGAACGCGGCATTTTGTCCGGGATGCGGATGGTCGATGACGCCGCTTCCTCCCGCGGAACGAGCGGCCGCGGCTGTCGCCTATCTCATCTTCGTCCCTGCCGCAGTGATATTGTTTCTGCCGGCATTTCGCAAGAGCCGCTTTGTCCGCTTTCACGCATGGCAAAGCATTTTGCTCTGGGGAGTTTTTTTCGTTTTGACCATCGCTGCACTTTTGTTTTCGAATGTCGCTGCCGCCATGGCTTTTCTTCTGTTTGGAATTCTAGCTTCGCTGGCCATGTTGTTCTTGTGGATCGTTCTGTCGTTCAAAGCATGGCAAGGCGAGCGTTTCGAATTGCCGGTGTTCGGGGATCTGGCGGCGCGTCTGCCATAATTCATCAACCACCAAAAACACGAAGTCACGGAGAGGCGTGAATTCCGTTAGGGTTTCGTCGTTTAGTTGTTCCTCTGTGCTCCTTTGTGGGGAATTAGGACACTGGCGTTAGACATTCTCGCGCTCATCGTTGAAAATAATCAATTCGCTTTACATCGCACTGCGCATCTCAGGAGACGTCATTGACCCAGCTTCAGCGCGTTAAGATCAGCGCTCTCGGCACCTACGTTCCGCCTCGCCTTCTCACCAACGCCGACCTCGAAAAACTTGTCGATACCAATGACCAGTGGATCATGGAGCGCGTGGGCATCCGTGAGCGTCATCTCGTGGACAAGGGAGTTGCGACCAGCGATCTTGCGGTTGAGGCGGCGAAGAAGGCGCTCGCCGAGCGCGGCATCGAAGCTTCCGATCTCGACGCGATTGTGGTGGGTACGGTTACGCCGGACATGTTTTTTCCCTCGACCGCTTGTCTGGTCCAACACAAGCTGGGCGCGAAAAATGTCTGGGGGTTCGATCTTTCCGCTGCCTGTTCGGCGTTTGTTTACGCGCTGCAAGCGGGAGCGCAGTTCGTTGCAACCGGATCGCATAAGAAAGTACTCGTGATCGGTGCGGACGTGATGTCGTCGATCATCGACTACACCGACCGCGCGACCTGCGTTATTTTCGGCGATGGAGCGGGCGCGGTCCTGCTCGAACCGGCGGAAGACGATTCCGTCGGACTCATCGACTTTGTCCATGAAGTGGATGGATCGGGTGGGTGCTCGCTGTACATGCCTGGTGGTGGAAGCCTGAATCCTGCGAGCCACGAAACTGTCGACAAGAAGATGCACTTTGTTCATCAGGACGGAGGAGCGGTGTTCAAGTTTGCGGTGCGCAAGATGGCGTCGCTCTGCGAAGAAATTCTCAAACGCAACAACATTAAGGGCAGCGAGATCGACGCCTTCATTCCGCACCAGGCGAACAAGCGCATCATCACTGCGACGGCCGATCGTCTGAATATGCGTCCGGAAGCGGTGATCATTAACATCGAGCAGTACGGAAACACCACCGCGGCAACGATTCCGCTGGCCATGGAAACGGCGCGCCAGGAAGGCAAACTGAAAAAGGGAAGCCTGGTGCTGCTGGCTTCGGTCGGAGCGGGATTTACCTCTGGAGCGACACTGCTTCGATGGGCGTATTAGTGCCAGGTTGCAAAGTTTCAAGGTTTCAAAATAAAAGTTCGCGGAGTTCTTATGAAACTCTGAAACCTTGAATCCTTCTACTTCAATTCCAGCGCTTCCACCAGCGACTCGAAAATCTTGCATCCATCGGTGCCGCCGAGTTCTGGTTCGGCGGCGCGTTCGGGATGGGGCATCATGCCCAGCACGTTGCGTCCGGGGCTGCAGATTCCGGCGATATTTTCGAGCGATCCGTTGGGATTCGATTCCGGTGTGATTTCGCCTTGCGGGTTTGAGTAGCGGAAGACGATGCGGTTGTCGCGTTTCAGTTCCGCGAGTGTCGATTCATCGCAAAAATAGTTGCCTTCCATGTGACCGATGGGAATGGTCAGCACTTTGCCTTTGCGGCAGGTGTTGCTGAATGGCGTCTGGTTGTTGTCGACTCTCACCTGCACCGGCTTGCAAACATATTTCAGTCCGACGTTGCGCATCAGCGCTCCGGGGAGCAAACCTGCCTCACACAAAATCTGGAAGCCGTTGCAGATGCCAAGCACCAGCCCGCCCCCGGCCGCGAACTTGCGGACGGATTCCATCACCGGCGAGAACTTGGCGATGGCGCCGGTGCGGAGGTAGTCGCCGAAGGCGAAGCCTCCAGGGACGATGATGGCGTCGCAGTTTTGGAGGTCGTGCGAGTCGTGCCAGAGGAAAGTTACGGGCTGCTTGGCAACCTGTTGGATGGTCCAGAAAGCATCGTGATCGCAGTTCGAACCGGGAAAAATAATGACGCCAAATTTCATGAGAAACCTCGTTCTTGCCATGCGTTAACGGCCTGCTCTAATATTTTACAATTGACGCGAACGATTTGGGATCTAGCGACGCTCCGCCTACGAGCGCGCCGTCGATTTCTTCTTCTGACATCAGGGCATGGGCGTTCTCTGGTTTGACGGAGCCGCCGTAGAGGATGCGGAGTTTGGCGGCGAATTCCGGGCCGAAGGATTCGGCGGTTTCGCTTCGGATGATGGCGTGGGCGTCGGCGGCCATCTGCGGCGTGGCGGTTTTTCCGGTGCCGATGGCCCAGACGGGTTCGTAGGCGACAACCAGGCTGACGGCTTTTTTGGCCGACACTTTGTGGAAGGCCCGGAGACATTGGCGGCGCAAGACGTCGTCGGTGAGTCCGGCTGCGCGTTCTTCGAGGACTTCGCCTACGCAGACGATGGGGATGAGCCCGGCTTCGATGGCGGACTTGAGTTTGAGATTGACGGAGTCGTCGGTCTCGCCGAAGTACTGGCGGCGTTCGGAGTGTCCGATGATGACGTGGGTGGCGCCGACGGCGAGCAACATGGTCGCGCAGATCTCGCCGGTGAAGGCGCCGTCCTTTTCCCAATGGATGTCTTGAGCGCCGATGGCGACGTTCGAGCCTTTGGCGGCGGTGACGGCGGCATCGAGCGCGAGGTAAGTTGGGCAGACTACGATTTCGTCGCGGTCGTGGCCCTGGACCATCGGCAGAAAATCGCGGAAGAAGTCGCGGGCTTGGTCGGGTGTTTTGTACATCTTCCAGTTGGCGGCGATCAGTTTTGTTCTCACGAAGGACCTTTCTCGAAGACAGCGGAAATTGCGCGTGGTTGCTGGGATAATGTTTCGGCGGCCTGGACGTAGGCATTGCTGGTGGCTATGTCGAAGAGCACGAAACGGACTTGTATTACATGGGTGCAATGCGGCAGAGCTTCGACAATGGTGCGAAGGGCGATTTCAGCGGCCTGGTGAACGGGATAGCCGAATGCGCCGGTTGATATCGAAGGGAAGGCCAATGAGCGGATTCCGTGATCGTCGGCAATCTGGATAGATTCACGATAGCAACTGGCGAGGGTTTTTGCCTCGTGCTGTTGGCCTCCTCTATACACTGGGCCGACGGTGTGAATTACATATTTGGCGGGCAATCGTCCGCCGGTGGTGATTACGGCTTTGCCGGCTGGGAGTGTGCCGATCTTGGCCACTATGCGCTTGCACTCCTGGAGGATCGAGGGGCCGCCAGCGTGGTGAATCGCTGCATCCACTCCCCGGCCACCGAGCAGAGATGAGTTGGCGGCGTTGACGATGGCTTCGGTGGTTTCTTTGGTGATGTCGGCGGGGCCAGCGAGTTCGACGGTCTTGCCGTTGGCGAAAGTGAGTCGGGCTGCGAAGTCGGACATAGCGGCCCCTAAAGGGGCAGTTGGTGAAGTGCGGTTTTCGGCATCGCTAAAGCGATGCCCTGATACGAAGCTTAGGGGCTGCGAGCTACGCGCTCCGAGCTATAAGCCAACAGCTAAGAGCCTACTTTTTATCCGTTAGCGCTTCAAGCCCGGGCAACTTCTTGCCTTCCAGAAATTCCAATGAGGCGCCACCACCGGTTGAAATATGGGTGATCTTGTCGGCTACGCCGGCGGCTTTGATGGCGGCTACGGAATCTCCGCCACCGACGATCGAAGTGGCTCCGGGATTATCTGCCACGGCCTGGGCGATCTTGAAGGTGCCTTTGGCAAAGGGCGGCAATTCGAAAACGCCCATGGGACCATTCCAGACGATGGTGCGGGCGCGGGCAACTTGTTCGGAAAAAGCTTCGATGGATTGCGGGCCGATATCGAGGGCCATCATGTTGGCGGGGATGGGCTCGCCGTGGCCGACGATCTTGGTTACGGCGCCGGTTTCGACGCGGTCGGCGATTACGTGATCGGTGGGCAAGAGGAATTTGAGTTTATGGGTTTTAGCCTGCTGCAGAAGATCGCGGGCGAGTTGGATCTTGTCTTCTTCGACCAAACTCTTGCCGACGGATTCGCCTTGCGCCTTAAGGAAGGTGTAGGCCATGGCGCCGCCGATAATCAGGACATCGACTTTGCCGAGCAGGTTCTGGATGACTCCGATTTTGTCGCTGACTTTGGCGCCGCCGAGGATGGCGACGAAGGGGTGCTCGGGGTTCTGCAAAACGCGACCCAGATATTGCAGCTCTTTTTCCATGAGCAAACCGGCGGCGGATTTCTTTACAAACCGGGTGATGCCAACGGTGGAAGCGTGGGCACGATGGGCGGTGCCGAAGGCGTCGTTGACGTAGAACTCAGCGAGAGCGGCGAGTTGCATGGAAAACTTGTCGTCGTTTTTTTCTTCTTCGGGGTGGAAGCGAAGGTTTTCGAGCAGCAGGGCCTGGCCCTTTTCGAGTTTGAACGCCATTTCTTCGGCTTCGGGCCCCACGCACTCGGGGCAGAAGCCAACGTTTTCGCCACGCGACAATTCTTTGTCGAGCAGCATGCGCAGACGCTCGGCGACGGGCTTGAGGCTTAGCTTGGGATTGGTCTTGCCCTTGGGACGGCCGAGGTGAGAGGCGAGGATGAGGCGAGCGCCGTGACGCAGAGCGTACTCGATGCTAGGCAGGGTCTCGCGGATGCGCGTGTCGTCCATAACGCGGCCGTCCTCGAGCGGGACGTTGAAGTCGACGCGCATGAAGATGCGGTGATCGTTGAGCGGGAGATCGCGAATGGAAAGTTTGGACATGAAAAAAACTCAGTCGTTCGACGCTTGCCGATGGAGAGCCGGGCGAGACGCCCGTTCCTCCACCGTATGATCCATTGCTACGGAACCTACAGCCCTTTGGCCGCCATCAGGTTGATCAGATCGTGGACACGGCAGGAGTATCCCCACTCGTTGTCATACCAGGAGATCACCTTGACGCAGTTGCCGGCGACTACCAGGGTCATGTGGGAGTCGACGATGGACGAGCGGGAGTCTCCTTTGAAATCGGACGAGACCAGTTCGTTCTCCTCGAACCCGAGATAGGCCTTCAGCGGGCCTGACTCGGAAGCTTTTTTCAGGGCGGCGTTGACCTCTTCTTTGGTGGTCTTTTTTTCTACCCAGACGACGAGGTCGACAACCGAGACGTTGGGCGTTGGGACACGCATGGCGAAGCCGTCGATTTTGCCGGCGAGATCGGGGATGACGAGCTTGAGCGCTTTGGCGGCGCCGGTCGAGGTTGGGATCATGTTGATCGCCGCTGCGCGGGCTCGCCGCAAATCTTTGTGCGGGAAATCGAGAATGACTTGATCGTTCGTATAAGAGTGGATGGTGGTCATGGTGCCGCTGACGATCTTGAAAACGTCGTGGAGGACCTTGGCGATCGGGGCCAGACAATTCGTGGTGCAGGAAGCGTTCGAGACGATGTGGTGCTTGGCGGGATCGTACTTCTCTTCGTTCACGCCGAGCACTACGGTGAGGTCTTCGTTCCTGGCGGGGGCGGAGATAATGACTTTTTTCACGCTGCCGCGTAGATGTTTCCTGGCGTCATTGGCGTCGGTGAAGTGGCCGGTGGACTCGATGACGACTTGAGCGCCGACGGAGTCCCAAGGCAGGGCAGCGGGATCTTTCTCTTTGAATACCTTGATGACTTTGCCGTCGATCGAAATACTGTCAGAACCGGCGGTGATTGTGTGCGGCAGGTTGCCGAGGATGGAGTCGTACTTGAGCAGGTGGGCCAGAGTCTTGGGGTCGGTGAGATCGTTGACGGCGACGAAGTCGAGGTTCTTGTCCGCGAGCGCGGTGCGGAAAACGTTGCGTCCGATGCGTCCAAATCCATTTATGCCAACTTTTACGGCCATGATGCCTCCAAAAGAAAATTCGATTGCCTAAGAAAATACTCAGGTGCTGTGGACAACTTTTGATGGTAACAGGGTCGAGCAGCCAGCGTAAATGTCGTCCATCACAGGGCAGAGCGATAACCACAAAGGACACGAAGGAGCCCGAATGATTGCGGTGCGGAGCGGGCTGCGAGGTTTGATTCATGGGGATGTGATCTCGATGTAAGTGTCGGTGTTGCGTCACAGGAAGGGGACGCGGGCGAGCCAGTATTTTGCGTTGATCGCATGGCGGACGCGGGCAGACTCTTCGGGTGGCAGGATGCGGGCGGTTGCGGGGAATTCGGGGCCGGTGATTTTGCCGCGGATGGTGCAAGGGGCGATCTTGACTTGCGGGTGGTTGCGAATGCGCTTGCACTTTCCGGATTTACCGTTCGTCATGAAGTAGAGCTTGTTGTCGTGTTCGGCAAACCAGATGGGCGTGTATATTGCGCCACCACTCTTGCGGAACGTGGCGAGGCTGATGTAACGCTGGCCGTGGATTTCAGCGGGGACGACAGCCATGCGGATATTGTAAAGTGCTGCGTAAGGATTGTTGCGGAAGAATGCACGCGAATATTAAGTTCAACTTCCGTGGCCTGCTGTTGACCGGTTGTGCGAATGGGCGCATACAATGAGGCGGGCTATTGAGGCTCGGATATGAGTGAGATGTGGAAACAATGGGTGGGCCGTACCGTCGACGGGAGATTTCCGTTACAAAGCTACTTGGGCGGCTCCGATCACAGTGCTGTATTCCATACGCAGGGCGCGGATTTAAAAAATGCCGCGATCAAGTTAATCTCCGCCGAAGGGGCGGACGCGGAGGAGCAACTGCTGCGATGGAGGGCGGCTCGCGACCTGACCCATCCAAATTTGATACGCATTTATGAGGCGGGACGCTGCCAGCTAGACGGCACGAAACTGCTTTATGTTGTGCAGGAGTATGCGGAAGAAAATCTTTCGCAGATTCTTCCCGAGCGGTCGCTGACGGCAGAGGAAACGCGAGGCATGCTGCCGTCGGTTTTGCGGGCTTTGCAGTTCGTGCACGGCAAGGGCTTTGGGCATGGCCACATCCAGGCATCGAATATTCTGGCCATTGGGGATGAGGTGAAGCTGTCGTCCGACGGTCTTAGGAAGGCTGTGGAGAAGAGTGTTGCGAGGGTGCCGAGCGCCGATGATCCGCCAGAGGAGGCGATGGGAGCGACGGCAGCGGCGGCCGATGTTTGGCAGTTGGGAATGACACTGGTCGAGGTGCTGACGCAGCAGTTGCCGGTTTGGGATCGCGGAGGGAAGAGCGCGATGGAAATACCGTCGGCGGTTCCGGAACCATTTCGCGAAATCGCAGGGCACTGCCTGGAAGTCGATGCGGGGAAGCGATGGACGGTGGCGCAGATACTGGGTCGTCTGGAGGGACGGCCAGTGCCGGGGCCAGCTCAGATTGAAAAATCAGGTTCGGCGCCAGCGGTTTCAGGTCCGCAGAAAGTATCCGCAAAATGGCCCTACGTGTTGGGATTGGCGGCGGTGGTTGCGGTTGCCTCTTTCTTGATTTTTCGCCCGAAATCGTCGAGCGCTCCGGCAGAGATGCAAGCGACGGGAGCTGAGCAGGGGGCGACTCAATCCGCAATGCCGGCGTCAGGGGTGAGTGATGCGGAAAGAGGGTCCGCGAACGCTGGTGCTGCGAGCAATCATGGCGATGTCATACGGCGAGTGGTGCCAGAGGTTTCGCCGGGTGCGCGCCGCACGATTCACGGCAAGATTCAGGTTCGAGTGAAAGTCAAAGTGGATGCCTTGGGCAATGTGGAGACGGCGAGAATCGAATCTGGTGGGGAGAGCAAGTATTTTAAGCGACTGGCCTTGGAGGCTGCGCAGGATTGGAAATTTTCTGCGGTGCCGGCCGGTGAGCAGTCCGGCGACAGGGAATGGGAACTTCAGTTCGGCTTCAGCCGGGCGAAGACGGAAGCTTCGGCGGTGCGCTCAAAGCGTTAGGTGCAGTCTCGAAATAGCTGGCGAGACCGTTGGTTGGCGGTGTATTACGGTTACCAATCGATCCGCTGGATTCCGCGGGCGGATTGAATGATGTAAGTACCCGGAATCATCCCGCGAGAGGGTGCAAAGGTTACGCGACCATCATGGGGAGTGCTACCGGGCGCCGGCGCGCATTTTACGGTGCCCGCCAGTTAGTGCCTTACTGCCGCGAGCAAAACCAGAATTGTTCCTGGTGTTGCTGAACCATGCGGCAGATCTGCCTTCGGCCTCGGCCAGTTGTTGAGCAGACATGGTCAGGCTGATGCTTTTCTTGCCTGCCTCGATCTGTTCAAGCATGGGGACCGTTGTCTTCTCAGCGAGCAGGTACCACATGTAAGCGGAAACGGAGTCGGATTGGGCGCCGTCGATGGGTGCATTTTCAAGCTGACAAAAATGCTCGGCCAAACGAAATTGTGCGAAAGGGTCGCCGGCCTCGGCGGCTGCGATGGTCGCGGCGAATCCGGTGCTCTCTGGGTTGCTGGCGCCTTGGAGCTGGACTTGGGAGTTATTCATGGTTAGGTAGAGCAACTCGGTGCGGCTGGAGACGCCCAGTTTGTCAAAAATGCGGAACAGGTAGTTCTTGACCGTATGCGGGCTGAGGTCGAGAGCAACAGCAATTTCACGGTTGGTCATGCCCCCGGCCAAGTGCTGGATGACTTGGCGTTCGCGCGCAGAAAGCAGTTCGATTCCTTTGTGATTGGTGGCGCGGACGCGGGGCGAGTCGGCCAGAGCTTCGAGTGCATGATCCAGGTCCACGCTACGCGCCCAGACTTGTCCTTCATGGACGCTGCGAATGCATTTGCAGAGGCTCTCCAGGCGCTCTTGCTTGGAAAAAAGACCCCTTGCGCCAGCGCGAAAGCACTCCAGGACTTCCTGGGGCTTGGAGGAGTCCAGCAGGATTACGCCCTTGATCTGGGGTCGGAGCGCGCGCATCTCCCGCAACACCTGGGTGCCACGGCCCGGCTGGTCGTCCAAATTGTGACTGATGACCGCGACATCAATGGGCACACGAGTTATGGCGGCCAACAACTCCTCGGAATTGGAGGCGGCAGCTACGACCTGCAGGCCGCGATCATTGCGCAGCGCGTCCGCCAAGAGTTGGGTGTGGATGCGGGTGCCGTCGGCAACTACGATACTGACAAAGTCCGAACCCATTTCTTCATGGGATGGCATCGGGTCTCCTGACACTTGGCTATACGAACCAGGAGGGGGGAATCACTCCGTTCGTTTAGACGATGGCCTCGGGGGAGAGGGAAAAAGTAGGGCAAAAAGCCGACCAACGTCTCTTGTTCCAGTTGAAAATGTATCACTAAATTCACGAACCGGCAAGCAAGAGACTTGCAACCTATGCAAGAAAGTGCACTGGTCGTCGCGGCCCCCGTTTCAGTTTGGCCGGTTGTAGGATAATGCGAAGAATCAGCCCCCAGCCCGGGCCACGATATAGGCGTTGTTATGACGCAAAACTGACATATATAACGCTAATAATATCAATGCGATAGCTATAGTGTCTTCGACTAGAAGAGTAACTGTAGTAAAGGAACTGGCCGACGGCAAGAAGGCACGTATACCACGGCTGTGCCAAAGAATAACGTCTCCAAGCCGTTTAGCGTAGTCATGAGAAGATCAGCCCGCGTATAAATAGGGTTGATATGTCCTAAGAAGTCCTACCACTTGCAAGCTCTTGCAAGCGACATTAGTGTTGGCCAGTACGAAACTCCCCCTAGTTGTTCCTTGTGCTTTCTTCCCCCGAAGGCGTTTAGAGGCATAGCCCGTGCTATTCAGGCGGACCCCAGTGCAATGGGACCCAGAGGGCGAAGCTATGAGTACCCCGGATCAGAGCTACGAAGTGGAGAGCGGGCTGAGCCCATTGGTATCGCAGGAAGAGATGCGCTGGTACGCGCTGCACACCCGAGCGCGCCATGAAAAAGCGATCGAGCGGCGTTTGCGCGATCAAGGCATGGAAACGTTCATGCCGAGCACGATGGAAGTGCATCGGTGGAGCGATCGCAAGAAGAAAGTTGAAGTGCCGCTGTTCAGTTGCTATGTGTTCATCCGTTGCGCTTTGAGCGCGGAAGACCGGACGCGGGTGTACCAGGTGGAGAGCGTGCACGGTTTTGTGGGCACGCGCGGAGCGAGCCTGCCGATTCCAGATGACCAGATTGAAAGCATCCAGAAGGTTCTGGCGCAGACGGCGCCCTGGCGTTCGTACCCCTTCCTAAAGGTGGGGCAGCGTGTTCGAGTGCGCGGTGGGGCGATGGACGGCGTGGAAGGCGTGTTTCTGTCGGAGAACGGCGATCACAGCCTGATTATTTCCGTGGATGCGATTCAGCGGTCGATGGCCGTCCGAATTGATGGGTACGACGTAGAGCCAGTCTGAAGGGAAAGCCGGAAGAGTTAGGCTAAAGAATTTTGCAGTCTGCCAATCCAAGCAGTTGAAGCTCGTAGGCAAACCGCAAGCGACCCGTCCTCTTAAAATCATGTATCAACCAGAAATCGAGCGAATCAGCGAGGAGTTGTATTTCATTGCGGCCAGCCCGGCGACACGTCGGCTGCGTGCGCAAGCGGAATTACTCTCGCAGACGGACGTGCCGGTGCTGATTACCGGAGAAGCAGGAAGCGGGAAGACGACCGCGGCCCGGCTGATCCATTCGCTTTCGATTCGTTCCAGCTTTCCCTTCATACGGGTCAAGTGCGCGGTGCTCACCTCCGATTTGCTGGAGAATGAACTGTTTGGTTACGAGCACAGTTCCGCCAAGGGGCAGCCGGAATCGACGTTAGGGAAGTTGGAGCAGTGTGCCAAGGGAACGATCTTGCTGGACGAATTCGATGCCATGCCGGGTGCGGTGCAACGGCGGCTTCTGAAATTGCTGGAGACGGGAGAATTTGTGCGGTGCGGGGGACAGAACCCGATCCGGGCGGATGTGCGCATCATCGCGGCCACGTGCGGCGATCTGGAGTTGGCAGCGGCGGAGAAGAGAGTTCAGGAAGAGCTGTTCTACCGCTTGAGCGTTTTCGAATTGCGCGTGCCGCCTCTGCGGGAGCGGCACGAGGAAATCCCGCTGCTGCTGGGGCACGTGATGAACCGGCTGACCCGGCGCTATGGCGTGCCGGCCCCGCGCTTTTCAAGCGTGTTGCTGGACGCGTGCCAGCACTATGGGTGGCCTGGCAACCTGCGCGAACTGGAGAATTTTGCCAAACGCTTTTTGGCGCACGGCGATGAAGACTCGGCGTTGCAGGAATTACATTCGCGTCCCGATTACGGGTCCGCAGCCAAGGGTGGGAATGGGAACGGGCGCGCGAAAACCAGCGCTCACCCATCCGACGTTCACTCTTTGAACCTGCACCCATCGGAAGCAAGGTCGTCTCTGAAGTTACTGGTAAGAAACGCAAAAGGGGAAGCCGAGCGGGGCGCGATTGCCCATACCCTGGAACAGACGCACTGGAACCGGAAAGCGGCAGCTCGTTTACTGAATGTCAGCTATCGTGCGCTGCTGTACAAGATTCAGGAGTACCACCTGGCGCCGCCGGCAGAGGCCAGGCGACTTCTTGGTACCGATGGTATGCGGCAAGCGAAATAGCGTTGTCACGGAAGCGGCTACGATGGAAGCAGATGGCATTGCGCAGCTAGGATTGAACGAAACACGATTGAACCAGCATATATTGAACCAGCAGCTAATGAACCGGGGAATAGCTAAGAGGGATTGCCTATGACACAATCGATGACGGCCTATCGAATCATGCCGGTCCTGACGCTTCTGGTGCTGGTGTCGATCGGAGCTTTCGCGCAATCCGATCCTGGATCGCGACCTGCGGCGCCCGCAGCCGCTGCAGCCGAGAAGCAAGCGGGAGCGAAGCCTGGGGAAGGCTCGCCAGCCGCACATTCGGATGGTTCCTACGTGATTGGGGCCAACGATGTGCTGGCCATCAATGTTTGGAAAGAACCTGACATCTCGCGTTCCGTTCCGGTTCGTTCCGATGGAAAGATTTCTTTGCCGTTAGTCGGCGAGTTGCAGGCGGGCGGGCAGACGCCACGGCAGCTAGAACAAGAGATTACAAAACGCCTGCAGAGCTTCATTTCCGAGCCTGAAGTCACGGTCATCGTTACCGATAGCAAGAGCCAGAAGGTGAACATCCTGGGTATGGTGGCTCGACCCGGCGCCTATTTATTGACGAGCTCGACCACCGTGCTCGATGCGGTTGCGATGGCCGGGGGCTTTAAAGACTTCGCCAAGCAGAAGTCGATGTATGTTCTTCGACAAGCTGCGGACGGAACGCAGCAACGAATTTTGTTCAACTTCAAAGAAGTGATCAAAGGCAAGAATCCGGAGCAAAACATCCGCCTGCAAGCTGGCGATACGGTGGTGATTCCGTAGCAGTGGTTCCGTAGTTATGGTTATGAATATGCGACGCTGGGTGATTCTGGTGTGGATGATGGCTGGGTTGCAGGTGCTCTCGGCGGGGCAGAACCCCGCTCCGCAGAACCCGCCGGCCCAGAGTCCGGGCAATGACAGCGCCGGTGACAGAACCGCTCCCGCTGCTCCGCTCTCGGCCATTGCCGGAATGCAGCCCGAAGGCGGTGTCGAGGATAGTGGCAGCGATACGCCCCAGATTCCTTCGCTGCTTGGGGGGAAGGGAATTTCTTCGGCGTTCCTCTCCGAGATCGGAAGATCGAATTACCTGCGCGGCGGGGTGAGTGTGGGTGCCGCCTACGACGATAACCCGCTGCTGCTTTCAAGTGGGGGAGGCAATACCGGCGTATCGATCTTCCCTAACCTCAGCATTGAGCAATCGACGTCTCGAACGCGCTGGACACTGGGGTACGTTGGCGGCGTGACCATCAACGACAACAAGATGCTCAAGAGCCAGAATCAGGGTTCGCACAACTTTAATTTCGATTCGCAGTACCGGCTCAGCTCGCACGTGAATCTGCGGGTCGCGGAAAAATTTTCCATGGTCACTGGATTTTTTGACGGGGGCAATGGCGCCGGAGTCATTGGCTCGGGCGGTCCGAATGCCAGTTTGCTTACCCCACTGGCCACGCAAAGATCCAGTCTGACGACAGTCGGGACGAGCTATCACTTTGCCTTGAACGATTTGATTGGGGCAAGCGGGTCATTCTACGATTTACATTTCACCAACGTGCCCACAGGAGCGCAGCAGCTGACGGATTCGCAAACCGCGTCGGGGTCTGCCTTCTGGCTGCATCGGATCTTTCGCGGAGACTGGGGCGGCGTGAGCTACGGTTTCCAGCGCATTACCTTCAATCCCAACGGCGAGACCCGGACCCATAATTTTCTGGTGGTCAACACGCTGAGCCTTTCGAAACGAGTCACGCTGACCGGGTTCATTGGTCCGCAGTACGTGGAGAACCGGTTCGCTCCCGGCGGGACGCCGTTTCAATCCAGTGATTTGTCGATTGCTGGCGGCGCGGAAGGCGGATGGGCGGACCAGCGGACCAGCGTGTCCACGGGATACTCCCGCAGCATCAGCGATGGCGGCGGGGTTTTGGGTTCGGTGCGTTTGCAGGCGGTGCATGCCAATTTTCGGCGCGAACTGGTTCCGGGCTGGGCGGCCGCTGTTACCGCGAGTCACGGAACAAGCGAGTCGCTTACACCTTTCCAGGGGAGCTCGAGTTCAGCGCGTTTGACTTCGGCTGGCATCTCGGTGGAGCGTAACGTCGGGAAGAGCATCGGGCTCCGCATGGGCTACACGCACGACTTTCAACAACAAATTGGTCTGACGGGGCTGGCCGCGGACGCCCATCGAAACCGGTTTTTTGCGACCCTGTCCTATCAGTGGGCCAAACCCTTAGGAATGTAGGTCATTCGAGTTTAGACATGGAAGAACAACAGGAAGAAACAGGCGCACCCATCGATTTCACCGAGATCAAGGGAATGGTCCGCCGTCGCCGGTGGCAATTTCTGATGCCATTTTTCTGCGGCTGGTTGCTGGTGTGGGGTGCGAGCTGGCTGATCCCTTCGACCTACCGCTCGGGGACGCTGATCCTGGTCGAGCAGCCTTCAGTGCCGGAGAAATACGTAGTTTCGAACGTCGACAGCGACATACAGCACCAGCTGGACAGCATTACGCAGCAGATCATGAGCCGTACCCGCCTGCTCCGCATCATCGACTCTCTCGGACTTTACGCCCAGGAGCGCAAGCACAAGAGCCCGGACGATCTGGTGGAGAGAATGCGTAAGGATATTGAAATCGAGCTTTCGCATGGCGACGACAGGAAGCTCTCGGCTTTCAATATTTATTACGCGAGTCGCGATCCGAAGATGGCACAGACGGCGACCAGCGAACTGGCCAACCTGTTCATCACCGAGAACATCGAGCAACGGCAGAAACGCTCCGAAAATACGACCAGCTTCCTGCAGGATCAGCTCGATCAGGCACGCGCAAAGCTTGCGGAACAAGAATCGAAAATGCGCGTGTTCAAGGATCAACACCTGGGCGAGTTGCCCACCCAGACCCAGAGCAATCTGCAGATCCTGGCCGGCCTTCAGAGTCAGGTGCAAGCCAACCAGGACGCGCTCAACCGGGCCAAGCAGCAGAATGCCTATCTGGAATCGCTGATCAATCAATATCGCGCCATGGGAAGCGCTTCGAAACCGGGTGAGGGTGGGCCGGTGGGGCTGGCGGCGATCGACAAAGAGCTGGATCAACTGAAGGCGCAGCTGGCCGACTTGACTTCTCACTACACCGATAAACATCCCGACGTCCGCAAGACCAAAGAGCAGATTGCCCGGGCGGAGAGCAGGCGCGAACGGATGATCGCTGACATGAATAGCAGGGCGAGTAGTTCCAGTCCGGAAACGGCCGCGACTACGCCGCTCGATCCGAAAAGCGCGCCGCTGCTGGAGCTGGAAAGTCAGCTCAAGGCCAATCGCCTCGAAATCGCGAACCGGGAAGCGGAAATCAAGGACGAGCAAGCGAAGATCAACCAATATCAGGGCCGGCTCAACATGGCCCCGGTGATGGAACAGCAGTTTGCCGACGTCACGCGCGACTACGATCAGTCGAAAGCCGATTACGAATCACTGCTGGCCAAGAAAAACCAGTCGGAAATGTCGACCGACCTGGAGAAAACGCAACAGGGTGAACGTTTTCGTATGCTGGATCCGCCGAATCTCCCGGCCAGACCCTACAAGCCGAACCGTTTGCTGCTGTGCGGGGCGGGATTGGCGGTGGGGTTCGTGTTCGGCGGGGTATTCGCTTTCAGCCAGGAAAAACTGAGTGGCAAGATTTATAGCGAGCGTGAGATCAAGAAGCTGGTTCCTTTCGAGGTGATTGCGGAAATTCCGCCGATCGAGAGCTTAGAGGAACAGTCGTCCAACCGGCGAAGTGCCTGGATCGCAGGCGTGGCGGCAGTGGCGATCGTGGGTTTCATCCTGCTAGGATCGGCTGTAACGTATTTGTACGGCTAGAAATCATGTACAAGAGCTTCTACAATCTGCAGCGCAACCCGTTTGAGATCACACCGGATCCGTCGTTCTTGTTTCCTACGACGCGGCACAACGAGGCGCTCGCCTCGCTGTACTACGGGGTGACAGCGCACCGGGGATTTGTCGTTCTAACGGGCGAGGTGGGCACGGGGAAGACGCTCATTCTGCGCTCGCTGCTGGGGTTGCTGCAGCGCCGCGATGTTGCTTTCGCTCTAATTTTTAATCCGACGCTTTCGCCTCTCGAATTCATGCGCTATATCGCACTCGATTTCGGATTGCCGGTTACTGGCAAAGCGAAAGACGAACTGATCCACGTGCTGAATGGCTTTCTGCTGCAGAGACATCAGAAGGGATTGACCACGATCCTGGTGGTGGACGAGGCGCACCACCTGTCGGCGGAAATACTGGAAGAGATCCGGCTTTTAACCAACCTCGAAACATCGCAGCAGAAATTGCTCCAGATTGTGCTGGCGGGTCAGCCGGAACTCGATCAGAAACTTGATTCCCATGAACTCCGGCAACTAAAACAACGGATTGCGTTGCGCTGCCACCTCGACCCGCTCAGTTGGAACGAAACCAAGGCGTATATGGCCCGCCGTCTCCAGATTGCGGGGACGGCGGCCACCGACAAGATTTTTTCCGAGCCGGCGATCGAGGCTGTGTTCCGGCACTCGCAGGGAATTCCGCGGCTGATCAACACCATCTGCGAAAACGCGCTGCTCTCGGGCTATGCCAAGCAGGCGGCCACGATTACACCCGAAATCATTGACGGCGTCGCGCGGGACTTGCGGCTCGGGGTGGTGGCCGTGGAGCAGAAAAACGGTGCGGCGCGGCTGTCGAAAGAACAGGAGCAGAACGAACTCCTGCTGGCGGTGAAGACGTTGCTCGAAGTGCGTGATCGCATGCAGCAAGCCGAGACCAAAGGCAGGCTGCAATAGGCAGGGTTGCTTCCACATGAGCTATATATTTGAAGCGTTGCAGCGAGCAGAGGCCGAGCGGTCAGGCGGAAGCTTGGCAAAAAGCGCCGACTCGGTCTCGGATCTGCTGCAAGGGGTCGAACAAGAAATCGAGCGCAGGCAATCTCTTTCCGAGTTGCCGGCGGCGGCAATACCAGAGTCTCCAGGTGTGGATTCGTTTGCCTCTGCGAAATTGCTCTTGCCCACATTGCCGGCAGATTCCAGGCTGGTGTGTCTGACGGATCAGGGTGGCTTGGCGGCAGAACAATTTCGCGTGCTGGGGTTGAAGCTGCGAAACCTGCGCGAACGACGCAAGCTCAAACGGATTGTGGTGACCGGTACGGCCCCGGAAGAAGGCAAAAGTCTGGTTGCAGCCAATCTGGCGCTTAATCAGTCGCGCAGTAAGGTTTTGAAGACGCTACTGCTGGACGGAGATCTGCGGCGGCCAACCGTGGCCAGTCGATTTGGGTTTGACGGTTCCTTGCCAGGACTAAGCGAATGTTTGCGCGGCGAGCGGCAACTTTCTGAAGTAGTGTACAAACTCAGTGGCTCCGGTCTTTGGTTCCTCCCCGCCGGGCGCGCACCCGAGAACCCGCTCGACCTGATGCAGAGCGGACGCCTTCCGGAACTGCTGGACCGGCTGGGAAACTTCTTCGACTGGATCATCATTGACACTCCACCGGTCATTCCCGTGGCGGATACCACGTTCTGGATGAAGCTTGCGGACGGAGTGCTCGTTGTGATCCGGGAAGGTGTCAGTGAGAAGAAACTAGTGCAAAGGGCGGTCGAAACTCTGGACCGTTCAACGTTGTTAGGTCTGGTTGTAAATAGTTGCAGCAGCGGCGAGCACCAATACTACTATTCGCGATACGGCCAGAATACGGTAAACTTAACCGAAGTTCCTCCCCCATTAACCGAAGGCTGATTATTACCTGGCCTCTTGCATGGTTAGGCCAGTTCCCCCTAGTCCAATTGAAGTTCGTTCCACACGGGTGGCAGCGCTACGCCTGCCGAATGCTGCGGAGGAGAACAAGCTGTGAATTCAAGACGATCAACCAATGTTACGACGCCCAATCGATTCGAGTCTGACAGCGTGGCCGAGAGCAGCGCGTTAGATGAACAGCCTTTTCAGCGAATGATCGCGAACGAACCGTCTTTCCGGCGAACGCTCACGCTCGAGCGTAAGCGGTCGGATCGCTCGCGAAAGCCGTTCCTCTTGATGCTTCTGGACCTGGGGCACACCCTGCCATGCGGGCACAACGGGCAGGCTTTACGGGAGATGTTCTCCGCCATTTCGCTAACCACGCGGGAAACCGACGTGATCGGCTGGTACAAGGACAACACTGTTGTAGGCGTCATGTTCATCGAAATCAATGCCGATGAGCGGAGTCCGATCCAGGCAACCGTGATGGCCCGATTGAGCGAAACGCTGCGCTCAAACCTGAGTCGTACGCAGTTCAATCAAGTTACCATTTCATTTCATTTGTATCCGGAGGATTGGGACGATCAATCGCAGGACCGAAGCAGCAATCCGATCCTTTATCCAGATCTGGTGCACCGCGACAAAGAGCGGAAGCTCTCGCGCATCAGCAAACGGCTGATTGATATTGTTGGGAGCATCGCGGCTTTGCTAGTGCTCTCTCCGGTGTTTGCCATCATCGCGGTGTGCGTAAAGTTGACCTCGGAAGGCCCCATCATCTTCAGGCAACGGCGTCTTGGTCAATTCGGGAAATCGTTTGAATTCCTGAAGTTCCGATCCATGTATGTCAACAATGACCTCACGCTCCACCAGAAGTTCATCAAGGACGTAATTAAGGGTAGTTACGACGGAAATGCGACGGGTACAAGCGCACCCGTCTACAAGATGACAAATGATCCTCGTGTTACTCCACTGGGACGATTTCTGCGGCGGACAAGCATGGACGAATTCCCACAATTTCTTAGTGTGTTGAATGGCGATATGTCGCTGGTGGGGCCGAGGCCGCCTCTGGCATACGAATATCAAGAATATGCCATCTGGCATCGCCGGCGCATCCTGGAGACGAAGCCGGGACTCACGGGCTTGTGGCAAGTTAGAGGCCGCAGCCGCGTCCGCTTTGACGACATGGTGCGTCTAGACCTGCAATATGTGCGCACTTGGTCCCTGTGGCTTGACATTCAAATTCTGATGCAGACGCCTAGAGCCGTTTTATTCGGCAGAGATTCGTTTTAGCGGAAAATCTCTACGGCTAAGTGGCTGACCAATATACAAGCATTCGTTGCTCCTGTCCGGTCTCGACGCTGTCACCGTAGCGCCGGAAGTCTTTCGATTGAGGTGGAGACTGGAAATTAGAGGAGTATGAGGTGCGGATCGAAACATGAAAGAGAGTAAGAGCGTCATTGCAGAAACCGAGCAGGAAGCCGATCAGGGCCGTGGTGAGCGGAAATCGGGGCACACAAAAATGCCGCTGCCTGTGCCGCCAAACTCGGTTACGCGAAAAAAGAGAGTCTGGGTTGATATCGACAACTCTCCGCATGTGCCATTTTTTGTACCCATCGTAAAGGAGTTGGAGAAGCACGATATTGAACTTATTCTGACCGCCCGGAATATGTATCAGGTTTGCGATCTCCTGGAATTTTTCCAGTTGCCCTGCAAGGTCGTCGGTGGACATTACGGCAAGAACAAGTTATTGAAAGTATTGTGCAACTGTTTGAGAGCTTTGCAGTTGGTGCCGATCGCGGTTCGCCAACGTCCCGACCTCGCTGTTTCGCACGGCTCCCGAGCACAAGTTCTGGTCTGCAAGATATTGGGCATACCGACCATGATGATGCATGACTACGAATACTCTGTGAAGACGGGGTTTCTGGAGCCAGACTGGGTCCTTATGCCCGATGTCATACCAGAAGGAGCAATGAGTAGAAGGGCGGACAGGGTGGTAAGGTACCCAGGCCTGAAGGAAGACGTTTATACACCGGGCTTCCGACCAGATCCGTCGATATTGGTGCAATTGGGGATTTCGCCCGACGATCTTGTCGTGACCGTTCGTCCTCCCGCAACTGAGGCCCACTACCACAACCCCGAGAGTGACGTACTGTTCGCGGAAACCATGCGACTCATGGGGTCCACTCCTGGCGTACGAACCGTCGTTCTTCCGCGAAACCCGCGTCAAGGTCAGCAACTGCGCGCGGACTGGAGTGACCTGATTTCTGCCGGTCGTACGCTGATTCCAAGCGCACCAGTGAACGGTCTGAACCTGATCTGGTTTTCCGATCTCGTGGTGAGCGGCGGCGGAACGATGAATCGCGAAGCCGCAGCGCTTGGTGTGCCCGTTTATAGCATCTTCCGCGGAAAGATTGGGGCCGTGGACCACTATTTGGAGCGGGAAGGCCGGCTAACCCTAATCGAAAATACTTGTGATGTCCATACGAAGATCAAACTAGTCCGCTGGAATCGGCCCAGCCAGCCGGATCATCGTGATCGGCCGGTGCTTCAGTGCATCGTAGCAAACATCCTCTCCGTCCTCGAGACGAGAGGGCCAGGACAGCGCGTCCAATCGAAGATGCCAGCCAACACAGACTCGAAGATTGGGCAAACAGAGCCAAGGATTCAGGTGAAATCTTAGTGGTCAGGCATTCCGCTTTCCCGGGGGCGGTGTTGTCGGAATCGCGAGAGGGGACGGCCCTTTGTGCGCCGGCTCCAGTACGAGAGAAAGCCATCCCCATCGTTATGTCCTACGGGGAATGCCTGAATGTCCCGAGGGCCATACCAACGAATGTTGAGCCGAAACTGGGTTATTGCATCCAACCGCTCCGGGACCCGCGGTGGGATGCATTCCTGCAAGCACACCCGCGGGCGTCCGTGTTTCACTCCTCGGCGTGGCTGAGTGCGCTCTCCAGAACCTACGGCTACGAGCCCGTTGCCTTCACAACGACTCCCGCTGGCCAGGAGTTGCAGAACGCAATGGTGTTTTGCCGTGTGGAAAGCTGGTTGACCGGACGCCGGCTAGTGTCGCTGCCATTCGCGGACCACTGCGAGCCGCTAGTGGACAAGGAAGATGACCTGGAGGTTTTGACTGCGGCTCTCGATCTTGACTCCATCCGCGAGCAGTGGCGCTACGTAGAAATACGGCCATTGGAGCCCTTCAAAATGGTGACTGCGCTCCACCATACGGCCGTGCCCTACACTTTTCATCAACTGGATCTTGGCTCCGATTTGGATACGCTCTTCCGCAATTGTCACAAGAGTTCAACGCAAAGAAAAATTCGGCGGGCGGAACGCGAAGGTCTGACCTACTCGGAAGGGTCGACGGAAGCGCTCCTCGATCAGTTTTACGGACTCTTTACCGTTACCCGGAAAAGACACAAACTGCCCCCGCCGCCCCGGAAATGGTTTGCCAATTTGATGGACCGCTTTGGTGACGCGCTGAAGATTCAAGTGGCGTCTCACCAGGGCAGGCCGATAGCGGCAATCCTCACGATTCGTTACAAACAGACGCTGGTGTACAAGTATGGCGGCTGCGACGCTCGCTTCAACAATCTCGGGAGCATGCACTTTCTTTTCTGGAAAGCGATCCAGTCTGCGAAGGCTTCGGGGCTGCGGTTTTTCGACTTTGGGCGGACGGACGCGGGTCAACAAGGGCTTATCACGTTCAAGAATCGCTGGGGAGCTACCCAGTCGGTGGTGACCTATTCGAGATATAGCGTGTCGGAACAGTGTGCGCACGCGTTCGATTTGTCCGCCGCAAAGTGGAAGTCCAGGGCAACAAAATACATACTGGCGCACTTGCCGCTGGGAGCGTTATCCACAATCGGCAGGGTGCTATACGGACATATTGGATAAAACGAACCGTATCCCTGATGTTTTCTGTGCTGCCTGAGCCCAAACCCATATTGGGGGTTTTCTAAAGCTATGGATTTATCGATTCCTTCGATACGACAACTGGCCGAGGGCAAGAATCCAAACTCGTTTTCAAACAGGTTTCGCGCCCGGCGGTTCCGGCAGTTTGAGGCGCTGGTCGCCTCTTTGCCCCGTCCGTTGCGGATTCTCGACGTTGGGGGTACGAATGAGTTCTGGAAAAATCGAGGATGGGCCGGCCGGTCGGACGTTCAGATATTCAGCCTGAACCTGGTGGCAGAGGAACAGCGGCACGAAAACATCACTCCGCTCACCGGCGACGCAACCGATCTCGCTCAATTCGCCGACGGCAGCTTTGAAGTTGCATTCAGCAACTCCGTCATCGAGCATCTGTTTACTTTCGAGCAGCAGCGCCGGATGGCGTCGGAGATTCAACGGGTGAGCAAGTCGTTCTGGGTCCAGACCCCTAACTACTGGTTCCCCATGGAACCACACTTCCACGTGCCGGGATGGCAATGGATGCCGCTGAACCTGCGGGTGTCCTTGATCCGCCGGTGGAGATGTGGATGGCGCGGTCCCTGCCCTGATCCGGCGCGCGCCCGGAACCTGGTTCAGGAGGTCAGGCTTATGACGGGACGCGAGCTGCAAGTGCTCTTTCCGGGCGCGACTCTGCTTCCCGAGCGATTTTGCGGACTGGTTAAGTCCTGGATCGTAATTGGGGGCTTCCCGATGGATCGCCCCAAGTCAGATATGCAAAAGGACACCAGGAGTTGAGCGGCGCAAGCGCCAGCGTTGTCGATATGCTCTGGCCCTCGCCTGCAAGCGATCGTGCTGTTCGTCACGGCACCCATCGTAAGCCCGACTGACCCAATCCTCGTCGTCGGTTCGCATTCTCCGGTACTTCCAACTCCTTATTGTGCGGGGCCGGGCATGCGATTCGACAGTTGTGTTCAAGCAGCGCTGAAATGTCAAATCTTCCTACTTACGTTCTGATTACTCCGGCGCGGAACGAGGCGCGGTTGATCGAGCAGACCATCCAGTCGGTGGTGACCCAGACGGTGCGCCCCGTCAAATGGGTAATCGTCAGCGATGGTGCGACCGATGGTACCGATGACATCGTGAACAGCTATGCGGTCCAGCACGACTGGATCGAATTGGTGAGGATACCGGAACGCGTCGAGAGGAGTTTTGCCGGCAAGGCGGCTGCCTTCAACCAGGGATACGCCCGCGTGGCGGGACTGAAGTACGAAGTGATTGGCAATCTGGACGCCGACATCACGTTCGAAGAGGATTATTTTGCGTTCCTGATGGGCAAGTTTGCCGAGAATCCCAGGCTGGGAGTTGCAGGGACACCGTATCGGGAGGAGAACGCGTCGCACGATGTTCAGTTTATGAGCCCGACTCATGTGTCGGGTGCCTGTCAGATGTTCCGGCGGGAATGTTTTGAGGAGATCGGCGGCTATCGGCCGATCCGTTCCGGGGGAATCGATCTGATCGCATTGCTGAGTGCGCAGGCGAAGGGCTGGCAGACCTGGAGATTTGACGAGAAGGCGTGTTTTCACCATCGCAACGTGGGCAGCGGCGACCATGCCGGCATTTTTCGCAGGTTGTGGAACCGGGGAAAGAAAGATTACCTGCTCGGAAGCCATGCGGGCTTTGAGATCTTTCGGGCGGCGTACCAGATGAAGAGCAGGCCGCTTGTCATCGGGGGAGTTCTGATGCTGGCTGGATATGGCTGGTCCATGCTCTCCGGCTTAGAACGTACTATGCCCGAGGAGCTAATCGAGCTTCGGCAGCGGGATCAGATACGGCGATTGAAAGACGTGCTTCGCCATCCGTTGCGACGGAACAGCCTTCCGATGACGGTTCGCTCCTGAACATCGCCGATCTCTGCCGGCAAACCGGACCGGCGTGCGGAGCCGATTCGCAATGACTCATATCACGGTGTGCATCTGCACCTTCAAGCGGGCCCAACTCCTCAGTCGCTTGTTGCACGAACTCACTGGCCAGGATACTGACGGGCAATTCACGTATTCGATCGTGGTGGTTGACAACGATCAACTGCGGTCCGCCGAGGCGGTGGTGTCGGAGTTTGTCAAGAACTCGCCGATTTTGGCTCGGTACTGCGTGGAGTCCAGGCAGAATATCGCGCGGGCGCGCAACAAAGCTGTCGAGAATGCCGAGGGCGACTTCATCGCCTTTATCGATGACGACGAGTTTCCGACCCGAGTCTGGCTGCTGAGTCTATTGAAGACGCTCACCGAGTACCAGGTTGACGGCGTACTCGGGCCCGTAAAACCGCACTTTGACGCGGAACCGCCGCGGTGGGTCATTGAGGGCGGATTCCACGACCGGCCCATGGACCCGACGGGCACGCGTCTGGACTGGAGCAAGTGTCGAACCGGCAATGTGCTGCTGAAGCGCCAGCTCTTTGCGCAGACAGAGCCGCCGTTCCGGCCGGAGTGTTTGTCGGGAGAAGATCAGGATTTCTTTCGGCGCATGATCGAAAAGGGCCATGCGTTTGTCTGGTGCAATGAAGCGGTGGCGTACGAAGTCGTTCCACCGGCGCGCTGGAAACGCAGCTTTCTGGTGCGGCGCGCTTTGTTTCGGGGAGTGTTCTCAGTGCGCAATCACGGCTTCCCTGCGCGGCGAATCTTGCAGTCAGTCATTGCTCTGCCCGCTTATGGCGTCGCGCTGCCGGTTGCTCTGGTGTTCGGGCAGGCCAGATTTATGAAGTGCGTGTTTAAGTTTTCGTATCATCTGGGCAGGCTCCTTGCCGTCGTGGGTGTCAACCCGATCGGACAGAACTACGTTTCTGAATAGCGCGTAGAGATTAGGTCCGGAGCACGACGCGAGGAGGGAAAGTTTACGATGGCAGACAGCAGTATCGAGATCAGCGTTCGAGGAAAGTGGATACGAGTTCCTGCTCTGGACGTGGGCGGGAAGACGATCTTCGTGAAGGGAAGATGGATTCGGATGGCCGCTGTCCATGACGAAGAGTGGCTGGCAACGGAACTCGAAGACCCGGAGGGCTGTGTCCGGAAACTGAAGGAGCAAGGATCGGACGGCCTGCACGCTGACATCTTCACCTTCGCGCAGAAACTTCCGGCAACCCAGCCCAAGTTCAACTATCCGATGAATCTGGAAAGCTGGGCCGTCGCCGCGACCACCAGTTTTAAGCAGTGGTGGGAGAAGCTGCCGCAAGAGACGCGCAAGAATGTCAGGCGATCGCAAAAACGTGGCGTGGTCGTCACCGTCCGGGAGTTCAGCGATGACATGGTCCGGGAGATTGTGGGCTTGAACAATGACTCTCCGGTACGACAGGGAAGGCCCAACAATCACTACGGCAAATCGTTCGATGAGGTGAAGAGGGACTACTCGTCATTTCTCGATCGAAGCGATTTGATCGGCGCCTATCTCGGCGATGAATTGATCGGCCTGGTGAAGGTTGTCTACCGGGGAGAGGTCGCTTCCATCCTGCAATGTCTTCCCAAGGCAAGACACTCCGACAAACGGCCGGCCAACGCTTTAATCGCAAAGACGGTGGAACTCTGCGAGGCGCGTGGAGTCTCTTACCTGACGTACGGCTTGTACCGCTACGGCAATAAGCGCGACAATCCCTTGCTGGAATTCAAGATTCGCAATGGTTTTGAGGAAATGCTGACGCCCCGATTCTATGCGCCCTTGACGCGCTGGGGCGCATTTTGCATCTCATCCAAACTCCATCAAGGACTGCTCGGAATCGTCCCCCATCGTGTCATTGCGTTAGGAATCGGCGGGCGAGCGAAATGGTATGATCTGATCTCGCGCAGTCGAATGAGCCGGTGTAGCTCAATTGCAGAGCGGTCGAATCGTGATCGGCAGACGGAGTGTTCAAATCCTCCCGCCGGCTCCAGTTCTTAATCGCGGACGCATCCTCCCCATGCCGGGAAGATCCGAGCGCGTCCTTCCCGTTTGCACTCACCTCCTATGCCAGGAATCGTTGGACTCGTGACCAAAATGCCGCGGGAATGGGCTGAACCTCAGCTGTTGCGCATGGTTCAGTCCATCCGCCACGAGTCGTTCTACGAAACGGGTACGTGGGTCGATGAGGCGGCCGGAGTTTACGTCGGTTGGGCGGAGCGGAAGAATTCCTTTTCCCAGGGAATGCCGGTTGCTAACGAACAAGGGGATGTCACCCTGGTCTTTTCCGGGGAGGAGTTTCCCGAGCCGGGGACGGCTGGCCGCCTTCAGCAGAAAGGCCATGCGTTGAATCCGGCGGGTCCTTCCTACCTTGTCCACATTTACGAGGACGACCCGGCGTTTCCCGCCAGCCTGAACGGAAGGTTTCAGGGAATCGTGACCGACCGGACACGGGGAACGGCGACGCTGTTCAACGACAGGTACGGAATGCATCGGGTCTACTATCACGAGTCCAAAGAGGCTTTTTATTTCGCCGCGGAAACCAAAGCGATTCTCGAAGTGCGGCCCGAACTGCGGAGAGTGGATTCTCAGGGTCTCGGGGAGTTTGTCGCCTGCGGCTGTGTCCTGGGAAACCGGACTCTGTTCCAGGGGGTTCAGGTACTCCCGCCTGCCTCAGCCTGGCTTTTTCGGGGCGGCTCGCTGCAACGGAAAGCAAGCTATTTTCAGCCGCAGGAATGGGAAGATCAAGAACGATTAGACCCGGAATCCTACTATCAAGAACTTCGAGGAGTGTTCGCGCGAAACGTCCCCCGATATTTTGACGGTGACGAGCGCGTCGGTTTATCGCTCACTGGCGGACTTGACAGCCGGATGATACTGGCTTGGTACAAGGCGCCTCCGAACACGCTTCCGTGTTACACGTTTGGCGGGACGTACCGGGATTGTCAGGATGTCGTCGTGTCGCGTGAAGTGGCCCGCGCCTGCCACCAGTCCTACGAAGTGATTCCGCTTGGAGCGGAGTTCCTATCGCGTTTTGCCCATTACGCGGAGCGTGCGGTTTATCTAACGGACGGTTGCGTCCGCGTCAACCGTGGCGCCGACCTGTACCTGAATGAACTGGCTCGCGACATCGCCCCCGCGAGAATGACCGGAAACTATGGCAGCGAGGTGCTGCGCTGGGTTCCCGCATTCAAGCCGATGCGGCCTGATTCCGGGTTATTCTCGCAGGAGTTTCTTCCCTTTATCCATGCTGCCAGCGATACCTACGACCGAGTGCTGCAAGGGCACCCTGTATCCTTTGCAGTATTTCGGCAAGCCCCCTGGCACCATCACGGTCTACTGGCGCTGGAACAAACGCAACTGTCGCTCCGAACGCCATACCTTGACAACGACCTGGTGCGGACGGTTTTTCGCGCTCCGCAACCGGCCATCACAAAGAAAAGTGCGATGAACAGTGACATTTGCTTGCGGCTGATCGCCGATGGAAACGCGGCGCTGGGATCCATCCGGACCGACCGCGGATTGGGCGGGAACGGCGGAGTGATTTCCGCAATCGCGTTGCGGCATTTACTGGAGTTCACGTTCAAGGCGGAGTATGCCTACGACTCGGGGATGCCACAGCGGATGGCACGAGTCGATCACTCCTTGTCGCGGTTGCGCCTCGAACGTCTGTTTCTGGGCTGGCACAAATTCAGCCACTTTCGTGTCTGGTACCGGGACGCCCTCTCGGAGTACGTTCGAAGGATGTTGCTCGATCCTCGGGCTCTTTCCCGGCCTTACGTTCAACGAAACCGGCTTGAAGCGATGGTACAAGGTCATCTCAAAGGCGACCGCAACCATACCAACGATATCCACCTGCTCCTGACTCTGGAACTCATACACCGCTTGTTCCTCGATCCCAAATGACCGCGCCCAATTCACCGCGCGAACTCGCGAGCAGGCGCTAATGCCCCCGCAGATCGCAACCCTTCTTTTCGCTGTGGGGATACTCGGGCTCTTCGCGCTCAATCGGGATCCAAAGGTCCGCACCTCGCCGGCGCTCTGGATTCCCGTCATATGGCTGGCCATTGCCGGGTCTCGCATGGCGTCGCAATGGATTACGGCAATCGGTTCAGGATCGACGGTGTACTACACGGCTGGTCAGCTCCTGGATGGCAATCCCTTTGATCGTGCTCTGCTCACGGGACTCCTTGTGCTTGGGGTGGTTGTGCTCATCAGGAGGGGGCGCAGGGTCGGGACACTGCTGCGAGCAAATGCTCCGATCGTTTTGTTTTTCCTCTACTGCGGGGTCAGCACGACCTGGTCCGACTACGCCGATGTATCGTTCAAAAGGTGGATCAAGGCCTTGGGCGACCTCACCATGGTGCTGATCGTTCTGACCGATCTGGATACGTCCGCCGCAGTCAAGCGACTGCTGGCGCGCGTGGGTTTTCTGCTGATACCTGCATCCATTCTGGTCAGTAAGTATTACACGCATTTGGGGCGGGGATTTGGAGAAGGCGGCGAAGCTTTGTATACGGGGGTTACTACGAGCAAGAATGAGCTGGGAGGGATTTGTCTTCTCTTCGGACTCGGATCCGTGTGGCGCCTCTGCGAATACTTTCGAGGAAAAAGGAACGGCAGGCGAACTGGGTTCCTGATCTCTCAGGGCGCTCTTCTCGGGATGGTGCTGTGGCTCTTTTGGAAAGCCCAGACGATGACTGCGCTGGCCTGCTTTCTTATGGGCAGCGCCATCCTTATCGTGACCTGCTTTCCAAGGTTCACCCGGAGGACCTGGGTCATACACGTCCTGGTCGTTGCTATGCTGCTGGTTTCCTTCTCCGCCCTGTTTCTTGGTATTGGATCGGGTCTGTTGACGACGATGGGAAAGGACCCGACACTCACCGGCCGAACGGCAGTCTGGGACCTGGTCCTGAGCCTGACCGCAAATCCGATGATCGGAACCGGCTTTGAGAGTTTCTGGCTGGGCCCGCGGCTCGAGAAGATTTGGAGCGTCTACTGGTGGCATCCGAATGAGGCTCACAATGGTTACATCGAAGTGTTCTTGAACCTGGGGTGGATCGGCGTGAGCCTGCTTGCCGTCCTAATGGTGACGGGATATCGAACTGCGATGGGTGCGCTACGCAGGGATACTGACTCCGCGGGGCTTCGGCTGGCGTTTTTTGTTGTGGCGGTAGCCTACAACTTCACCGAGTCGGCAGTCAGGATCATGCACCCGGTGTGGATCTGCTTCCTCTTAGCGACCATCGCCGTTCCTGGAGGTTGGGTGCGGACGAAGACCAAGAAAACTGTTGCCCCTGCACCTAGTTCAGAATTATCGCCAAGTCTGGAGAAAGCTTGAAGCCATTCGATGAGAGTGGCGCGTTCCGGCAGGGCGCGGACAGCGGCGGAATTCGTCAACTCGCCGTTCGCGGCGCTGGTGTCACAATGCTTTCCGGCGGTCTGGGCTTTACTGTCCAGATGGTCGCTACCGTGGTACTGGCCCGGCTGCTGACACCCGCAGACTATGGCCTGGTCACCATGGTGACTACATTTAGCCTGCTTCTTTTGAACGTGGGGCTGAATGGGTTTACCGAGGCGATCCTCCAGCGGGATGAGATCAATCATTCTCTGGCGAGTAACCTGTTCTGGATCAACGTTGCCGTAGGCCTTCTGCTGAGCATTGGATTTGCGGCGGCGGGTTCGCTGCTGGCGAAGTTTTACCACGAGCCGCGCGTGGCCCACGTCGCGGTCGCCATGTCGGCAACGATCTTCATCACCAGCACTTCCGTTCTGCACCTGGCCCTCCTCAAGCGGGCCATGTGTTTTTCAGTGGTCTCCGTCAATGAGATTTTTTCCCGTACCGTTTCGGTAGCCGTCTCCATCGCTCTGGGTTGGGCGGGCTGGGGATACTGGGCCTTGGTCGCAGGGGCAATCGCGCTCCCACTGACCGTCTCCACCCTGGCCTGGACGCGGTGTCGATGGATCCCCCGTTTTCCCCGGCGCGTCGATGGCACGGGGGCCATGGTGCGGTTTGCGACCAACGTTTTTGCGCGCTTCAGCCTCAACTACTCCACCCGGAACGTGGACAACCTGCTGGTGGGATGGCGCTTCAGCACGCATTCTCTCGGCTTCTACAAAAGGGCCTATGACCTATTCGTCCTGCCTTCGAATCAACTCGTGTCCAATATTTCGGAGGTCGTCATTTCCGCCCTGAGCCGGTGGAAGCGGGATCAGGTCCAGTATCGACGCTACTTTCTCCGAGGCTTATCGGTCCTTGCGTTTGTAGGCATGGGATTGGGTGCGGACCTCACTTTGGTGGGCAAGGATTTGATTTGCCTGCTATTGGGACCAGGGTGGGAAATGTCGGGCCGTATCTTCACCGTCTTCGGGCCCGGTATTGGGATCATGCTGATCTACTACACCCACGGCTGGATCCACCTTTCCATTGGGAGGGCAGACCGCTGGCTGCGCTGGGGGTTCATAGAGATTGCCGTGACCGTCCTGCTGTTCTTGGTGGCGCTGCGCTGGGGGCCGACGGGCATCGCCGCAGCCTGGACGGCATCCTTCTGGATTCTGATCCTGCCCGCTTTCTGGTATGCGGGAAAGCCCATCGAATTTGGCGTCGGACCGATCATTGGTGCGATTTGGAAGTATGCTCTGGCCTCGCTGCTGGCGGGCGGTGCTTGTGCCTGGATGATCCACGAAATCTACCCCGCAGCCGCCAGCGGCGCGGCTGCGGCGATTGTGCGCATCTTGACCATCTCCGTCTTCTTCCTGGTTCTCTACGTCGGCGCGGTTGTCGTCCTGCACGGAGGGTTTGAACCCCTCCGTCAGATCGCGCGGCTTTTGCCAGATATGATTCCCGGAGGCCGGCTGATTTTCGGCCGGCGGAGCGCTCCAGAGGAGCCCTTGGCCGCGGCGGGAGTCGCAACCAGTGGTGTCTTGGATTAGATGGATCGCTCCATTGCCTCGGCCACTCGATCGAAGCGAGCGGATGCAATGTATGAAGCGCGGGTTATGGTTCTCATCCTCAGTGTTCCGGCGCCGCACTCGCCAAGTGCAGGCAGAGCTGGATTTAATTACCGGCTATCTTCATAAAGTAAACGGGGATCCATGTCATTTCGTTTTAGATTGAAGGGGTACTATCAGAGAAAGTCTGCGAGGCTGCTGTTCAGGAAGCCATTCTTGATCCGTCCGCAGCAGCCTTTGATCTCATTTACGTTTGATGATTTTCCGCGATCGGCATTATTGGTGGGTGGTTCCATCCTGAACAGTTTCGGTTTGGCTGCAACCTACTATGCCTCTCTTGGCCTTATCGGTAAGGAGGCGCCAAGCGGTCAAATCTTTGTTGCGGATGACCTGGCAACCCTCTTCGACCAGGGACATGAACTGGGATGCCACACCTTCGCCCATTGTGATTCCTGGGAAACAGATACCGAGACATTTGAGAACTCGATCGTTGAAAATCGTGCGGCACTCAGCAGACTTGTTCCGGGCGCCGAATTCAAGACTTTCTCCTACCCCATCAGCCTGCCTCGACCCAGGACCAAAGCGAAGGTTGCCAGCCACTTCCTGGGATGTCGCGCTGGCGGGCAGACTTTCAATGTTGGAACGGCGGATCTCAATCAGCTATCGGCCTACTTCCTGGAGCAAAGCCGTCATGATATTCAATCCGTCAAGAATCTCATCGACCGTAACCGGCAAGAGGGCGGCTGGCTCATTTTTGCGACTCACGACATTTCCGATCACCCCACGCCCTTTGGTTGCACGCCGGATTTCTTCGCGCAGGTCGTCCGTTACGCGGTGGGTTCGGGCGCACGCATTCTGCCCGTGATCCAGGCATTGGAAGTGCTCGACGCCCCGGGCTGCCGTCAGGTCCGGCCCTCTCCGCGTCTTGTCGCTTCTGCGGTAAGAGTATCGGTAAGCCAGCCGTCCTTGAAACCCTTGGTATCGATCCTCATTCCCGCCTACAACGCGGAGGAATGGCTCGCGGATACACTCCGCTCCGCACTGGCACAAACGTGGGAACATAAGGAGATCATCGTTGTTGATGATGGTTCCACCGATCGAACGCTGGCCGTCGCGCAACAGTTTGAATCGGACTCGGTCCAGGTTGTCTCGCAGCCAAACCAGGGTGCTACGGCCGCCAGAAACAAAGCCTTATCTCTCAGTAAGGGCGACTACATTCAGTGGCTGGATGCCGACGATCTTTTGGCTCCCGACAAGATTGCCAGGCAGGCGGAGGTGCTGGATCGGTCCCGCGGGAAGCGGATGCTGCTGTCTTCGCCCTTCGGACAATTCATGTACCGGTGGTATCGTGCGCAGTTCGTTCCGACTGCATTGTGGAGCGATCTGTCTCCCAAGGAGTGGCTGCTGCGGAAGATGGGACAGAACCTCTTCATGCAGACGGCCACGTGGCTGGTCAGCCGCGAGTTGACCGAGGCGGCCGGCCCGTGGGACGTCCGCTTGCGGGGAAATGACGATGATGGCGAGTACTTCTGTCGCGTTCTTCTCGCCAGCAATGGCGTGCAGTTCGTTCCGGAGGCGAGAGTCTATTATCGTGTGTTCGGGTATGACAGCTTGAGCTACATTGGAGTATCGGACGTGAAGCGCGACGCTCTGTGGCTGTCCATGCAGTTGCATATTGGATACCTGAGATCGTTGGAGGATAGCCCAGGGAGTCGAACTGCCAGCTTGGACTACCTGCAAAGAAACCTGTTTTATTTTTATCTTGATCGGCCCGACATTGTCAGCCATGCGCAACAAATCGCCAGGGACTTGGGCGGAGAGCTGGGACCTCCACACTTGTCCTGGGAATACTCTTGCATTAAGTCGGTCATCGGCTGGGAGATGACCAAGCGCCTGGCGCTGGAATTGCGCATACTCCGGAAGTCGGCAAACAAGGCATTGGATAAAGCGCTCTTTTCGATCGACAACCGAATACACGCAGCGCGGCCCTTGGACCGGGAAGCAAGAGTTGTTTTTACCGAGCCGCTACCGCCCGTTAAGCCAATCTAGTGCCGCCTGGGATCGGATGGCGCTTGCTGGCTCGGCGCACTCGGGGCCTGCGCCAGTTGGGGCTGCGCCAAGGGGCCATGGCCGAATGGCCAACGAATCCAAGGTCCGGGGTTGCGCCCGGTGCACTTCCGTGTCTTGAGCTTACGTTTGCCTGACGTAAACTCTTTAGAAGGGCATCGTTGGATTTGCCGGAGGCCGAAATTAAGGGCCATGGCGAGGTAAAATGAGACAGCAGAATCGATTTTTGCTCCCCCTATTGTTGCTGTGTCTTGGTTCGTACTCTCAGGCCCAGAACTGGTCGGGCATTCTTGACCCGAGTCGCGCAATCAACTGGAGTCAGGCAGGAGCAGGGACGATTCCATCGCGATCCACGATCTGTACTACGTTAAATCCCGGAGCTAGCGCAGCGCAGATCAATACTGCCATTGCCAGCTGCCCTGCCAACCAGACGGTTTTCCTGTCGGCGGGGACCTATAACCTTACGAGCGGACTAACCGTCTACAACAAGTCGAATGTGACCCTGCGCGGGGCGGGATCGAATCAGACATTTCTTGTGTTCAGCTCAGGCGGTGCTGGTGGTGTTATCTACACCACGAACCCCGACACCAATTACTCGGATGACCCTCACAATGTGGGGACTTGGACATCAGGCTACCCGGCGGGTGCGACCTCCATCACCCTGGGGTCGGTGACCACGGGAAGCATCGGCAATCTGAAAGTAGGGAGCCTGTTAATTCTGGATCAGCTTGACGATGCCAACGATCCGGGAAATATCTACGTCTGTCAGTCCTCCGGATCGAATGGCACCTGTTCCCAGGAAGGAAGTTCGCACAATGGCAGAGCGGGCCGATCACAAAATCAGCAGGTGACGGTTACGTCCATCTCCGGGAGCGGTCCCTGGACGGTCGGCATCACTCCTGGACTCTATGCGCAGAACTGGCGATCGGGGCAATCTCCGGGTGCGTGGTGGTCGAGCGCTCCTCCGGTCACCGGAGTCGGCTTCGAGGATTTCTCGGTCGACGTACAATCGGTCTCGAACGTGAACAGCGGTATCTTCTTCTTTCAGAACGTGGTCAACAGTTGGATCAAGGGTATCCGCAGCATCAACAGCACCGGCACACACGCACTGCATAAGCATGTGTGGTTATATCAGTCTTCCCACATGACGGTTCGAGACAGCTATTTTTACGGCGCCGGCGGAGCATCCGAGTCGTATGGCGTGGATACCGCATACAGTAGCTCCGACAACTTGATCGAGAACAACATTGTCCAACACATTGCGACGGGTACCATCAGGGAAGGGGATGCCGGGTCCGTGTTCGGCCACAACTATGCAGTGGACAACTATTACACTGCGGGTGGCGGTGATTGGCAGCAAGGCGATGCCTACAGCCACGCGATGGGCGATCACGGATTGTGGGAAGGAAATATAGGTTCAGAACTGGAACTGGACGACATCCACGGGACCAGCTTCATGTACACCGCCTTCCGCAACTACTGGACAGGCATGGATACCGGGGGCACAAAATCGGCACAGACCGTGCCCGTGCAGATCTACGCCGGTAGTCGCTACGTGAATCTCATCGGAAACGTGCTAGGCAAGGCGGGATACCACACGACCTATCAAACGGCGGCTCCCAGCTCGACCGACTGCGGCAGCTCGGGCAAAGGGAACGTCTCCATCTACGATATTGGATATTCGAGCGAAATGGGCACGCGCTATGCCCCTCTTGGGATTTGTCCGAACGGACTCGGCGCTAACTTTCAGATTAATAACGACACACTGGCCGTAACCTCACTGATGCGTTGGGGAAACTACGATACGGTGAATGCGGCAGTTCGCTTCGTGAGTGCAGAAGTCCCGAGTGGCCTCAGCCCGTATGGTAACCCTGTGCCAGCGAATCAGACTCTGCCAAGTTCGTTCTATCTGAGCGCGAAGCCGGGCTGGTGGGGAAGTAGCATCCCGTGGCCTGCGATCGGACCCGATGTTACCGGAGGAACGGGACCGGGTGGGCATGTGTATCTTAATCCCGCCGCCAGTTGCTATCTGAACGTCATGAACGGCAGGACCGATGGGAGCAGCGGGCCTCTAGCATTCGATCCCGGCACCTGCTACAGCGCAGATTCTGGCCCGCCACCCCCAAACGGCCTGACCCAAGTTACTCACTGATCCGCACTCTGAGCTGGGGACGAGAGTGGTAGGGTCGGCCTGAAGGATTACTTCGCCGCAGACGTTCGTGGTCGAAAGCGAGCGTTGCTTGTCTCCGAACAGAGCTCTGTTTCAGGAACAGGTGTAGCCCTCCTCCTCTTTGTTCTTTCGCAACCACCAGCCGGTTCCCCTCGACCGTGCGATTCCCCTTTTCTGCCGCCATTGCGGTTCCGTCTTAGCGGCGCCGCGAAGAGGTGTGTTGTGGCATCGCTAACCCAGACTATGACTGTGAGGTAAGGTGGCAATGAGTGTTTGCGATGTAGCGATTATCGGAGCAGGGCCATATGGGCTGTCAATTGCCGCCCACCTTAGAGTACGCTCCGTCGACTTCCGCATCTTTGGCAACCCGATGCACACTTGGCTAACGCACATGCCCAAAGGAATGCGATTGAAATCCGAGGGTTTTGCCTCCTCCCTGTATGACCCGGATTCAGAATTCACTCTCGCGCAATACTGCAGGCAGGAGGGGATTCCATATTCAGACATAGGGCTTCCCGTTCCGCTCGAGATTTTCACTTCGTACGGACTGGCGTTCCAGCGACGGTTCGTGCCGGAACTGGAGAACAAGGTCGTTGTGAAGATCGAGCGATCCTCGGAGGGCTTTCAACTCGGTCTCGGCAATGGTGAAATCGTGGGCGCGCGGAGGGTCGTGATGGCGGTGGGCTTGAGCCACTACGAGTATGTCCCGTCGGTGCTGTCCGAACTTCCAGAGGAATTCTTGAGCCACAGCGCCAGGCACCATGTTCTGGACCAGTTCAAGGGGCGTGAAGTAGCGGTGGTGGGAGCAGGAGCGTCGGCCCTGGACGTGGCGGCGCTGCTCCACCATGCGGGGGCCAGCGTGCAGGTCGTGGCCCGCAAACCCGCCATCCGGTTCCACGATCCTCCCGAACAGCTTGCCCCTTCCTTGATCGAACGGTTGCGTATGCCGCCGACCGGGATAGGACCTGGGTGGAAGTTATGGTGGTGTACCAACGCGCCCTGGTTGTTCCGCCACATGCCCGAGCAATTTCGATTGGACGCAGTGCGCCGGGTTCTCGGTCCTGCTCCGGGTTGGTTCATCAAGGAGCAGGTGGTAGGCAAGGTACCGTTCAACCTTGGGGTTACGATTACGCAAGCGAATGTGCAGAATGGCCGGGTCAGCCTGCAACTTACCGACGGCGCTGGCACGCAGCGAACGCTGGTGACAGATCACGTGATTGCCGCCACTGGCTACAAAGTGGATCTCCGGCGGTTGACCTTTGTAACTGCGAATGTCATGGCGGAAATCCGATCCGTCGAACACACGCCTGTCTTATCGTCGAACTTTCAGTCCTCGGTGCCCGGGCTGTATTTCGTGGGTACGTCGGCGGCGAATACCTTCGGTCCGCTCCTGCGCTTTGCGTTCGGAGCCCGATTCACCGCTGAGCGGCTCTCACGACACCTCGCGAAATCGGCGTCGCGCAGCCGGGCGCTGGCCAGATCAACGCCTGGCATTCAAGCCCTTGATCGTGACGCCGAGTGCACCGACTATATCCCGTCGAAGGCAAGCAAGGTCTAACCAAAGTATGGAGCACCCCGACATCAATTCGAAGGAGCGAACTGGAGCCCCCACAAGGGTTTTGCTAACGGGTACCAATCGATGGCCCGCTCCGGCACGGCTCGCCATTGGCTTTGCGAAAGCCGGCTGCGAGGTTTCGGCCGTCTGCCCCTCTCCTGGTCATCCTTTGCTGAAGACGCGCGCCGTGCAACGAGCATTCCCTTACAGTGCCCTTCGCCCTCTGGACTCATTGACGGCCGCAATTGAGGTAACCGACCCGCGGGTCATGATTCCGTGCGATGACCTCGGAGTCCAGCACCTCCACGATTTGTACGTGCGGGCGCGAAGCCAAGGAGCATCGGGGGACCGGATCGCAACCTTGATCGAGCGATCCTTGGGCTCGCCCGAAAGTTACCCCATTGTTTCCAACCGCTACAGCCTTCTCCAGATTGCCCGCGAGGAAGGACTTTTAGTGCCGCACACCAACCCGATCGACACCATCGATGATTTTGGGTCCGGTTACGCTGGCTGGACTTTTCCCTGGGTTTTGAAGGCGGATGGGACATGGGGAGGCAAAGGCGTGAGGATTGCCAATATGCGAGAGCAGGCTGAGCAATTCTTCGGGGAACTGACCCGAGCGCCCAGAGCCACGGCCGTCATCAAACGGCTGGTCATGCACCGGGACCGACTGAGGCTGTGGGCCTCGTGGCACCGCTCGAAACCGGCAGTCATTGTTCAGTCCTACATTCAGGGACGTCCGGCGAACTGTGCGGTCGCGTGTTGGGAGGGAAGAGTCTTGGCCGGGATTGGCGTTGAGGTGGTGAGTGCGGAGGGACTGCAAGGCCCAGCCATTGTGGTTCGCGTTGTAGACAATTCGCAAATGATGGTTGCCGCCGAACGCATTGCGCGGCGCTTACGCCTATCAGGGTTCTTTGGGTTGGATTTCATGATTGAGGAAGAGACCAATGCCACCTATCTGATCGAAATGAATCCGCGTTGCACGCCGCTCTGCCATTTGCGGCTTGGGAAGGGGCGTGACATGATCGGATCTCTGCAGGCACAGTTAGCGGGCGAGTCGTTCGGGGACACACCTCCAGTCACTCACAACGACATGATCGCCTACTTCCCCCAGGCATGGACCTCCCAGAGCCAGTTTCTGGAGTCGAGTTTTAATGACGTTCCGGAGGAGGAGCCAGACCTGATCGAGGCGCTTCTGCATCCGTGGTCAGAGCGAAGTCTGGTTGGTCGCGCCGTTGACTCTCTATGCCGCTTGGGGAGCCAAGACCATGCAACGCCGGGCTGCGTTTTCCCCGCTGCCGTTGCGGCGCCAGAAGTTTCCGAAACGTCGAAAGTGTGAGTCCGGGATACGCGCGCGGATACGAAGTTATGAAGAAGAAAACACCATTGAGCGTCGGCGACTGGGTGGAAGTCCGGAGCAAAGAAGAAATCCTGCGGACCCTCGACGGCAAGGGACAGCTCGACGGGATGCCATTTATGCCCGAGATGTTTCGCTTTTGCGGACAGAGACTCCAGGTCCACAAGCGGGCGCACAAGACCTGCGACTATACGACGCCTTATCCATTCCACATGCGCCGGCTCGAAGAAACGGTTCATCTGGAGACACGCTGCGACGGAGAAGCGCATGGCGGGTGCCAGGCGGGGTGCCTGCTCTACTGGAAAGAAGCGTGGCTGAAGCCGGCCAGCGGGGATCCAAAGAAGGTTACTGTCTCGATCGCTGAAACGGCCTCCGGAGGAGATGCTGACGGCGCATCCAGTACACGATGCAGCGAATCCGAGGTTTCGGCTCACACCCAGGTATCCGATCCAAATGGTGGACCGCCTACGTACGTCTGCCAAGCCACGCAAGTGCCCTACGCGACGAAGCCTCTTGCCTGGTGGGACCTGCGTCAATATATCGAGGATTACTGGTCGGGAAATGTGGGTCTCGGGCGCATTTTCAGTGGCTTGACCTATTCGATCTATTACCATCTCAGCCAGGCCGGCATCGGGCTTGGGCCTGCGATGCGCTGGTTCTATAACAAGTTCCATCGGTTGTGGGGAGGTTCGCTGTATCCCAGAACCCCAGGACTGATCCCCGAGGGGAAGCCCACACCGGCGGGGACGCTGAATCTGCAGCCGGGCGAACTGGTCCGCGTGAAGTCGCACGAGGAGATCCTGAAATCCGTCGACAGCAGCAACCGGAATCGAGGAATGTACTGGGATGCGGAACTGGTTCCATACTGCGGCGGAACGTATCGGGTCCTGAAGCGTGTCACCAGGCTTATCGACGAGAAGACGGCGAAGATGGTGGAGATGAAGAACTCCTGCATCATCCTGGATTCGGTGGTGTGTCAGGCACGATATAGCCCGTGCCGCATGCTCTGCCCCAAGGCGATGTATCCGTATTGGCGGGAGATTTGGCTGGAGAGAGTTGAAGCGAATGGCCCGGGCGCTTCCGGAACCTATGAGGAAAAGCTGCCAGTCCTGTCGTCCAGCCAGCGTTAGTAAGATTGTTAGCCGTGCTCTAATGGGGAGCAGACTCTCGTAGCACGAAGGCCTGCCAACATCGGAGCGATTCGGAAGGATAGCAACTGCATGCGTTTCACCGAAACCGACATCGTTGGGGCGAAAGTGATTGATCCCAATCCACACGAAGATGATCGCGGACGATTCATGCGAGCGTGGTGTGCGCGTGAGTTTGCCGAGCACGGTATCGATTTCGCGCCAGTCCAGGCGAATATGGGCTTTAGCGTACGTATGGGGACGACGCGGGGCATGCACTTCCAGACAGAGCCCGCACTGGAGGCAAAGCTGGTGCGGTGCACTCGGGGTGCCATCTTCGACGTGGTGCTCGACCTCAGGCCGGCGTCCCCGTCCTATGGCAAATGGCACGGCACAGAGTTGACTGCGGAGAACGGCCGCATGCTGTACTTGCCCGAGGGCTGCGCGCACGGATACCAGACACTGCAAGAGGCCACGGAGATGCACTACATGACCTCCGCGTATTACACGCCCAGCGCCGCGCGGGGAGCGCGCTTTGACGACCCGGTATTCCGAATTCAATGGCCGTTGGATGCTACTGTAGTTTCTGAGCAGGATCGCAACTGGCCGCTGGTAGTGCGGTAGTGCCTGTCCGGGAATGCAGATACCAACTTTCGCGAGCGTGCAGCCAAGGCGATCATAAGCTAGGTCAGTAGTTGCAGGAGGCGAGACAATGAGTACCAGCACGAATCCCCTGGTCAGTGTGGTTACGCCCGTCTACAACGGGGAAGATTTTCTAGTGGAGTGTATTGAAAGCGTTCTGAAGCAAACCTATGACAACTACGAATACATAATCGTCAACAACTGCAGCAAAGATCGCACGCTGGAAATTGCCCGGGAATACGCGGCGAAAGACAACCGGATTCGGGTTCATGACAATGAAAAGTTCGTTGGAGTCATCGACAATCATAATCTCGCCTTCAGCCTCATCTCCCCGGAGGCCAAGTACTGCAAGGTCGTTTCGGCGGATGATTTCATTCTGCCCGACTGCATTACGCGAATGGTTGAAGTTGCAGAGGAGAATCCATCGGTAGGCTTCGTTGGTTGTTACCAGATTAGCGGAGATCGTGTCCGATGGCAGGGCTTCCAGTATCCGCGACCTGTTCTCACTGGCCGCGAAATGTGCCGCCAGATGTTCCTCGGAGATGAAAGGGCGTTTGGATTTGGCAGTCCGACTTCACTTCTATATCGAGCCGACCTCGTAAGAAATAGTACGGCTTTTTATCCGAATGCGTCACCGCACGCAGATACCAGCGCGTGTTTCCAATACCTGGAGAAGTCTGATTTCGGTTTTGTCTACCAGGTACTGGCGTACGAGAGAATTCACGATGCGACCCAGAGTTCAAAGTCTGTACAGCTGAACCGCTATTTATCAGCGGATCTGAATGATGTTATCAAGTACGGTCCTTTGTATCTCAACAAGGAAGAATTTGATCGGCTCCTGACGGAGACGCTCAAGAGCTATCATCGGTTTTTGGCATTGAACTATTTTGTCGGGTTCAGAGAAAAAGAGTTCTGGGATTATCACAAGAGCAGGCTCGCGGAATTAGGGCAACCGCTCAAGCGACTGGACCTGTTCAAAGCTGCATCGGCCACGGTCTTGCGCGAAGTTGTAAATCCAGGGCAAGCGTTCAAGAAGGCTTGGGGGCGCGTGTTCCCAAAATCGAGGAAAAGTATTGAGCAGACTGCTCAGCCAGCGCCAGCAAATCCACCTGCGGACCTGCCGAATCGCAGAGCAGGTGCACGCGTAGGGTGAAGCGACTGCAATGGTTTCGCATGCGTGAGGAGACAGGTGTGGCGGGCAGGTCACTGCTGACGATGATTATTCTTTCCAACGAACCGTCCTTTCGCCACGACAGGAGGCACTCATGAAAGTTGTATTGTTTTGCGGCGGACTCGGATTGCGCATTCGCGATGCGGAAGACATCCCGAAGCCTATGGTGCAGATTGGGTACCGCCCTGTGCTTTGGCATGTCATGAAGTACTACGCGCACTTCGGCCACAAGGATTTCATCCTATGCTTGGGTTACCGGGCCGACGCGGTCAAGAACTATTTCCTGAATTACAACGAATGTGCCTCCAACGACTTCGTCTTATCGGGCGGGGGGAAGAAAGTGGAGCTGTTCAATAGTGACATTCACGACTGGCGAATCACATTTGCGGACACGGGAATCACTTCGAATATCGGGCAGCGGCTGAAGGCGGTAGAAAAGCACCTGGAAGGGGAGGAGGAATTCCTCGCCAACTACAGTGACGGTCTCACCGATCTGCAGCTTCCGCAACAACTGGAACACTTTCACCAGCACGGGAAACTTGCCAGCTTTCTCTGCGTTCGACCGAACCTCAGCTATCACATGGTCTCACTGCAGGAAGGCGACGGCAGCTTAGTCTCAGGAATCCACGCCATCAATAATGGAAGCGTGCGGATCAACGGAGGCTATTTCATCTTCAAGAAGAAGATTTTCGATTACATCGCTGAGAAAGAAGAACTTGTAAACGAGCCTTTCCACAGACTGATCGAAGAAAAGCAGTTGATTGGCTACTCGTACGACGGTTTTTGGGCCGGCATGGACACGTTCAAAGATAAGCAGCAGTTGGAAACGCTGTGGGGGAGCGGCGCGGCTCCGTGGGAAGTGTGGAAGACGAACGGCAATGGCCGGCAAGAAGCCGTTTCTGCCAAGTGACGTTTGCTGAGTTCAATCTCCGGCCTCGGCGCCTGAAGGCGCGTCTGATTTCTCTACAAGGGCGCGCGATTGACCGCGCCGCTGGCAGCGTGAGAACGTGATGAAGACTCAAGGGGAAATAAACAGGATTGCAGCCGGTCGCTGGCCGAGCATAGGAGATGTCCATGAGTGTTGATACCGCCCTTCAGAAGCTTGAGGCTACGGGTCGGCCGATTCGCGTCGGAATGGTTGGAGCCGGCGCTACGGGCCGAGCCATCGCACTGCAGCTTGGAACGCCGGTGCCGGGGATGCGGCTTGTTGCCATCGCCAACCGGACACCGGAGCACGGCGAGCGGGCGTTCCGGGAAGCTGGCACCGAAAAGTGGAGCCGCGTTGACTCCGCACATCAAGCGGAAGCGGCAATCGCCCGAGGATTGCCGGTGCTGACCGATGATCCGTCGGTGTTGACGCGTTGTGACGCGATTGATGTGTTGCTGGAAGTGACCGGTACCGTCGAGCCCGCAGCCCGTGTAGTTCTGGATGCGTTCGATCACGGCAAGCATGTGGTTCTTGTGAACGCCGAACTTGATTCGCTGATCGGCCCCATTCTGAAGGAAAAGGCGGACAAGGCCGGGGTCGTGGTCACGCATACCGACGGAGACGAACCGGGAGTTGCGATGACCCTGCTTCGTTATCTGCGAACCCTGGGACTCCGTACGGTGGCTGCGGGCAACATTAAAGGCATGGTCGACTACTATCGAACGCCGGATACGCAGCGGGTATTTGCAGAAAAGCATGACCAGGATGTCAAAAAGGTCACGTCGTTTGCCGATTCTACGAAGCTGTCAATGGAGGCGACCGTCCTCTCCAATGCGACGGGATTCCACGTTGGCCGCCGTGGCATGTACGGTCCACCCTGCGGTTATGTGAGGGAGATTGCGAACCTGCTGCCCGCCAAACAAATGCTGGAGACCGGTCTTGTCGACTACGCGCTGGGCGCGGCTCCTCATACTGGCGCCTTTGTCGTGGTTCACGAGGACTCACCGCTCAAGAAGGTGCAACTGGCTTACTACAAGCTCGGAGACGGTCCATTCTACGTTTTCTACACACCGTTTCATCTGCCTCACCTCCAGATCGCGTCGACCATTGGCCGAGCGGTCATCCATCGTGATCCGACTGTCGCGCCCATCGCCGGCCCAGTCTGCGAAGTCGTAACCGTCGCCAAGCGTGATCTGAAAGCGGGCGAACGTCTGGATGGCGTCGGGGGGTTCTGCACCTACGGACTCATCGACAACGCGTCGGCGGCTCGCGGTATGTCAGCCTTGCCAATTGGTCTCTCGGACGGTCGCGTGTTGCGTCGAAACGTTGCGAAGGATGAGATCCTTTCCTTCGATGATGTCGAGGGAATTCCTGGAGGGGTGGTCGAAAAACTCTGGCAGGAACAGAACGCGTGCTGGCCGGTTGCAACGCACCGATCACAGGAATCGTCACTGCAGCCCGTACCTGCGGGAGGGGTTCGATGAGGTTTGTGTTGTTCTCCTGGACCAATCATGCTTAACCGTTCGTTCTGGAAGGGACGCCGGGTATTCCTCACCGGACATACCGGCTTCAAGGGAAGCTGGTTGTCGCTATGGCTGGATGCGCTGGGCGCCAACGTTACTGGTTATGCGCTTGATCCGCCGACCCAGCCGAACCTGTTCGAGCAGGCGGGAGTTGCAGGCACAGTCCGCTCGATTCGCGCCGACATCCGGGACTTTTCGCGGCTTAAAAGTGCAATCGCCGAGTGCCGTCCCGAAGTAGTGATTCATATGGCGGCGCAGACTGTTGTGCGTCGCGGCTACGAGGATCCCATCGAAAACTACTCATCGAACGTTATGGGGACGGTGAATCTTCTGGAGGCTGTTCGGCAGCTAAAACAGCCGTGCGCAGTGGTCAACGTCACCAGTGACAAGTGCTACGAGAACCGTGAGTGGGTCTGGGGTTATCGCGAGAACGAGCCCATGGGCGGGCGGGACCCATACTCGAACTCGAAGGGCTGTGCTGAACTCGTAACCACGGCGTACCGGGAATCGTTTTTTCCGCCTGAGTCAAATGGGCAACACGGCGTTGCTCTCGGCAGCGCTCGTGCCGGAAATGCGATTGGTGGTGGTGATTGGACGAGTGACCAGCTTATTCCCGATCTGATCAGAGCGTTCCTTGCGGGCGAGCCCTGTCTGATCCGAAATCCTGCGGCGTTCCGGCCATGGCAGTTTGTGCTGGAGCCGCTGCGCGGATATCTCATGCTGGCGGAACGACTCACGGAAGACGGGCCTCGTTTTGCCTCGGGATGGAACTTCGGCCCCATCGACACCGACGCAAAGCCGGTGTCGTGGATTGCGGATGAACTGGTACGGTCGTGGGGAAAAGGGGCCGTATGGACTCAAGATACCGCGGCGCACCCGCACGAGGCTCACGCTCTCAAGCTAGACGCCTCAAAGGCGAAAGCTTACTTGGGGTGGCATCCAGTGCTGCCCTTGAAGTCGGCGCTTGAATGGATCGTCGAGTGGTACCGTACTTTCCATGCTGGGGACGATCTTCAACGGATTACCCGAAAGCAAATCGAGCAGTATGAGACCCTCCCGAAGAACGGAAGCTAGATGGTAAAGCCGCCTATCCCCCGGGGCGGTGACCAGACGTAGATCATACGAAATAGGAGAAGTCTTTCAATGCCAACGCCAAATATCGTGGTCCTGGGAAGTGGGATGGCCGGGTTCGGTGCTGCACATCGACTGCACACTGAGGGCATCACACCTGTGATGTATGACAAGAACGCCTACTACGGCGGTCACACAGCGTCATTCCGCTACGAGAGCGGTTTTATCTTCGACGTTGGGCCACACATTTCCTATACCAAGGATCTCCGAATTCAGCAGCTCTTTGCCGACAGTGTTGATCAGCGGTACGAGACCATACAGATCAATCTGAACAACTACTGGCGTGGCCACTGGCCCCTGCATCCGGCGCAAATCCACCTCCACGGACTGCCGGAAGATGTCATCATCAAGGTTATCGCCGACTTCGTTGAGGAGCGCCAGGCACCAGAGCGCCCCGTGAAGAACTACGCGGATTGGTTGTTGGCGAGTTTTGGCCGGACGTTCGCCGAGCTCTTTCCGATGCAGTACACGAGAAAGTACCACCTCACCACGGCCGAGAACATGAGCACCGATTGGCTGGGGCCACGTATTTATCGTCCGAGTCTAGAGGAAGTCCTGCGAGGAGCCCTCTCGGCGGCGGCTCCGCAGGTTCATTACATCACCCACTTCCGCTACCCCAGCGACGGTGGATTCATGTGCTACCTGAAGAAATTTGTCCCGCTGGGAAACCTGAAACTCAATCATGAGCTGGTATCGATCGATCCTCGCACGCGACAGCTCACGTTCTCGAATGGTCTGGTGACGCACTATGATCGGTTGGTCTCGTCGGTACCGCTGCCCGATCTGATTCGCATGATTCAGGCAGCGCCGCCTGATGTCGTCGACGCCTCCCGGCGTTTGGCTTGCTCAACCTGCGTTGTCGTGAACATCGGTGTGAATCGCGAGGACATTTCCCGCGCGCATATGACCTACTTCTACGACGAGGACATTTGCTTTGCCCGCCTGGGCTTCCCGCACATGCTCTCCTCCAAGAACGCGCCTCCGGGTGCTGGAAGCATTCAGGCGGAAGTCTACTTCTCTCACAAATACAAGCCCTTCACCGGCGCACCCGAGGACTGGATTGAGCCTGTCATCAGGGATCTCCGCCGCTGCGGCCTCCTGCGGGATGAGGATAAGATCCTGTCCAGCCAGGCGATGTTGCTCCGATACGCCAATATCATCTTCGACCTGGAGCGCGCGGCTGCACTCAAGACGGTGCACGGCTATCTCGATGATCTCGGTATCGCCTATTGTGGCCGGTACGGGGAATGGGGATACATGTGGACAGACGAGAGTTTCAAGAGCGGAGAACTCGCCGCAGAGCGCGCTCTATCGGGAGTGGCGTGCGCAAAGTAGCGTTGTTGTCCGTAGACAGCACAAACATCATTCTCAAGTGACTCGGAAGTGATAGCGGCTAGCCTATGATCAAACTGAATCTCGGTAGTGGGACGGACGGAGCCTTAAAGGTTTTATGTCTGGGCTCGCATTCCGACGACATCGAAATTGGCTGTGGCGGCACGATACTCCGGCTGATCGAGCAGTACCCGGGGTGCACATTTCACTGGGTGGTGTTCAGCGCCATCGGAGTCCGGAAAGCTGAGGCGCAGCGCGGGGCCGAATCGTTCGTCGGCTCCAAGCGGATGGAGCGTTCCCTGTTTAAGGAATTCCCCGATACTTTCATGCCATTTGTGGGTGCGGATGTAAAAAACGTTTTCGAAGAACTGAAGCAGACAATCTCGCCGGACGTCATCTTTACTCACAACCGAAAGGATGCGCATCAGGACCACCGGCTGATCTCGGAACTGACGTGGAATGCGTTTCGCGACCATTTCATCCTGGAGTACGAAGTTCCGAAGTATGACGGCGACTTGGGACAACCGAGCGTGTTCGTGCCGCTTGAATCCGACGTGTGCAAGAAGAAAGTTCAGTACATCATGGATGCCTTTCAGTCCCAGCACACCAAGCGCTGGTTTGAGGAGAACACCTTTCTTTCCCTCATGCGGCTGCGCGGTATGGAATGTAACGCCCCCAGTGGTTACGCTGAGGCCTTTTACTGCCGCAAGTTGGTGCTCTGAGTTTGCGAGCGACACATCAAGAACAAGATCAAGATAAGGAGGCTGATATCCACCCGAGCAGTGTGACAACACGATGAAGGATTTGAAGCGGCGGACGATTCGTGGTGGTTTCGCCAAGATCTGTTCCCAAGGAGCCAATTTCCTGCTCCGAATGGGCTCGCTGATGATCTTGGCCCGACTCCTGGACCCCAAGGATTTTGGTCTGGTGGGCATGGTTACCGCCGTGCTTGGCGCTTTCAATGTGTTCAGGGACTTCGGACTCTCGGCAGCCGCGGTTCAGCGTACAACCGTCACCGAGGAACAGTCTTCAACGCTGTTCTGGATCAACCTGTTGGTTGGCGCAATCCTCGGGCTCCTGGCACTGGCGATGGCGCCATTTGTCGTCGCCTTTTATCACGAACAGCGTCTGTTCGGCGTAACGACGGTTTTGGCGACGGCATTTTTCTTCAACGCGGCGGGCGTACAGCACACAGCTCTGCTTGAGCGCCAGATGCGTTTCACCACCTTGTCGGTAATCGACTTTGTCTCTTTGTTAGCCGGCACGTCGATTGCAATTGCCATGGCCACCCATGGCTTCGGATACTGGGCTCTAGTCGCCACCACGACTGTCACCCCACTGGTCTGCACCGTAGGTCTCTGGCTGACCACGGCATGGGTTCCCGGAAGGCCGCACAAACAGGTGGGAGTGCGTTCCATGATGCGTTTTGGCGGCACTCTCACGCTGAATGGCTTGGTCATGTATATCGCCAGCAACTTCGAAAAAATCCTGTTAGGGCGCTTCTGGGGCGTCGATGCGCTGGGACTCTACGGAAGGGCCTACCAGCTCATTAACATTCCAACCGAAAACCTGAATTCAGCCGCCGGCGGTGTGGCTTTTGCAGCCCTATCCAGACTCCAGGGCGAACCGGCTCGCCTCAAGAGCTATTTCTTGAAAGGCTATTCTCTGGTTCTGTCTCTGACCGTCCCCATCACCTTTACTTGCGCTCTTTTTGCGGATGACATGATTCTCGTTTTCCTGGGGCCGAAGTGGAAAAGCGCGGCGGTTGTCTTTCGCTTGCTCGCTCCAACCACCTTGGCTTTTGCCATTGTCAATCCCTTAGGATGGCTGCTCTCTTCGCTCGGATTGGTCGAAAGGGGTCTAAAGATTGCTCTGGTCCTCGGGCCTGTCATGATTGCCGGCTATCTGATCGGCTTGCCTTACGGCCCCAAGGGTGTCGCGTGTGCCTATTCAGCGGTGATGATGCTGTCCGTCATTCCGTTGGTCGCATGGGCTACCCGCGGTACCATGATTTCCCTCCGCGACATTCTGCTGGTTGCGAGTCGACCGCTGCTCTCGGGTATTGTGGGCGCAGGGTTAGCCTTTGGATTGCAGTTACTCTACGGTTCTCTACTTACTCCACTGCCCAGACTTGTATTAGGGGTCGCTGTGGTCTTGTCCGCATATCTCGGGATGCTCTTGTACGTCATGGGACAGAAACCGTTCTACATGGACCTCCTCCGAGAATTTGGAGGACGTTCATCGGTCGAGGAGGGGCTTCTGGCCTCGACTTAGGCGATGATGTATCGGACACCTTGTGGCGAGGCGTGAACTTGAGAAGACTGTTCAACCATAACGGGTGAAGCTGTCGTTATGAAGAATGAACCAAAGCAAGGTGGTCTGAAGTCCCCAGCACTGACGACTGCCAAAAAAACACTTGGCGGATTCCAAGTAAGTTCGAGCGAGGAGGGAAGGGCATGAACAATAGGCCCCGCCGTTTTTGGGTATTTCCGGCGATAATGGTGGCTGCTAGTTTCGCACTCCGTGTGGCAGCATTCGCCTACTGGGGAACAGGCGCCATCGAATCCGAAGGCGCTGAATACGCGAGAATAGCTGAGAACTTGCGGAATGGCGTAGGGTACGTTGGACTTGTGACGCCCGGCGCCGAGCTCCTCTTTAACCCACTGTTTTCCTTGCTTATTGCCGGAACCTCCTTTGTAACTCACAACTATGAATGAGCGGGGCGACTGGTTACGCTGATTATGGGAGCCTTGCTCCCCTTGCCGGTGTTTGGTATCGCATCACGTCTGTTTAACCGGCGCGTGGGATTCATCGCAGCGATGATAACCTTACTGCACCCACTGTTAGGCGCTGACAAATTTGTGGTATTTCGGTGGCACCGCGGCGACTACTCTGACAGTTCACACGCCGTCCCTATGCCAAGGGGAGAATGAGGCGGAACGGGACGGCCAAGAGTGACCGTTTTGTAGTCCATATCTCCCATTGAACGGATTTGTGCGGATAGGGGAGATCCGATGTACAACGGGAACAAAATGATGCCAGTAGGTCGCACCCCCAAGAACCTACGGAGTCGGGAAGAGTAACGTAGAGCATGAAAGCGATCCGAATCGGAGTTCTGCTGGGAGCATGCGTGGTGCTGGCGATTGGCGGGAGCATGTGGCTGCGCCGAGATGTCCGGTCTCACAGCGTCACGCTCAGCTGGCAAGCACCTCCGCCCCTCCAAGGTGTCACCGTGGTGGGCTACAACGTATATCGCAGCACCACGTCTGGGACGCAATACGCACGAGTTGCCACCCGCGTCCCTAGTCGGCAGTATGAAGATCGGTTGGTCAACAGCGGACGAACCTACTCTTACGTCGTGACCGCACTTGACCAGGCAGGCCGTGAAAGCAGATATTCCGGCGAAGTGAAGGTGCAGGTTCCCTAGTCGGCTCGTGCGGCTAGCACTCGCTATTTGCCTGGCTATTCCTTGGCTCCCCTTGGCCGCGGAAGCCTTTAACTGGACGCAAAGAAATGTCTTATGCCTGACTGTCTCCTTATAGATTGCAAGGGCCCGGCACGCAGGTTCGTCATTGGACGGGTGCTCGGATTAATCATCGCGCTGCTTCTCTGTATCCTGCCCATCGCTTGTGCTCCAGGCGGGATGCACGGGAACCCGTGGCCCCAAGGGAAGCACCGAACCTACACCACTAACTTCTTGCTCACCGAAGATCCCATTTCCGAGGTTGGCAAGTGGACAAACGGTAAGACGGACGGTTTGGACTGGTCTGATGTTAGAACAACCAAGGGACTGGCGTTCGGCACGCAGGTTCCACCGACCGGGCCTCCCTACAACGATGCGGTAGCCTTACTCAAGGGGACTTGGAATCCGGACCAGATGGCTACCGCTACGGTCCACACGGTAAACCAGCAAGGTGGAAGCACCTACGAGGAAGTGGAACTGTGGCTGAGGGGGACCATTTCGCCACACTTTACAACCGGCTACGAAATTAACTTCCGGTGCCTTACCGGGCCTGACACCTACGTTCAATTTGGCCACTGGAATGGCCCGCTCAATCAATTCGGTGGAATAGGTTCTGCGATGGGGCCGGGACTGCATGAGGGAGATGTGGTCAGTGCCAGCATTGTTGGGAACACAATCACGATTTGGATCAACGGCATACGGGTGCTTCAGGGCACAGACCCCCTGAATCGCTATAAGACTGGGAATCCGGGCATGGGGTTCTACTACCAAGGTTCTGCTGGTTCCGATGTGGACTACGGATTTACCAGCTTCACGGCTACGGATGAATCCCAAACTCCCAACGCCCCGACCGACCTCTCCTTTAATACGCACTAAGTTCGAAGATTCAGGATCGAGTTATCGATTGCCGCGACCATAGTCAGGCCTACCGAAACTTATTCAACGTGACCTGCCCCCTATTTCCGTTCACGGGATCATACGACGTTTTGGTCTTGACTCGTTTCTAACAGATCCCCAGCCGTAGCCGGAGCGGTGGGAAAGTGGGAAACGCGTTCCTCAGCGTTTTCCAAGGCAGCTTCACCGCCGTCTTTTCCATAGCGCGCTTCTGCACTGCACTCCGCTCCGCATATTTGTTCGGCGTCAGATACCCCAGGCGGACCGTTCTGCACGGGTAGAGCGGACACTCCTGTCCGCTGCCGTTGACGTTGATTTGTTTTGACGTGAACCCCAAAAACCGCACACGGCTGAGTATGATTTCAGATTGCGGAAAGGGGAAGAGGCATGTCGAAGAGTCAGCACACGGAAGCGCAGATGATCGGAGCGTTGAAGCAGTTGGAGGCGGGGCGGAAGGCGG
>JANXZM010000012.1 GCA_025355505.1 Acidobacteriaceae bacterium | reverse complement strand
TGCCCCGGTCATCGTGCCACCCAAGTCCGTCCAGCAGGCGCTGGTTGTCCGCATCGGTCAAAGCGCGGTCGCGCAGATGATCGCTCACCAGTTCTTTGATTTGTCCGGCCTGCTCGGCGAATTCATCCGCGGCCAAGCTGTCCCGTTGCCTCCATAGCTGCATGCCATCCTGGAATAACATCTCCGCCTTGACGCCGAAATCCTGGGCCCGCCCCTTCTTCGTCTCTACGACTTCGGCGATGTTCCGCAGGACGTGCGACATGCACTTCTGCTGATCGACGCGCTTGAATTCGTCCGCTTCGTAGCTCTTGCCCCGGTCCGTGATCATCACGCCCGCGTAGTCGCCGGGAATGATTTCCCTGACTTCTTCGTTGCGATGCTGCGGACGGATCTGATACACAGTCGCCTGGTCCGTGTCGAATCCCATTAGAAAAGCCGGCTTGCCCGCCACCTTCCAGCCCGTGTCGTCCGTATGCACGAAAGGCGCGTCGTTCACTGCCTCCCGGAGCTTCCGGTACTCCGCTCCCACCTCGCCTTTCGCCCGCCGCAAGGCGTCCTGGGTCAAGGCCGACTGGGTAATCACCACCCCGGTCAGTTCCTTCAACACTCCAGGAACCTTGCGCACCGGGATGCCAACTCCATAGTGCAGGGCATGGGCCTTCGCCATGAGCCCGGGGCTGGCGCGGTGCGCGGTTGCTCCGTACTGATCGGCAGCCAATCCTGGAGCCGCGCCTCGAACTCTCTTGCCGCACTGGGTGCACCGGCACACCGCCACCCGGTAGAGGGTGACTACCGGCTGCGGCTGCTGGGGAACGCCGGTGGTGGTCGCGGTCTCCTCGCCTTCGTGCTCCAGGGGTCCGCCGCAGAAGGGGCAGTTGGGCGGAGCCTCGGCGTCCACGGTCGCCGATGGATTCTGCGCGGGCGCTTCGCGCCGCCGGAATGGACCTTGGCCCTTCTTGCGGCCAGGCTTCTTGGGGTTTTTGACGGGGCGCTCTTTGGAAAACGGAGTGGCTGAGCGGTGCTGAGATCGCCTCAGCCGTTCGATCTCCTTGCGAAGTTCGGCAATTCGCCGTTCTTGCATACGTACCAACGCCATCAACTCTTCCCTGCTCAAGCTTTCGACTGGCGGCTTTTGGGCCACATCTGCTCCTGGTGGACCGTCACCAGCAGACTACCAGAATCCATCGAACATTTCAAGACGTTTCTGTTTTCAACCGTTTGAACCCGTTCCCGGCATTAAAAACCCGCTAATCAATTACCCCCCCATGCCTTACATGGAGATGTAGCGACCGCTTACTAGGAGTCTGTCGGAGATAGATTTTCGGTGTCCGGCTTGGTTAATAAACCATAACCATGCAAGAATGTTCTAGAGCTGTTATTCTGGTTGTGTGAGCAAGCGATTCCGCACCTGTGACTTAAATCAACCATTTCTCCTCCCGCCCTCGCTACAACAATGGCTTCCGGAGAACCATCTGGCACGGTTCGTCGCTGATGTAGCCGACGAGCTGGATTTGTCCGAGATCTTAGCAGTCTACGGGCGGAAGGATGGGCGCGGGAAGGCGGCCTATCATCCGCTGATGATGGTGCGGCTGTTATTGTACGGCTATTGCCGCGGCGTCGTGAGTTCGCGCAAAATAGAACGTGCGACTTTCGAGGATTTGGCGTTCCGGTATTTGGCCGCCGACCAGCATCCCGATCACGATTCCATCGCCAACTTTCGGCAAACGCATCTACAGAGCTTGGCCGGGTTGTTCATCCAGGCGTTGCAGATGTGCGATAAGGCGGGGTTGGTGAAGTTGGGACATGTGGCGATCGATGGGACCAAGCTGAAAGCCAACGCCAGCAAGCACAAGGCGATGAGCTACGACCGGATGGTGGAAAAAGAGAAGCAGTTGCAGGAGGAAGTAAAAAACTTGCTGGCGCAAGCGGCGCAGACCGACGCCGGGGAAGACATCAAGTACGGCAAAGGCAAGCGCGGGGATGAACTGCCGGAGGAGTTGGCGCGACGTGAGAGCCGGTTGAAGAAGATCGCGGAGGCCAAGGCTGCCTTGGAGCAGGAAGCCCGGGAACGTGCGGTCGCCGAGAAGGAGAGGGTGGAGGCGAAGCTGGAAGAGCGCCGCCGGCAAGAAGAAGAGCAGGGCAAGAAGTTCGGTGGCCGTCCACCGCAGGCACCCGATCCTGAGCAGGCGAAACCGGAGGCGAAGGCGCAAAGGAACTTTACCGATCCGGAATCGCGGATCATGCTGGATGGCGCGACGAAGGGCTTCGTGCAGGGCTATAACGGACAGGCGGCGGTGGATAGCCAGGAGCAGATCATCGTGGCGGCGGTGCTAACGCAAGACGCTAACGACAAAAAGCAACTGCTGCCGATGCTGCAGCAGGTTCAGCAGAATCTGGGCCGGAAGCCGGAGCAGGTAACGGCGGATGCGGGCTATTTCAGCGAAGCCGCGGTGACTGACCCCAAGACAGAAGGGATCGACCTTTTGGTGGCGCCGGATCGCCAGAAGCGCGGCAAGAAGGACGAAATTCCGCCACCCAATCCGGATGCCAATGCCTCAGCCGCAGTAATATCGGAACCCAAGACCGTCGCCGAGACGATGCGCGAAAAACTGAAGACACCTGCCGGGCAGGCAATCTACAAGATGCGCAAAGCAGTGGTTGAGCCGGTCTTCGGGCAAATCAAAGAGCGGCGAGGTTTACGGGGATTCTTGATGCGGGGAGTGGAGAAAGTCTCGGCGGAATGGCAGATCATCTGCTTAACCCACAACATTCTGAAGCTCCACTTGGCCAAGCTGCGTCTGCAGGCTGCCTGAAACGGCTAATAAAGTGCCCATAATCAATAATATGGCGATAATTAAAGGGCCATAGAGCCGTGATTGCGAGCCAATGCACTTTGCGACGCAAAGTGGAGGGAATTTTCTCGTGTCACTAGCATTGCTCTCGCAAAAGCCCCAAGTTCATTCCGACAGACTCCTAGATGGGGCACGTTCATAAATCCGCGCCATCACCGTGGATCGGAGCGGTCAGGAAGCGCCGTTGAATCAGGAACTGGTTCTGCTTTACCCGGAGGGTACGCCCACCCTCGCCTGAGATCCTGGCTGCTTGCCGTAGGTTGTTTGCCCGAAGGAGCGAACGCCGATCAGGTTTTCGAAGCATCAGTCAAGTCGCGTTCGATCCCGCTCGATCTCCTCCGCAGGCCTCTCGGATTCTTCCCGACCAGCGAAGGCCGATGCTCAGCGGGCAACAGGACGACATCTTTCGGCGTCTCCTGAATCTCGAGGTCGCTTCTGTGGTGTAATCCGAGCCGGGCCGCTCTATCCATCTTCATCCTCATGGAATTGCCTTGCGGCAAACATTTTCCGTGGATTGCATCGCCCCGCCGAAGTAGAATAAGCACAGATCGTTTATGAGAACACTTCGTCGTGTAGCAGTTCTAGGGGCAGGCACCATGGGAGCCCGCATCGCCGCCCAATTCGCCAACGCCGGCGTTCCCTCCACCCTCCTCGA
>JANXZM010000032.1 GCA_025355505.1 Acidobacteriaceae bacterium | reverse complement strand
GGGCTACCGGGAGATCCCCGCGCTGCTGACTGCCCTGGCCCACGCGGTTTCTAAGAAGGGCGTTGCCGAGGACGTGAAGGTTGCGTAACCTATGACAGTCGGGAGCCGCTAACTTTCAACGGAGTTCCGGGCAATCTCCGGTCATCGGAACATTCAGATTAGCGTTGACATAGTTTCTGTAGGGAAGATAATGGCCAGTTCTCGGGCTTTCAATCGTGAAACAGTAGGACCGGAGGTTTTTCTTGCAGAAAAGTTATTCTCTATTTCTCGGAGTGTTACTTCTGGCTCGAGTATTAGCGGGCCAGACCGGCGGCACTCAAGCCACCGCTGCTTCGCCTGCACATCCACCCGAACAGCAGACCGCGCAGCCGGCGGCGCCGCCCGCACCCGGCCCTGTAACGTCTTTGATGAGTGCCCCCTCAAGATTCCTACTGCAGGATAGCGTGCCGGTGAAGCTGCGGATAAACCGAACTCTCTCTTCCGCCGAGGCCCACACGGGAGACCAGGTGGATTTCGAGGTGCTTGAGGAAATCCGCGTCAATGGGACTCTCGTTGTCCCCAAGGGCGGTACGGCGCTGGGAACAGTCACCGAGGCCCAAGCCAAAAGAAGGATGGCGCGCGGAGGAAAGCTGGACATCAACATTGACTATGTCGGTCTTGTGGACGGCGAAAAGGCTGCACTGCGTGCTGTAAAAGAAGTTAAGGGAGGCGGCCACACTGGGGCTATGACTGCGGGAATTGTTGTGACAGGCCTTATTGTCTGGCCAGCTGCTCCATTTTTCCTCTTTATGCACGGTAAAGACATTACCATCCCCAAAGGGACGGAAATCACCGCATACGTAAACGGCGACACGCCTCTTGATTTTGCTAAGTTGCAGCCGACGGCGGCGCCCGCTCTTCAATAAGGGTCAAGTGCCAGCAGTCACGATCAGAACGTAAGTCCCGCGTCCGCCAAGCTGCAAGTCGACTCCACTCCTCCCGGCGCGGACATCGAGGTTGACGGCAGTTTTGTGGGCAGCGCGCCTTCTGAGGTTCAAGTGGCCGAGGGCGATCATACGGTTGTGGTTAAGAAATCAGGTTTCAAGAACTGGGAACGGAAGTTGAAATCGAGCGCGGGTAGCAGCGTGCACATCAGCGCCGAGCTGGAGAAAGCCGACAACCCATAGCGGGAGGGGCGGCTGAAGTTCAAAAGCACGCCCTCATCTTTTTTCATCACACCCAGGCTGTGACCGCCATCACAGACATCCAAACCACCGCGCGCGATAATAAAGGATCTGATTGGGGCAGTTTCGAGGCGTGTCCGTCAACCAAGACACCCTTCGAAGCTGCCCCAAAACCATTTTCAGCGCTCTTTGACAACTTAAGTCCTTATTCCTGAATACTTTACAAGTAAGTCCTTCAGATTGAATACTTTAGCGAGAAATTGGGGGGGGGTAAAACCGCCTTAATTCCTTCAGAGTAACTCGCCAAGAAAATCAGGGGAATTAAATTAGGTGCCGGAGTCGCGGACTCTGGCAGGCTGCGGAGCCGGCGGTAGTTAGATCGACAAACAGAAGGGAGCACCGGAGTGCCCCCTTACTCGGCTTCCTTTTCCAGGAGTTAGTAAGTTACTTAGTTGAGCTTCCGCTCATTTCCGCTTTCAGAAGTTACTCAGTTACTTAGTTGAGCTTCCGCTCATTTCCGCTTTATCGGTGGCGCCGATGGCCAGGGCGAATTTCTTGCCGGCGAAGCGTACTTCGGAAATTGCTGCTTTGCCGCTGGCGTGGTCGACGACTGCGGCGTCGTATGCGGAGGCTTTGTCGAGTGCGACGACCTTCGCCGAAGCCTTCGCGACTTCCTTCTTGCCCTGCATGAAGCTGACTTCGACGTTCGTTCCGCCGCCGTCCCAGCGCAGTTGATAGGCTCCGGGAGCGAGTTGTTGGCCGTTGACTTCGACCGCCTCGCGCACCTGCAGCGTACCCTTGTTACTTGCGAACGCGCTCGAGGCGAGCAGCACGGCCAGCCCGAGCACCACAGTCTTTGCCACATGGTTGAGTTTCATTTGCTCCTTCGCTTTCTGCCCGGGACGTTCGGGGCGGCTGGTGATAGCTCAACTGAGAACTTGCCTTTTGTTTGCGAAGTCCTACAATGCGCATGTCAGCGTGATGCAAAAAGACGCAGGCCTCACACTCGTGCTTTTCACCGGACCCGGCGCATCCAGGGCCGCTAAACCATGCCTGCGCCAGTCCCGTCACCCTGCAAATTCTTTAAGCGGATCGAAGTTTGTTTTATCCACTTCCACGTTGGTTCGCTACAGGATACGAATTTCGGTTCGAGTTAGTTCCCGGTTTCTTTTTTTCTTTGCGAACCATGTTGTCGTGAGCATGCTGGTTGGACGTGCTGGTGCTCGCCGCGTTAGCGGAACTGGTTGTAAGTTGGCGGAGTAACACGTTGGAAGTGTTTTTTCCGGAGTTGGGGCTATGTTAAAGAACTGCGGATCCCTCGCTGCGCTCGGGATGACAAATCCGTAGAGTACTAACCAATGGTCAGCACGATCTTGCCGTAGTTCTTGCCTTCCTGCATCAACGTGTAGGCAGCTCGGGCTTCTTCCAGCGGGAAAACCTTTCCGATTACGGGATGGAGCTTGCCGGCGGCGATCCATTCTGAAAGCTGCTTCCAGGCGGCTTCCATGAGCGGGCGGTTCGCACTCAGATACGACAGCCACAGTCCGTGAACGCTGGCGCCTTTCGCGTAGAGAAGGCGAGTGTCGAGTATGGGAGTTTCTCCGGTGGCAGCGCCGTAGACGATGACGCGTCCAAAGTCGCGCACGCATTTGACGCTTTTCGCTACGTGCTCGCCGCCGAGCATTTCGAAAACCGCGTCCACGCCTTCGCCGCGCGTGAGATCTTTGATGGCTTCGACGTAGTCGCGCTGCTTGTAGTGGATGCCATGTTGCAGGCCGAGCTCGCGCACTCTCGCCAGCTTGTCTTCGGAGGAAGAAGTTCCGTACATTTCGATGCCCAGAATTTTGCCGATCTGCACGGCAGCGGTTCCGACTCCGCCGGCGACAGCGTGAATCAGGACGCGGGAATCGGCGGGCTTGTCAAGCAAACCGGCCTTCCAGTAGGCGAAGTAGGCGGTAAAGAAATTTACGGGGAAAGCGGCGGCCTGTTCCGCGGTCCAATTTTCAGGAATGGGCCAGACCAGATTGCGCTGCGCCACGGTTTTTTCCGCGAAGGCGGCCCACTGCGTGTAGCCCATCACGCGCCGCCCGCTCGCGTCGTGATTGGAAAATTCCCGTCCGGCGAATTCGCGTCCGGCAGTCAGCGGAGGCTTGGGAGTGCCCGCATATCCGCCGCGCGCGGTGAGCAGGTCGGCGAAGTTCAAGCCGCCCGCTTCCACCTTCACCAGAATCTGCTCGGGTGCGGGATGAGCGTCGGAAACCTGCTGCAATTCCAGAACCTCGGGACCGCCGAAACGAGTGATGACAAGCGCTTTCATGGGGCCAGTTTAGCAGTCCTGGGAGCGCGTCGTCGTTGTGCCGGCTTTCGGGCCTGTTTACCACGAAGGACACGAAGAAAAAGCCACGAAGGAAATTTTTAAAATTCGGGTCGCGGAGTTCGGCTTCCGCATCTATAATGATGATCGAGTTTCCGATCCCCGCAGCCTGAGAGATTTTCTGGCGGCGGGGACGAGGGTTGCGCCAGTTTGACGGGTGCGATTCGAGGGTGCGGATGGAAACGTCTGCGCCTCCCGGGTTGGAAAGGAAACGCTCGCTGGAGTTTTGCCTGCCTGCGTGTTCCCCCTGGTTCGGGCCATTAGCATTTAGCGCTTAGCATTTAGCCAAACCGGCTCGGTGCCATTTTCCCGCTAAATGCTAACTGCTAACTGCTAAATGCCGCTTACTGACAATTTCGGGCGCTCGATTCACGATCTGCGGATATCGATCACGGACCGCTGCAACTACAAGTGTGTGTACTGCCGGACGGGGACTAACGGCGCGGCGTATGCGGAACTTCCGTTCGACGATTATCTGCGGATGGCGCGGATACTGGTTGGGCTGGGGATCACTAAGATTCGGCTGACGGGCGGCGAGCCGCTGTTGCGCAAGGGGATTGTGGAGTTCGTGCGCGACCTCGCGAAGCTGCGTATTTCTGACGGCAAGAAGCCTGAGATTGCGCTGACGACTAACGGCCATCTGCTGGCCGAGATTGCACAGCCGCTGAAAGATGCGGGACTTGACCGCGTGACGGTCAGCATGGATGCGGTGGATCCGGTGCGATTTGCTCGTATCACCCGCGTGCCGAATGGATACGAGAGCGTGCTGGCGGGAGTGCGCGCATCGCGGCAGGCGGGGCTTGATCCGGTCAAGATTAATTGCGTGCTGCTGCGCGGCTTCAATGAAGATCAGATCGCTAACTTTGGGAAGTTCGCGCGCGAAGAGCGGGTGGTGGTGCGCTTCATCGAATTCATGCCGCTTGAAGAAGACCGGGTTTGGACGCCGGAAATTGTGGTGACGCTGGATGAGATCGTCGCCCGCATGTCGGAGTATCTGCCGCTGGAGGAGATTGCGCACGAACGCAGCGAGACGGCGCGGCGCTATCGCTTCGCGGATGGCGTGGGCGAAATTGGAATCATCGCGCCGGTGTCGCATCCGTTCTGCGGACACTGCAGCCGGATTCGCATCACCTCGGATGGCAAGCTGCGTACGTGCTTATTTTCTGTGTGGGATCACGATCTGCATGAGTTGATGCGGCGCGGCGCGACCGATGAGAAGCTCATCGAGTTCATTGTGAAAGTGGTGGAGAAGAAAGAAGAGCGGCACCACATTGGGGAGCCGGGATTTGTGCCGGCGTCGCGGACGATGGTGCATATCGGCGGGTAGGAGCGGCGGTCAGCTTTCAGGCGTCGGTGAATGCGCTGCACCGCCGAGACGCGGAGTGCGCCCAGGGTTTTCTTTAAACTCAGATCCTGGGTGCCAATGGGACGATCGCGAACTTGTTAGAAAGCTATCAGTAGAAAGAATCGTACTTAGTAACCATCCAGCCGGAATCTTTCTTTTCCTCGGTCACGGAAAATAGATCCTTGTAAGTCGAGTCCTGGCTGGGGCTGCTGTAGCGCTGACCTTTGTAGTGCAGGATCACGAGCGGCGGCGCGTCTTCCCATTCCACCAGGTTCCACGAAATCAGCGGGTGCTGGGCTTCAGAGCTGCAAACGAATTCGGCGCGCTTCTTGCGGTAATCCCTTTCCCACTGCGCTAGCAGTTGGCGGCAATTGCCGTCGCGCATCTCGGAGATAAAGCTATAGGCGGTGCGTTCGATGGTGCGATCGCGAAAGAAATTCATGGTGATGCTGATCGGCATCTGGGTGAGAGGGTCGCGTTCTTCGGAGCGCGATAGAACTGGTGGTTGGCCGCTGAGCCAGTAAAGATAGCCAAGGAATACGAGCACGAGCAGGCCAGCGGAGCCCAGGGCAATGACGAGATGGGCGCGGGAAAACTGCATCAGTGAGAGTTTGGGGGATGGGCGAGGCGAGGGCAAGGTTACTTCAGATACTCCCGTAACTTGCGGGGCGCGGATGGCCGGTTCTGGGGCGCGCTGCCTAGCTGCGCTCGGCTGGGGCGGAACGAGGGCGTCCGCCCTACACGGGCGCCTAATCCACTGTTATGGGTACGGAAACGCTGCCCACTCGGCCGCTGAGATTGTTGCGGACCACAAAGCGAACCGTGTATTTTCCGGGTAGAAGATCGAGGGCCTCACGATAGCCAAATCCCTTTTCGCGGAACTTTGGCAGTTGTGTGTCGGGAAGCGAACCCTCGAAGTTTTTCGCGAAGTTGGCGGCGGTTCCAGTTTCCTTGCCGGTAAAGGCATACGCGAGAAGGTCCAGGCTAAAACGATTGGCTGTGCCGGGTTCGATCGAAACTCCGTTCCCCGCGACCCGCAATAAGAAGCCTACTTTTTTCTTGTCTGTCTTGTTCTTGTAAGGCCCAGCAGCGTTGTTGAAGTCGACCTGCTTCGAATCAACCAGCGGTGCATCGGTCCACTGCACAGACAGCGGGACTCCGATGCAATCGAAGGGAGAGTTTATGGCAAAGTCGAGATCGAGTTTGCGGGAGAGAGCGGGGTCGACAGTTGCGTTGGTGACGAAGAATCCGTTGCGCGAGCGGACCTCGACGGCCTTGCGGTTGACCTTAACCTTAACCTTAACAGCCCGTGGTGCAAGTATGTTTTGTATCAGGTGTATGCCTTCAGGTGTTCAGGCATACCGTAAGTGCCGTGTTATGAGGGCGCCTTTAGGCGCTGGTTTTGGACGCTGGAGTTTCACCACAGGCTGTTAAGCTTGCGCCAGCCTGGGTTTCGATTGAGTTAGAGAAGGTGTTAGGCGCAGTAATTTCTGGAGCGAGACGCTGATTGGGTGTGGCGAATTCCTCGAAGGTTGCGATCTTCCGTGCCTTGCCATTTTCAAGCACGTCGAAATCTTCTTTAGTGAGGCCCGGCACGTGATTGCCTTGCTTGTCGACGACTACAACCGGCACCTGCACGAGCACGGTGTCGGAGTGGAACACGACTTTGGACTCTTCACTTGTATTTGCATTTTGATGGGTTGGTACGAGCCCGGTGTCCGATCTGGTTATCGGACTCGCCGTGTTTTTTTGGCTGGGTCCTCCGATGCCTCCCCCAGGAGCGAGGGCGAACCCAGGCAGACCGGCGACGAGAATTAAGCCGCAGGCGAACAGGCGCATACAACCTCCTACGCTGGGACTGATTGTAGGCCGAGTTCGTTTGTGTTTTCCATGTTGGCGGCGTATAGTTACGGATGAAAACTGTTGTGTCGTAATATCAGGATTGTCGAAGCACACCAGTGGGCGCAAGCCCACTTTTTAGTTTGGGGTGGGATTGGCGCGGCGATTCGGACATAAATTACTGAAAACATGGCTTTTGATCTGGATAAGGTTCTGCAGATTGCCGAGCGGGTGGCAGGCTCAAGCGGGCTGGAAGTAGTCGATGTGGAAGTGAGCGGGGCGGGTAAGCACCGCACGCTCCGCGTGTTTATTGACCGGCCTGGAGCGGCGCCGGCGGCGGATCGTCCGGACGGCGTGACCCACGAGGACTGCTCGAAGTTTAGCCGGGAGTTTGGGACGATCGTCGACGTTGAGGACGCGTTTTCGGGCGGATCGTATGTGCTGGAGGTTTCTTCTCCGGGACTGGATCGCAAGCTGACGAAGGCGGCGGATTTTGAGCGCTTCCGGGGACAGCGCGTGAAGTTGATGACGCGGGAGCCGGTGAACAACGACCGGCATTTTGAAGGGAAGCTGGAAAGCTTCGAGAACGGAAAGCTGCTGCTGGCTCTGAGCGCGGCGCGTAAGAGTAATAAGAAGATGCGTCCGAAAGAGGGCGCGGCGGCAACGGTTGAGATCGAGTTAAGGAACGTAGAGAAGGCGAATTTGGTACCTGAAATCTAAAGGTTTCAAAGTTGCAGAGTTCCAAGGTTTCAACGACCGGCGGATTTGGTGCTGCGGCGAATAGCAGCGAAAAAACTTTGAAACATTGAAACATTGAAACATTGAAACCTGGACTTCTATATGGCTAGTGAGCTTTACAACATTATCGAAGGGGTCAGCCGGGAAAAGGGCATTGATCCGCGGATTGTGGTTAGCGCGGTTGAGGACGCTATTGTGGTGGCGACGCGCAAATACTACAAGACGCAGGAAAACTTGCGCGCGGTACTCGACAAAGAGAGCGGCAAGATCAATGCCTATGCGGTGAAGTCGATCGTCGAGACTCCGGAGCAGGTGGAAGATCCGAATCTCCAGGTGACGGTGGAGCAGGCGCGGAAGTTGGATCCTAGCGCCGAGGCGGGCGGAGAACTGCTGATCCCGAAACCGACGGAAGGGATTCTGGGGCGGATTGCGGCGCAACTGGCGAAGCAAGTCATATTTCAGAAAGTGCGCGAGGCGGAACGCGACACCGTTTACAACGAGTACATCGGGCATGTTAACGAAGTGGTGAATGCTACCGTGAAGCGGCTCGAGGGTCCGGATGTGATTCTCGATATCGGCAAGGCCGAAGCGCGCATGGGACGCAAAGAGCAGTCGCGGCTGGAATCGTTTGCGGTGGGCGAGCGGATTCGGGTTGTGATCGTGCGCGTGGAAAAAGCGGTGAAGGGACCGGGCGTGATTGCTTCGCGTTCCGCGCCGGAACTGGTGCAGCATCTGTTCCAGTCGGAAGTGCCGGAAATTTATGACGGCACGGTGGTGATCCGTGCGATTGCGCGGGAAGCGGGCGAGCGCACGAAGATCGCGGTCATGTCGAAGGATAAGGACGTGGACGCGGTCGGAGCGTGCGTGGGCATGAAGGGGATGCGGGTGCAGTCGATCATTCGCGAGTTGCGCGGAGAAAAGATCGACATCATCGAGTATCACGAGGATGCGGTCACGTTCGCGGAGAAAGCGCTGCAGCCGGCGAAAGTGAGCCGGGTGACGATTGTGGATGCGACGGACAAACATCTGGAAGTGGTCGTGGACGATACCCAGCTTTCGCTGGCGATCGGGAAAAAAGGACAAAACGTGCGGCTGGCGGCGAAGCTGCTGGGCTGGAAGATCGACATCAAGAGCGAAGAAGAAAAGCGGCAGGAAGTGGAACAGCAGATGTCGGCGCTGGTCACGCAGACGGTAACTCCGCTCGAGATTGTTACGGGACTGGGCGAGGGACTGGTCGAGAAACTGAAGGCGGCGGGCGTGAATACGGTGGAGTCGCTGGCCGATATGACGCCGGAGCAACTGGAAGCGATTGAAGGTATCGGCCCGAAAACGGTGGAAAAAATCAGTATTGCGGTCAATAATTACTTTGCCAGTCTGGATGGCGGCGAGGCTCTAGCCGCCGCGGAAGCGGAAAGCAACGGAGAAGCCGCCACCGAAGCGGCTTCGAACGAGGAATCGCCGGCGGAAGGTGCGTTAGGAGCGGAGACATTGTCCGCTGCAGCGGCGCCTGCCGAAGCAGCGGCGCCAGCGGAAGAAGGCGCCGAGCTTGCGGCCGAAGAAGCCGCGACCGAAGAAGCCCCGGAAGATAAGCAGAGCTGAACTCAGAGCGTGTCGAGTTCGGAGTTCGATCCGGACCTAACGTGCGGGCTTCGTCAACCGGAAGCCAACCGGGCGCGAGATGGCACAGGGATTTTGTGAGGTTAGGCGTCCGAGGTTAGATATGCGAGCTTAGAAACGCGAGATTAGCGGGACAAGAAGAGGAAACGAGAGCGGATGAGTAAGACTCGAATTAACGATCTGGCCCGTGAGTTGGAAGTCAAGAGCAAGGAAATTCTTGATGTACTGACCACGGTGGGCGTCACTGAGAAGAAAACGCACTCCAGTTCTCTGGAAGATCACGAAGCGGACCTGGTGCGGAAACATCTCCGCGGCCGTTCCGATGCAGCGCCGAATTCGGCGAGGCCGCCTTCGCGTGCCGCATTCGGCGAAGAAGAGATCAAGACCAAGATCGACCTCTCGCATATTTCGCGACCTGGTGACGTGCTGCGCGCCATCACCCAGCAAAAGGAAGCAGCCGAGAGTCCTGCGGCGCGTCCGGCAGCCAAGCCGCCGGTTACGACGACGGCGGCGGTAGAAGCGAGGGAAGAAGCTCCGGCCGCTCCAATGGCGCCGAAGGCAGTGCCGCCCAAGCCCGCGGGCGAAGGTCCTGCTCATGGTTCTTCTCCTGTGTCGCCGGCAGCACCGAGAATGGTGACGCCTGCTTCGGTAGCGGCCACGTACCGCCCGCCGACGGTGGTTGTGATTCCGCCGAGAGTTCCCGTGCCACCGCCGGCCGCGGTCTCATCCGCTACGAATACAGCTGCGCCCGTGATCGCCATTCCGCCGCGAGCTACGACTCCAGCATCGCAAGCCGGTAGTGCTCCGCCAGCGGCGCAGCCTCCGGCGCATAGTAACGTTACGCAGATGCCGGCTGTGGCGCCCGCGAAGGCAGCCGCTCCGATGGCGCCGCCGCCGCGAATGATCATGCCGCAGACCGGCCCGCGTCCGGTATATAAGGCGCCTCTGCCGGTGCCGGGTGCGCCCGCGCCGGGTACAGTTTCACGGCCGATACCGGGACGACCGGTGCCGGGGCAACCAATTTTTCAGCGCACGGCACGGCCGCTGGCGCCGGGACAATCGCGTCCGCCACTTCGTCCGGGGGAACGCCGGCCGATGCATCCGACAAGAGTCGCGCCTGTCGGATCGCGTCCGCTGGGTGTTGGTCCGGGAGCGGGGATGGCGCCGCCGGGACCAGCGCGTCCAGGAGCCCGACCAGGTGGTCCAGCGCGGCGACCGGGACAGAGGTATGTACCGCGAGGCGTGAAGGAAGGCCCGATGAAGGGCTACACTCCGCCGCCGCGGATGAGCTTAAACACCGAGCCCGCGCCGATCACGCGGAACATCACGATTACGGAAGGAATCTCGGTGAAAGATCTGGCCGAGAAGCTGGGCATTCGCGCCAAGGATGTGATTGCGCGACTGGTGGTGCGTGGTGTGTTCGCAACCATCAATCAAACGCTCGACGCTGAACTGGCCAGTGAAATGGCGCGCTTTTTCGGGGCGGATACTGAAGTGATTACCTTCGAAGAGCAAGCTGCGAAAGATACCACCGAAGCCACTGAGAGCAGCGAGGAAGGCGCGGAAGCGGTATCGCGTCCACCGGTGGTCACGATCATGGGCCACGTGGACCACGGCAAGACGACGCTGCTGGATTCGATTCGCTCGACCAATGTGGCCGGAGGCGAGGCGGGTGGGATTACGCAGCACATCGGCGCATATAAGGTTCGCATCTCGGACGCGGCGTCTCCGGCTTATGGCCGCGAGATCGTGTTCCTGGATACGCCGGGTCACGAAGCGTTTACGCGTATGCGTGCGCGCGGCGCGAAAGCGACCGACATTGTGGTTCTAGTCACTGCGGCCGACGACGGTGTGATGCCGCAGACCATTGAAGCCATCGACCACGCGCACGCTGCCGAAGTTCCCATCATCGTGGCGGTGAACAAAATCGATAAACCGGGCGCGTTGCCGGAGCGGGTCAAGAAACAACTGGCGGATCGCGGGCTGCTGCCGGAAGACTGGGGCGGCAAGACGGTGTTCGTCGACGTTTCCGCCAAGCAGAAAACAAACCTGAATTTGCTGATGGAAATGATCTGCCTCACGGCGGACCTCCAGGAATTGAAAGCGACTCCGGGACGAGCGGCGAGCGGCGTGGTGCTCGAAGCGAAACTGGATCGGGGACGCGGTCCGGTGGGAACCATTCTGGTGCAGAACGGCACTCTCCATGCAGGCGACAATTTCGTGGTCGGCAACGTCTACGGCAAAGTTCGGGCGATGTTCGATGATCGCGGAAAACCGCTGAAGGAAGCGCCGCCCTCGACGCCGGTGGAAATTATCGGGTTGGAAGGGTTGCCGCAGGCGGGCGATCAGTTTGTGGTGGTCACCGATCGCGAGAAAGCGCGCGACATCTCGGAATATCGCGGGCAGAAATTTCGCGAAGCGACTCTGGCCAAGAGTTCCCGAGTCTCGCTGGAAGGCTTGGCCGAGCAGTTGAAGACGGCGGGCATGAAGGAACTCAACGTCATCCTGAAAGCCGACGTGCAGGGTTCGGTGGAAGTGCTGGTCGATTTGCTGGGCAGACTGTCGAACGACAAAGTGCGGTTGAAGTTGCTGCGGTCGGGCATTGGCGCCATCACGGAAACGGATGTGCTGCTGGCGTCGGCGTCGAATGCCATCATCATTGGATTCAATGTGCGTCCGGAGCGCAAGGCGCAGGAGCTGGCCACTCAGGAAAAAGTCGACATCCGCTTGCACTCGATCATTTACGAACTGCAGGACGAGATCAAGCGCGCCATGACCGGGCTGCTGGAACCGACGATCAAGGAAACCTACCAGGGGCGCGCCGATGTGCAGGAAACATTCCGCATTCCGAAGGTGGGAACGATTGCCGGTTGCCGCGTGAGCGATGGACTCATCAAGCGCGATTCCGAAGTGCGCCTGCTGCGCGATAACGTGATGGTGTTCAAAGGAAAAATGGCGTCGCTGCGTCGCTTCAAGGACGATGCTTCGCAAGTGACCAGCGGTATGGAGTGCGGTATCTCCATCTCGAATTACGGCGACATCAAAGCCGGCGACGTGATCGAGGCGTTCTTGACGGAGCGGATCCCGGCGCTCCACTTTTTCTAGCCATTTTCTTACGGTGTCGTTTGCGCCTTAAACGCGCCACTTATGTTGACTCCAGTATCTGCCTGCAGCATGTATCCACTACTGTTCGTCGTCAAGTAGAGAACGATGTTGTTGGTAAAGCCGTTTAACTGAGTTGTTGTCCGGCCGTTACTTGCCACTGTATAGGTGCCCGAGAAAGCATTGGGATTGCTGCCACCAACCAGGGTATTGAAGTCGAAGAAGCTGGTCACATAGTTGGTCCCCAGAGAATCCGTGCCGCTCGGAACCAGGGTCCCAACACGGTCTTTGAACAAACCGTTTACCCAGTCGAAGCCATCCATGAAGAACGCAGCTTGCGTGCTGAGGCTGGTGTTTGTGAAGGTGCCGCTTTGCTGATCCAGGGTGCCGTCTTCGACGTTGGTCCCGTTGAGCGCGATAAAGTAAGCCCGCGACGGGCTCACCATCCAAATGTCACGCTGAACACCCCCTAGAGTGAAGCTGCCGGACCCGTTACCGATGGAATTATCGATCAAGTACGTCCCGATCGCTGTTTGGTCGCTGGAGACGGAAGCGTCCTGCACAGAATCGAAATTCGCCGCTGAGACTTGCGAAACACCGTCGGTTGTAAAGACCCCCACCGTGTTAATAAAACCCGTTGCTGTCTCGCCGCTGCTGCCAAAAGCATACGAACCGGAAAGCGAGGCGGCTGAGAATGTAACGTTACTCTGTTTTTCAGCCACGCCCACGGCCAGGATGTTCGTGGTGGTGTCCAGCAATAAGAACTTGTTCGCATTCACCACATAGTATTGCGCCGAGTGAGTGACGCCGTTCTCGGTGTAACTCACGGATCCCCGGCCACCCGCAGGCGCAGTCATGCTATCGCCGTTGGCGAAGAAGCCGCTTACCGGCACGCCGTTCTGAACCATTAAATATGAACCGCTCAAAGCACCGGAGGATATTGCCACCCTCGCCATCGTGCTGCTTACTTGGACGTCGTGGGTGCGAAAGACAAAGGTTCCGGAGGGAGTTGTGGAGAGCTGGCCGGAGTCCTGCAACAGCGCCGAACCAGCGCTGGTTCCAAACCCGTCCTCCTGTTGCATGTAAAGTTCGCCCGAATCCCTCAGGGTGATGCGATACACTTCCAAGACTCCTGCCGGGACATTGAACTGCAGGTCGCCCGTCCCATCGCTGTTGATGGAATAGGCTCCGGTTATAGCAGTACCCGCAAAAGCCTGGGTAGTGGATCCCACCACTTCCACAAAGTCATTCAATCCCGCGGTGATGGTTCCGTTCCCGTCGGCTGTGAACACACCGCCCTCGACGAAGAAATTGGCCGCCGAGTTTGAATTGGCGTTGAATCCGTATCCCTTTACCGTAAAAGCATACGAGCCCGTCAAGCTGGCATTATTGAAGCCTCCCTTAACCACAACGGAATTTCCGCTGCTGCCGCAGCCGACTGTCAAAAGGATGATTGTTATCGCTGCCAGAGCCATGAGCACACGTCTGACACGCTTGGAGGAAGCAAGGGAATTCATAAGACACTCCTGTCTGTTCCTTAAGATGCGCTAACCCCGATTGTAGAAGAAAGTTTCGGTGGAAAAACTTGGTGGGAGTGTTTCCCCGGCAGGCGGAGACGGGGCAAGCCCGGTCTCTACACGAAACCGGATTGTTTCTGCAGGGATGCTATGCCTTGGTGGCTTCCGTTCGACTGGCGGCTGGCGCTGGGATGGCGGGCTGCTTGCGCTTTTCGGATATTTTTTCGGACGCCCAGACTCCCACTCGGTACAGCAACAGAATGCTGAGCACGACGCCGTACTCGATGGGCTTGCGGAGATCGGCCTTCACCAGCCAGGCGTAATGCACAATCGCCAGAATCCCGGTGAAGTAGATCAGGCGGTGCAGGCGCTGCCAGTTCTTGCCGCCGAGGCGGCGAATCGACCCGGCGGTCGAGGTCAGGGCCAGGGGAATCATGAGGACGAAAGCGGAGAATCCTATGGTGATGAAAGGGCGCTTGGCGATGTCTTTCAACATTTCGTGGATGTCGAAGAACTTATCGAGCCAGATGTAGGTCAGGAAGTGCAGCGTTCCGTAAAAGAAGGCGAATAGTCCGACCATGCGGCGGACGCCGATCAGCCAGTATTGGCGGGTGATCCGGCGGAGAGGCGTGATGGAAAGAGTGGCGAGAATCAGGATCAGGGTCGAGTCGCCGGTTGCGTGCGTGATGAACTCGATGGGATTGGCGCCAAGGCCGTCGTGCAGGTATTTCCAAACCAGGCGGGCGAGCGGGATTAGCGCGGCTAGGAAGATCGCGATTTTTGTGAGGCGCAATTTCATTTTGACTTTGTATCCTTGCGGCTTAGAGCGCATCCAGAGCTGACTGCCGAGCTGCGCTCGAGACGGGCGGGGACGCCCGTCTCTCCACTTATCCTAGAAATTCTTTTTCAGGTCCATGCCGGAATAGAGGCTTGCCACCTGGTCGTAGCCGTTGAACATCAGGGTGGAGCGCTTCGTGAATTCTCCCAGGCGTCGCTCCTTGGCTTGGCTCCAGCGGGGATGGTCGACGTTCGGATTCACGTTTGAATAGAAACCGTATTCGCTGGCGGCGGCCTGTTGCCATGTGTTCATGGGCTGATCGCCGGTGAAGCGGATCCGGACGATCGACTTGGCGCTTTTGAATCCGTACTTCCATGGAATCACCATGCGAAGCGGGGCGCCGTTTTGATTGGGGAGTACCTCGCCGTACAAACCGAAACAGAGCAGGGTGAGCGGATGCATCGCCTCATCCATGCGCAGACCCTCGACGTATGGCCACTTCAATACGCTGATGCGCTGGCCCGGCATTTGTTTGGGATCGTTCAAGGTGGTGAACTCCACAAATTTTGCTTTGGGCAGGGGGTCGGCGCGCTTGATCAGCTCGCTCAGGGAAAATCCTACCCAGGGCACGACGATCGACCAGCCCTCGACACAGCGATGCCGATAGATGCGCTCTTCAGGGGCAGCCATTTTCATGATCGCGTCGACATCGAGCACTTGCTTTTTCTTGACTTCTCCGTCGATGGTCACCGTCCAGGGACGGGTCTTGAAATTCTTTGCGAGGTCGGACGGCCCCTCTTTGTCGGTGGAGAATTCGTAAAAATTGTTGTAGGTGGTGACGTCCTTGTAAGGCGTTTCCTTTTCCGTGGTGCTGAAGGAACTTTTCTGGAGGCCCTCGATTTTGGTGTTGGCGTGGGCGGTTAGCGCGGGTGCAGCAAGATCGCGTAAGGCGACACCGGTGACGGCGGCCGCGCCGGCTATGGCTGCGCCGGCGAGGAAGTTGCGCCGGTTCAGATAAATTGCTTTGGGAGTAATTTCAGAAGATGGAATCGCCGCCGCTTTCCTGATCAGCATTGTTGTTATTCACCCCGATTGAAGTACGCACGACATTCAGACATGGATTTGTCCTGACGCCGATCCCACTTCAGTATAGGACGCGGATGCGGGGAAAAAGTTGCAACCGTTGGTAGTGTCCCGATCCAGCACAACGCATTAGCCACAAAGGGCACTAAAGGACCACGAAGGAAACCATCAGGGTCTTCGTCTGACTTCGTGTCCTTGGTAGTGAATGAATTTGGGATTCTGCCCGACTGCGGGAGACGTGGCAAGCCCCGTCTCTACAGTGGGAACAAGGTTAGTTCGAGGCTGATTTCGCGATTGACTTGGGGGAAGGGTTGGAGCGCAGGACTTCGCGGACTTTTTTGGCCAGATTCTGAAGGGTGAAGGGTTTCTGGAGGAAGGCGCTGCTGGGGCCGAGCGCGCCCGGGGTGACGACGGCATCTTCAGTGTAGCCCGAAAGATAGAGCACGCGGATGCCGGGACGCAGCGAGACCAGCTTTTTGGCCAGTTCGCGGCCGCCGATGCCGGGCATGACGACGTCCGTGATAAGGATATCGATGTGTTCTTTGAAGGCCTCGGCGATACGCAGACCGCACTCGCCATTTTCGGCTTCGAGGACGTTGTAGCCGCGAGAGACGAGGGTTACACGCACCAGTTCGCGCACGGATTCCTCGTCTTCCACCAGCAAGACGGTTTCGCAGCCGCCTGCTTCGTTCTGCTGGGATTTGGCCGGGCTCAGTTCTTCGGCGGATTCTTCCACGCGGGGCAAGTAAACGTAGAATGTTGTCCCCGTTCCGATCTGGCTTTGGGCGAACACGTATCCACTGCTCTGCTTCACGATGCCGTAAACGGTCGAGAGGCCGAGGCCGGTGCCTTTCCCTTTTTCCTTGGTGGTAAAGAAGGGCTCGAAAATGCGGGACTGCGTTTCCTTGTCCATGCCGAGGCCGGTATCGGCAACCGAGATCACGGCATAGCGTCCGGGCTGGATAAAACGGTGTTCGCTGAAGTTTTGCCGCACGGTAACGTCCGAGCTCTGCAATATAAGCTTGCCGCCTTCCGGCATGGCATCCTTGGCATTGACGACCAGGTTCATGATGACCTGCTCGAGTTGGCCGGCGTCGGCGCGAGTGTGTCCGGTTTCGGTGGAGAGCCGCGTGACCAATTCGATGTTTTCGCCGATCAGGGGCCGCAGCAGACGTTCCATGTCGCCGATGACGGTGTTGACATCCACCACCTTGAGTTCGAGGAGCTGCTTTCGGCTGAACGCCAGCAACTGGCGGGTGAGGGTAGCGGCGCGATCGGCTGCCTGCTGAATGGACTTAACTTTATGGTGCATGGCTCCGCCCGCTTCCAATTGCTCCAGCAACACCTCGGTGTATCCGTTGATCACCATGAGCAGGTTGTTGAAGTCGTGGGCCACGCCGCCGGCGAGGCGGCCGACCGCATCCATTTTTTGCGCCTGGCGAAGCTGCTCTTCAAGCTGACGCCGGTCGGTGATATCTTCGGCGATCAGCTCCAATACTTTTTCGGGTTCATCGCTGCTAATGGCAGCGCACCCACTGAGGCGCACGGTGATAACGTGGCCGTTTTTGTGTCTCCACTGAACTTCCACGCCAGTCAGACTTCCGGTGCGGGGATAGTCCTCGGCCAGCCGGTCCAACTCCTGGGGATTGACAAAGACTTCGGTCCTCGCATTGAGCTTGAGAAGATCTTCGACCGATTCATGGCCAAGCATGGTGATCAGCGCCGGATTGACATCCAGGAATTTTCCACCGATGGTGCAGCGGCAAATGCCGAAGGCTGCGCTCAAAATCAGAGAGCGGGAGCGGGCTTCAGAACGGCGGAGCGCCTCTTCATAGTGCTTGTGCTCGATGGCTGCGGCCAACTGCTGCGAAACGAATTTCAGAATTTCGCGGTCGCGCTTTCCGAAGCGGGTATTTTCGTTGTAGCTCTGGACGACCAGGGCTCCAATGCAGGTGGTGCCGCTCTTCAGGGGAACGCCCAGCCAGTCCAATGAAGATGCGCCGATCAATTCCACTTCGCCGCGCCGCACCAGTTCCTCAAAGACTGCCGGAGTCGCCAGCAGGGGCTCGCCGGATCGCAGGACGTATTCCGTCAAACCGCGGCCGAGACGCTTCGATCTGGGGGTAGAGTCCTCGTCATCGACGAAGTAGGGAAAACTTAACAACTGAGATTGCGGATCGTAGAGAGCGATGTAGAAGTTGCGCGCATTCATCAACTGACCGACGATGCTGTGAATGGCGGCGAAAAACTGCTGCAAATCTTCAGTCGACTGGCTGCGCGCCGCGATGGCGTACAGTGCGGCATTCAAATCCTCGGCGCGCTTCTGCTCGGTGATATCGCGATACGAGGCGTAGGCTCCCACTTGTTTGCCATTCACCGTCACCGACGAGGTTGAGAGCAGTACCTCGACCATGGAGCCATCTTTTCGCTGGCGGCGAGTCTCCAGCGAAAGTTTGTTTTGAGTCTTGATGCTTTCTGTGATCCACGCGGTTTCCGCATAACGGTCGGGCGGGACAATGAGCAGGTCCAGCCGTTTTCCTGCAGCCTCAGCCGCGGTAAAGCCGAAGAGCCGGGTGAACTCCCCGTTGATGCGCAAAATGTGAAATTTCTGGTCAATAATGCTGATCGCTTCCGGCGCGTTCTCGATGATCTGTTCGAAGTAGGCTTTTTCCAATGGGAGCGGGACTTCGGCGGCATTGCCGTTGCTGGGCGAAGTGGCCGCAGTTGGATCGGAGATGTGGGTAAAGGTCGGCGGCGCACCGTGCGCAAGATCATCTCGCAACGCCTTCACCCGCGGCAGTTCGATCGAAGTTGCTGCCGGGGCGACTTTCTCACCCATACAGTCCTTTCCCAGAGTGCACTGACGATAGTGCGATGGTAAGCGGGGTGGGTTACTCGCCGATAGTTACCGGGGTAATGGAGGTTTCAAATCGTGAAAGCAGAAAGCTCAGAGGCGTTTGCCAACACTACGCAGACCTGGCGCAGCATCCGCCTCTGCTCGTCGGTTACCACCAGAAACTCGAATCCGCAGCGCAGGCCGTCGCTATAACGCACTACAGCTCGCACCTTCATGAGGTGAGGCGGGAGCGGGATGGAAAACTCCAGGGAAACAACTTCGCCAGCTTGTAACTCACCGCTGAGAGTTGCCCCGATGCCGTCATGGCCGAGTTCGCTGGTTCGGCCCCAGCATGTGGTCGTCAGGCCGTCGCGAAACACCGATGCCTGAATCCGCACGTCAAAATAATAACGCGCGAAACGCCGCAGCCGCCGGTGAGCTTTGGCTTTCGCTTTGGCGTGGCCACTCAATCCAGGTTCTCCATTTCAGGTCTCCCTTAAGACTTGCCTTTGCGATTGTGCTTCAGCGCGAGGCCTGCGCTCAACGGCATCAAAGTGCATGTACCACCGAAGTGAGCGTTCAGACGAGGGGAGTGACGGCCGCATTGTCGCGATTGCGCATCTTTTTTCAGTCTTTGAGTCGCCATTTGGCGGGGTTCACGCGTAAAGCTGCGTAAAGACGCGTGACAGACCTTGGTGTGGCATCTAACATTGGTAATGGGCTTCTGGGCTGACGGAGCCGCGCTGGAGTAATCTGAATTCTTATGTCTTACCGCTCAAATGCCGCCGAAGCCTGGTATTCCGACCCGCAGCCCACGACGGCACAGCTCGAGACCCCTCTGGACTTGCTCCCGCCGCCGAGCCTGACGCAGCCCCTTTGGCGGTCGCTGGTCGGCAATCTGCGCGATACATTTGCGCCGGCGAAATTGCCGCCACTCGAACTTACCTCACGGCCGCTGAATGTTGGTCTGCCGCTTGGAGACCGCCTCAGCCTCCCTTGGTTTCGTACGGTGTTCACCAACATCGGGGACGTGATCTCGCCGGAAATATTGCCGCCGCTTGAACTGGAATCACGGCCCGTCGATGTGGGTGAACTCATCACCGACCAACTTAGCCACTTTTGGTGGGGCTCGCTCCTGCGGAATTTGGCCGATCGCGTCTCGCCCGAAACCATGCCGGCTCTCAATCTGACTTCCAAGCCCATTGTGGACATCATTCCGAAGTCATGGATATTGCTGCCATTATGGTCGGAAGTGTTAGACACTCCGAAGGTGTTTTATCCCGACAAGCCCAAGCCAGCGGAGGGTGTGAGGCCAGTCAATCTACAACCGCTGGCGTTGTCGGCGGAAAAGCGGGAAGCTCCGGTCGCCGAACTCACCGCCGCCGACCTGCTGCGCGACCTGCGCCGCTCGCGGGTTCGACAGCGCATCTGGGTCGGCCTGGCGGCCGCACAAATTCTCTACATGGTCTTGGCCGCGGTAGGGAAACTCTGAATAAGTGGAGCGACGGGCGTCCCCGCCCC
>JANXZM010000104.1 GCA_025355505.1 Acidobacteriaceae bacterium | reverse complement strand
CTCCGCTCGGACGGCAATGCCGTCGACCTGGGAAAAGTGTAAAGGATGTGGTGATAACGTTGTGTAAGGGATGTGGTGGAACTTTACACCTGAAGGCATACACCTGATACAAAACATACTTGCACCACGGGCTGTTAAGGAAATGCCCTGCCATCCGCGGCGTTCAGCAAGATGGTCAACGGCGGGACGTGTTCGGGTTTCACGTAGCGGTTCACCAGGAAGCGCTTGCCGTCTTTGGCCGCGTCGTAAGTAAAAACGTCGGTCGAGGAAATCGGAGCGCGGCCGTGAATCTGGAACAGCGGCGCGGGGGTTCCGGTCGCAAAAGTACTTTCGCCGTTGACCGGTACCGCCATCAACATGCCGCTGGGTGCGATGTAGAAAATTTCCTTGCCGTCTCCCCGCCAGCGTGGCTCGGTACCGCCGCCGCGCGACACCTGCCATTTTCCCGCTGCGCCGGGGAACGACGTTACATAGATTTCCCATGCACCGGACTCATCGGAGGCAAACGTCACCCACTTGCCGTCGGGAGAAATCTGTCCATTCGTCTCGCTGCCCTTGCTGGTCAGAAAGCGGGTTGGCTCTCCGCCAGCAACGGGCAGTAATTCCAGATGGTTGCCTGACGCAGTCTGACGTGTACACAGAATCTGCCGGTCGTCCAAAGACCATGAATTGGGAAGAATGTCGTCCATGTCCGACGGTGGGACGGTGAATCTCTTCTTCTCGCGCTCCAGGCCAGTCGCTGGCTTTAAGTCCAGACTCACGCCGCCATCGCCAGCTATGCGGTAGGCCAGCATGCTTCCATCTCGCGCCCATACACCCACCACTTCTTCCGAGGGGTCAAACGTGAAACGCGAGTTGCCGGCTCCGGATGTGCTTTCGATCCAGAGATCCACGTTATTCGCCTTCTGGTCGCTGATATCGAGCGCGACGCGGCTGCCGTCGGGAGAAAGCGTCGGGTTCGCCATGATGGCGGGATCGCCGATGCGGCCGAGTTCTTTGCCCGATCGGTCCATCCAGGTAAGCACGGACTGCGCTGCCCCGACGCTGGTGTTGTAGATCGCCGTCCCGTTCTGCGCGACGGCGAAAGCCGCCCAGTAAGTGGCGGGCTGAAATCCGACGACATTTGCTACCACGGTCGTGCTCCCCGAAACCGTGGCGGCGGATGCGTCAAAAGCAATACTGACCAACTGCCTTTGATCATCCGCATAAAACAAATTGTGCGCATCGTAGCCAAAACTGGAATGACAGAGGACAACAAGTTTTCTCTCTTTGCCTTCGAGAGAGCTGCCGTAGATGCCGCTCGAGTGGTCGTCTTTGAGGTTTTCGAAGTTACCGGTCCAGAATAAGAAATGGTTGCCGTCGGGAAGAAAAAGGGGCCAGCGGTGGGATTGATCCTCCGCGGTCCGGATGCCTTGTGTGACCGGCGCCACCCCCGTCCCATCGACGTTGACGCGCCAGATCTGACCTTGGGTGTTCGGGGCATAGATGATTACACCCTTGCTTCCCCAGCTGCCGCCGCGTGCAGCCAAAGCGGTGGCGAGCACCTGCGGCGTGCCACCCGAGAGCGCCGTTTTCTGCAGTTTGCCGCTGGCGAAAAACGCGACCTGGGAGGCATCCGGCGACCAGAAGGGGAAACTTGCGCCCTGGGTGCCAGGCATAAGGGTGACGCTGGAGGAGCCGATACGCTGCACGTAAAGCATGGGCAATCCGGAGTTTTCTTCCGGCGATACAAACACCAGCATGGTGCCGTCGCGCGAAAGCGCCATGTGGCTCACGCTCATTTCATCTGGAACCACCAGTGCGAACTGCATGCGAGTGGTTGGAACGGGACGCCGCGCAACGAACCACGTCACAGCCGCGACGGCCATCAGCGCCAGAGCTGCTACGAGCCAGCGCAGAAGCGGCACGCGGCGAGGCGCTGCCGCGGCGCGCGCGATACTGCTCGCTTCGGTTCCAGAAAGCGCGCTCAGGGCGAAGGATAGATCGCGCGCCGACTGGAAGCGCTGTTCCAGGCTCTTCTCCAGGCAGCGGCGAACAATGCGCTCGAGCGTGGAAGAAACCAGACGACCGGGATCGGACAACTCCGGCGGGTCGTCCTTCAAAACCGCGGTCATGGTTTCGGCAGCAGTGTCGCGGCGGAAGGCGCGCACGCCGGAAAGCATTTCGTAGAGCACGGCGCCAAACGCGAAGATATCGGTGCGAGGATCGGCGACCTCGCCGCGCACCTGCTCGGGCGCCATGTAACTTGCCGTCCCCATGACGACGCCTGCCGCCGTGTGCGAACTGGTGAGAGTAACTTCGTCTGAATCCGCGCCCGGCTTCTGCGCCAGCTTCGCCAATCCAAAATCGAGAGTCTTGATGCGTCCGTCTTTCGTGACGAAAATGTTTTCGGGTTTCAGGTCGCGGTGGACGATTCCCTTCTCGTGCGCCGCTGCCAGCCCGTGGGCGATCTGGACTCCATACTCGATCGTCTTACGCTGGGGCAGAGCGCCGCGATCCAGCACCGCGCGCAGGCTCTCGCCCTCCAGCAACTCGGAGACAAGAAACGGCGAGCCGTCGTGCTGACCGATGTCGTGAATGGCGAGGATGTTGGGATGGTTCAGCGCGGCCACCGCCCGCGCCTCCTGCTCGAAGCGGCGCAGGCGGTCGGTATCGCTGGCGAAAGAGTCGGGAAGAATCTTCAAAGCGACATCGCGCCCAAGGCGCGTATCCTTGGCACGATACACTTCACCCATTCCGCCAGCGCCTAGCGGGGCGAGGATTTCGTAGGGACCGAGTTTGGTGCCGGAGGTGAGAGCCATCGGTTTGAGTGTCAATCCACAGTAATGCAAACAACTAGAAACTGAGCAAGAATTCAACCACCCTACTTCAGGTTGTCGCTGCGGTAGAGTTGTCCGAGCAGCGTACCGTAAGTAAAGGTTATCCAACGGCCATCCGAGGTAATACCGGTTGGATTGGTGATGGGGCTCAAGCCCACTTGCTCCTTCGGTTTCACGACCTGCCAAAGTTCCCGCCGGCCAGAGTCAACATCGATCTTGTAAATGGTGAGACCGGTGGCGCTCGGTAATTGCGTGAATACATGCTTGGTGTCCGTCGTCCAGGCAATCGGATACTCCGGAGCTTGAATGCCGGGAATCGGTTTGGCGGGGCCTTCGGGGACGGGTCGGACCACCCAGGCGCCATTCAAAACAGCGAAGAATGAGTGTCCATCCGGCGCGACCGCCGCAAACGGAGTGCTCCCAGACGACACCAACTTCGGCGTCGAGCCGTTCACATCCGTGATGTACAACCCCGAGCCCTGTCCCGACTGGACGGCGTCCAGCAAAATACGTTGCCCATCCGGAAACCATGCTGCCCATCTCGGCTCGATGCCGTCCCAGCGCAAAACGCGAGCTTGGCCCGGTCCCACGGGTACGATCTGGACGCGGCCTTGCTTGTCGCCCGGGAGTAGTATCAACGCCCGTTTTCCGTCCGACGTCAGAGCCGTGCCGAAACCGCCTCCCCCGATACGAACCGCGGGAGAACCATCGCTCTTCCGCATATAGACCGCGTAGCCATTGCCCGCATGTCCGGATTGATCGGTGAACAATATTTCGCTTCCATCCCCGGACAACCGTGGTAGTAACGGTGAATCCAGCCAACTCAGATCGCGTTCTTCGATAGAGCCGTGCTGCACCAGCGCCATCGTTACCCGGTGGTCTTCGGTTGAAAGCAGGGCACGACCCGAGGAAGAGATGTCGTGGATGCGCGTGGGGGCCGTGCCGCAATACACAGTCCTCTGCCGGCCCGCCAAGGTAACAGCGTGGACACAATATTGTTCCCCTGAATCTGCGGCCGAGAACCAGACCTCCTTCCCCGAGGGAGCCCACGCCAAGCCTTCTTCGGATTCCCATCCCGTCGAGAGAGTGCGCATGTGCCCGGAGCGGTCGACCAGCACGACATCGCCCCGATCATCCATAGCCGGCGGGTGGCGAAACAGGGCAACCTGCTGTCCGTCGGGAGAGACTCTCAGATCGCTGAGCCAGTTCTCGCCTTCGAGCAGGACCTTTCCTACGGGATATTGCAGGCGCCACTTATTTTTATCGCTTTCAATTACCGCAAGCTCGTTCCCATCCGGCGACCAGTCGGCATCGAAGACATTCTCGAGGAGCTCGCGCGGCGCACCGCCGCCCAGGGGGGAAGTAGCCAGAGTACCGCTCGATTGATAGTGGGCGTAGACAGCCGGGCGCACCAGAACCGCGATCTGACCCTGCCGTGAAATTGCGAGCAACAAGGCCCCATGCAGGCCCACCGCGACTGATTCCGGATAGTCTTCACGAACATTGTAAGTATCGGCCGGTCCACCGTTGAGCTTCGCACTATAGAACACCGTTTTCCCGTCAGGCGTGAGGCGGGCTCGAAGCACCCCTCCTCGATGGAACGATACTCGAGTGAACACGGGTGGCGAGGCGGGACGGGGCCACCAGTAGTACGCGATGGCGGCTCCCAATAAAAAGCCGAGGGCGGCGGCGACGAGTGCGAATCCCAACCAGGGCGGCTTTTCTCTCTGGTCCGCGATCACCGCGTTGGCCGCGGTCTTCGAAGTGGAAGTCGTGCCGGTCAAAGCTTCCAGGGCGAAGGCTAAATCTTTTGCGGATTGAAAGCGCTGTTCCGGTTGCTTCTCCAGACAGCGGCGCACGATGCGCTCCAGTCCGGGCGAGACCGGATGCGACATGTCGCTGAGTTCCGGCGGGTCTTCTTTCAGGATGGCCGTCATGGTCTCGGCTGCGGTATCGCGACGGAAAGCGCGCTGCCCAGATGCCATTTCGTAGAGCACTGCGCCAAAAGCAAAAATATCGGTGCGTGAATCGACGGCCGAGCCGCGCACCTGCTCCGGCGCCATGTAGCCCGCAGTGCCCATGACCATGCCGGCTTCCGTCGGCGAACTGGTCAGCGTCAATCCGTCCGATTGATCCTTTGACCCCTTGGCATTTGGCGCGAGTTTAGCCAGGCCAAAATCGAGGATCTTGACTCGGCCTTCGCGGGTGACAAAAACGTTCTCCGGCTTCAAATCGCGATGGACGATGTTTTTGTCGTGAGCCGCTGCCAATCCCTGCGCGATCTGTGCCGCATAGTCGGACGCCTTGCGCGGCGGCAGCGCGCCCTGGTCGAGTTCGGCGCGCAAGCTGTTACCTTCCAGAAGTTCAGAGACAATAAAGGGCGAGCCGTCTTGCTCCCCGATATCGTGAATGGCGAGGATGTTGGGATGATTGAGCGCCGCGACCGCGCGCGCCTCCTGCTCGAAACGTCGCAGCCGGTCGGCATCGCGCGAAAAGGAATCCGGCAGCACCTTCAGCGCGACCTCACGTCCCAGCCGGGTATCGCGCGCACGATAGACCTCACCCATCCCCCCGGCACCCAGGGGCGCAATGATTTCGTAGGGACCAAGTTTGGTGCCAGAGGTGAGGGCCATCGGTTCGCGCAATTATAGTTGATGTTGCTGCCGTTCCGATGGATGAGACGCGATGCATCGGACGCCGAAGGTCGTTCGCTGGAAAAAGCTGGAGGCGCGGGTCGGAATCGAACCGACGTATAAAGGTTTTGCAGACCTCTCCCTTACCACTTGGGTACCGCGCCCGGCCCCTTCACACTAGAGCCTCGGGCGTGCGTTTGTCTAGAAGGCCTTGGGCATTGTTAGCGGCTTGCTTACCGGGCTCGCAAAGGATGCAGAGAGATTCCTAATTCTTACGACTTTCCAGCGCTCATGCCGGAACTGATCCACGACTCGGGGCTTGGCTCACGCTGGTATCAGGAAACATAACTGAACATCGCTGGCTGCTTCTCGTCGATCGTCATCGCGCCGATCGCCAGCTCGGCGCTCATCCGGCCAAAGGCCCGGGGACATCCATGGGGCCTTGTCGGGAAATCCCGTGAGCGCAAAAGCGGGTGGCAACGCAAAGCTGAGCACAATAACACCGACTGCCAGCAAACCCATACAAGAGTGGAGGAGCAAGACCATTCTAGTTCTCTTTTAAAATCGCCGAGCGAGGCGCCTTTTCTTGTAGAGATGCGGATTGCCTTGGCTCTACGGGAAATCCTGCTCAGTTGGCCTTGCGGGAGGGCACCAGTTTCAGGCTGTCGCCCTGCAGAATGCGCTGGATCTGATGTTTGGCGTGAACGGTCCAGGGGCCGGTGGTGTCGAGCTTCACGTAGGCGCGCCAGTGTTGCAGCGCCTTGCGCGGCTGGCGCATCTTCTCGTAGGCCAGCGCGATGTTGTAGTGCGCGTCCGCGTAGGTGGGCGCCAGTTGAATTGCCGTCTTGTACGTGTTGATGGCTTCCTCGACGCGTCCGGTTTCGTCGAGCACGTTGCCCAGGTCGAAATAGGCAAGCGCGTAGCGTGGATCGATCTGAATCGCCGAACGGTAGCGCCTTTCGGCGGGGGCGTATTCCTGACGGTTGTAGTAGAGCGTGCCCAGATTGATGTGCGCGGCGGCGTGAATGGGATCCATTTCGAGAACTTTTAGATAGGCGGTGATCGCCTCGCTCTGCGTGGAAGGATTTTCTTCCAGCATGATGCCGCGGGCAAACAAGTCGGCAACGTCGGTAACCACCAGTTCGGGTCCATTCCGCGGCGGGCTGGTGACGACTCTTCTTTCTTCGGATGAGAAATCGAACATGAACTGTCCGGCGATGGGTTCGAGCAGCCGCCCCTGGTGCCGGAAAGCGATGCGGTGTCCGCTCCGATAGGCGCCCGCCTCGCGCAGTGGATTCTCCATGCCGGCAACCTGTTTCTGCATAGCTTCGAGCGATTGCCGGATGACGGCGGGACGAACGCGCTGGGCGCAGAGATCGCGCACCTTCTTGACTTGCACGAGATCGAAAAAGGAATACTCTTCGCCCGCCGTCACCAGTCCCGCCTTCTCCCAGGTTTGAAGCTGGCGAGGAAGTAGCCGGAGAATGCGCAGCAGGTCTGCGCGGCTGTAGCGATACACGTTGGTCAAACTCTCTGGCATGATTATCCGGAACTTGGGTGCGGGAATGCAAGTGGCAAGGTGGTGGAAGGCTGTGGAGAAACGGGCGGAAATAGCACAAGAGTGGTGGCTTTTCTTTGCCTGCGCCGGCCCGCTTGGAAGTGGGGCGAAACTTACCTCCTCCTGGGGAATCACATCGAATGCAGCCGCGGAAAAGCGATAACCACCGGGAGCACAAAGGATCCACGGGGGACACTCAACAACATTTATCAGGTTTGTCCCTGTTCTACCGCCGTGACCTCGGTGGTGGAGGTTTTGTTCGTAGGACTGTTTGCACTTGTCGGGCATAATGGGGACAAGTTAAACGGTGGCAATTCATGCTGGGAAGATCGATTGCGCTGGAACGCTCAGGAGAACTCGATGAAGCGAGCTTGATCCGGCGCGTCTTGTCGGGCGAGCACGAAGTTTTTTATGAGCTGATCCGCCCTTACGAGCGGCGCGTGTACGCAGCTGCCTTCGCGATTCTACGGAACGAGGCCGACGCCGAGGATGTGGCACAGGAAGCGGTATTGAAGGCCTTCAAACACATCCGGCAGTTTCGCGGGGAGGCGCGGTTCAGCACCTGGCTGATCCAGATCACCGTGAACGAGGCGCGTATGCGAAGAAGGAAAGCACACGCCAACATTATGGAACCGATCGCCGATCGCCAGGACGAGGAAGGTAACTATACGCCTCGCGATTTCGCGGACTGGCGAGAGATTCCGTCGGAAACGCTGGAACGCAACGAGGTGCGGCAAAAGCTCGCCGAGGCGCTGACCGAGTTGGGGCAAATCTACCGCGAAGTTTTTGTGCTGCGCGACATGCAGCATTTCAGCATCGAGGAAACGGCCAAGGCGCTCGGCATTTCCACCGCGTCGGTCAAGACCCGGTTACTGCGGGCACGGCTGATGCTGCGCGATCTGCTCGCACCCGGGTTCAGTGGCGCCTGGAGCAGCAGGTTGTCTTTTGAAAAGGGGACGAAGCCATGGTAGTTAGCTGCGAAGAAGTTTGGCGCGAAGTTTCAAACTATCTCGACGGTGAAGTCGAACCCGGTTTGCGCATTGCCATCCAGGAACACCTCCGTGGGTGCAAGCACTGCACCGCGGTACTGGACGGCACGCGGAACGTACTCCAGTTGTATGGCGACGAACGCATGCTTGAAGTTCCCCTGGGATTCAGCCAGCGTCTGCACCAGAGATTAGGGGAGAATATGCCGGGCAACCGGAGGAATTTTTTAGGATGGATGGTCGCCGCCGCCGCGGCAGTCCTGGTCGGCGGCAGCATCGAGGTAGCCCGCTCCTCGGCGCTCCGCGGCCCCAAACGGCGTTCGGAACAGGCGCAGGCCGGCGCAGGCGTCCCGCCGGACATGATGGTGGTGGTTTCGGAAAATGGGAAATTGTTTCACTTGGCTGGATGCTCATTTATCCACGAAAAGAATAAATTGCGGACGGTCACCGCAGCGGAAGCTTCGCGGGAAGGTTACGCTCCCTGCGTGCGCTGCATGAAGAAATACGTCGCGAACGGGTGATGAGTTACAGAATGGAGCGACGGGCGCTCCACCAGCAAGCTCCGTAACTTTGCTGACGCTGCCGACTCCATTCCGTAGGCGCTGGAACCACCCCGAGCCAGTCGAAGACACTACGCTAGCGAGCCCTTCCGCGCATAGGAACTGATGGCCAGACAAGGAACGCGATGGCAAAATTCAAAAAAACAACGACCGAACACCCACGCTCAAAACTTCGGGACACCTGAGCCGATTCCGAGCTCCTTGCCGGAATCAATAAACTGAATGAAGTATTGGGGGTTAAGTTGGAGCCGACGAGCGGAGTTGAACCGCTGACCTGCCGATTACGAATCGACCCAGTTTTGCGTATGTTGTTGTGGATTAAGGGTGATTAGAGAGCATTTTGGTGTGTCTTGGAGCGTTCCTGAGACCATTTGTACAGCAAGT
>JANXZM010000067.1 GCA_025355505.1 Acidobacteriaceae bacterium | reverse complement strand
GCGGCGGTCGGCGACACCGGGAGCACAGGATCCGCGAGTTGTACACTTTGTACTCATACGCAAGCGTTGCTAGACGGACTTGGCCGCGCAGTGACCGGGAATCTCGTCAATAACCCTGCCGGCGAGGTCACCGTTCGGAGCGTCTATGATGGCTTGAACCGCGTTAATTCTAGCAGTCATCCGTACATCGGAACCGGCGATCCAAATGATGTGTATGAGAATGCGTACTTTGACGGCCTTGGTCGGTCAGTGGCGACTAAGCACCCTGATGGCGAAGTTGCGCGTGTGGCATTTGGGGCCAAAGTCGGCAACCTGGGTGGCCTAACGAGCCAACAAAGCTCTGCCGCGACGTACGGGTACGGCTTCCCGGTCATTTCAATGGACGAGGTCGGAAAACAAAGGCAGGAATGGATTGATGGTTTTGGTCATGTCATCGAAGTGGACGAGCCAAGCTCTAGTACTGCTACACGCGCGACGGCTACAATCACGGTTTCAGGAAGTGAGGGGTACACCGAACATTGCAACCCGTTAACGTGTATTTGTCACGACACCTATGATGTCGGTGTCCTCACTGTCAACGTGAACGGATTTGCCGCTAGTGCAACTTGGGATAGAGGCGCCACGGCTGCGAGCATTGCTGCAGGACTCACCAGTGCCCTTAACTCGTTCGAATCCCCCGTGACCGCAACCTTGAACGGGACGGTGATCACCATGATCGCAGGAGGGCCGGGAACGGATCCGATCTCTTTTTCGGAGAGTTATCCTTACCCAGGAACCAGGGACTTCGCGTTCACTCCAACAACAGGAACTCTCAGCGGAGGGAGCGGAGGAATACTAGTTTCCCCCTATGTTACGGCGTATACCTATGACGTTCTTGGTAATCTGATAGGCGTAACGCAAGGTTCGCAAAGCCGAAGCTATCAGTACGACGGCCTCCGTCGGTTAACACAGGAAATCACGCCGGAAGGGGGAAAGGTCACGCTGTCCTATGGAACACCAGGGGCTCTTTGCAGCGGCGATCCATCCAAGCCCTGCAGCAGAACGGCACCCGCCCCGAATCAGACGGGTACGGCCACTGTTACAACGACTTACACCTACAACAGCGCCAACCAGCTAAAACAAAAAGCTCACTCCGATACGACTGGAACTGAAGCGTATACCTATGGTACAAGCTCTTCTGGTTTTAACGTGGGACGCCTCATAACGATGACGGATCCCTCTGGGTCAGAGGCGTACACGTACGACAAAATCGGGCGAGTCACGGAGGTAAGCAAGACTGTGGGTGGCACTGTCTATACCACGAGCTACAGATACAACAGCGGAAGCCAACTGACTAGCATTACATATCCTTCTGGTCGCGTTGTCTATTACAATTATGACGCCGTTGGGCATTTGTGCCAGGTGGCGACCAGTGCGAGCGGCAGCTGCAATGCCACTACTTCGTACCTCGCTCTTCCCAGCAGCAGCTATGACGCCGCAGGAAGGCCGCTGAGTGCGACGTATGGCAACGGCGTTGTGACAACGGCGGCGTATTCTCCACAAAGTTTCGAGCTTACGAGTCTTGGCTATGCCAAAGGAACCACAACCCTTCTTGGGCTGAACTATTACTATCAGCAGAATTCAACCTATTGCCCCACCGGCAATGCTGGCGGCAACAACGGTCAAATCCAGTGTATTGCGGATGTCTCATCGGTCACGGGAGATTCAGGACGAAGCGTGGCCTACACCTACGATTCTCTCGGTCGTTTGCTCACGGCGAAAACGTCTGGTTCTACTCAATACCCGGCATGGGGGCTTTCATGGACCTACGACCGTTACGGAAACCGGACTAATCAGACAGTAACTGCCGGCAGCGGGTACACTTCATCTCTAACCATCAACCCCGTTAATAATCAGATTACGAGTCCTGCTTTCACCTATGATGCCAGCGGTAACGTAATCGCTGAGCCCTCGCCGCTGAGCATGACGTCGACTTATGATGGAGAGGAGTGCAATACCGGATACACAGGGAACGGGAACACGGCAACTTACACCTGCGATGGCAACCACGTGCGGGTAAAGAAGGTGGTTACTGGAGCGAACGCTGTGACCACTGTGTCTGTGCGCTCAGGAGGACAGGTGATCGCCGAATATGACAACGGCGCCGCCGTAAGCTCGCCGACTCGCGAATATCTTTACGGCCACAGTCTTCTGGCAACAGTGACCGGGAGCACAGGTGGAGCGGGAGGGACGATCATCTATCAGCATCGCGACACGCTCTCTCCGCGCCTGTACACAGATGTCAACGGCAACGACGCGGGTGAGCAGGGTACCTACCCCTTTGGTGAGTCCTGGTACAACAATAACACGACTTCGAATTGGGTCTTTACCTCCTACGAGCGCGATTCTGAAAGCGGAAACGACTACGCTTTGGCTCGCTCCTATGCGGACGGCCAAGGGCGATTTCTGGCTCCGGATCCGCTGGAAGGCCGGGTAGGTGACCCGCAGTCCTGGAATCGTTATGCCTATGTCCTCAACGATCCGATTAATCTGTCCGATCCCAGCGGCCAAGGTTTCTGGGAGGATTTGGGATTTGCGATAGCAGACATATTCATAGCTATTTTTGTGCCTGAAGCATTTCCAGCAGCGATGAGCGCCGAGGAAGCATCAGGTGCGGTGCTTGTACCTGCATGGTGGTATCAAGTTCTGATTGATGGTGAAATCGGTTGGGCGGCCTGGTATGGCAAAGGCAAGCCTCCAACAGGCGCGGTACCAGCGAATCCCGACGGGTCACTCCCAAGCGGCTCAGAATCAGATGGAAGCGCACCGCAAGGCCCCGGAGGTCCTGGTGCCCAGGGCACAGATCCAAATACTAGCGGCGCCAATGGTGCCAGCGCGGGCGGCAATGGAACGGCTAGCCCTGGTTCTGGAAGTCCTGGCCCGGGAGGAGGGGGCGTCTGGTCGGAAGACTCCCCGATCCCCGGTTCCCGGCTCCCCAATGGAGATGTAGCGGTTGGCATCGACCTGTTTCGCAATTCGAGCCGGTGCTCAACCTGCGGTACGATAGTCCACAGCGCGTACGGTTGGGGACAGGCGACGACGGCAGCGCTTGCGGTAGTGGCTGGAGGCGCGCTCGGGGGCATGGCGCTAGACGCGGTGGCAGTTGCCCCTGGCGCAATCTCAGACCCTCTGATTGCAAACTCGGAAAAGGTACTCGCTCAAACAGACACGTATCACAATGTGGGAGAGCTGATAGGACGTGGGGCAATGCAGTCGGGAAAGATCGCCATCAGGAATGGTTGGTATACGCAGTGGAATATTCCTGGTTTTGTGAACGGGGCTAGAGGGGTCTTCCAATACGGTGGGTATCTTTCCCCCACCGGAGGCGTGTTCTACGTAATGCACACCTTGTTTAAACCGTGAAAATCGAAACTCACTTTCAAGCGAATTATCGGATGGAGAACCCGACGGAGCTTCCCAGTTCCGGATCGGGCGTCCGCTATTTCCCTGAAATCGAGGGAGGCAAGAGCAGACTCTATGAGGGATCGCTGAGATTCATACGGGCTGCGGGTCAGGTGTGGTGGGGAATCTTCGGAGCGACGACCAGAGATCAAATAGGCCTCCAACTCGCCTGTACGATGCCGAATAGTGACTATTGCTTTGTTTCTTGTTATGGTACTGGATATATTGTCAACGTCGAAAATCCTGACGAATGGCAGGCTGTCCGTCTCGGCCCGGTTTTGGGCGCAACCGCAATCGTCGAAGCGCGGCTCCTGATTCTGAATGATTTCACTCGAATTGCTGCTTATGGCAACGAACGGAACGGCCCCCTGTGGGAGACAACGTCGCTCTGCTCAGACGAGTTGAAAATCGTTGGCGTAAAGGGTGGAATCATTGAGTGTACAGGGTGGGACGCGGCTACGAACGACAGAGTTGTTGTCAATGTGGATGTATTCTCTGGTCGAGTGTATGAATGAACGGTAACGCGGGCTTGTGGAAGTTAACGGGATCGATTTTGGTTCTTGGCGTGCTTATCTGCGTCCAGCCAAGCATGGGTCAGGCCAAGCCTGGCCAGTCGCTATCTTCCGGCAATGCCTACTCTAACTTGAATCTGGGTTTTAGCTATGTTCCTCCAAGCGAGATGAAGGATGAGACAAAAAGCGGACGCGCAGAGATCCGTGCTCGCGCGGCAGAGCGGCACACAACCAATACGCTAGACTTGCTCCTCTCAATGTCTTCTGGTCCTGATGCCACAGCCCCGTATTGGCATTTCGTGAACATAGAGACCTACCCGCGCCAAAAGTTTAGCGACCTCGATGATGCCAGTGCCGAGGCGAAGATGGGCGCGTGGGTAGCCGGTACGAGCAATTTGCCGGGAAAACCTCGCTCCGTCGTCCTTGCCGGTCAACCCTTTACCGTCTCCGTATTTGGGCAACAAGACGGTACGATAAAGAAAGGTGCCGTAGTCTGGACTACCATACGCAAAGGCAAGCTCTTGTCGTTTGCTTTCGTCGCGAACTCTCCCGAGCAACTGAAAAGGCTGACGGAGAGCATGAAGAGCATTCAGTTCTTTTAGACTTGAAACGAGACTAGCCACGATCCCTCCTGACCGCGAGGTTGACGACGGGAGTCCGAGAACCGCGAAACATCAATCTGAGGCCTCTGGGACCGAATAGCACAGGATAGTTCGAAAATCGTCTGCTAGGGCCGACCAATTAGTTCGGTCCCGTAGTTTCAGGGACTTGCGAATAGACCCATCCAACACGTTTGAACTGATCGGGCCCCGAACATACTTCTTCGTTCGTGTGCATTTTGCAACTCCGACTTGGTAAGATGACTTTCTATGCCGACTGAGTTGCTCAAGTTGCGGGATTTCGCGATGCGCTATACCGCAGCGTGGTGTAGCCAGAATCCCTCAAGTGTGGCTGCACTCTACTCGCACGACGGATCACTCACTGTTAACGATGACCCTCCAGCCGTCGGACGGGATGCCATCACCGAGGTGGCTCAGTCCTTCATGACCGCGTTCACGGATCTGTGCGTTGTGATGGATGACTTGGTGCTCCAGGACGACCAGGCGGAGTACTACTGGACTCTCACCGGAACCAATACCGGGCCAGGAGGCACGGGCCACAGGGTCCGCGTCAGCGGCCTCGAGAAATGGCGTTTGGGAGCCAACGGCTTGATTGCCTCCTCACAGGGGCACTTTGATGCGGACGAGTATCGCCGCCAATTGGAACAAGGAGTCTAACCAGAGAAAATGAAAATGCGAACTGCGCTGTTTCTCCTCCTGATCACGTCCGCTTTCCTGACCACTTCCTGTGCTCCATCTGCACCTGTTGACAACCGCGCGGACGATGCAGCCGCGATCCAGGCGCTCGACGAGCAATGGTCCGCCACGGCCGCGAGAAAGGATCTCACGGGGACCATCGCGTTTTATGCCGATGACGCAGTGCTGTTCCCTCCCAACGCACCGATCGCCACGGATCGCAAGTCGATTCGTGAATCCTGGGCGGCTTTGCTCGGTCAAAGTACAGCCGTGTCCTGGAAGGTGTCGAAGGCTGAAGTCGCGAAATCCGGCGAACTCGGGTATCTCTACGGAACATACGAACTGTCCATCAAGGATCCCAAGGGCGGTCCGCCGGTCCCCGACACCGGTAAATTGGTCGAGATCTGGAAAAAGCAGGCAGACGGAAAGTGGAGATGCATTGTAGACACATATAACTCCGACCTCCCCGTCCCTGCGGCTCCCGAAGCAAAAAAGTAGCGACTGAAAAATTTACAACTCCCGGTTAGTCGACAACCCGGAAGTCAAGCATCTGCCCTAATTCGAAAATCGTCCGCCAGGGCTAGACGATCTGATTTAGTCCAATCCTAAACCGCTGAAAGCGTTGGTTCAAAAGGAGTGGATGTCCAAAGGAAAGTTCGAAAGTCGTCTGCTAGGGCTGACCAATTCCCCACTCGATTCCCGCTACTTGCCGCCTCAGCCAGTTTCAGAACCGCCGTATTCCGCCCGTCCGCGGCGATCATGCAGCTGAATTTTTTCAGCTCGTCTATTTTGCTGACCGGAACGCCCAGTTTTTCGATCTCCGGCGCCCGCGTGCGGTACGGGTTTACGTGATAGCCGGGAGCCGACGGCCGAAAGCAGCGCCCTACAGCTCGTACTTCTTCATCAAGTGACGAAACGAGCGATAGGAAATGCCAAGCACGTCGGCGGCCCTGACCTGCACGCCGTGGGTTTGTCTGAGGGCGGACTGCAGGAGCGAGCGCTCGATCTGCGCAACATAGTTTTCCATGTTCACGCCCTCGGGTAGCACGGAACCCGGGGCAACGGTCATGGAAGTACTTATTGCGGTTTCTGCGCCAGCGGCTACGGCGCGAGCCTTCGGACGCTCTGCCGGCAACTCGACGTGCAACTCGTTCGAGGTTTCGAGCGCTACCGCCCGTTCAATCGTGTTCTCAAGTTGGCGGATGTTACCCGGCCAGTCGTAACCGGTCAGAGCTTCCAGCGATGCCGCTTCGACGCCGTGAATGCTTTTGCCGGCTCCGGGCGCATATTTTTTCAGGAAGTGATTGGCGAGCAGCGGAACATCCTCCCGGCGCTCGCGCAAATCCGGCACGCGGATGGGAATGACGTTCAGGCGATAGTAGAGGTCCTCGCGGAACGTGCCCTCGGTGACCTGCCGGTCGAGATTGCGATTGGTGGCGGCGACGACGCGAACGTCCACCGGAATTTCGCTGGTGCCGCCCACGGGGCGCACCGTGCGTTCCTGCAGGACGCGGAGCAGTTTGACCTGCATGGGCATGGTCATCTCGCCGATTTCGTCGAGAAAAATCGTGCCCTGGTCGGCGACTTCGAATAATCCGCGGCGGTTCTGGTTTGCACCGGTGAAGGCGCCTTTGACGTAGCCGAAGAGTTCGCTATCGAGCAGCGTCTCCGGAAATGCGCCGCAGTTGACCGAGACAAAAGCTTCGGCGGCTCGCGGCGAGCAGGTATGCACGGCCCGCGCGACCAGTTCCTTGCCGGTTCCGCTTTCGCCGTAAACCAGAATCGTGCTGCTGGTGGTGGCAACCGTGCGGACGGTCTGCTTCAACTTTTCCAGAGCCGGACTTACGCCGATGATGTTGTCGAGCGAGTTGCGCGTGGCCGCGTCGCGGCGCAGGGCAAAGTTTTGGCGGCTGAGAGTAACTTTCGTGAGAGAGCGGGCGATGGCGAGTTTGACTTCGTCCACCAGTCCCGGACTCTTGCGGATGTAATCGGTCGCGCCTCCCGCCTTGACTGCCTGCACGGCAGCTTCGTAGTCGTCGACCGCAGTCATCAAAATGACCGCGGATTCGGGTGAGATCTGGTGCGCGTGGCGCAGGACTTCGACGCCATCCACGCCCGGCATCTTGATGTCGGTAACAATCACGTCGAACAACGCGCTGTCGATCTTGCGCTTGGCCAACTCGCCACCGGTGACAGTTTCCACCTTGTGGCCATCGCGGCGCAGGGCAATGTCGAGCAGTTCGCAGATGGAGCGTTCGTCGTCGCAGACCAGAATGTTACCCACGATTTCCTCCTCCCGAGGCTGCCAGTGCAGCTCCGGCGGATGCCGATGCGGAGGAAGTTCCGGCAGCGGCGCCTTGCACATGGTCATGCTGATGCGCATCCGCATACTCCATGCGCCGCAACCGCAGCACGAAGCTCGATCCCTTGCCAACTTCCGAACGCGCCCACACCTTGCCTTCATGCGCCTGCACGATCTGGTACACAATGGCCAGGCCGAGTCCGGTTCCACCTTCAAAGTTCGACTGAAAGGGCTCGAAGATTTTTTCGGTCTGCTGTGGGTTGATGCCAGGACCAGTGTCGGCAAAGCTCATCTCCCAGTCAGGACCGCGCTCGGCCAGGGCGACGGTCAAGCTTCCACCTTTATTCTTCATGGCACGCACCGCGTTTTCGCAAAAGTTCCAGAACACCTGTTTAAGCTTGTCGCCATCGGCCAACACCCAGGCTTCGGACTTCGGGAAGCTGCGCTCCAGCTTGATGCCCGCGCTCTCCGCGGTGAGGCGGTGTTCGAGCAAAGTGAGAGTGTCCTGCAGCAACGGAATCAGATTCACGCGCTCGAAGCGATATTGCTTGCCCCGGGAGTACGCTAAAAAATCGGTGATGATGTTGTTGAGGCGATTGGATTCGCGGATCACAATCTGCAAGAGGTGGCGCTCTTCAGAATTCAAGGCGGGCACATCCGACAACATGGCAACCGATCCCGCGATCGAAGTCAAGGGATTGCGGATCTCGTGAGCGATGGCAGCCGCCAGGCGGCCCACGGCAGCCAGACGGTCCTGCATGCGCACCTCGCGTTCCAGACGGCGGATTTCGGTGAGGTCGTCAAAGGAATAGACAAAGCCCAAGTCACCGCGCGCGCTCAGGTTGAGCGCGGAAACCATCACGCGAAAAGTTTTGCGGAAGCCGTTGGCGGCCCTGTAGCGGACTTCAGCATCGGCCCGGGCCACGCCGAAGTGGGGCAACGGGTCCTGAAAAAGGTCGCCCACGGAGCGTCCGTGCAACTCCGCTTCGGAGATTTCGAGCATTTGCTGGGCCGCTCGATTGACCAGCGTGATGCGTCCGTTGAGCCCGGTCGTGATCACACCGCCGCTCATGGACTGCACGATATTTTCGTGGAGCGCCTGCAGATTTTCGAGCGCGCCGCTGGCGTCTTTCAGTTGCACATCCACCTGGCGGAGCTTGCTCATCAGCAGGCCGGCCAGGTAGGCGATGGCGAAGTAGGCAAACAGGTTGACGAAAATCACGACCTGCAGCGCCTTTAGCTTGGGGTGCGAATTTGAATACGAGGGAATCACCAGGTAGTAATCGAGCTCGATAACAGTTCCGAACAGGATGAAAGCTAGGGCCGCGCTCAAGTATCCCCAGGCCCGCGGGAGCAGCATGCAAGCGACAACGATGATCAGGGGGTAGAGAAAATTCAGCGAGCTGTCGATGCCGCCGGTTACATGAACGACCAGCGTAACCATGGCCAGATCGGCGAGCACCTGGAGAATGGCCTGCAAGCGGTGTTCGTTCCAGACCGAAACTAGAAAAAGGAAGAACAGCGAGAGCACGAACCATAACACCATCCCGGTTAGAAAGGGCAGGATGGGCAGCGGGCTGGGAGTGAGGCGGATGACGGCGAGTTCGATGGCGAGCAGGACCATCAGGATCAGGATGCGAACCTTCACCAGCCAGGTCAGCCAGTTCCGCTCATCGGAGATGGAGTGCATAAATTCTGCCGTTGACAATTCGTTGTTAGTTGTTAGTCAGTCGCTTGGAGCCGCGAGCTGTGAGCTTCGAAGTTGCCCTGACTAGTCGCAGCTCGCAGCCCTCCGCTATCCCGCCAGTTTTGAGATCATCGAGAACAACGGCATGTACAGAGAAATAACGATGCCGCCGATGGTGACGCCGAGGAGACCGATGATGGCCGGCTCCAGCATGGCCAGCATGTCTTTGGTGGCGGCGTCGACTTCGTCTTCGTAGAAGTCCGCGATCTTCTGCAGCATGGAGTCCATGGCGCCGGTGGCTTCGCCAACGCCGATCATCTGGGTGACCATGTTGGGGAAGACGCCGCATTCGCGCAGTGGATCGACGATGGTGCGGCCTTCTTCGATCGCCTTGCGCACCTTCATCAGCGCTTCTTCGAGCACGGCGTTGCCCGAGGTGCGGGCGGTGATGGCCAAGCCTTCGAGAATAGGTACGCCGGAGGTAATGAGCGTGCCCAGGGTGCGGGTGAAACGGGCAACGGCGATCTTGCGCAGGAGCAGGCCGACGATGGGCAGCTTGAGCAGCATGGCATCGAAGTAATAGCGGCCACGCGGGTGCTTGCGAATCTGCTTGACAGCGAAAACGGCGCCGACGCCACCCACGATAAAAAACCACCAGAAATGGCCAACGAAGCCACTGAGCCCGATGACAATGCGGGTGGGCAGCGGAAGCTCAACTCCCAATCCGACAAAAAGGTTTGCGAAGATCGGCACTACCCACTTGAGCAGCGCGGCCACGATGAGCATGGCCAGGGAGACGACGGACACCGGGTAGATCAACGCCGACTTGACGGCCGCGCGCAGCTTGACCGCCTTTTCCACGTAGATGGCCAGGCGCTGAAGAATGATGTCGAGAATACCGCCGGTCTCACCTGCCTCGATCATGTTGGTCGTCAAATCGTCGAAGACGACGGGAAACGTGCGCATGGCATTGGCCAGCGTGGCGCCACCTTCGACGGTGGTCCGGACCCCGAGCAGCGTTTTCTGAAAGTTGGGATTTTCCTGGTTGGCGCCTAGAATCTCCAGACACTGCACCAGCGGTAGACCAGCGTCAATCATGACGGAGAACTGGCGGAAGAACACGGCAACTTCCTTGACCTTGACCTTGCCGCTGCCAAAAGTGGGCATGGCAAATTCCTTGCCCTTCTCCCGGATGGAGCCCGGCGTGATGCGTTCCTTCCGAAGCTGCGAGGCCAGTCCGTCCTTGGTGGAGGCTACGCGCTCGCCCTGAACTTTCTCGCCCGAGGCAGTCTTTCCTGAAAACGTGAAAACTGGCATGGTTACTTTCTCCTTATCCTTATTCTTATCCGTGTTGCGCTGGCTTGGGCTGCCGATCCTGCTGGCAGCCCGCGCTTTCTTGTGTCTTCTCTTGCTTCTTTGCTCGTCTCTCGGCCCGTTATGCTACCGGGCATTTCCCAAAGTCATCGCTTTGCAGGCGCAGCACCCTTGGCCAGGGGAGATGGATTGCCACGGTTCGTCAAAGTGGCGCCGCGCGCAATCATTTCCTGCAGCTCATCCTGATTGCTGGAGCGCGCCAGCGCGATTTCCATCGTGATCTGCTTCTCGAAATACGCGGTGGCGAGCGACTGGTTGAACGTCTGCATGCCGTACTTCTCCTGGCCGGACTGCATGGAGGAGTAGATCTGGTGAATCTTGTCTTCGCGGATTAGGTTGCGCACGGCCGCATTGGGCACCAGGATTTCCATGCACATGGCGCGTCCCTTGTTGTCGGCGCGCGGCAGCAGGCTTTGACACATGATGCCTTCGAGCACCAGCGAAAGTTGGGCGCGGATCTGCGATTGCTGGTGCGCCGGAAACACGTCGATGATGCGGTTGATGGTGGAGGATGCGGAATTCGTGTGCAAGGTACCAAAGGTGAGGTGGCCGGTTTCCGCAATACGCAACGCGGACTCGATGGTTTCGAGGTCGCGCATTTCGCCGATCAGCACCACGTCCGGGTCTTCACGAAGGGCGGCGCGCAGGGCGTCGGTAAAACTTTTTGTGTCCGAGTGCAATTCGCGCTGGTTAACCACGCAGTTCTTATTCATGTGCACAAATTCGATCGGGTCCTCGATGGTGAGGATGTGTTCGTGGCGTTCGGTATTGATCTTGTCGATCATGGCCGCCAACGTCGTGGATTTGCCCGAACCGGTCGGCCCCGTCACCAGCACCAGCCCGCGCGGTTTGTCGCACAGCTTGCTGACCACCGCAGGCAGGCCCAACTGGTTGAATGATTTAATCTCAAACGGAATCAGACGGAAGACGCAAGCCGAAGCGCCGCGCTGGTTGAAAACGTTGGCGCGGAAGCGAGCGAGGCCCTTCAATCCAAAGGAGAAATCCATTTCGAGGCTTTCTTCGAAACGGTGCTTCTGGGAATCGGTCATCACGCTGTAGGCCAGTTGCTTGGTCTCGGCCGGCGTCAACTGGGGCAGGTCGAGCGGCACCAGATGTCCGTGCACGCGGATCTGTGGCGGAGAGTTGGTGGTGATGTGGAGGTCGCTTCCATTCATTTCCAGCATGCGGCGGAGCAGATCGCTTAGTGAAAGTGCCATGGTTTTCTTTCTTTCCTAGTGCCGTTTCTAGTGGATCGTTTCGCGAGCCACTTCTTCGAGCGTGGTCCAGCCTTGCGCGACCTTCATCAGCCCGCTGCGTCGCAGGGTGATCATGCCGCGCTCAATCGCTTTCTTCTTGAGTTCGAGCGCTGAAGCGCCGACCAGAACCAGTTCCCGGATCTCGTCATCCACTTCCATCACTTCGTACAAACCGGTGCGACCCTTGTAGCCGGTCTTGTTGCAGGTGGTGCAGCCTTTGCCCTTCATGATCTGCACCGTCTTGGCCTCTTCGGGCGAGAAGCCTTCATCGATCAAGGCCTGTACAGGCACTTCGACGGGTTCGGAACAGTCCTTGCAGATCCGCCGGATCAGACGTTGCGCACAGATCAGATGAACCGAAGTCGCCACCAGGAAAGGCTCGATTCCCATGTTCATAAGGCGCGTGATGGTTTCGGGCGCGCCATTGGTGTGCAGCGTGGATAAAACGAGGTGTCCGGTGAGCGCGGCCTTGATTGCGATTTCCGCGGTTTCAAAGTCGCGGATTTCGCCGACCAGGATGATGTTGGGGTCCTGCCGCAGAAAGGCGCGCAGGGCCGCCGCAAAATTCAGGCCGATCTGCTCCTTCATCTGCACCTGGTTCACACCTCCCAGTTGGAACTCAACCGGGTCTTCGGCGGTCATGATGTTGGTATCGGGCTGGTTCAGTTGCGAGATGGCGGAGTAGAGCGTGTTGGTCTTGCCTGACCCTGTCGGCCCCGTGACCAGTACCATGCCGTAGGGCTTCAGGATGGCCTTCTCGAATTTGACCAGCGACTCCGCCTCGAAGCCCAGCTTGGTCATATCGAGGCGCAGATTTTCCTTGTCGAGCAGCCGGAGCACGATCTTCTCTCCCCAGAGCGTGGGCAGAGTGGAGACGCGGAAATCGAGTTGCTTTTTCTTGCCGCCGATCTGCATCTTCAGCATGATGCGGCCGTCCTGCGGCAGCCGCTTTTCGCTGATGTCAAGCTTAGCCATGATCTTGAGGCGCGAAGTGATGGCGTCCTTCAGTTTCAGCGGCGGATTCATGATCAACTGCAGGACTCCGTCAATGCGGAAGCGGACGCGGAATTCCTTTTCGTAGGGTTCCATGTGAATGTCGCTGGCGCCGCGCTTCACAGCATCGGTGAGCACCAGGTTCACGAGTTTGACGATGGGAGCTTCGTCGGCCGCCTTCTCCTGCTCCTTGAGTTCGAGTTCTTGTTCTTCGGCCTGTACCTCGATATCGGTGCCTTCGCCGAGGTCGTTCATCGACTGCATGACCTGCTCGAGCTCTTCTTCTTTGGAAGTGCCGTAGGCCTTGTCGATGCCCTGGATGATGGAGCTTTCCGAGGCAACCACCGGTTCGATGTTGAAGCCGGTCATGAACTTGATATCGTCCATCGCAAAGACGTTGGTGGGATCCACCATGGCGATGGTGAGCGAAGCGCCCACGCGGCTGAGCGGCAAAATCTGATAGCGTTTCGCGGTTTCGTAGGGAATCAGCTTGACCACGGCGGGGTCAACTTCGAAATAAGAAAGATTGATGGCGGGCACGCCGTACTGGCGCGAGAGAAAATTGGTGACGTCCTCATCCGAGAGGAACCCCAACTTCACCAGCGCCGAAGCGAGCCGGGAGTGAGAGTCCTTCTGGAGCTTGATCGCCTGTTCCAACTGCTCTGGGGTGATGACCTTTTCTTTGACGAGCAGGTCACCCAGCCGCTGAGACATATCTCTCCTGTATTCCCGCAACCTCCGGGGTCAATGCGAAGCCGCTGATTCCCGTGGGGGATCAGCGAGCATGCTTTCGCACTGACACAAATTGTCAACCCAATGGGCATTCCGCAAAAGTAACTTAGGTACTAAACCCAGTGGTGCAAACACTGCAAGTTGTTGATTCTACGATAGGCAGGAAAGGCACGAAGGGCGGGATGCGCACGCCCTTAGCACAGATTAGCACAGATTTTGGAATCGGCAAGCGGCACAATCCCGCCAAATTAGCCTTTAAGCGGATTTATTAAAAAACTCCTTGACACATCCGAGCGGATTATGCGATATTGGGCTTGCATATGAATTTCACACCGCGGGATCTAAGACGAGGACGGCGCGTGATGGAAGAGTCGTTGACCACCGCGAGCAGAATCCGCAGGCAATTTGCCGCGGGGCGTCCACCAAAGCCGGAACGGTGGTTGGACTCTCGGAGTGCTCTTCGCTCGGTTGCCGCACGGCTTGACGCATTGCTTGGCGCTATGCTAGCCGAAGGACTTCGCCAAAAAGACTTAAGCGCCGACCTAGTGACTGCAGAATTGGCACCGGGCCCCGACGCCATCACAGCCACGGATATTTCGGCAATAGTCGAGGTAGTCCCGATGGTTCGATATGGTAAGAGTTTGCTGACAGATGCCGCAAAAAGAGTTCTATCGAAACCCAATTGCGTGGTTGTTGGAAGCGTATTTGATATTTTGGACCGCGACACCACCGAATATACCCGGAGACAGTGGGCCACGGCTCTGCGAAGCGACGAGGCTTCCTTGCAGGTTATGAAAAAGGCCTTGGAAAGTAAAAAGCAAAAAATGTTCGACGCCTAGAAGGTGCAAATTGATTTTTTATATTTCCCGACCGTGCAGCAAGGGTGAGTACGCATTGCAGGTAGGCACACCGGCACC
>JANXZM010000043.1 GCA_025355505.1 Acidobacteriaceae bacterium | reverse complement strand
GTAAGTGGTTGCGGGGGGTGGATTTGAACCACCGACCTTTGGGTTATGAGCCCAACGAGCTACCAGACTGCTCCACCCCGCAGAAAAATCATAACACAGTGTGGAGAAGCAGGTTCAAACGGGCTGGCGCTCCGGTAGTGAGCAGCTCGGTAGTGACCAAATCAAGATGAGTGGCTTCGCACTCTTTCCACTCACTGGTTCCCCTTGGCGAGTCCGCTTGAATCCATGGAGGCTCATATACGTCTCGTTCCAAGCGAACTGCTCCCGGGGCTTCGCCTTGCGTGCAGGCATGATTCAGCGGCTCAGCTTCTTGCGCTCGCAGGCATCTACGATCTTCTTGGGATCGATGGCATCCCGGTCAATCTGCTCTTCCAGGATTTTTCCGTCTTTGCCTATCAGGAAGTTGATGCGGCGCGCGGCTTTGTATTTGTCGACGTAGACGCCGTACTGGCGGGTGACGTCTCCTCCCCAGTCACTCAGAAGCGGGAAGGTGACGCCGATCTGGTCGGCGAAGGCTTTGTTGGCGTAGGGACTGTCCATACTCACACCCAGAACCTGGGTGTCGGCGGCTTCCAGTTTCTTAAGATTCTGCTGGAAGGCCTTCATTTGCGCGGTTCAACCACCGGTGAAGGCAAAAATGTAGAAGGCCAGAACGACGTTGCTCTTGCCCCGATACTGGCTCAGGGAGATTTCTTTGTCGTCGCTGCCATCGAAGTATTGCAGTTTGAAGTCGGGAGCGACGTCGCCGACTTTCAGTTTCATGGGCGGCTCGGGCTTGCTGCCCTGAGCTTTGATCTGCGGGCAGACAATCGCCGCTGCGAGCAGCCAGACTCCCAGCATTGTCGAAACACTCCTTCGTTTCATGGAAACTCCTTCGCAATGATTTCTAAAGCGTAACCTGCGACGGGGAACGCCGTCAAAGCGCCAACAATGTCTCGACTACCGGCAGCGCCCACGCACTTCTGCGGACTTTGTACAATGACTGCGTACAATAATGGCGAGACCTTGAGTCGGATCGGATGAGCCTTCAGACTCTTAACGACATCTTACTGGCGGTCTGCACGAACCGCCGCGACCGCGTCATGCTGCAACGACAGGCCCTGGGCTGGGTGCCGATCTCTTCCACGGAGATTTACCGCAGCGTGGTCGGTGTGGCTCGCGCGCTTGAATCCTGGGGTGTCCGCAAGGGCGACCGCGTCGCCATCCTCAGCGAAAATCGTTCTGAGTGGACGATTACCGATTTCGCGGCGCTTGCCTTGGGCGCGGTCACGGTTCCGATTTATCCCACACAAACACCGGAGCAGACCGCATTCGTCCTCAGCGATTCCGGGGCGCGCGTCATCGTGGTATCCACGAAGCACCAGTTGGAAAAGATACTGACCATCCAGCGGCACACGCCGGTGGAGCGGATCCTGGTGATGGACGTCGTCGAGACCGCACACGCGGTCCCGATGCAGGGACTGATGCTGCACGGGCCCACCGACTCCGATCCCGAGTTCGATGCCCGCTCACGATCGATTGGGCCCGACGATCTGGCGACAATTATTTACACCTCAGGCACGACGGGAACTCCGAAGGGAGCGATGCTCACCCACGGGAACATGGCATCGAATATCGCGCGTTCGATGGAAAGATTCGGACTCGTAACAAAAGAAGAGGTCAGCGTATCGTTTCTGCCCCTTTCCCACGTGACGGCGCGGCACGTGGACTTCGCGCTGCTCTACCGCGGGGTGGTGCTGGCATATTGCCCTGACCTTGCGCAACTGGCGCAGACTTTGGCGGAGGTGCATCCCACTATCTTTATTGCTGTGCCGCGTGTGTACGAGAAGATACGCCACCAGGTAATCGGAAAGGCTGCGGGCTTTCCTCAGAGTGCGATCTATTGCTGGGCGCTTTCGGTGGGGCGCACTCACCGCGCTGAGACTCTGGCCGGAACCCAGCCGACGGCGCTCTGCTGGAAAATCGCGGACCGGCTGGTTTTTTCCAGAGTGCGCGCGGGGATGGGTGGAAGGGCGAAGGAGTTCATTTCCGGAGGCGCGCCACTGGGCTGGGAATTGGCGGAGTGGTATGCCGATATCGGCATTTGCATCCACGAGGGGTACGGGCTGACGGAGACCTCACCGGTGATCGCGGTAAACACGCCCGGAGCGCACAAACTGGGGACAGTCGGCAAGCTGCTGGCGAACGTCGAAGTGCGGATTGCCGACGACGGCGAGGTGCTGGTGCGCGGGCCCTCGGTATTCAAGGGCTATTGGAATCGTCCGGAGGAAACGCGCGACGCGTTTATGGATGGCTGGTTCAAGACAGGCGACATCGGGCAGATCGACAGCGAGGGATACCTTTCGATCACCGATCGCAAGAAGGATCTGATCAAGACTTCCGGCGGGAAGTTCATCGCGCCGCAACCGATTGAGAATTCGCTGAAGCTGAACCCGCTCATTGGGACAGCGGTAGTGATTGGCGACCGGCGGAAGTTTCCCGCGCTGCTGATCTCCCCGGACTTCCCCGTGCTGGAAGATTGGGCGCGGGCGAACCAGGTTGACTTTTCTTCGCGACAAACTCTGGTTGCAAACGCCAAGGTGCAGGCGCTGTATGAGGGCATCATCGAAGAACTGAACCAAAACCTGGCGCGCTTCGAAAAACTGAAACGCGTGCTGCTAGTACCCGAAGAATTTTCGGCGGCGGATGGAACGCTGACGCATACGATGAAGGTGCGGCGACGGGGGATTGAGGAGCGGTACCGGGCGTTGATTGATGAGATGTACGCGAATGCAGAGGAGGCGGGAGGGTGAGCAGGTGGAATGTGCCGGGCGTCCCCGCCCGGCTGGACGGACGAGACGCCCGTCGCTCCACTCCCTGGTTCCCAGTTCCCTGGAGCCGTACAATAAGGCCATGACGGACTTATTCACTATCGCTGGCAGGCAATTCCGCTCCCGCTTGATCGTTGGGACCGGGAAATACAAGTCGTTCCAGGAAACCGCGCGCGCGCTCGAAGCCAGCGGCGCCGACATGGTGACGGTGGCCGTGCGCCGGGTGAATCTCGACCGCAGCAAGGAGTCTCTGCTCGATTACATCGATCTGAAGAAATATTTTCTTCTGCCGAACACCGCCGGCTGCTATACGGCCGATGACACGATCCGCACCGCCCGGCTGGCGCGCGAGGTTGGACTCTCGGACTGGATCAAGCTCGAAGTGATTGGCGATCAGGCAACGCTTTATCCGGATGTGCAAGCGACGCTCGAAGCCACCCGTGTGCTGGCAAAAGAAGGATTCACGGTGCTGGCCTATACGTCGGACGACATCGTGTTCGCCAAACGGCTGGTGGACGCGGGAGCTTCGGCGGTGATGCCTTTGGGCGCGCCGATCGGCAGCGGACTGGGTATTCAGAACGCCGCCAACCTGCGAATCCTGCGCGAACTGATCACGGGAGTTCCGTTAATTGTGGACGCGGGCGTGGGCACCGCCTCCGACGCGGCCATTGCCATGGAACTGGGCTACGACGCGGTGCTGATGAACACCGGTATCGCCGGCGCTCAGGAACCGGTGCTGATGGCGGAAGCGATGAAGCATGCAGTGCTGGCGGGACGACAGGCGTACCTGGCGGGGCGAATGCCGCGGAAACTTTATGCGACGGCTAGTTCGCCGCTGGAAGGCGCGGTGCGATAGAAGTACGAGAGAGGTTCAACAGCCGTGCGATAGACCTTCTGGTGGACGGGCGAGACGCCCGTCGCTCCACGGCAAAAACATTGGGCGGCCACAAGGGCCGCCCTTTTTGCATCTGTTGGACTCTTCAGCCCTAGAGCATCTTTACGCTTTCAACATGGATCTTGTCGCCGTCAATGTGTCCCGTCACGGCAACGTGATGTCCATAGTGCTCCTTCAGGGCATCGGGATTTTCCACCGTCAGGATTTTCTGGTCTGTGTCGGTAACGACGACTGGGCTGGCGCCGGCTTTGATGCACTTCTTTGTACATTCTTCCGCGCCCGCATTGGCTCCCTTAACGCCACACTTCGATTCGCTAACCCAGCCGTTCACGGTTTGGGCGTCGCTGGCAAATGACACCGAGGCCACCATCAAAATCAGCGCTCCGGCAAGTAACAACAAGAGAAATTTCTTCATGCCATCCTCCTTAGATTTGTTCCCACACACGATACGCCTACAAACTCTATCACAGAGAGGAGCAAAGGCCGGGGTGGCAAAAACTGGAACGCCTCGCTGGGAAGGTTGAGACAAGTCCATTGCAGTTTTCGGCGCTCCCGGTATATCATGGCGAGCAGAATGAGGACCACTTCAGGAGGAATCGAAATGGTTGCGCCGTTCCGTTTTAACAAGTTACTCACACTTCTGCCGCTTCTTGGAATCCTGCTGTTGACACACATTGTCGCGGGCCAGGAGTCCTCAACGCCGCTGCTTCGGCTGCAACGTTCGAAAGCGTATCTGAATCTGGAGACTAATGTAGTGCACGCGCAGGGCATGAATGGCATCACCTATGGCAAATCGGGAGATGTGTTCAGTTACCCCAACTCGCTCTCGTGCCTGGTGGTTTATGGCGACGGCAAGTTCGTGCTGGAGAAAAGAGAGGAAGCGACTTTAGGGAAGCCCAAAATCAAGACCGCCGAAGGCTCTCTGGGCGCCGATGATCTGCAGCGTCTTAAGGGAATCCTCAACGATGAAGCCCTGAAGAAAGTCGGGACGCCGAAAGCGCCGGATCTTCCCGACGACGCCGTCACGGTTCGTGAAATCGAAAGCATCGACGCGCAAATCGACCACGCGGGCAAAGGCCAACACTTCACGACAATAAAGGAGCGGGTAAAGACGAGCGCCACCAGCGGAATGGATACCTACATCGATAACGGCGCGCCTTATCAAAAAACGCTGAACCCGCTGATGAAGTGGTTCGAAGGGCTGGAGAAAAAGAGTAAGTCGGACCTGAAGGATTCGAAGCCCCAATACTGTGTACCGATGAACATAGGATAATGCGATGACAATATCCATAAGAGTTCTTTCCGTCCTGCTGGGACTCGGGCTAGCGACCACGGCCGGATCCGGCCAAGCCCCAGTTAAGCCCACAATTCGCCTGCTTCTTTCTGAAGTCATGCCGGGGGCCATGTCCGCCGAGCAGTACTGCACTCTGGTGTATGCGGACCGCCGTTTCCACTCGGAGAAAGCGATCCGCCACCACGGAAAAGATACTGATCGCAAGGTTTACGAGGGCGAACTCTCCGAAGCGGAATGGAATGCGCTCGGCGGCATTCTTGACAACAAGGAATTTCGCGAACTCAAAGTTCCGCAAAGTGTGCCGCCGTTAGTGATGCAAGACACACACCCTTACACCATGAGCGTGGCGCGGGACCGCAGCTACCAGAATATGGAGTTCCTCGACAGCAAGAGCATGAAGCCCTATGAACCGCAGGTTAAGCCCCTGCTGCAATGGTGGAAGTCGCTTCGCGGGCAGCACATAGCGGAATCGAACGCGCCCGTGAATAACCGCTGTGTGCTCGACAGTACGCACGCGATCATCGCCCAGTAGGTAGTTGCTTGCAACCAGCATCTACCGGTCGTTCTTGGCGCGGCCGGTGGGTGGCTTCGAGGGAGGATCGGGAGCGACGTAGACAATCTCTCCACGCCGCGTGTAGTGAAGCTGTTCGCGGGCTTCCTTCTCGATGGCGGCGGGATCGGATTTGAGCGATTTGATCTGATCGACGTACAGATTGTTTTCTTTCTGCAGGCGCTCGACCTCACTCTGGAGCGACAGCATGTCGGTGTGCTTGTGGCGGTAAATCACCATGCCGTTGGCTCCGAACATAGCGTGCAGCAGCAGCCCTACGATAAGAACAAGGGCAGCCGCCGTTCCCCAACGACGCCACTCCAGCGCAAGCCACGACCAGGCCGGGCGCGTCCGTTCGACCCAGCGCGCCGCCGCGGCCTCTGCTTTTGGAGCCTGATCCTTGGCCTGACCGATGGCCTGACCAATGACCTGACCAATGGCCGCGCGGAGGCCTTCCTCCGGGAGTGGAAGGATGCGCATTCTCGACGCTGGTCCTAGTCGAAGATCCATGCTTTGGCTGCCGCACTCAACTTTGCGAGGTCTTCCCTGCTGCGCGCCTCGCTATACACGCGCACCACCGGCTCCGTGCCCGAGAGCCGGTAGCAAACCCACGATCCGTCGGCGAGTACGAGTTTGAGTCCGTCGATCCTCACCACTTTGGCAACTTTGATGCCATGGAACTCGCTCGGATCTCCACCTAACTTCTCAGTAAACTTCTGTTTTACTTCCGGCGTCAAGCGGAAGTTCTCCCTTAAAGGATAATAGGAACCAACTTTGGCAAATAGTTCTTCTAGTTGCTTTCCCAGCGACTTGCCGCGACGCGCCACCATCTCGCAGCACAGCAAGCCGGCAAGCACGCCGTCTTTCTCGGGGACATGTTTGCGGATGGAAAGGCCAGCGCTCTCTTCACCCCCGATGAGGATCTTGTCTTGCTTAATCAGTTCGCCAATATATTTAAAGCCGACCGGCGTTTCGTGGAGCTCGATCTTGTGTTTTTCGGCAAGCGCGTTGATGAGGTTGGTGGTGGCGACGGACTTGCCGACTCCGTTTTTCCAGCCGCGGGTTTCGACCAGGTAGTCAAAGAGCAGAGCGATGATGTAGTTAGGCTGAAGGAAGGTGCCGTCGTCGTCGACAATTCCGAAGCGGTCGGCATCGCCATCGGTCGCGATTCCAATGGCCGCGCCGATTTCGCGCATCTTGTAACGCAGGTCTTCGAGCAGGCGATCGTCAGGTTCGGGGGCCTGGCCTCCGAAGAGCACGTCGCGCGTGTCGTGGACGGTGGCCACGGTTACGCCGGCCTCGCGCAGGAACGTATCCGAATAGCCTCGGGCAGCACCCCACATGGGATCGAAGGCAATCTTGACGCCGGCTTTCTTGATGACGTCGAGATCGACGATTTCCCGCAAACGCGACAAATACATGCGGCGCGGGTCAATGGGTTGGGACTGAAACTGCGTCGCCGCATTTGTTGTGTGCGGCGTTTGTGGATTCGCGTCAAAGACCGCGATTTCGCGCTCGATGGCCTGCGTAACTTCCGGCAGCGAAGGCGCGCCATCGGGGGTCGAAAACTTTATGCCGTTGTATTCCGGAGGATTGTGCGAAGCCGTGAAGTTGATGGCGCCGTCGGCTTTGGACTGCATCACGGCATAGGAAATTGTTGGCGTAGGCGCAGGCTCCGCGATGACTAGCGGCGTGATGCCGTAGCTGGACAAGATTTCAGCAGCCATGGCGCAAAAAGTTTCGCCGAGAAAGCGCGGATCGCGGCCGACAATGACCTTCGCCCGGCTCGATTTCTGCGAGGCCACGTAGCGCGCGATGCCGTGCACGGCGCGGTGGACGTTGGCGAAGGTGAACTCTTCGGCCATCACGGCGCGCCATCCAGAAGTGCCAAACTTGATTTGCGTTGCCATCGGTTGCCTCGTATGCTTCCAGTGAAATTCGAAGCCTAAATATTATAACGACCGATTTTCCATGACCGACAAAAGGCTGGTTCTCACAACTTGCGGATCGCTTGAAGAAGCCCGCAGCATCGCCCATGCGTTGGTGGAGCGGAAACTGGCAGCCTGCGTCAACATCGTTCCCCAGATTGAATCGGTGTATCGCTGGCAAGGCGAGGTGGAGACGGCAACGGAGTGGCTGCTGGTCATCAAGACCACGGCAGAAGCTTGTAATCGCCTGCGCGAGGCTTTGCAGGAACTGCATTCCTACGAGCTTCCCGAGTGCATCGAGATCGCCATCGCAGACGGAAGCGCCGCATATTTAGGATGGATTGGAGAGTCGGTGCGCTGACCCCTGACCTGAGACTCCGTGTTTACTCTAAAGGTATTAACCCGTGTTTACCCCTACCCCCTCCCCCCTGGTCTATAGGAATCATAGGATTAGGAGCAATTTTCGGACGTGGTCTTTGAAAAATAAGGACTTATATCAAAGTATTCCGAAATAGGGACTTAGCTTGATTGTTCGCCAAATTCTCCTAAAATTTGGATTTTCTGGCGGCGGCCGAACCGTGGCGAATCACGTCAAGTAATTATCACACCGCCAACACCCCAGGAGCACCTTCGGGGGTAAAAAATGGACGGCTCCGGTTCGGAACACGCGATGTTTTCAAAGATCAACCCCACCTACCCGTCCTGCTTCCAGGCATTCTCGAAACCAAGAGCAACGACCAGACTGGGGTCGCTTCGAGAGCCGTCTCCTGGGAGACGCGCACACCTCTGCACAGCCCCAACCGAGGAATATTGTTGCATGGGGGGAATTGGGAGTCTGTGACGGCGGACACCGGCCAGTTGTGATGAAAAACGAAAGACCGCACGGCGATGGGTGGGATGGGGACTTAGGCGGATTTATGAGCGCGTAAGTTCAGCCGCCAGTAATCGAGCGCCCACTGGGGATTGTCGCGGGCGGACTGGTCGGCGAGTTTCTGCACGAATGCCGCGCGCAGCGCGTCGGTAGGCAGAAGTTCAAGGTGGCGATGCAGCACGAAAGTCCGGAGATACTGCTGGAACTCCTGACCGCTGGGCACGGTGAAGGTCGCCTGCTCGATGCCGGTTTCAATGTGCTCGAATCCAGCGGCCCGCAGGCGAGAAGCCGCGCCTTCGGCGTCGGAGAAAAACCATGGTTCCGGAAACTTCCCCAGCCAGTTTAAGAACTCCGCCGTCTGGGAAAGTGCGCACACGCGCTGACGCAGGCTAGCGAGATTGGGGCCGCCGCCACATTGTGCGTGCAGCCAACCAGCCGGACGCAACGCCTCGTAGAGGTTGCGGAACAACCCATCGTGATCCAGCACCCAGTGAAACGACGCGGTGCTGAAGATTCCGTCAAAGCAGTTGCGAAACGGAAGAGCGGCGAGATCGGCGGCGACAAAACTGGAACGGTCGTCAAAGTCTGGCACAAGATTGAGCTGCGCGTGCCGTACCATGTTGCGGGAAAGATCGAGGGCAACAACGCGGCCGCGCGGAAGATTCTCCAGAAGAAGGCGGGTTAGTTTTCCCGTGCCGCACCCGGCATCGAGCACGCATTCATCGCCGCGCAGATGAAGTTGGTTGAGCACGCGCTGTCCCCATTGAAATTGGGGCGCGGAGAGGCGATGGTACTCGGCAGCGTTCCATTCGCGAGAAGTTTTCCGAGGAGCCATCCCGTTCCAGCGTTTGTACTTCCGGAAACCCCATCTTATAAGGATAATTGTTGCTGTGCCGCTGCCTCACACATCTCCGACACGCGCCGCCTCGGGGAGTCAACGGATGGCGCTGCTTTTCGTTTCTCTGCTGGTGTTTTGTTCTCCAGCGCGAGCTCAATGGATCGGCAAACAAACGGGCTGCTACGCCGATTCCATCCTCGCCAATCCCAACCGCCCCACCGTCGCCAATCCTGCCGACATCACCCAATACGGCGTGCTGGAACTTGAGTATGGTGGGGACCGCACCTGGCCCGAAGAAAGTGTTCAGCAGACCTCCTTTGGCGGCCTGCTGAAATTCGGATTGCTCTGCGACGTCGAATTGCGCTGGACCACAACCTCATTCCTTTTGCAGACCGACGCCGTTGCCACCCATCGTGGATTCGGCGACAACTGGATTGGTCCGCAGGTTCGTGTGTACCGCCAGACAAAACGCGTTCCCAGTCTCGCATTCAGCTATGCGGCAAAAATCCCCTCCGCCAGCACCGATGGCGGACTGGGCACGGGCCGTGTAGATCACTCCTTAACGTTCCTCGCCAGCAAGGACATTGCGCATCTTCATTTCGATTTCAACGCTACGCATTCATGGATCGGCCGCGAGGGCACGTCCGGCTTCGATCGCAACGATCAACTCAATCTAGCGTTCTCACGCACCATTCACGGCGGGCTGGGCTTTACGGGCGAATTCTACGGAGACACGCAACTCAACCAGAATACGCCCAGCTTCGTCTCTTCCCTGTGGGCGTTCACTTACACCATCAATCCGCGGCTCGTGATTGACGGCGGCTTTGAGGGCGGACTGACTGCCAGCGGGCCGCATCGGCATGTCTTCGCCGGGCTCACGTACTCGATTGGCAACTTGTATCCGGGATGGCGGCGGAAACAACAGGACCGGACAAGGCCTTAGTTGTTTGAGATGCAATATCGATAGTGATCGTGTCGCAGCGAAATATGTGCATTTCGCCGCGAACAGGAGCTTCTGCGCTTCTCTAAGAATGACAATTTCTGAAGAGTTGCGATTCGGGCATTCGGTTTGCGTATCTTAAGCTCTGGTATCACGAGGGAAGCCTTGCTCGACTTGGACGGGGCGAAGCCCCGTCACCACACAAGCCAAGCCTGCTAGATCGCAGCCAACGCCTGGTCGAGATCGGCGAGGATATCGTCCACGTCCTCAATACCGACGGAGATGCGGACCATACCGTCGGTAATGCCGATTTTGCGGCGGCCTTCTTCGCCGACAGCGGCGTGCGTCATGGTTGCGGGATGCGAAATCAGGGTCTCGACGCCGCCGAGCGACTCCGCCAGGCAACAGACGCGCACTTTGCGGAGCATCTGGTTGGCGTTCGCGAGCGATCCGGTTTCGAAAGCGATCATCGAGCCGAAGCCGGACATCTGGCGCTTCGCCAGTTCGTGCTGCGGATGATCGGGCAGTCCGGGATAGAAAACCTTCTGCACTTTCTTGTGCTTCGAAAGGTAGTCGGCGACTTTGCGGCCGCTGCGGTCGTGCTGTTCCATGCGAACCGCCAGAGTCTTGACGCCGCGCAGGATCAGCCAGGACTCGAAGGGCGACAGAATGGCGCCGGCGCATTTCTGAATATAGGCAAGTTTTTCCGCCTGCTCGGGTTTGGTGCAGACCACGACACCGCCGAGCCCGTCGCTGTGTCCGTTTAGAAATTTGGTGGTGGAGTGGACGACCATGTCGGCGCCAAACTCGATGGGGCGCTGGAAATACGGCGACATGAAAGTGTTGTCGACGACGACCTCAACGCCATGCCGGTGGCTGAGTTCACTTATGGCGCGGAGATCGCAAAGCTCCATCAGAGGATTGGTTGGAGTCTCCAGAAACACCAGCCGCGTATTCTTCTGAAACGCGCTCTCCACCTTGTTGAGATCGGAAGTATCCACGTAGGTGAATGTAAGACCAAAGTTGGCAAGGACCTGATTGAACAGGCGCGGCGTCCCGCCGTAGAGATTGTGGCCGGCGACGACATGGTCGCCTGCCTTGAGCATGGTCGCGACGGCGTTGATCGCCGCCATCCCGCTGGCGAATACTTTTGCGGCCACGCCGTTTTCCAGCGCGGCCAGGTTGGTCTCCAGCCGGTCGCGGGTTGGATTCGAGACGCGCGCGTATTCGTAACCCTTGTGCTTGCCGATTTCTTCCTGCACGTAGGTGGAAGTCGCGTAGATGGGGACACTGACGGCGCCGGTGAGGGGATCTGGCTCTTGGCCGGTGTGGATAGCCTTGGTTGCGAAGCCCGATTGTTTAGTGGTCAAAAGGTTCTCCTGGGGCAGGTTCAGATTCAGCTCTTAGCTTTTGGCTCGTAGCTCGATCCGAGCGCTCCAAGCCAACGGCCAAGAGCAAACAGCTTCTCTATATTCCACCTTCAAAAATTTTCTTCGACAGATAGCGTTCGGCAGAGTCGGGGATCAGCGTGACTACACGCTTCCCTGCCCCGAGGCGCTTGCCGATTTCCACCGCCGCGTAGACGTTGGCGCCGGCGCTTGAGCCTCCGAGTACGCCTTCGCGCACGGCAAGCTCTTTGACCATCCCGAAGGCCTGAACGTCGGTCACCATCATGATTTCGCTGCAAACCGAAGCGTCGAAATTCTTGGGTATGAAACTCGATCCGATGCCTTCCACTTTGTGCGGACCGGGTTTGCCTCCGCCAAGCACCGACCCTTCAGTTTCTACGGCAACGGTGTGCACGTTCGGGAGGCGCTCTTTCAGAAATCGGGCAATCCCGGTGAAAGTTCCGGCGGTGCCGCTGCCAACTGTGATGGCATCAATCCGCCCTTCCATCTGTTCGAAGATTTCGGGGGCTGTAGTTTCGTAGTGGTAGTCGGGGTTGGCGGAATTCTCAAACTGGGCAGCCATGAAGGCCAAAGGGTCGCTTGCCTGCAGGTCCTTGGCGCGCTGGATGGCGCCTTGCATGCCCTCGGCTTCCGGAGTGCGAGTCACCTCGGCGCCGAGGGCCCGCATGATGATTACTTTTTCCTCCGAAAATTTTTCAGGGACAAACAGCCGGACTTTGTAGCCACGACTCACGCCGATCAAAGCCAGGCCGATACCGGTATTTCCGGCGGTGGCTTCGATGACAGTGCCACCCCGCTTCAGTTTGCCTTCGCGCTCGGCGCGCTCGATCAAGCCAATGGCGGCGCGGTCTTTCACGCTGCCGCCGGGGTTCATGTATTCGAGTTTGGCAAAAATATCGGCCGATCCCGGAGGGGCCAGCTTCTTCATTTGCAGCATTGGCGTTTCGCCGACGAGCTTGGAGATATCGTCGCTAACGCGCAGGCGCGAGTTTGAGGTCGTTAAAGGCACTCTACAGAATAAGGAACGGGAAGGGTGACCGTCAATGCAAGGAATTTGTAATTTTGCAATTGGGTAAAGTGGTCATTTGAAATTTCATTCATACTTGGAGCGGCGGCGGCGGGCCGTCCGAAATTCGCAAACGATTACACGATTACAAACTTTTCAAAGTACAAAATTACACGATCCTCTCTACTGCGCCCCTGAAGCGGGCTCGGTCCCAGCGTAATAACCGCTTTTTGTGCGGACGGTGAGTTTGCCGTAGCTGCGCGAACGGGCATCCACTTTCACTTGACGATAGCCGCCCTGGTTTTTCGGCGTCGTCGGCTTGTATCCGATGGTGTACTGGCTGCGAATATCGCGAGCCACGCTACGGCTGATGGCGTCTACTTCGTCCAGTGTCTTGGGAAAGAACGCGATGCCGCCAGTTCTCTCAGACATGATTTGCAGCGCACGCTTAGCGTGCTTCGGGTGCTCTTCGCCCTCCAGGATGCCGATGGCGTAAACGGTTGGTCCACCGTCGCCCTGTAGACGCCTTACCGCCTGCTCGAGATTTTCGGCACTCTCGTTATCCTCGCCGTCGGTCACCACAAAAATAACTTTCTTTTCGAGCTTCGCATCTTTTTTCAAATGGTCGGCGGAGGCTACGACCGCATCGTAGAGCGCCGTGCCGCCACGAGCCTCGATCTTTTCCAGCCCCTGTTTCAGCTTATTGACGTTGGAAGTGAAATCCTGGTCAAGGTAATACTCGTCGTTGAAGTTGACGATGAACACCTCATCATTGGGATTCGACGAGCGCACCAGATTCAGTGCCGCGGCGTTCACCTTTTGACGCTTCTCGCGCATGGAACCGGAGTTATCGACAACGATGCCCAGGGCAACGGGAATGTCTTCGTGCCGGAATGAGGTGATGCTTTGAGGATGCCCATCCTCGTACACGTTGAAATCGCCCTTGTCTAGGCTGGTCACGATGTGTTGCTTGTCGTCGACCACCGTTGCATGCAGAACAACTTCATCAACCTGCTTGCGGAAAACGAAGGTGCCGCTGTCGGTGGAATCGGGACCTTGAGAGGAGTTGGCGGTTGGCGGTTGCAACTTTGATGGGGAATCCGCAGGTGAGTGGGAACCTGCAGACGGGGCCGGAGGAGGCTGATTCGGAGCTGTCGCGGTCGTTTGTGGGTTCGCCAGGAATAGCGCTGTCAGCAGGAAGAGGATCAATAGAGGAATGTTATTCCGTCGGCGCATAGTAACCCGTCTTGGCGTAGACCCGGAGCGGTGGCAATCCTTTTGGCGGTAGCAGCTTCACTTTTATTTTACGCCATTTGCCATCGCGCACTGGGTTCTTTGGACGGTATCCGATTACATATTGGTTGCGCAACTCAATACCAATTTTCGTGGAAACGTCCGCCAGGTCATTCGGGTTATCAATGGTAAAAGCCCGGCCACCGGTCAGTTCCGTGACATCGCTGAGCAGTGTGGGTCCGAGCCGCTCTTCTTCGGTGGGGAAGTAATGATCGTAGATGCCAATGGCGTAGATGAGGATGTCGGCCTCTTTGACCATCGACCGGATCTCACCTTCCGTATAACGGCTATGGTTGTCGCCACCGTCGGAGATGATCAGCAACGCCTTCTTCGGATACTTGGCCTGGCGCATTTTGCTGACGCCAAGGTAAATGGCGTCAAGCAGCGCCGTGCGGCCCTTGGGAACGGCGTAGACGAGTCGGCCCTGAATGTCATCCACCGAACTGGTGAAATCGGAGATCTCCTCCGGCTTATCGGCGAAGGTGATCATGAAGAACTCGTCCTGCGGGTTGGCGGTCTTGAAGAACTCGACCACCGCCTCGCGGGCGCGCTCGATCTTGCTGCCCATACTGCCGCTCATGTCAAAGATCACGCCGATCGAAACGGGAGCGTCTTCGCTGGAGAAGGTCTTGATCTCCTGCAGGTCTTTGCCTTCGAAAAGGTTGAAGTTCTCGCGGTCGAGGCCGGTTATGAGCCGGTTTAGGGGATCGGTGATGGTGACCGGCACCAGCACCATGTCCACGTCGACTTTGTAGGGCTTGGTGTGGGTCTTGAACGCTGGGTCTATTTCGGGCTCTTTCGGAGCCGGCCGCTGAACGCGGGGCTGGATGTGGACGTCTTCAATCGAATTCTGGGCGAGAAGCGGGAGGGTGCCGCACACAACAACCAGAAGAACAGCAAAGGAGACGCGAGTCGAGAACTTTTTGCCGTACAACATAGGCCCCACTAAATCCGCGCCTGGAAGGAAGGCGACCCGCATCCCAAAAAGCGGATCAAAAACTCTCTACTGAGCCGGATACTAGCACAGTCTCGAAAGAGTGTTGTCACCTTTTCGTAACCGACCCTTAGATTCCGTGCAGTGTCCGAAGGCGCCTTCTAACTCTGCGCATTTTTTCTCTTTTTGGGTAGGAGCCGGTTCCGCGTTGTTGAGCCGCGAGCTTCGGGCCGCGAGCTTCGAGCATGCCGCTTGCCCCGTAGCTCGTAGCTCGCAGCTTTCTCATTGGGCCGGGACCGGATCGTCCCTGCTACAATTCTGCGTCCCTCTTATGGCAGCTATTTATCCATTTAAAGCTTGGCGCTACGCCCCTGAGTTCGTACCGGTCCAGCAGGCTGTGACCCAGCCCTACGACAAAATCACCCCTGCCATGCAGGAACGCTACTACGAAGCCAGTCCTTATAACCTGGTGCGGGTTATTCTCGGGAAACGGCTGCCCGGTGACGTGGAGGCCGAGAACGTCTATACCCGGGCGGCGGCGTGCTTCCAGAACTGGTGCCAGACAGGCGTTTTGCGACGGGATTCCGAGCCTTCGATCTACCGCTATTCCCAGTCTTTTACGGTTCCGGGAAGCTCGGCTCGGGCCGAGCGGCGGGGTTTCATTGCACTCGGCCGGATCGAGCAATATTCCGCGGGCGTTGTGTTCCGGCACGAACAGACGCTGGCCAAACCGAAGGCCGACCGACTCGACCTGCTGCGTGCGACTCGAGCCCACTTCGGTCAAATCTTCATGCTCTACAGCGGCGCGGGCAAGGTCGATGCCCTGCTCGATTCGGCGGCAGCCCCAGACAAGGATATTGATATTGAGCTCACCGACGAGTACGACGTGGTACACCGCGTCTGGAAGATTTCCGATCCCTCCGTCATTGCCTCCGTACAGGTACAGATGCAGGATCGGAAGCTGATCGTCGCCGACGGCCATCACCGCTATGAGACCGCTTTGACTTATCGCGATGAGCGGCTAGCCGCGGCCGACACTGGGTCGGGCCTTCCAGTTCCTTACGACTCGGTGATGATGACCTTCATAGACATGGATCGCCCGGGCTTGGTAATTCTGCCGACGCACCGGCTTGTGTTCGGCCTGCCATCTTTCTCGGCTGCACAATTTCAGGCGGAGACCCGGAAATTCTTTACCGTGGAAGAGGTCGATGCGGGAATCGATGCGGCGCGCGCCACCGCCATTCTGCAGCAGGCGGGGCACGCAGGGACGGCGCTGCTCGCGGTCACCGCCGAAATCGCATTTTTGCTGCACTCACCAAAGGCCGTCGGCGCCAGCTTGTTCGGAAACTTTTCTCTGCGCCAGCAAGCGCTGGACGTTGTGCAATTGCACAAGTGCCTGCTGGAACATGTTCTGAAGATTTCCGAGGATGCCATTCGCAATCAGGAGAATGTTTCCTATTGTCGCGAGCCGGCTGAAGCGCTCTCGCAGGTGCGCAGTGGAAAAGTGCAAATAGCTTTCCTGATGAATCCGGTGCGCATGGAGCAGGTTCGCGATATCGCACTTGCCGGCGAAGTGCTGCCCCAGAAGTCAACCGATTTCTATCCCAAGTTGCTGAGCGGGCTCACGATTTATGCGCTGGAGTAGCGAAACTCGAACTCCAGTACTCAGTACTCAGTACTCAGTACCCGGTTTCCAGTGGAAAGTGGGGTACTGGATACTGCTGGCCACTGTGACGCTCCTGTCCGCGGCGCCCGCTGCCGACGAAAAGCACATCTCCGTCTACTCTCCAGTGGCTGTCTACACGCTCCCGGTTCAGGAGCGTGCAGGCCGTGAGTATGTCGGCCTGCTCGAACTTCTAGAGCCGCTTGGCCGCGTAAGCACCGAGACCGACGGGCGGCATTGGAGACTTCGATATAACGCGGTAGACGCGGAGTTTGTTGCGGGAAGGACGCGGGCCAGGATTCGTGGACGCGATTTTGATTTCGTCGCTCCCTTCCTTATTGAAAACTCGCGCGGATTGGTTCCGCTAAGCTCGCTGAACGGGTTTCTGCCGCGCTTTCTGGGAGCGCCGGTTAACTTTCACGAAAGCTCGCGCCGGTTATTCGTCGGCGATATCGGCATACATATCCGTTTCCAGCTGGACGCAGGCAGCCCGCCCCGGCTGGCGCTGAATTTTAGCGCTCCAGTGAACCCGACTATTTCCACCGAACCCGGCAAACTGCGCATGATTTTTACGCGGGACCCAGTCGTGTCCCCAGGAAGCCAGTCGATTTCTTTTGACAACAAAATCATCACGCAGGCCGGTTACTCCGAGAACAACGGCGCCGCCGAATGGGACGTGGCTGCCAACCAGCCGCTGATGGCCAGCTTCAGTAACGACAGAAAGACGATCATCGTTTCCGTTTTCCCGCAGGCGATGGCGGCGAATGGGACTCCAGCGGCATCGGGCGGCGTTGGGCCTGCACCGCAGAATCCCACGCAGGCACCACCCCTTGCGGCACCGGCTGCAAACATCGGCTCGGCGCATAACAACCCTCATCGCGTTCTGGCCGTGGTGGATCCCGCGCACGGTGGCGACGAGCGAGGTGCGGCCTTGACCGAACAGCTGACCGAAAAAAACGTCACGCTGGGATTTGCACGGCTGCTGCGGCACGAACTGGAGACTCGTGGGTTCGCGGTTGCTTTGCTGCGCGACGGCGATATCGGTTCGACTCTGGACCAGCGCGCAGCAGCAGCCAACGTCGCGCGCGCCGGAATCTACATCAGCCTGCACGCGGTTTCGCAGGGCAGCGGCGCACGCGTTTACACCGCCCTGCTGCCGGTGGAAGGAACGAGCAAAGGAGTATTTCTTGCGTGGAATACGGCGCAGGCGCCGTCTCTGCCCGTCAGCCGGATCGTGGCGGCGGCAATTGTTGCCGAGATGCAGAAAAGGGAATTTCCGGTTCGAGCATCTTCCGCTTCGCTGCGGCCGTTGAACAATGTGTTCATGCCCGCAGTCGCGGTGGAACTGGCGCCCGGAGCGGATGGTATCGCCGACCTGACCTCTGCCAACTATCAACAACGGGCCGCGTCGGCGATTGCCGATGCCGTGGTTTCTGTCCGCGACCGCCTCGGGGTACAACCATGAAGGTACAAATATGATCCCACGGCATCTTCTGATCGGTGTCACCGCGCTGCTGGTGCTGGTGGTGTCGATGGGAATCTACGTTCGCCACATGCGCCGACAGGCGGCTGAATTTGAGTCTCTGGCGGCCAACGCGTTGCCCGTCGCTCCCCCAGCCTCCGGTCCGACCGAGACGGTAACTCTGTATGTGGCAGACGACGACGCCGGCATGCTCCGCCCGCGATCGGCACAGATTCCTCTTCCCGGAGGACGCCAGCAGCGAGCCGAGGAGTTGTTGCGCGCACTGCTGCGCATCTACCAGCAGCCGGGCGCGGCCCATCCTCTGGCACCGGCGGCGGACATCCGCAGCATCTATCTCGTCGATCCGGGCGCGGCCGTCATCGATCTGAATGCCGCCTTCGCCGACCAGCACCGCTCCGGCATTCTCAGCGAGCAACTCACCGTGAATTCGCTGGTGGAGACGCTGGCCGTGAATGTTCCGGGAATCCAGCGCGTCAACATCCTGGTCGAAGGCAAAGCGCGCGACACGCTCGCGGGACATGCCGATCTATCCGAGTCGTTCGATGTGTTGACCGTGGCGCAGGCGGGCAGTCAGTAGAACCGAAGCTACCCAATCATGGAGTCTGTGATTATTCAACGTGCAATCATTTAGAATCCTTTGACAATGATCTATCGCAGCGATAACCGCACTCCTGAGCAGGTTCGACCCGTCAACATCATTCCCGACTTCATCTCGACCGCGGAGGGCTCGGCGCTGATTGAGATGGGCAACACTCGCGTCATCTGCACCGCATCGGTCGAAGAATCGGTACCGGCATTCATGCGCAACTCCGGCAAGGGATGGATATCCGGCGAGTACGGAATGTTGCCCCGCTCAACCTTGACTCGGTCGGCACGCGAAGCAACCAAGGGAAAGCAAAGCGGGCGCACGCAGGAAATTCAGCGGCTCATCGGACGTTCGCTGCGGGCGGTGGCTGATTTGAAGCGACTGGGTGAGCGCACAATCTGGATCGATTGCGACGTGATCCAGGCGGACGGAGGCACGCGAACGGCCTCCATCACCGGGGCATTCGTCGCTTTGGGGCTGGCTTTGCAGCGCCTGATCGATGCGGGAACATTGACCGCGGCGCCGATCAAGGATTTTGTGGCCGCCATCAGCGTCGGCATCGTGGACGGCGAAGTTCTTCTGGACCTTAACTACGAAGAAGACTCGCGCGCCGACGTGGACATGAACTTCGTCATGACGGCAGGCAACAAAATTGTCGAACTGCAAGCCACGGCGGAACACCAGGTGTTCGACGACGCTCAGCTGGCAAAGATGATCTCGCTCGCGCGGAAGGGCATCCAGTCGCTGATCGCCAAGCAGCAGGCGCTGCTGGGAACACTCGCTCTGCGGCAGTGAATTCCGGCACTGCTCATTCTGGTGCAGTAGTTTAGAATGTCCTGTCGTCGGCATTATTAGGAGGATTTATGAAACTTACACCCGGCAAACTCTCCGGAATAAAGGCTGTGTCGAATGATCGCGGCGTAATCGCGGCTGTTGCCATGGACCAGCGCGGCTCACTGCAAAAATCTCTCTCCAAGGAGAAGGGCACGGCCATCTCCGATGAAATGATGGAAGAATTCAAGATTTTGGTGAGCGAAGTGTTGACGCCACATGCCAGCGCCATCCTGCTCGATCCGGAGTGGGGACTGCCGGCCTCAAAGCGGCGGGCCAAGAACGCCGGCCTGCTGCTGGCCTATGAAAAGACCGGCTACGACAAGACTGGGCCGGGACGACTGGGTGACTTGCTCGACCATTGGTCCGCGCGCCGCCTGAAAGATGCGGGCGCCGACTGCGTCAAGGTTCTGCTCTACTACACTCCCGACGATCCCAAGGACGTGAACGACAAGAAACACGCCTGGGTTGAGCGCATTGGCGACGAGTGCCGCGCCAACGACATCCCCTACTTCCTGGAGTTTATCGGCTACGAAGAGGACGCGGACGAGAAAGGACTTGAGTACGCCAGGAAGAAGCCGCACATTGTTACCGAGAGCATGCGGGAATTCAGCAAACCGCGCTACGGCGTAGACGTACTCAAAGTCGAAGTGCCCGTGAACATGAAGTTCGTCGAGGGCACTAAATCGTTTGGAGGCCAGAAGGCGTACACGAAGAAAGAAGCCATCGACCTGTTCCACCAGGCTGCCAACATTGCGACCAAACCGTTCATTTATCTTTCGGCTGGGGTCAGCAATGCGGAGTTCAGCGAGACGCTTGAACTGGCTGGAGAATCCGGCGTGAAGTTCAACGGTGTGCTCTGCGGACGCGCCACCTGGAAGGACGGTATCCCCATCTACGCGAAACACGGCGCCGATGCGTTCCGCAAGTGGCTCGAAACCGAAGGCGTAAAGAACATCCACAACGTCAACGACAAACTGAAGGCCGCGACTTCTTGGCACTCGATCTACGAAGTGGAACCGGCACTAGTCTAGCGATTCCGCTTTCAATATTTAGGCGGGTCTTCGGACCCGCCTTTCTTTTTGTCATAAACTGGAAGCGCCATGCCTGACCCTAAGACCGCTCTCATCACCGGCGCCTCGTTCGGCATCGGATTGGAATTCGCCCGCATCTTCGCGCGCGAAGGCTACAACCTGGTTCTCGTCGCCCGCAGCGCGGACAAACTCCGGCAACTCGCATCCGAACTTGAGAAAGCCCACGGCACCCGTTCGCTGATTCTGGCAACCGACCTGACTGAACCCGGGGCGTCCGCGTATGTACTGGATCAAACCACGCGCGCGAATATTCAGGTGGAGGTGCTGGTCAACAACGCCGGATTCGGACAGTATGGCAAGTTCGCCGAAAATGATCTGGAAGAATGTCTGCGCCAGATCCAACTCAACGTGACGACTCTCACCCACCTCACGCGCCTGTATCTCCCGGCGATGATCGAGAGGAAAAGCGGGCGCATTCTGAACGTGGCGTCCACCGCGGCGTTTCAGCCGGGACCATTGATGGCCGTATATTTCGCGACCAAAGCGTACGTCCTGTATTTGTCAGAGGCGCTGGCCAATGAACTGGAGGGTACGGGCATCACCGTAACCTGCCTGTGCCCGGGCGCGACGGCCACGGAGTTCCACAAGCGCGCGAATGCAACCGGGATGCGCCTGCTGAAGTTCGGCTCGATGGATGCGCGCACCGTTGCCAAAGACGGTTATCGCGCATTGATAGCTGGAAAGCCAGTGGTGATTTCGGGATTCAAGAATTGGCTGGTGGCACAATCGGTGCGCTTCTCCCCGCGCCGCCTGGTAACGGCGATTGCCAGGAAAACGCAGGAGATGTAGTAGGTGATAAAGCGACGGGCGGGCGTCCCCGCCCTTCCCGACGAACAAGCTTGTTTACGGTGTCTTGCGCGCCGATACTGCGGCTTGCACGCGGCTGTGATGGCGTCCGTAGCCGAAGTAAATCACCATCCCGATCGCGAGCCAGATGATCAGCCGCAGCCAGGTGTCGAGCGGCAGACTCACCATCATGAGCCCAGCCACCAGAATCCCCATGATTGGCACGAACGGCACCCACGGCGTCTTAAATGGACGAGCCAAATCCGGCCGGCGCACGCGCAGGATCCACACGCCCGCGCACACGATGACAAACGCCAGCAGCGTGCCGATGCTAACCAGTTCGCCCAGAATGCCGATTGGAATCAGCGCCGCGAAAATGGCCACGAAGATTCCTACCGTGATGCTCGAGATCCACGGAGTCCGGAAGCGGGGATGCACCGCGCCGGCCCACTTGGGCAGAAGGCCATCGCGCGACATGGAGTAGAACACGCGGGACTGCCCCAGCAGCATCACCAACATCACGCTGCTCAAGCCGGCAATCGCCCCCAACTTCACGAGGATGCTGCCCCAGCGCACCCCGGTGTGATCAATGCCAACTGCAACCGGATCAGGGACGTTCAAGGTGGTGTACGAAACAACTCCCGTGAGAAGTCCAGCAACGAGAATATAGAGGATCGTGCAAATCACCAGCGAACCGAGAATGCCGATCGGCATATCCCGCTGCGGCCTTTTCGCTTCCTGGGCGGCGGTGGAGACGGCGTCAAAGCCGATGTAGGCAAAGAAAATGACCGCGGCCCCTCGTGCGATTCCGGACAAACCGTAATGTCCGAACTCCCCGGTATTCGGTGGTATGAACGGGTGCCAGTTCCGGGCGGCGATGTCCGGGTGCTTCAGAATAAAGCCACCCGCAATCGCAATGAATGTGAGCACGATTGCAACTTTAATAATGACGATCGCCGAGTTGAAGTTCGCCGATTCTTGAATGCCGATGATGAGGATCACGGTCACGGCAACGATCCCAAGAAAGGCAATCAGGTTGAACGAACCATGAACATGCGTAAGCGCGGACGGATCGACTCCGTGGGCTTTCAGAGTTGGTACGATGGTGGCCAGCCGTTCCCATCGGTTGTTGTACATCACCATGTCCGTGCCTGGAGTTGCCGTCAGTGACGGCGGCAAATGAATGCCATAGTCCTGAAGGAAGCTGTTTACGTAGCCGCTCCAGCCTGAGGCGACGGTGGCGGCGCCAAAGGCGTATTCGAGAATCAGGTCCCATCCGATGATCCAGGCAAAAATCTCGCCCAGGGTCGCATAGCCGTACGTGTAGGCGGAACCGGCGATCGGAATCAACGCGGCGAATTCCGAGTAGCAGAGACCCGCAAACGCACAGGCGATACCAGCAAGAACAAAGGAAAGCACGATGGCGGGTCCGGCGTACTGCGCGGCCGCCGCTCCGGTCAGGACAAAAATGCCCGCTCCGATGATTGCGCCGATGCCAAGCGTAATCAGATTCGTCGCGCCCAGCGTCCGCTTCAGCGAATGTTCCCCACCTTCGGCAGACTCATCTAAGATCATTTCGAGTGGCTTGGTAGCCAGCAGATTGGCCATTTCGTGGATCTCTCCTTAAGGGCTAAGCCCTCGCAGTTCGCGGCCGCCAGATATAGTACACCGGAATGCCGAGCAGCACGATGAACAGTCCCGGCCACGTGTATTGCGGTTTGTAGCGTAACAGCACCACGTCAATAAACAAAGCAATCACAATATAGATCGCGGGCAGAACGGGGTATCCGATGGCTTTGTACGGACGCTCGGCCTCGGGGTGAGTGCGGCGCAGGACAAAAAGTCCGAAAATGGTGAGTACGTAAAAAACCAGCACCGCAAAAATAATGTAGTCGAGAAGCTGGCCGTAACTGCCGGAGATGCAGAGGACGCAGGTCCAAACCATCTGCACCATCAGGGAAACGGCGGGCGTCTTGTAGCCGGGATGCAGTTTGGCAACGCTGCGAAAGAACAGGCCATCTTTGGCCATGGCGTAGTAAACGCGGGCACCGGAGAGAATCAAGCCGTTGCAGCAGCCAAAGCCGGAAATCATGATGGCGACCGCCATCAGCGCTCCACCAGCGGAACCAAACATCTGCGTCATCACGGCCGTAGCGACGCGATCTTCGCTGGCATACTGAATTCCGCGTTCCAGCAGCGTCGTTCCCGTCGGACTGCCCACGAGCGGCAGCGCGCTCAGATAAATAAAGTTGCACGCAATATAGAGCGCGATTACAACGCCGGTACCAATCGCCAGCGACAGGGGGAGATTGCGGCTGGGGTTTTTCACCTCGCCCGCCGTGAAGGTAACGTTATTCCAGGCATCGGCGGAAAACAGCGATCCGACCTGAGCGATAGCGAGCGCGGTAAGCGCCGAGACGAGCACGCCCCCGCCGACGTCATGCATCGTGCCAAGGCCCGCATTGTTCCAGAAGTTGGCGCCGAAGTTAGCGGCCACTGCGTGCGCATTCCGGCCAAGAAAGATTCCGAAGAGCACCAGGCCCAGCAGTGCGGAAACTTTCGCGGTGGTAAAAATGTTCTGGATGATAGCGCCCGTCTTCACGCCAAAAATGTTGATGATGGAGAGCGCAATCACTATCAGGATGGCGACAAAGTTCTGCGTGTTCAGTCCAACATCCATGCCACCGAGCATCATCGGGCCAACTGCAAACTTCGGCACTTTCCACAGGTGGACGATCCAATGACTGGAGGAGATTGCCGGCCAGAAGATTCCGAGGAATTTGCCGAAAGCCACGCCCACAGCAGCGATTGTGCCGGTCTGAATGACGAGAAACAGCGTCCAGCCGTAGAGAAATCCCCAAAGTGGACCGAGCGACTCGCGCAGATAGACATACTGTCCGCCCGCACGAGGCATCATCGCCGCCAGTTCGCCGTAGGTGAGCGCGCCGACAATGGTGAGAAAGCCAGTGATGAGCCAGGCGCCAATCAGCAGCGCCGGCGAAGTCACCTCACGGGAAATCTCAGCGGACACAATAAAGATGCCCGAGCCGATCATGGATCCCATCACCAGCATGGTCGCGCTGGTGAGGCCGAAACCTTTGACTAGCTCTTTGTCCTGATGGGTATGCCGCGCCCAATCGCTGGCGCTCGAAGCTGGAACTGGGGGTTGAACGTTGGTGCTCACGAACCTCCTAATGGGCTGCTAAAAAACTTCCGCGGTAGAGACAGGGCTTGCCCCGTTTCGTCCGCTGCGTGAGACGCGGCAAGCCGCGTCTCTACGGGATCGTATCCGCCGCAAGAGCTTTCCACTTTACCCCAGAACCCTCAAAAATTCCTCTGCTGATTTGCGTGGCTCCCGTATCAAGTCGGATATCACCGCCACGGCGTCGGCTCCGGCATCGATAACGGAGCGGGAGTTGGCACGAGTAATGCCGCCGATCGCAACCAGAGGCTTGCGCGTCAGTTCCCTTGCCCGACGAACGCCTTCGAGTCCGACGACAGGATCAGGATTGGCCTTACTGGAGGTCGCAAAGACGGGGCCGATGGCGAGATAGTCGGCGGAAGTTTGATCGGCTTCCGCAAGTTGCTCGGGATTGTGCGTTGATACTCCGAGCCAGCGAGCGGGGCCAAGGATACGCCGCGCCGACTGAGCCGAGAGATCATCCTGGCCAACATGTAACCCGTCGAAGCCAGCGGCCAGACAGAGATCGGCACGGTCGTTCATGATGAGCTTGACGCCTGCTCCGAGGCGCGCTCTGAGTTCCCGCGCCTCGTCGAGCATGCGGCGCGCGCTGCCCGACTTGTTGCGGTATTGGAGCAGGGTGCAGCCGGCAGACGTGAGTTCCTCGGCGGCGGTGAACATTCCCCCGGCATCGGAGAAATACGCAGCGTCGAGAATCGCATATAGCCGGGGAAGTGGATTCATGTCTTGATAAACGAGAGGTCAAGACTTACGACATATTTGTCGTAACATGCCTCGCAGACCCAGTGTTCCCCCGGATCTATGTATCCGTAGCTTTCAGCAACTATGTGCGCATCGCAAATTTCACAGTGAACATGACCCCATCCACCTCTGACGACTCCGTCGGGACCGATCGGCGGAAGAGTAGTTTTCCCGTCAGGAAAGACCGGATAATATCTCGAAAGGTGACTCTCTTGCCCGATCTTCTTGATCTCGATCCATTCTTTTACTTCCTGTCCGTCAACAATGGAGACACCGTTCCCCTCTATTTTCCTGGCATTCGCGTCGACCGCGTGGAACAACTTTCTATCCCATCTCCACTTCGGCTCAGTGACCATCCAGACGTGATACGGCGCCCACTGCGGACCAAGATAGGCAAATGCCAAACCAACCATGTCGGGCATAGGCTCTTCGGAGGTTTGATAGAGTGCGGCACCCGTACCGGCCTCAAGAGATTTTAGCTCACCGGTGAAATCAATCAGAACGTCTTTTCGAGGGAGAAGCAGCCAGCATCGACCTTCGTTCACGCCTTCGGTTCGGTCAAATACACCGGCGAGCTCGAAGTCAGCGCGCCCGCTGTCACCGCCCTCGCCTTTCCGTATGGCGGACACCTTAAAGTGCGGAAGATCGTTGATTGTCTTTGCGATGTCGGTCATTAGCCTTGCATTCTCACGACGCGCCGGCGCTCACGATGCTTGATACCAGTCCCTACCCCGCCGTCTCCGATTTTTTCGCCAGGAATCTCTCAATGAACCCGGTATCGAAATTGCCCGCACGGAAATCCGGGTCCGCCAAAATTCGCCGGTGCAGCGGAATCGTCGTGTAGATTCCTTCCACGATAAACATTTCCAGGGCCCGACTCATGCGCGAGATAGCTTCGCTGCGATCCTTGCCACGCACCACCAGCTTGGCAATGAGCGAGTCATAGTATGGAGGAATCGTGCCTTCGGCATAGGCGGCCGTGTCGATGCGCACGCCCGTCCCTCCCGGGGGGTTGAAGGTCGTGATCTTGCCCGCCGAAGGCGTGAACTTCTCCGGATGCTCGGCATTGATGCGGCACTCGATCGCGTGTCCGCGATGCACGATGGGGCCTTGCAACACATCGGAAAGCTTTGCGCCCGCGGCGATCATGAGCTGACTTTTCACCAGGTCCACGTCGGTGACCATTTCGGTGACCGGATGCTCCACCTGGATGCGCGTGTTCATCTCGATGAAATACAGCCGCTTATCCTGGTCCATGAGGAATTCGATGGTGCCGGCATTGTGGTAGCCGACCTGGCTGAGCGTCTTACTGATCACGTCTCCAATTTCCTTGCGCAGCTCGGGCGTGACCCGCACCGACGGCGACTCTTCGAGCAACTTCTGATGCCGCCGCTGAATCGAGCACTCGCGTTCTCCCAGACTGACCACGTTGCCGTGTTCGTCGGCCAACACCTGGAATTCGATGTGGCGCGGGTTCTCGACATACTTTTCCAGATAGAGATCGCCATTGCCGAAGGCGGCCGAGGCCTCCGACTGCGCCTGACGGTAAAGCGCGGGCAATTCATCTTCCTTACGAACAATGCGCATGCCCCGCCCGCCACCGCCCGCCGTGGCCTTGAGGATAACCGGGAAACCAACCGTCCGCGCCCACTCGCAAGCTTCTCCATCGGAGGCGATCACGCCGTCCGAACCGGGAAGGATCGGCACACCGTACTGCTTCATGGCGGCGCGAGCCTTTTCTTTTTCGCCCATGAGCCGGATGACGTCAGGAGTCGGCCCAATAAATTTGATGTGACAGGCTTCGCAGACTTCGGCGAAGTTGGCGTTTTCCGAAAGCAGGCCATAACCGGGATGGATGGCGTCCACGTTCGCGATCTCAGCCGCGCTGATGACGGCGGGGATGTTGAGATAACTCAGCGCCAGTTGCGGAGGCCCAATGCAAATCGCTTCATCGGCAAAGCGCACGTGGAGCGAATTCCGGTCCGCCTCACTGTAAATGGCGACCGAGCGGATGCCGAGTTCCTTGCATGCGCAAATGACGCGCAGCGCAATCTCTCCGCGATTCGCTACCAGAATTTTCTTGAACATGATGTGCCTGGAATGATCTGCCTTGGATGATCTGCCCTGGGCGCTCGGGCGCTATTCGAGCTAACGTCAGTCGAACCAACATCCATTACTTTACCGGTCGGACGGCGAACAGTTCCTGACCGTACTCGATGGGCTGGCCGTTCGCGACCAACATCTTGACCAACTCTCCCGCCACGTCGCATTCGATTTCATTCATCAGCTTCATCGCTTCAACAATGCACAACACCTGACCGACTTCCAGGGGATCGCCGACTTTGGCAAAGGGCGGGGATCCGGGCGACGGCGATTCGTAAAAGGTGCCCACGATCGGCGACTTCACAATGTGCAAGACTTCCTCAGGTTCAGACACGCCGGCGTTCGCTGCCAGATCGACCCGGCCGGTCGCGGAAGCAGGAACCGGCGTGGGGTGAACCGCGCCATAGCGCGATTCTGGCGCGGGCAACGGCTCGGTGGCGCGCTTGATCTTCACCTTGACATCGCCGCGCTCCAGTTCAAACTCGGCAATGTCTTTTTCGACTAAGAACTCGATAAGCTCTCTCAGCTCTTTTTGATTCATGGATAAGGGCGGGTCCCGCGTTTCGTGTGTAGAGACGCGGCAAGCCTCGTCTCTGCTAAATAATCACCAGTTCTTTATCCGCGGGCGTCAGCACTTCGCAGCCCGAAGACGTAACCAGCACCACATCTTCGATCCGCACACCCCACTTCCCAGGGATGTACGCGCCAGGCTCAATCGTAATCACCATCCCCGGCTCCAGCATCTGGGTTTGTCCCGCTGCCAGCCTTGGTGCCTCGTGTATCTCCAATCCTAAACCATGCCCGGTCGAATGGGTGAAGTACCGGGCGAGTTTCCGCTTGCGAAGCACACGACGCGCGGCGCCATCCACTTCGGCGGCAGTCACGCCCGGACCAACCGCTGCAATGGCAGCCTGCTGCGCTTCCAACACGGCTTCATACAGCCGTCGAGCGTCTCCCGACGGCTGTCCGACATGCACCGTTCGCGTGCGATCCGAACAATAATCGGCGAGTATAACACCAAAATCACAGACCACGAACCCGCGCCGCGGAATGCGCGCGCCCGACGCTCGGCCATGCACAATCGCCGACCGGGTTCCGGAAGCGAGTATGGTCGGGAAGGACATGCCTTCGGCACCCGCACAACGAGCCTCGTATTCCATGGCGGCGGCGACTTCCACCTCACTCACGCCCGGCCGTATTTTCTTGCATGCTACCTGGAAAAGACTGGCACCGAGTTCAACCGCTCGCCGAATGCGCTGGATCTCGGCAGCGTCCTTCACCATGCGCGCTTGCTCGACCAGCGGTGGCGCGGACCGCAGGCGCGCCTTCCCTTTCAGCACAGACGCGAGCCGGTCGCGCATGCCAGCGGTGATCGACTCCGGCTCGATGCCCAACGCCGTTGGCGTCAATGATGCCGGCGTCGAACTCCTGCGCTGCCTGGCCAGCCACTCCGCCGCCGCCACCAGCGGAGACTTGCGAGCGATGACAACGTTCACAGTATTGCCGCTCGCGCCCTTTACTTCCTCTTTTGCCTGGGTGCGGTAGCGTCCGTCAGTAAAAAGGATGGAACCACGCTCCGAGACCACCAAAGCAGCTGCACTGCCCGTAAAGCCGCAGAGATAGTGAACATTGGGAAGGTGCGCAATCAGCAGGCAGTCAAGCTTGTGGCTCAACAGCGAAGCTTGGAGTCGACGCAGGCGTCCACCGTGGTCCATGGCAGTCGGGTGCATAGCCGTGCGGTGCATGGCAAGGAGTGTAGCAGGGCGCTCGAAGTGAGCAGATGGAAGCGGTTTCCGGCAAAAGCGAAGCCGCCGGGCACTCGGCAGGTTCTCCGAGAAAGCCGGCGGCTGTGGCTCGTTCTAACTTCGCGCTTACGTCTGAATGATGCGCGGAGTAATGAAGAAAATCAGCTCCTGATTTGTCGTTTGCACCGAACGATGCTTGAACAGGTTGCCAAGGTACGGGATATCGCCGAGCAGCGGAACCTGCGAGACACTGAGCGAGTTCTGGGTCTGGATAACGCCGCCAATCACGACCGTGCCGCCGTCGGTGACCAGCACTTGCGTGGTCGCCTGCTGCGTGATCAGAGTCGGATTGCCCTGGAGCGTGTGGCCAAAGTCAGGCAAGGTGTTTTCCACATCCACGTTGAGGAAGATGGTTCCTTCCGACGTGATCTGCGGAGTCACGGTCAGTCGCAGGAAAGCATCGACGTAGGTAACGGTCGGCGGACCTCCCAATTGCGCCAGGGTCGTGATCGGTACGCGCACGCCCTGTTTCACCACCGCCTGAATGTTGTTCTGCGTGACGATACGCGGACGGGAAAGAACTTTCAGCAACCCGCGCGACTCGGCCATCGTTAGCAGAAGGTCGATCCGCATGTTGTTGGTGGCGTTCAAAAATTGCAAACCACTGGTCGGCCCGGTTGCACCCAGGTTCGAAAACAACGGAATCTGACTCCCGGTTGTCGGGTTGCCGCTGATGATGTACAACGGATTTGGTACGACTCCTGAACCGACGGTGGTCGGCGTGGTTCCAACACCTTGCACCCCGCCAACGGCGGTTGTGCCGTTGCCCCAGCCCAGACCGAGTTGCACGCCGATGTCGCGAGCGAAGCTGCGAGTGGCAGCCACTACGCGCGCTTCAATTTCGACTTCCTGCGTCTTGCGGTCCATCTGCTGGATGATGCGGTCGATCTGCGGCAGAACCCCAGGAATGTCGTTGACGATCAACGCGTTGGTGCGTTCATCCGCGACCACGTCGCCGCGCTGACTCAGGAATTTCTTGACCGGCAGTAGTACGTCCTTGGCATGGGCGTAGCTGAGGAAACGCGTGATGCTGACTTTGTCTACCGCCAGCGCCTCGGCATCGATTTGGGCGCGCCGGCCCTCGGCTTCCTTCCTCAACGTATCCACGGTGGCGACGCGCAGGACATTGCCGTCCAGTTGGCGCGACAGCTCGTTGTTTTTGAGCACGATGTCCAGCGCCTGATCCCACGGCACATCATCGAGCACGATCGTCAGATTGCCGTGGACCATGGGATCGAGCACGACATTCAGACCGCTGATCTCGTGAATCAGGCGGAAGAAGTCTTTCAGATCCACATCCTTAAGATTGACCGAGATGGGCTCGCCCGTGTACTTGACCCCGCTGGCGGCCGGCTTCTGTTCCATCTGGACCTTCTGCTCAGCGGCCAGGTTCACGGCTGGCTGGATGGCCTGCCCGTTGCCCGCAGCTTCTGAGATGGCCGCATTGGAATTGGTGACAACCAGTTCCGCTGCAGTCTTGTCGGCGAAACGACCTGCGGCTTCCTGGGCCTTTGCGGCCGGTGGGGCAGCTCTGTCGTCAGCTTTGCCCTCTTTGACCGAGTACTTGGGCTCGACGAAGGCGAAGTCCGAAGGTTTCTCCGGGTTCTCTGCCGCGGCCGAACTGGCCGCAACCGTCTTTGTCGGAGCCAAGGTTGCCGGGACCGGCGTTACCGGAAACGACGCCACCGGAGACGCCTTAGCCGAAGCCAGCACCAGTTTCGGCGCTGCCGTCTTGGCCACAGGTTGGGCGCCCGGCGCCGCTTGGCGATGGGCCAGCACGGCGTCGTGATTTGCGGTCTTCAGAATAAGAATGAAGCTCCCGTCGGGACCCGCCACCAGTTCATGCTGGCGGCTGGCGGAGAGATCGACCACCACGCGGGTGTTGGGCGGAACCTGCCCGTCCATCCCGACGCGGACGTCTTTCACCCCGTCTTGGCCAACGCTAATGCGGCTCTGCGCCGTCGCCATCACGGTGTTGGGAAAGTCGATGACGATGCGTGCCGGAGAATCGAGCGTCGTCAGTTTGGGCGCCAGTGTGCCCTTCGCTTTGAACTCGACCCGCAATCCGTCCTGGCTGTGTGCGACCTCGAGCTTCTGCAGCGCAGCGCTCGCGGCCACCCCCTTGCCCGTCATGTCAGCCGCATCGGCGATCAGCACGAACGCCATCAGCGGAACCAAGAGACCCAGCAGTTGCTTTCGCATTTCCCTATCTCCCCATGCGAGGCCGTTTCGCCCCCATGTGTTTCTTTAAAGTCTTTTTCTCCAGGCCTACACTGCCGGAGTCGTAATTTTCTTCACTACTTCCCGCGTAAAAGTCTTGCCCAACCGGTCCTGCAGTGTTTCCTGAAAAACGATGGAGTCCCCCGTGATTTTCATCACATAACCGTTGAACACCGGGTCGTTTTCCCGCAGAAAATACGCTTTATTTAGACCGTTACTAACCACGGCGATGAAACCGCTTTCCTGATGCACCACACCGCGCAGGTTGATGGCCCCGATTTCCAGACACTTCTTTCCGGTGCTGCATCCCGAACCGCCCGCGTGGCTCACCACCGGACTAAGAAAAGGATCCCGTCTTCCGTTCGCGTTGTACTTGCTGTCCGGAGCGGGCTTCGGCTCGCTCGCCGCGCTCTCGCCTGCTCCGCTGCCCGAAGCGCCGTTGCCGGCTGCGGTAGCGGCCACCGGCGGATTGCTCTTGGGAGCTGCCGCGGCTGGCTTGGCATGCGCGCTGCGACTGGCCGCGACGGTCGGAACCTGTTTCGCCCCGCCCGCGTTCTTCGCACGCGCTGCAGTCGCACCCGCCTTTGATGGTGCGGAAGAAGAAGGTGAAGAAGACTTTACCGACGTAACCACTCCCACTCCGCTCGACTTAGCCGCTGCGTGGGTGGCGCTCGCCGCCGCTGGAGCGGACTGGTGAATGCCCAGAGCCTCATTCGAGGCAGCCGTCGCATGGTTGCTCACCCCGCTCATGGCGGCGCGAGTGTTCTGGATAATGCTGGGACTCTGGGCCGAGGCCAAGCCCGCAGCCATTACACAAACGAGAATTGTCACCGTCGGCTTCATCCTGTCCCTCCTATTTCTTTGCCGGTGGTCCGGGCTTGCTGGCCGGCGCCGCCGGATCCAGGTCATGACTGAAATACGTGGTGGTCAGGCAGGTCGCCACCACACTCTCTCCCGGCGCGTACTGGTAGGTATGCTTCGCCTTGGCATCGGACGGCTTCCGGGTCGACGCCACCAGCAGGTTCGCAACATTTACGATGCGCTCCGCTTTTCCCAGCCGGTCGAAGAACCCAAGCATCGAGTAGTACGGACCGTCAAACTCCACCTCGAACGGTACTTCCGTGTAGAACTCTTTGGCCACGTACGGGCGCGACGTGTAGCGGCGGACTTCCACTCCCGACTTGCGCGCTTCTCCGCTCACTATGCGCATAAAATTGTCCACTTCTTTTTCATCGGGCACGATGCGCCGCTCGATTTCGAGCTGCTGCTTCAAACTGGCAAGCTGGCGCTCCATGTCGGCTAGTTTCGGCCGGTAGGCTTCCAGTTCCGCATTCTCCCGCAGTTTGGCCTGCAGCTTGAACTGGGCCGCCCCGTTTTGATCGCGCTGCGATTTGTAGACCGTGTAGTAGAGGCCGCCCGTCGCCAGCGCCGCCACCAGCAGCAGGACTCCCAACAGCTTCACACCCGTTAATTCGCCAATATTCATAGTCGGTTCCGCCTTTACGACTTCGCCTTTTCGCAGGTCAGCGTGAATTGAAACGCCTGCATGTCCTTTACCGATTCGTCCTGATAACTTTCCTTGATCTCAATGTTGCGGAAAAAACCGGTCTTCTGCAGATTGGAGATCAGATTGGCCACCGCATCACTGCTCAGCGCCGTGCCGTCAATGGCCACGCTCGCGCCTTGGTCCTGCATGCTGTTCAACCAGACCGCCTCGGTTCTGTTCACCGTATCGCCGATCATCGAGAGCAGGTTCACCGGGCCGGACTGGTTCGTCCGCAACTGATCGATCACATCCACCCGCCGCTTGTAGGAGTCAGCTTGCTTCTGCCGCTCCATATACCGCACCTTGATGTCGGCTAGTTCGCGATTCTTCTGTTCCGCCACCCGGGCTTGCATTTCGATCGATTTCTTTTCCCGGTCGAGCTGGTACCAGTACCCGAAATTCAGAGCGCCGGCGATCAGCAACACGCCAGCCACCTGGACCATGGGTCCGCCGAGATTGCCCAGCTCGAAGCTCGGCATATTGACGGCAGAGTTTTTCTTGCCTTTCGGTTTCGGAGAACCCAGCAGGTTGATTCGGATCATAGCTTTTCAAAGCTCCTCAGGGCCAAACCCACGGCCACTGCCAACTGGCCCGCGTTCTGTTCGACCAGCTCCGCCCCGGCGCCGTCCACCGGAGCCAACACTTTCTGAAACGGATTAAACAACTCGACCGGCATCGAGAACTCCTGGCGCAAAGCTTCCACCAGGCCGGGTACCTTGGCCGAACCGCCGGCCAGATAAATCTTCTCGATGTGTTCGCCCGAGGCGCTGGCGCGAAAAAAATCGAATGTCTTCTGAATTTCCAGAACGATGATTTCCGTCACCTGCTGCAGGATCGGCGTCTTCGCGTCGTCGTGCACCGTGCCCACCTTGTGCCCCAGCTTCAGCGATTCCGCGTCATCGAAGCTCAGATCCAGCTCCTTCTGCAGCGAATCGGTATACTGATGCCCGCCCACCGAAACGTCGCGCGGGAACAGCGGCGTCGTGCCCTTGACAATGTTGATGTTCATCACGCTCGCACCCAGGTTGAGCAACGCCACCACCTGATTGGGCGCCGGTTCATAGTTGTACTCGTAACAATTCTGCAGAGCGAGCGCATCGATATCCACAATAGCCGGAGTCTTGCCCGCCATCGAGAGTACGTTGGTGTAGTTCAGAATCTTGTCTTTCTTGACAGCCACCAGCAGCACATCCATGGTCGGGCTGGTCGCGTCGTCGGAAAGAATCTGGTAGTCGAGGTTCACATCCGCGAGATCGAACGGAATGTGCTGGGCAGCTTCCTTCTGGATGGTCTCGGCCAGTTCCTGATCGCTCATCGAAGGCAGTGAAATTTTCTTTACGATCACCGAGTGTCCGCTCACCGCCGTGGCCACCGCCTTCGACTTGATCAAAGTGTCCGCGAACAGCTTGGAGATGGCGGCTGAAACCGTACCCGAGTCCACGATCATGGAATCCACAACAATGTCGGGCGCGATTGGCTCCATGCCGATGTGCGCCACTTCGATTCCAGTGCGTGTCTTCCTGAGCTCGACCGCCTTGATGCTGGAAGATCCCACATCCAAACCCACTATCGTTTTCGATCCCATTCCAAACATGTGCCCGCCTTTGTTGACCGAGTTCGCCTACGAAGTTCCGGCAGCTTTCACCGCTGCCTTGATTTTCTTTTTGCCCTGCGGTTCCGTTTCCATCGACTTCTGTTCCATCCACTCATCAAGCTTCGATTTCTTGAAGCGCCAGCGATTGCCCAACTTGAACGCCGGAATCTTCTGCTCGTTCACGTACTTGTACAATGTGTCCGGACTCACTCCCAGATACTGCGAAGCTTGGCGAATGTTCATCACTTCTCGCGAGTCGGTCATAACGTTTCTCTCTCCCACAGAACCCGCTTCTCAGCCCCGCCTTTTCTTTCCGGCAACGCTGACCGAATTTGGGAGAACCAAGTCCTCGATTCAAACGCGTTCGAGTGTGTTTTGGTGTGCTGAGCATATCTCAACCGGAACCGAGGACCTCTCCACGGGAATCTCCCGGTTTCTTTGGGTTTTATGGGGTTTTTCTGGATTTCGCAAAAAGTGGACTTGCGGTTAATCTCTACTGCTAGCATTGGAGCGTGCGAGTACCACTATGGGTGGTAGTCAATAAGCAAATTGGACACCGGTCACCCTCGTTGGGGTAACTAAGGTACTAGAGACGGTACGGAAGTACTTGGACGGGCGCGCAAGCCGCTGAAAATGCTACAACTCGCTCCATCCCTCCAACTCGAAGATCGGTCCGATTTGCCTTCCCTTCCAGCTCAACGTCCCCCGTTACACGTGCTCGCATCACCCGCACCGCGTGAGCCCCGTCACTTCTCGTTCGCACCGGCTCCTGTAGCCTGATCTGTTTTCGAAGATAAAAAGCCATCTTACTGGTTCGTGGTAGAGACATTGCACATCGGCTTTCGAGGGGTTTCCTTCGTGCACCTTCAATGTCATTGGTGGTGAATGATTTTAGGCCCTGCCCCTACTTGTCCGCTCGCTCCAGACACCCCGCTCGGAACGATCGTCCATCCAGCCGATGCAGCCGCTGAGCCTGCCCGCGAGTGATCAGTGGGGTATGAGAAATCTCCAGCAGGTACTCCGCCACAAACCACACTGGCTGCTCGGAAGTCATCCACTGAAGAGCATCGAAACGCCGCATGTGCACCGGCCGCGAAAAAGTCCGCAGCGTTCGCTCTCCCCTCAGATTGAAGTAAGTGTCGAAATAACTAAGCGCCAGTTCACGCAGCGAACGATACACTGGCTCGCGATAGCGGCACCCAGTGTAATTCGATTTAGCCACCGCACCCCAATGTCCATCGACGCGGTACACGGCAATCACGTGATCGGTATCGTGCTCAGCTTCCAGATCGAGAATCAGCGGAGGATATCCAATGGCGCGCAGCGCCGCCGCCGCAAACAGCGCCCCCTCGTAGCAATGCGAAGTGTTTTCCCGCAGCACCCGTCGCGGAGACCAGGCACTGTCCGCAAGGTGATAAGGCATGTCGTCAAGCAAGCGTTGAATCCCATGCGGAGTCTTCAATCCACGCAGCTTGCGAAGTTCGGCGGGGGTTAGGCCCCAGGAATTGGCGTTCTTCATCCCAATTTTTCCCGTAGAGACACGGCTTGCCGCCTCTCACGCTCTGCGGTCACCGTCCCTTGAAAGTAGCAGGACCGGGCGATGATTGGGAATAAAGTAGCGGGTTCGTGCGTGAGCAGACGTCAATATTGAAAACGCGATTTCACAACAGGGATCGATTCGGACACGAGTTTCGGCTCTCCCGGGAGCTTCGTCCAAGAAGCTTCCCCCGCCCCGATGTCAGGAAGTGCACCATTGAATCGCGCACGCTCCTATCCCTCCTCATGGTTGGACGGGATAAGAGGGCGCACTTCAAATATGCGCCCCCTCGATCGTTAGCAACTCCAGGCAGAATCACAAATGGTGCGGCCGCCTGAGTTCTTTCCCTGGCTGTCTGGTTGCATTTGACGGCGGCGACGGCCGGCTTCGGCTGACCTTGGGCGGCGCGTTGCGCTGAGCCGGCGGCTTCAGCGTCGAGCCGGAGATGTGGTCGAACGGCACCGTCAGCGCGAACGTGGGCAGGTTGTGTGCGCGCGCCTGGGTGACCGCCTCGAACCCGGAGGCGAGCTTGATGAGCATGGGCTCACTGAACGCCGTTCCGAAGAAGCTGACGCCGAGTGGCACGCCGAACACCATGCCCGCGGGCACCTGCACAATGGGATAACCGGGCGCAGCCGCCAGGCCCGACGTACCGAAAATGAAGTGATCGCCGTAGAGCAGGTCGGTGGCCCAGGCAGGGTTGTCGGTGGCGCTGACCACCGCGTCGAGACCGAACTGGCTCAGCGCCGCGTCGATGCCGTTGACCCCGGCGTTCTGGTCGATGGCCAGCGCCTGGTTATAGGTCATCCCACCGAAGACCGGCTGCGGGTCGTCGGGTCCCGGCGCCAGCGAATCGGTGAGATCCCAAATGTCCTGACTAAAAAACGGCATCTCGGCATCGGCGTGGGCGTTGTTGAAAGCGATGGCATCGGTTAAGGTCTTGCCCGCCATGGGTACCCCCACGCGCGTGTGAAAATAAGCCTTAAGGTCATTCCTGAAATCGAAGCACAGCACCAGTAACTCGCCGTCGGCTGAAGGGAACGTGAAACCCGCGGCGTCGAGGTCGACAAGCGTGGCACCCGCCGCACTCATTGCGTTCAGCGCAGCCTCGAATTGGTCCAGCACCAGCGGCGGCGTCGGCACGAACGGGTCGAATCCGTTCAGTCCCGCCCTGGTCACGCCGAGGATCGCGCCCTGGAGCCCGTTCGGGTTGAGGAATTTTGTGTAGTCGGTGGGGATGTTCGTGGGGCGCGAGAAACGGCCCTGCCATCCCAGGGGAACGCCGCCGGTCGCAGGATCGCGGCCGTCGAAGGTGCGGCTCTGCACCACGCCCAGCGCCACCGCCGCGTCGGCCACCGTGCGCCCATGCGGACCGAAAGTGTCTTGCGTGTGCGAGAGTGGCACGATACCCGCACGGCTGGTGAGGCCCACCGTCGGCTTCAGGCCAACGACGCCATTCGCGTTGGCCGGGCAGACAATGCTGCCATCGGTCTCCGTCCCGAACGACACTGCGGCAAAGTTCGCCGACACCGCAGCACCCGAGCCGGCACTGGAGCCGCAGGGATTGCGATCGATGCCATAGGGATTGTTCGTCTGCCCGCCCCGGCCCGACCACCCGCTGATGGATTCGAAGGAGCGGAAGTTGGCCCACTCCGACAGGTTCGTCTTTCCCAGAATCACCGCGCCGCCCGCGCGCAGGTTGGCGACGACCGTGGAGTCCGTAAGCGCCGGCTTTCCAACCAGCGCGAACGAGCCCGCGGTAGTCTGCATCATGTCGCCGGTCTCGACATTGTCCTTAAGCAGTACCGGAATTCCGTGCAAAGGCCCCAGCAGGATTCCGTGCCTGCGCAGTTGGTCGGCGTGGCGCGCCATATCGAGCGCTTCAGGGTTCAGCTCGATCACCGAGTTGACCCCCGGACCATTCTGGTCCAGCGCGATGATGCGGGCAATATATTCCTTGGTCAATGACTCTGAGGTAAGTTTGCCGGAAGCCATCTCCGCCTGGAGTTGCGCTACCGTCGCTTCGTTGTGCCGCTTGGGAATGTCGGGTGACTCGCTGTTGCGCGTGGCATCATTTGCTGCCGCCAGTGGAAGCGCCAGCAAGGCTGAAAGGAGCAGAGTGCGTATGGCTGGGACGATCATTTTGTTCCTCCTGGGAAAATTTGGTGAGGGCGACGCTCGGAATGCTGCTACTCGGGAAACAGATTGTCAAGGGATTCCTGCAAATCCTGTCGGTAGCACATGATATGTCCGGTTGAGATAGCACATGATATGTCCGCTTTGCGGGCGGCGAGGGTAGGAGACCATACCAAGCATGGATTCCTACCCGAAGGCCGCGATGGAGCGGGCGATGAAAGTACAGGACGTAAT
>JANXZM010000020.1 GCA_025355505.1 Acidobacteriaceae bacterium | reverse complement strand
CCGCGCCTTGCTTGTCGGAAAGCTTGATGGGAGTGATGGAAGACACTAGTTTCTAAAATATTATCAAATACTTACGCCTTTCCGTCGAGGCTCGGCGGTGGCGCGTCTTTTGATTGATCGAGGAGGCATGTTGGTTTCCAGCAACTTCGATCTTGCCAAGCGGAATCTTCCTGGTATTATCGGGCGCTTCGCCCGCCGGACCCGGTTGGCGAGTAGGAGCAGGATCGACGTTGCTGGGTTCGCAGTGCGATATCACGCCGTCGTTTTCGCGGCTCCACGGTATTTCGGCGCGGGCAACTCGCTGAACGAAGGCGAGGCCGTCGAGTTCGATTTGCTTAAAGGGCCGAAGGGCTTTCAGGCGGGCAACGTCGTGCGCGCGGCATAAATTTCTCCAACCAGTTCGCAAACCCTCTCAGATGTGTCGAGAGGTTTTTATTTGGCGGAGAAACTTGCTTCGGAGGGGCCTCCGAATTTGTGCGGTTGTGACTCCATTTTTGGATGTTTACTGGATGGGTATTATACAGTACATTACGTCCCCCCCCCTCCCCCCCCCAATTTCCCGCAACGCTTTGAATCTAAAGGACTTACTCCTAACGAATAGAGGGGTATGGACTTAAGCTCGATTTTCGGCCCAAATTCCCGTTTTGGGGCGGTTTGGGAGGGAGTCGCGCGTGTCCGCATTGGGTTCGGTCTCTCTCACTGAACAGCTTGGTTTATCAAAGAGTACCGGGCCGCGGCTTCTCGAATCTTCTTGAAGACAGCGCTCCGGCTTTGCCGGTCATTTTCCGATTAGCGGTCATTGTCGCATTGGGTGAGTTGCGCGTCTGTGAGAGCGGTCACTGGATGATGTGATGAAAATTTCAGAGGGGACTTGTCTAAGGAATCCCCCGTGTTGCCTTGCCTTGCTGACAACCGTAACCGTGGGATGCCGGGACACTTCGCGGGCCACTTCTCAAAAAGCGTGAGAAGTGGCGCACCCCCAGTTGTTTCACTTCAACGTTCTCAAAAAACCCGGATTACACTTCCCGCGTTAATCGGGCCCACCCGCCCCACCCGCCCTCTAACTCAAGTTGTCTCAGTGTGGACCACATCAATCGAGGAGAGTTTCGAGTTTCTGAAGAGAAGTTTGATTTCGGTAAAGTTCCAGATTTGAAGATCAGAAGTATCCTCAGGATGCTCCTTTTTCAATTGTGCATCCTCGGTTGCTCGTCCTTTCTTTGATTCGTCTTTGTAAATGAAGGTATCTCCAACTATTTTTGTCGGTTTACCAAGGATCTGAAGGACAGCGTGCTTGCCCAAACCCAATTTGAGCCCAGACGCAGTAGAAATATCAGATGTTACCAACGACGTCTTTGTGCACAAACGATTACTGGCTGCGGGCCGGTAAAGCCGGAAACCGGATAACGTGCCGCTCCAGTCTTCAAAAACAAGCACAGTGCGGTCAGCGCCCATAGATTGGTAACAACGCTGGGTCATACCGTGCTCGGGAGCGTGCGATACTCGCGCCTCACCCAACCTGCTTTCGACAATACCCACTTCATCGTCACCCAGGACAAAGCCGAGCACAGTTAGGTTTTTGGAGTCAATTGTGTTTTCTCCTCCAGCAGCACCAACCGGTAGAGCGCTGAGGGCAAAGAAAGCCGTCGATTTCCAGAGAAAATGCCGCAACCTATTGGGTGACTTCAACTGTGCCACCTCCACAGTCCAGAATGTGCTCCCTGTCCTTGGCGTTCTTGACCACGATGCAGCCGTGTGAGGCTTGGCCAGGATGTTTTGTGCTGTCTGCGTGAATCAGGAACGAGTTTGGATCCCGGCTCGGCGGAAAACCACCGCTTCGACCGCCCCGTCGCCTAAGGGGAATCTGCGGGTGACCGAGCGGACCGTTGTAGCCGGGGAGCATGTCATACGTGCCCAACGGAATTGGCCCAACGTCTTCAACTCCCTGCATTGCAGGGTTATTCTTTCCAGGACCGTAGCCTGCATAGCCGTTTACATCCACAACAACGTTTCCAGATTCGTCCTTACAGAGCAAATGACCCGTAGCTTGCGAGTACATACAGGCACAGCTATACCCGGACGGATCGTCATAATTGGTAGGATTATTAAAAACGTAAGCGTAGAAATTCAAATCGCCACTGAAGAACCGAAGCGGGTCTTCACTGACGAAGCGTCCCGTTCCCGGATCGTAGTATCTGGCGCGATAATAGTAAAGATTGGTCTCCGCGTCGAACTCACGCCCGGTGTAGCGGTAGGGATTCGTGATCGTTCCGGTCGAGGTCGTCAGCTTGCCGTAGGAATCGTAGGTGTAGGTATTCGCCAGTGCGCCCGAGGAGTTGCTCAGCGAAGTGACAGAGTCGAGACCGTCAGCCTGGTAGTAGCTTGTTGTTGAACCGCGCACCTCGGTCCGGAGCAGATAACGCGCGGTGGAGCGGACGAGCCCCTCGGCCGGAGCCGCGCGAAATTCGGCCGCGCCTTGCTTGTCGGAAAGCTTGATGGGAGTGATGGAAGACACTAGTTTCTAAAATATTATCAAAT
>JANXZM010000118.1 GCA_025355505.1 Acidobacteriaceae bacterium | reverse complement strand
CCCGCCCGTCCGGACGGGCGGGGACGCCCGGCGCTCCACTAACTACGACTGAGAACGGGGAACTGAGAACTAACGTGATCCAAACTCTAGAATGGACCCAATCCGGCGTAGTCTTCATCGACCAGACGAAGCTGCCCACTGAAGAAGTCTATGTAACCTGCACCACGCACCAGCAGGTAGCCGACGTGATCCGCAACATGGTCGTCCGCGGAGCGCCCGCCATTGGCGTGGCCGCCGCCATGGGCATCGCACTGGGCGTGAAGAATTCCAAAGCCGAGAACGGCGCCGACCTCAAGAAAGATTTCGACCAGATCTGCGAAACCATCCGCCAGACGCGCCCCACCGCCGTCAACCTGTTCTGGGCGATCCGCCGCATGACGGAGAAGTTCGAGCGCATCCGCATTCGGCCCATCCCTCAAATCAAGCAGGATCTTATCGAAGAATCCCAGCGCATGCACGCCGAAGACATCGCCGCGAACCAAGCCATGGGACGCCACGGCGCCACCCTCATGCCGTCGAGCGGAGGCGTGCTCACCCACTGCAATGCCGGAGCGCTAGCCACCGCCGGCTACGGCACCGCGCTAGGTGTAATCCGCGCCGCCATAGAAGCAGGCAAAAAAATTCACGTCTATGCCGACGAGACGCGCCCCTTTCTGCAAGGCTCCCGCCTGACCGCATGGGAGCTGATGAAAGACGGAATCCCCACCACCGTCATCGCCGACAACATGGCCGGAGTCATGATGCAGCAAGGCAAAATCGGAGCCATCGTCGTCGGCGCCGACCGCATCGCCGCCAACGGAGACGTAGCCAACAAAATCGGCACCTACACCGTAGCCGTTCTAGCCAATGAGCACGGCATCCCGTTCTACGTCGCCGCGCCGATCTCCACCGTCGATCTAGAAACCTCCGACGGCAGCAAGATTCCCATCGAGCAGCGCAACGCAAGAGAAATCACGCACATCGCCGGCAAGCAAATGGTGCCCGACGGAATCCAAGTCGAAAACCCCGCCTTCGACGTAACCCCCGCAAAATATGTAGCCGCCATCATCACCGAACGAGGCATCGCCCGCGCCCCGTACACAGAATCGCTAAGAAAGCTGTCAGAGGCGTCATAGAAAGCTCGCGTAGGGACGGACGCACTCGTTCCGTCCGTCCGACCGGGCCAAGCCCGGCAGATCTTCTCGGACCTATCCTAGATGCCCACAGTCTCCCACTCCGAGCTCACCTTTCAAAGCGGCGGCAAGCCCATCCGCATGGCAGCCTACCTGCCGGTAACACTCGATGATCGAGTCCCCACGGTAGTCGCGCTCCACGGCGCCGGAGGTAACGTCGCGGGTATGGAGTGCTGCGCCAGCACGCTAGCGGCCCAAGGATTCGCCGTTTACCTGCTCCATTACTTCGACCGCACCGGCACCGAATCCGCCGACAAGCAGACGATCATGCGCAATTTCCCGCTGTGGATGAAAACCCTCTGGGACGCAATCAGCTTTGTCGAAACGCAGCCGCAAGTCGCTTGCGAACGTATCGCTCTGCTTGGATTTTCGCTCGGAGCCTACCTCTCGCTTGCCAACTCCGCCATCGACCCTCGCGTGAAAGCCGTAGTCGAGTTCTTCGGCGGCATGCCCAAAGAAATGAACCTCTTCATGAGGCGCCTCTGCCCCGTGCTCATCCTGCACGGCGACGCCGATCCGACCGTCCCCGTCGAGGAAGCCTACCATCTGCGGAAGTTGCTGGAGAAAAAGGGAATCCCCTACGAAATCAAAATCTATCCCGGAGCCGGCCACGGCTTCGAGGACCAAACAATCTGGCAAGACGCAGGTCCGAGGAGCCTGCAATTTCTACAGAAATACCTGGGCGCGCCCGAATCCAAGCCGACGAGCAAAACCTGAAAAGCTCGCGTAGGGACGGACGCCCTCGTCCGCCCAATCAAGAACGCTCGCGAGCCAGCCCTCATTCGTTGACTAGCGTATGCCGCGTCCTTAAGATGAAGCAACCCGAGTGACAGGCCTCCTCCGAATGATCGACCAGACTATGGGGTATGCCAGCTTCACCTACGATTGGGATTGGACCGCGGCAGGAAGGCGATCATAGGGATACATCCTCCTTGAATATGATAGGCAAGCAAAAGGAAAAAAGTTCCAAAGTCGCCCACGCAGAACCGAGAACTGACCTTTACTGCCTACATCGTCTTCAGTGCAGAACTCACCCGCAATTTCGCGCCGGTCGCTTTCTGGACGTCGTCGACCGTCAACCCAGGCGCAATCTCTTCCAGCAGCAAGCCTTCCGGTGTGACTCGGATGTAGGCCATCTCAGTGACGATTGTGTCCACAACCTTCACGCCGGTCAGGGGCAGGGTACATTTTTTCAGGATCTTCGGCTGGCCATCTTTGGTCTCATGTTCCATGGCGACGATCACGCGCCGCGCTCCCGCAACCAGGTCCATGGCGCCGCCCATGCCTTTGACCATCTTGCCGGGAATCATCCAGTTCGCCAGACTGCCGAGTTCGTCGACTTCCATCGCGCCCAGCACGCTCAGGTCAACATGCCCGCCGCGAATCATTGCGAAAGAATCGGCGCTCGAAAAGTACGCGGTGCCCGCCATCTCGCTGACCGTCTCTTTTCCCGCGTTGATCAGGTCCGCGTCTTCCGTGCCTTCGAGCGGGTACGGCCCGATGCCAAGCATCCCGTTCTCCGATTGCAAAATCACGTCCATCCCCGCGGGAACATGATTGGCAATCAGCGTAGGCAACCCGATGCCGAGGTTGACGTAGAATCCATCGCGCAATTCGCGTGCAATGCGCTTCACGATGCGTTCGCGTTTGTCGAGGTCTTTAGAGGGTTTCGCGTCTGTTGGCATATTGCTAGCTGCTCGCTGCGGACTTTGTCACAGTCCGTTTCTCGATTCGCTTTTCAAACAGTTGACCCTGGAAGATTCGTTTCACGTACACGCTCGGCGTATGAACCATGTCAGGATTGAGTTCTCCAGGTTCGACCAGGTGTTCAACTTCGGCGATGGTGATCCGGGCCGCCGTTGCCATCATCGGATTGAAATTGCGCGCCGTTTTGCGATAGACGAGGTTGCCCCATCGGTCGCCCTTCCATGCCTTGACGAAGGCGAAGTCCGCCTTCAGCGCGCGCTCCATGATGTAAGTGCGACCGTCAAACTCGCGTGCTTCTTTGCCCTCGGCCACCACCGTTCCAACCCCGGTGGGCGTAAAGAAAGCGGGAATGCCAGCGCCCCCGGCACGAATTCGCTCCGAAAACGTTCCTTGCGGAACCAGGTCGAGTTGCACAGTGCTGTTCAGCACCATCTGTTCAAGCAGCTTATTTTCGCCGACGTAGGTTCCAATGTGCCGGCGGATCTGGCCATTGGCCAGTAGCAGTCCCATGCCCAAGCCATCGACGCCAACGTTGTTGCTGATGGTGGTGAGGTTCTTGACGCCCTTGTGGGCGAGCGCGCGGATCAGATTCTCCGGCATCCCGCACAAACCGAATCCGCCCACCATGATGGTGGCTCCGTCAAACACGTCCTGGATCGCCTCTTCAGCGCTCGCGACAACCTTGTGCATAGCAGGAGAATTCTATAGGAAATCGGGTCGTCTGATCATCGGGCCATCGGGTGAACTCAGATCACCCGATCACCCGATTCTCTCTGTATCGCCGCATTTCCGCAGCGGGTTCTTTCTCAACTGGTGCGCGCGCTCGAATTCAGCTGCCAGTTCTCGCGAGTCCAGATTCTCGCGGATGTGCGCGAGCCGTTGTTCCAACTTCTGCAGCGCGTCGGCAAGATTCTGCTTGTTGGTGATGGCGATGTCGCGCCACATCGAATACGGACTGCCGGAGATGCGGGTCATCTCGCGAAGAGCTTGTCCGCCGATGTCGAGCACGGGCGCGTCGGGGCCGAATTCGTCGACCAGCGTTGCTGCCAGAGCGGTTGAAATCATCTGGGGCAGATGGCTGATCCAGGCGCAGAAGCGATCGTGCTCGACGGGATCGACGACCGCTATCTTGGCGCCCATCTTTTCCACACAGTGGATAAATTCTCCGCATTGCCCGGCGTGAACGTTCTGGCCGGGAAGCGGCGTGAAGAGCCAGGCGGCGCCTTCGAAAAGATCGGCATCGGCGAACTCCACACCGGCGTGTTCTTTGCCCGCCAGGGGATGCCCGGCGAGAAATCTGTGACCGGCGTTTCGCCCAAACGATTTCGCGGCGCGCTGCACAATTTTCGTCTTCGTGCTGCCGACGTCGGTGACGAGTGTCTTGGCCAGCAGCGCTGGACCGAGCCGGCCGATCAGATCGAGGATCGGGATCACGGGTGTTGCCAGTACCACCAGATCGCTTCCGCGGACGGCATCCGCCGGATTGGTGATTCCAGCCTCGATGGCGCCGCAGTCCTGCGCCCGTTCCAAAACTGGAGCGCGATCGCACCCGATGATTCGTCCGGCGAGCTGGCGCTTCTTCAGAGCGAGGCCCAGCGAGCCTCCGATCAAGCCGGTTCCGATGATGGTGACTTGCTTGAAGGCCATAGGTTATTTGTAATCGGTAATTTGTAATTTGTGATTTTGTTTTGCAATTGCAAATTACAAATCGTAATTTCAGCTCTACGCGATCTCGCGTCCAACCGCAGGCGCGATCATGCGGAGCTCGTCCATCAACTTGGCAAACTGTTCCGGGTAAAGCGACTGCGCACCATCGGAGAGCGCTTTGTCCGGCTGGTGATGGACCTCGATGAGCATAGCGTCGGCCCCCGCCGCAACCGATGCGCGCGCCATGGGAGCCACTTTGTCGCGGAGCCCGGTGCCGTGCGAGGGGTCGGCGGTCATTGGCAGGTGCGACAGTTTATGAATGCTTGGGATCGCGGAAATGTCCATGGTGTTGCGAGTGTAAGTTTCAAACGTACGGATGCCGCGCTCGCATAGAATGATTTCGTAGTTGCCGCCGGCAAGCAGGTATTCCGCGGAGCACAGAAGTTCTTCAAGGGTGGCGGCGATGCCTCGCTTGAGCAGCACGGGTTTGCGAATCTTGCCAAGCTCGCGCAGCAGATTGAAGTTCTGCATGTTGCGCGCGCCCACCTGGAAGATGTCCACATACGGCAACATCAGCGGGATCTGGGAAATTTCCATGACTTCGCTGATCACGAGCAGTTTGAAATGATCGCCCGCTTCGCGCAGCAATTTCAGGCCGTCAACACCCAGCCCTTGAAATGAATAAGGAGAGGATCGCGGTTTGAAGGCGCCGCCCCGCAGAACGCGCGCTCCCGCTTTGGCGACCCGGTCGGCGATGGTGAACAGTTGCTCGCGGGATTCAACCGAGCAGGGCCCGGCCATGACAACGATCTTCTTTCCGCCAATTTCAATTCCGTTCGCAAATTTGACTGCGGTGCCTTCGGGGCGGAAGTTGCGTCCGGCCAGCTTGTAGGGTGAAGTGATGCGGTGAACTTCCTGCACTCCCGGCAGCATTTCAACTTCGCGGGTGTCGAAATCATGCGGAGCTCCGACTCCGCCGAGCACCGTCTGAAGCGCGCCGGTGGAGCGGTGAACTTCAAAGCCGAACTGGACCAGTTGATTGATCACTTGCTGGATCTGATCTTCACTGGCCGAATCTTGCATTGCGACGATCATGAGTGCGCTCGTTTTTCCCGGCTGCGGCACGCTAAAAACTAAAAATCGAAAAACTAAAAATCAAAGAACAAAAATCAGCGTCTGCAACGTACCTGGGTACTTTCTCAGTTCTTGAACTTTGAATCGGTCTCGGCGCCGCGGGCCGTCTGTCCAGAGTCGGGAACGATTTCGTGCTTTTGGATACTGCGCATCACGTCCATGATTCGTTCGTAAATCTGCCCGAGATCGCGCTCAGCCAATGGACCGGCACTGCTACGCTGCACATTGGCGATTACCTCGCGCTCGCGGTCCGGTTCGTAAATGGGCAGGCTGGTATTGCGTTTCAATCGTCCAATTTCGACTACAGCCGCCGCCCGCTCGTTGAGCAGCGCCGCCAGTTTGCGGTCCAGGTCGTCGATTTTCTTGCGCCAATCGGAAATGTCCATAGAGCTACGAGCTACGAGCCAGGAGCTGTCTTACAAATTCTGCCACAGTCGCGGCTTCCCGTCCCGGATTTTGTTCGATCAACTGCACGATGGCGCTGCCGACCACTGCGCCCTCGGCAAATTTGCCCACGGCCGCAAATTGCGCTGGGGTTGAGATCCCGAAGCCGACGGCCACCGGAAGCTTGGTGAAACGGCGAATGCGCTTGATCAGGGCAGCGGCGTCTCCGGTCATCTGTTGGCGCGCGCCGGTGACGCCGGTGCGCGAGATGGCGTAAATAAAGCCGGTTGAAACCTGGGCGATCAACTTCAGACGCTGGTCGGTCGAGGTGGGCGCAGCCAGAAAAATGGTTGCCAGGTCGTTCTTGCGCGCCTCGCGCAGATACTCAGCGGATTCTTCGACGGGTAGATCGGTGACGAGCGTTCCGTCAATCCCGGCAAGCCGCGCCACCTGGCAGAACTTTGGCAGGCCCATGCGCAAAATGGGATTGAGGTAGGAGAAAATCACCAGGCCGACGGATTGGGAATGTTCGCGGATTTCGGCGGCAAGCGTGAGCACGTGCTGCAGCGACGTTCCGTGCTTGAGCGCTCGCTCGCTGGCGCGCTGGATGACCGGGCCATCAGCCAGAGGATCGCTGAAAGGGACGCCCAACTCAATCACACTCGCACCCGCGTCGATAGCGGCGAGAATGACCTGACGCGTGGTGGCGAGGTCGGGGTCGCCGCAGGTTACGTAGGCGATGAGAGCGGGCTTGTTTTCGAAATGAAAGGGCATGAAGATTCAATAGAAATATCTCACAAAGCGCCGTTTGGATAGTGGCGCACTCATTTTAACCATTCCAATGAAATTAGCGTTTGACATTTGCCTATACAATTGCATATCATTCGTCCTGTTGTGGTTTTACAGGCGGACGGCTTCGACTGGGACAGGGGCAACCGAGCCAAGTGCGAGAAACATGGGCTTTCCATCGCCACTATCGAAAGCCTTTTTACGCATGCGCTGGCCATTCTCCCGGACGCGGCCCACTCGCAGCGGGAAAGGCGCTTGCGCGCGATCGGACGAACGGATAAGGGGCGCGGCGTGTTCATCATATTCACGCTTCGCCGCAAGGACGATGAACTGCTGATCCGGCCCATCAGCGCCCGATACATGCACAAGAAGGAGATCGAGGCTTATGAAAAAGAAAATCCCGACCTTTAAGAGCGACCGCGCAGCGGCAACTTTCGTCGACACCGCCGACCTATCGCAATACGACCTTTCGGGTGCGCAGTTGGTGCGCTTCGAGATCAAGCGCAAAGACAAGTCAATCAGTCTGCGTTTATCCGAGGAACTGTATGACGCGGTGCGCGAGCGCGCGGCCCGCGCGGGCCTGCCCTATCAACGTTTCATTCGGTTGACGCTTGAACAGGCTCTCGGCGCGGAGAAATAAGAAGGCATCTCGAACGTGGTGCCGAGATCGGGGTTGCCGCAGGTCACGTAGGCGATTAGGGACGGCTTGTTGTCGAAATGAAAGGGCATTGGAACTAAAGTAGAAGTTATCACGTCAGGGGCGTTGGATTGTTGGTGCGCCTGCGCTTCTCGTATCGTCCAACTTCCTTAGTTCCAGAATGATCTCTCGCAACTGATTCTTCCGCTCTTCATCCAGTTTGACCCATTCCTCTGGAAGACCAACATTCATGGATCTGCGCTGAAGATCTTGCATCTGAGGGTCTCGAATGCTTTGCATCTCGAAGTCATCGACGTCCCATCCGGCATAGTTGCCAGTCAACAGGCGTTCGATCTGATCGGCAAGGGCCTGCGGTGTCGGATCTTTGGCAAATCGACGATTCAGCCATAGAACTGCGAATCCGATCAAAATGAACGCAAATAGCCATTTGACCCTCGGGTACAGCACGAGTGCCAAAAACGGCCCCGCAACCGATATTAGGCAGCCTAGACCGGAAGTAAATTTCAACGCCCTTTTCATTTGATTACTGCTACAGTTTGCCAGCCAGCTACTCCAGCTTCAGGTTCTCCCGCAAAATTCCAATGTCCTTGTCGCCGCGTCCCGAGATGTTCACGATCACGATTTCCGATTTCTTCATCGTCGGAGCGCGCTTAATGACCTCAGCAACGGCGTGCGCGGATTCGAGCGCCGGAATAATGCCTTCGGTGCGAGCCAGCACCATGGTTGCCTCAAGCGCTTCGGCGTCGGAGGCGGAAACGTATTGGGCGCGACCCGTATCTTTCAGCATGGCATGCTCCGGGCCGATCGACGGATAGTCCAGTCCGGCGGAGACTGAGTGTGTCAATGCGATCTGCCCGGACTGATCCTGCAGCACATAAGAGTAGGTTCCCTGAAGCACACCCGGTGAACCGCCGCGAAAACGCGCTGCATGCTCGCCGAGCGCCTCGCCACGGCCACCCGCTTCAACTCCGATGAGTTCGACTTTCTTGTCTTTGAGGAAGTCGTAGAAAATGCCGATCGAGTTCGATCCGCCGCCAACGCAGGCAATGATGGCCTTCGGAAGTTTGCCTTCCGCCTTGAGTATCTGGGCGCGAGCCTCGCGTCCGATGACGCGATGAAAATCGCGCACCATGGTTGGATAGGGATGCGCCCCGAGCACGCTGCCAAGCAGGTAATGAGTCGTTTGCACATTCGTGACCCAGTCGCGCATGGCCTCGTTGATGGCGTCTTTGAGCGTGCGCGAACCGGAATCGACGCCACGAACTTCCGCGCCCAGCAACCTCATGCGGAAGACGTTGAGCTCCTGGCGGCGCATATCTTCTGTGCCCATGTAAACGACGCACTCAAAGCCAAGCAGCGCGCAAACGGTAGCCGTGGCGACGCCGTGCTGGCCGGCGCCGGTTTCCGCGATCACTCGGTGTTTGCCCATGCGTTCGACCAGCAAGCCCTGGCCGAGGCAGTTGTTGATCTTGTGCGCGCCGGTGTGGAGAAGGTCCTCGCGCTTGAGATAAATTTTCGCGCCGCCAAGTTTTGCGGTCAGTCGCCGCGCGAAGAAAAGCGGCGTCGGGCGTCCAGCGTACGTCTTCAGCAACTGCTCGAGGCGTTGCTGGAATTTGCGATCGCGTTTTGCTTTTTCGTATTCGCGCTCCAGTTCATCGAGCGCGGCCATCAGCGTTTCCGGAACGTAGCGGCCGCCGTAAGCTCCGAAACGCCCGGCAGTGGCCGCTTTTGGCGAAAGTGTTCCTGGTGTTTGGTTGCGGACTTTTTTGGCTGCGGTCGCCATCGTCAGCTCGCCTCTTCCATGGCCCGCACCGCTTGGACAAAGGCGCGGACTCTACGGGGATCTTTTTTGCCGGGTTCGCTTTCGACGCCGGAGGAAACGTCCACCCCCCAGGGATGAAGCAGGTGGATCGCCTCCTGCACATTGCCGGGATGCAAGCCCCCGGCGACAATCAGCTTGCTGACGCTGTTGATAATTCCGGCCCAGGGTTGCACGCGTTCCCAGTCGAACTTTTCTCCCGTGCCGCCGCGCTTTTCCGCCGTCGAGCAATCAAGCAGCACGCCCGAGATCACGCCGGGGCGGAAGCCGTGGGTTTCGAGAAAAAGGTCGCCGTTTTCGGCCACGTGAATCTTGTGTACGCGTTTGCCCTTGTAGGCCTCGTCAGGCTCTACCAGTCCGGCCGCGACCGGATCCCATCCAACAGGCTGTTCAGCGGGCGCGTCGAAAATCTTCGCAGGCCAGGTGCGGAAAATCATGGGGCGGCGGGGCTCATTGGCGATTTCCTGGAAGAGCGCGCGGCTGAATTCCGTGCTCTCGTCGCCGTGTAATTGCACGGCTGTAAGTCCACCATCGTTGAGGGTGTCGCGCACATGGTCCACCGTCTCATTGACAAAAACTCCGACTTTTTCTATCGACTGCGGCACCTCGGCTACGATTGAGCGCACAGTTTCCAGCGTGACGCAGCGCGGACTCTTCGGATAGAAGACGAAGCCCAGGGCGTTCGCGCCCGCATCGGTGGCGGCGAGCGCGTCGTCGAGGTTCGTGATCCCGCAGATTTTGATCCAAGTCATAAAAACAGTTGTCAGCCATCAGTTGTCAGTTGTTTGCAAAATCAACTAGCCACTGACCGCTACTTTTGCTTCCTCCATCAACTTCGCGAGCGCTTCGCCTGGGCGTTTCATTTTCATCAACGATTCGCCGATCAGGAACGCTTCGTAGCCGGCCGACCGCAGTCGAGCGATGTCCGCTCCCGATTGGATTCCGCTCTCGGCTACGCGGACGCATGTGGCGGGAATTTTTTCTGCAAGCTGGAATGCGGTTTCGAGATCGACTTCGAAGGTGCGCAGATTGCGGCTATTGATGCCGATCAGGTCACAGCCGGCATCGATGGCGCGTTGCAGTTCCTGTTCATCATGCGCTTCGCACAAAACGTCGAGGCCCTGCGCTCGGGCGCTCCCGGCCAGCGCTACCAGTTCATCCTGCCCGAGTGCGGCGGCAATTAGCAGGATCGCGTCGGCGCCGTTTGCTCTGGCTTCCACGATCTGGAATTCATCGACGATGAAATCCTTGCGCAAGCAGGGGAGAGAACTGCCGGACGAGGCCTGGCGCAGATAGTCCAGCGAGCCTTGGAAAAATTGTTCGTCGGTCAACACCGACAGTGCGGCGGCGCCTGCAAACTCAAGCTCGCGCGCGAGTTCGGACGGCCTGAAATCCGCCCGAATCAAGCCTCGTGAAGGTGACGCTTTTTTCAGTTCGGCAATCACCGCGGTTCCATTTTGCGCAACTCGGCGCAGCTGATTCCGAAATCCTCGCGGGCTGTGTCCGGCGGCCGCGCGTTCCAGCGCTCGCATGTCGCAGTTTCGCCGGCTCGCAGACAGGCGCTGGCGCGTGGCCGCGACAATGGAGTCAAGAGAGGCGGGCATGGCAGATTGTCAATTATACGGAAGCGGATCGATTCAAGTGGGCCCGATGCGCGGGTGATGCCCGCTTATCGTGATACGCTCCATTGACCCAACTTCCCGCAAGGTGCTATAAACGAGTGCTTTGTGCAGAGGTGTCTAGTCCGATCGAGGGGCTGCATACCGACGGCGCAAATTTTCCGGCGCGGCCAAATCGGTACTCCCGATTTACTGTTATGCCTTACGGTGGAAGCGTGTTCGGAGCGTGTTCGGAACTCCGGTGGCGGTCGTACCCGTGGCGGATCGAATCCTCCGGCGGGCGGCTAACGGCCCGGAGCAAAAGCACACGTTGTGACCCCTGAATAGAATTCTTAGGAGGATTTTGATGCGCACTTGGAACGCCAATCTTGCGTCCGTGGGACGCCGCTTTGCGAAAACTTTGGCAACGCTTGCCACTCTGCTGCTTCTGACTGCCGGCTACGTGCTGGCGCAACCCGCCGCCCAAACTGACGAAGCGGGCGGCGAGGCGGCCTTGAAACTGCCTGACCTTTCTTCGGTTTCGTTTCTCGGTGTGGACGGGCATCGCCTGCTGATGATCGGGCTTCTGTTCTGCGTCTTCGGCCTCGGCTTCGGCATGGTTATCTTCTTGCGGCTAAAAAACCTGCCCGTGCACCGCTCCATGCGCGAAATCTCGGAACTGATTTACGAAACCTGCAAGACCTATCTCGTCACCCAGGGCAAGTTCCTCATGCTGTTGTGGGCCTTCATTGCCGCCGTCATCGTGCTCTATTTTGGCGTACTCCGGCATTTCGAAGTACCCCGCGTTTTGATTATCCTGGCATTCAGCCTGGTGGGAATCGCGGGCAGCTACGGCGTGGCGTGGTTTGGGATTCGCGTCAACACCTTCGCCAATTCGCGGACCGCCTTCGCTTCTCTACCTGGCAAGCCTTACCCGATTTATCAGATTCCGCTCGAAGCCGGAATGTCGATCGGCATGATGCTGATCTCGGTCGAACTGCTAATCATGCTTTTCATTCTGCTGTTCATTCCGAGCGACTATGCCGGCCCGTGCTTCATCGGATTCGCGATTGGCGAGTCGCTGGGTGCGGCGGCGCTGCGTATCGCGGGCGGCATCTTCACCAAGATTGCCGACATCGGCGCCGATTTGATGAAGATCGTCTTCAAAATTAAGGAAGACGATGCCCGCAACCCCGGCGTGATTGCCGATTGCACCGGTGACAACGCCGGCGACTCGGTTGGACCGTCGGCCGATGGCTTCGAGACCTACGGCGTGACCGGCGTCGCGCTGATCACTTTCATTTTGCTGGGCGTGAAGGAACCGGCGATCCAGGTGCAGTTGCTGGTTTGGATTTTCGTGATGCGCATCATGATGCTGGTGGCCAGCGCCCTGGCATATTTCATCAATAGCGCCATCGCAAAAGCCCGGTTCGCCAACGCGGACAAAATGAATTTCGAAACGCCGCTTACTTCGCTCGTCTGGCTTACTTCGCTGGTTTCGATCGTCGCCACCTACATCGTTTCCGCGCTCATCATCCCCAACCTGGGTGGCGACACGACGCAATGGTGGAAGCTGGCTTCGATCATCTCCTGCGGAACGCTGGCAGGTGCGGTGATTCCTGAGCTGGTCAAAGCTTTCACCTCGGTGGATTCCCGCCACGTCAACGAAGTGGTCACCTCTGCAAAAGAAGGCGGCGCATCGCTCGGAATTCTCTCCGGGTTTGTCGCCGGAAACTTCTCGGCGTATTGGCTGGGGCTTACGATGGTCGCCCTGATGTCGGTTGCCTACTTCTTCAGTGGGATGGGCCTGGCCGCGGCGGCCACCATGATTGCCGCGCCGGTGTTCGCCTTCGGCCTGGTTGCCTTCGGCTTCCTCGGTATGGGGCCGGTCACGATCGCCGTCGATTCCTACGGCCCGGTTACCGACAACGCGCAATCCGTGTATGAACTTTCCATGATCGAGCAGGTGCCCAACATCAAAGCCGAGCTCAAGAAGGATTTCAACATCGACGTGAATTTTGAGCACGCCAAGGACTTGCTGGAAGAAAACGACGGCGCGGGCAATACCTTCAAAGCGACCGCCAAACCGGTGCTGATTGGAACCGCCGTAGTGGGCGCAACCACGATGATCTTCTCCATCATCATGGCGCTGACCAACGGACTGACCACGAATGTGGAGAAGCTCTCGTTGCTGCACGCTCCATTCTTCCTGGGTCTGATTACCGGCGGCGCGATGATCTACTGGTTCACCGGCGCATCCACGCAGGCCGTGACCACCGGCGCCTATCGCGCGGTCGAGTTCATCAAGGCCAACATCAAACTCGATAGCGCCGAGAAGGCTTCCGTTGCCGACAGCAAGAAGGTGGTTGAGATCTGCACCAAGTACGCGCAGAAGGGCATGTTCAACATCTTTCTCGCCGTCTTCTTCGGGACCCTGGCGTTTGCCTTCGTGGAACCGTTCTTCTTTATCGGATATCTGATCTCGATTGCGATCTTCGGCCTCTACCAGGCAATCTTCATGGCCAACGCCGGCGCCGCGTGGGATAACGCCAAGAAGATCGTCGAAGTGAAACTGAAACAGAAAGGCACGCCGCTGCACGACGCCACGGTGATCGGCGATACGGTGGGCGATCCTTTCAAGGACACGTCTTCGGTGGCCATGAACCCGGTCATCAAGTTCACCACGCTCTTCGGACTGCTGGCGGTCGAACTGGCCGTCTCGCTAACCCGCAGCCATGGCACCGGCCTGACCCACATCCTGGCACTCGCCTTCTTCGCGGTCTCGGTCTCTTTCGTGTACCGGTCGTTCTACGGCATGCGAATCAGCTCGGAGTAAGTTGGCGAGTTTGCTTCGAAACGAACGTGCAAAGAAAAAACGCCATCCAGCGCAACTGGATGGCGTTTTTGATTGGTGACCGATCTACTGTTTCGTGAAGGTTGGGGTATCTGAATCGCCGTCGCAGCTTCCACCGGGATTGGATTCTGTATAGGTTCCGGTCATGCTCGTGGGCGAAGCGGGGTTGTTCAAGAGGGCCGTGTAGTAGACGCTCCCACCGTCGCTCGCAGTTGCGCCGTTCACCACGAGGAATGGGCCGGTAATGAACGCACTGCCGGCGGGGATGGTGCCGCTCGTGGAGCAGGTGGAATTCGTGAAGGTTAGGGCCCCAGTGAGTGCAAAGGTTCCGTCGGACGAGGCGGTTGTCGCCTGCGTGAAGGCGATCGCGAGCGTAGCGTTTGGTCCGCCCTGGCTGAGTCCGTTCGGGGTGAGTATAAGATCGCTCCACGTTCCACTGATGGACGGGACTGGGTTGGCGCTTATGGTGCCAGTTTGGCCGTTGCAGGTAGTGCCCCCTGCAATACTGTAGGTGCCCGTCAGTGCCGAGCCACTAGTCCCAGTAGCGGTGACGGTGATCACTTCCCCGCCGATGCTAGCCGAAGTCAGCGTGACGTTCTTTCCTTTGACGGTTCCTGTGAAGTTCACGATCTGTGAAGGAGCAAAGCAAAGCGAACTAACAACGGACATTGTGCCCGTCAGGCTGCCCCCGTTCTGCGTCAGATTCCCGCCAATAAAAAAAGTGTTGTTGACGCCGCCGCCGGTCGGCGTTGCCGTGATGGCCCAATTGCCCTGCGTCAGTGCCAGATTGCTATTTGCGCCGCATCCTGCAAGCGTCAGGGCAAAGACACCAGCCAGCACTAACAAGAGAGCAAACTTTGGAAAACTTGCGAACTTCATAAAATCCTCCTGGGGGGAGGTACAACTACTGCTGGGAGTGGACGGACACCGAAAACGGTCAATCGCTAGAGCTTACACCACCTGCTCACCCACGCTGACGCCTTGCCGTTAGTCCCATTAGTGTAGTGTCTCATTATTAGAGTCGTTTATGTATCGAGGGTCATCTTATGATGAGGAGACCTCGAAATGCGCGTAGCTCAGCCCATTTTTTTGCAAGAAGACGTCCGGCGGAAACTGGAGAAGCAGGCGCGCGGACGTT
>JANXZM010000102.1 GCA_025355505.1 Acidobacteriaceae bacterium | reverse complement strand
GCCTTCCGCCCCGCCTCCAACTGCTTCAACGCTCCGATCATCTGCGCTTCCGTGTGCTGACTCTTCGACATGCCTCTTCCCCTTTCCGCAATCTGAAATCATACTCAGCCGTGTGCGGTTTTTGGGGTTCACGTCAAATGGTTGCCCTGATCTGGATTGGATCCACCGTCGTCATCGTTGACGGATGTATTTTCCTGCTGCTGTTCATTGCTAAGCTGTCACACTCAGCATGACAAAGTTGAGTGCGAGGGCGGATAATCTGAGTACAATCGTACTTGCGAACGACCAACCACCAACGACTGGGGTCCATCATGCTTTTATCCGGAATCTTTCCGCCCATAACGACGCCCTTCTATCCTGATGGTGAGGTCTATTACAAAAAGATCGAATCGAACGTGGAGCGCTACTCGCGCACGCCGGTTGCCGGCATCGTGGTGCTCGGCTCAACCGGTGAGGCGATCCTGCTCTCCGATCAAGAACGCCGCGATGTGCTGAAGACGGCGCTCGCCGCCGCCGTCCCCAATAAAGTCATGATCGCAGGTACCGGCGTCGAGTCTGCTCATGAAACTCTGCGGCTCACCGAGTACGCCGCCAAACTCGGCTACGACGCCGCCATGGTGCGCACTCCGCACTACTACAAGATGCAGATGTTGCCGGGGAATCTGCTCGCTTTCTATCGCACCGTCGCCGACCGGTCCGCGCTGCCCATCGTCATCTACAACTTCCCCCAGGCCACCGGATACGACATCCCCGCCGAAATCGTGATCGAGCTTGCCAGCCATCCCAACATCGTCGCCATCAAGGAATCCAACGGCAACCTCGACAAAGTGAAAGCGATGGTCGAGGGCACGCGCCACGTGAAGAGGCAAGCCACGGTGACGGAAACATTCGATGCCGTAACTCCTCGAATGTTAAAAGCCGCAGCCGCCGAAAGCGAAAAACAGAGCAGGGAACTGGTCAGCGTCGCGTCGTTGACAGGTTCCGTCGAATCAATGGAGCGACGGGCGTTCCCGCCCGTCAACGACGTAATCGCCACACAGCCATCGTCCTCCGCGGTAACCGTCGTAGGAAAATTGAAGACACGGCAGAAGGAAGTCGGCTTCCAGGTCATGGTCGGCGCCGCTCACCAGCTCGAACCGTCGCTTGGACGGGGAGCCGTCGGCGCCATTCTCGCGCTTGCCTGTCCGGCACCCATGGCGTGTTATGAAATCTATGCCGCCCTCAAAGACGGAGACAACGCGCTCGCCCACGAAAAACAAGAGCGCGTGAAACTAGCCGCCCAGCGTGTGGTCGGTGAACTTGGCATACCCGGCGTCAAGTACTCCATGGACCTCAACGGCTACTATGGAGGCCCGTCGCGCCTGCCATTGTTGCCGCTCTCCGGCGATCAAAAAGCGGAGATCGAGAAGTTGATGACGGGAATCCGGAGTTAGGTACTGGGCTCTGCGTTGCCCGGATGCGGTACCTGTGTTACAACTCACATCAAATGAAGAGATGCTGGTGGAACGCTACGTCGCGCAGCAACGCGCCGTCATTCAACCGGCCCCTGCGCAGTCTCAGCCGAAGCACTAGGACTACAGGTTGCTTGATTCGGCGTACCCATAGATGACTCGAGGAAGACTATGTCCAAGAGTATTGCTGCCGCTCTCTTTACGATTCTTGCGACGTGCTTCCTCGCCGGGAAGGATGCGCCAAACCAAACGATCAACTGGCCACAAACTGGAGCGCCGGTTATCCGCGTGACCATCGGCAAGTTTAAAGAAGTCAGTGCGCTCGCTGGTCTACGGAATTACGCGATCGACACGTCAGCAGAGAACCTCTGGGGCAAGAAGATTTCGCACATTGGCTTCAACTTATATCTGTACGATAAGAACAAGGCGCGGATCGGGCAGGGGTGGATCGCCCTCGACAATGTCGGCCCCGGACAGGTGGTTAAATTCCAGACAATGGTGGGGGCATCGGGTGTACCAGTCTCCGTCGAACTTGTGCCCAACGATCTCCCCGCCGAACTACGGCCGCTCGCTCCGCCGAAGAAGGTGTCGATTACCGTCAACTCCGTTCCGCAAGGCGCTGTACTTTCGGTGGATGGCAGCGAGGCTGGCACCACACCCAAGTTAGTGCAACTGGCGGTGGGCAAACACAGCCTCGGGTTCACCAAGGAAGGGTTCAGCTCGGGAAAGTTTCCTCTGGAGGTCGGCCCTGACGACGCTTCCGGCGGTAGCGTCAGCTATGAACTTGGCAGCGCTGCGCACGACACCATCGAATTGCGCGATGGCTCCGTGCTTTCGGGAGATTTGGTTTCGGTCAACGGCATGCAAGTTGTAGTCCGCATCGGCGGAAACGCTCAAACCTTGGACCGAAATCAGGTGAAGCGCATCCTTCTGACCGAGCGCGATCCGGCCAACTGAGCGACTCTGCAGCACGTCACACGGTCTTGTGATCTACGTCACCTTTCTCTATAATTAGAACGAACGTTCGAACGTATGGCCACTTTGCCCGCAACCCGCGCCACCCGCCGTCAGGGCAGAGTTCCCAGCGGAACGCCCAGTCGTGCGCCTATCACCCGTTTCGACCGCCGACTCGGGCAGATTCTCGACCATGCCACAGCAGTCTTTTGCGAGAAGGGATACGAAGGCGCCTCCATGCGCGATCTGTCTCGCGCCACCGGCATGTCGCTGGCGGGGCTTTATCACTACTGCGAGTCCAAAGAGCGCCTGCTGTTCCTGATTCAGAAACACACGTTCACCACCATTCTCGAAAAGCTCAAATCGCGGCTCGAGAACGTCCCGGATCCCGAGCAGCGTATCCGCATCTTCATTCTGAATCACCTCGAATATTTCGTAAGCAATCAGCACGGGTTGAAAGTGCTCTCGCATGAAGACGAATCTTTGAAGAACGGCTTGAGCTCGGAGATCGCCGGCATCAAGCGCCAGTACTACCGCATCTGCCTCGGCCTGATGGAAGATCTTCGGCGCGGGCGCGGCCTCGATTTCAACACGCGCACCGCCGTCATGAGCCTGTTCGGCATGATCAACTGGATCTATACCTGGTACAACCCGCGGGTCGACGGCAGCGCCGAAGCGCTGGCGGAGCAGATGGGCAACATTGTTCTCAAGGGAATTGTGCACGGCGGCAAGACGCGCAGGAAGAGTTAGCGCAAACAAGTTAACGCGAAAGCAAGAAGGAGCAATTTATGGCGACCACTACGCAGCCGGCCACCGGCGAAACCACCAGGCAACTCATCAACTACCGCACCGATGCCGGCGTTGCCGTGATCGAGATGAACGATCCTCCGGCGAACACCTACACCTACGAAATGAACCGCCAGCTCGACGAGGCCATCCTTCGAGCGCGCATGGATAACGATGTCCACGTGATCGTGCTCACGGGCGTGGGCGACAAGTTTTTCTCCGCAGGCGCGAACATCAAGATGCTGGCCTCGGTCGATCCAACCTTCAAGTATTACTTCTGCCTGCACGCGAATGAAACGCTGCTGCGGCTGGAGCACACGCCGAAACTCGTGATCGCCGCCATCAATGGCCATTGCGTGGGCGGAGGGCTCGAGATCGCGATGGCTGCCGACCTGCGCATCGCGCGCAAAGACGCCGGCAAAATCGGCCTGCCCGAAGTCAACCTTGGTGTGCTTCCCGGTACGGGCGGAACGCAGCGGTTGTCGCGCCTGGTAGGGAAAAGCAAAGCCATCGAACTGATGATCACCGGCAATACGTTCTGCTTTGAAGAAGCCCAGGAGTTAGGCATTGTGAATGACATTTTCGAGCGCGATGGCTTCATGGAGAACATCATGGAGTATGCGCGCCAATTCACGCCGCCGAACAAGGCCGCGAAGGCTGTGGGACGGATCAAGCGGGCCGTGCAAACCGGATGGGAAATCCCTATGGAATCCGCTTTGGCCTTCGAGCGAGAGAACCAGCAGATCCTGTTCCAGAGCGATGACGCCAAAGAAGGTCTGGCAGCTTACATCGAGAAGCGTCCGGCTGTGTTCACGGCAAAATAAGAAGAGCTTGAACCTCAGGGAGCACAGAGGTTCACAGGGAAAACCCGCGGTGGTGAAGAACTGAGGTCTTATGTCAGGCAAAATAGCGAAAATCGGAAACTTCAGTGACTGGGTCGGTCTCTTCGACGAGTGGCGCAAGGAAGTTGGCGTCAACAAAGATGACGTTGAGGCGTTTCACTTCGACACGCTCTACGGAGCCATCGAAACCGAGGAAATCCAGTTCGGTGCCTACAAAGGCCGCAACAAGTGGGAGAATCTGCGTCAGATTCCGACGCAGCAGATGCGCGACGCGCTCATGAACATGATTATCTACCAGGGTGACACCGAATTTGCGAGCGTGGAGCAGCAGCGTAATTTGTTTGAAACCGCGCCGACGGAATGGGATCGCCGCGCCCTCACCCGCGTCATGATCGAAGAGATGCGTCACGGCTGGCAGATGTGCGCGCTGCTCATCGATTTTTTCGGTTCTTCCGGCAAAGTCGAAGCCCAGAAGATGCTGGAGCGTCGCGCCTTCGAAAACAAACGCCTGCTCGGCACCTTCAACGTCGAAGTGGATAACTGGCTCGACTTCTTTACCTACACCGACTTCGTGGACCGCGACGGTAAGTTCCAGCTGCAGATGTTGAAGCATTCATCGTTTGCGCCGCTCGGACGCTCGACCTCTTACATGCTGCGCGAAGAAGCGTTCCACATGGGAACTGGCAACGACGGCCTGCGCCGCGTAGTTGAAGCCGGCGTGATCCCGCGATGGCTGCTCCAGAAATATCTAAACAAGTGGATATCAAGTTCATTCGACCTTTTCGGGACGGATCATTCTTCCTCGGCGCACTGGGCCTACGTCTGGGGAATCAAAGGCCGCTACGACGAACTGCACAACGATAAGGCCGCCGACCTCGACGACCTGAACGATTACAGCCGCCACTTGTATCGGCAGGAAGTCGCGGGGTTGATCGAGCGGCTGAACACGTTTCTCGATCCCGGCGAGAAGAAGTTTTACACGCCCGACATCCACTTTAATCGCAACATCGGACGATGGGCAGGGAAGACGTACCACTGCGAAACCGGCGAGCCGTTGGACGACCGTAGCTACGAGCAGCACTGCCAAGAAAATTTGCCGGGTGCCAAGGATAAAGAGCTACTACTGGATATAATTCGCAACGAAAAAAAGTGGATCAAAGAGAAAGTCGGCGCACGCGATCCGCTGTCCACCATCGGCGAGCCGCGGAAATCGGCGATTAACATCTAGCTCGTGTGGGGCGGCCACTCTTGTCCGCCTGAACTGAACCTATCACGGAGTCACGGAAAAAAGCGGGAAGGGATTCGCCCCTCTTCTCTGGGTTGCGTGGGGTAAAGAAAGATCGCTGAACATGACCCTTGCCGCTGCAAGTCGAGTCGAAGTAAATGTCGCGGCGCCCCTTGCCTGCGTCAAGCTGATCAACCCGCCTCTTAACGTGATTGACCTCCGGATGATGACGCTTCTTGTCCAGATATTGTCGGAAATAGAAGCCCGCTCCGACATTTCCGTCATCCTTTTCGAAGGGGACTCCCATGCCTTCTCTGCCGGCGTGGATATCAAAGCCCACCTCCCCGATCAGGTTGATGAGACGATCACCAGCTTTCACGCGGTGATTCGCGCCATCGTGGCCTCGCGCAAAGTCACGATTGCCGCCGTCCGCGGCGCTTGCCTCGGCGGAGGCGCCGAACTCGCCGCTGTCTGCGATGTGGTTTACACTGCGGGCGATGCCACCTGGGGGTTTCCTGAAATCAAGCTGGCATGTTTTCCGCCGGTTGCCGTCGTGATGCTGGCCACGCTCATTGGTCAGAAGCGCGCCGCCGATCTCATTCTTACCGGACGCCCGTTCTCGGGTGACGAAGCCGCGGCGATGGGTCTGGCGAACCGATCTGTGGCGGCCGAGGAACTCGAATCGGTTGTCGGCCGGACGATTGCTGAACTCCGGCAACTGAGTCCAGTCGCGCTCGCCCACGCCAAGAAAGCGATTTACGCGTGGGATGCGATTCACTTTGACAAAGGACTGGCCCGAGCGGAAAAGATTTACCTCGATGAACTCATCTCGACCGCAGACGCGAGTGAGGGTATTATTGCCTTCCTCGACAAACGATCGCCGAAATGGACAGGCAAATAGAAAACCCGAAGATCAAAATCATGGCGACGCAGCCTTACAGTTCCGGCCATCTGATGTGCCGCACGCCATTGTGGGGCGTGGCCGGCTTTCTCGGCTGTGCCTACTTCGCGTGGCTTTCGTTTAGCCGCGTCACTGCCAACGAGTACGACTGGCCACACGACCTGTGGACCGCCGCGACCTACATCGTCTGGATCCTTCTGCTGGCCGGCTTGGCGCTCGACACGCGCTGCCTGCGGGAGCGCGTATTTTTCGGCTTGCTAGTCATCAATTTTGTGGTCGGCTGTGGCTTGACGCTGTGGTCCAATATTCCGTCCGCCGATGTGCGTGCCGCTCGAATCGGAACCGGCGCACTTTGGGCGCTGGCCGCGCTGGTCAGCCTGACGACGCTGGCAAACGCTCGGGTTTCACAAAGCAATGAGGTCTGATTTCTTTAAAGACGCGGCTTGCCGCGGCTCCCGAGGCGGGAAGACAGAGGCGGTGCCAGCGGAGACAAGGCAAGCTCTGTGTTTTCAGGATTAACTTATGGACTTCGAAATCTCTCCCGGGCAGGTCAAGTCCCTCCAGAAAAACGGGGAAACATTTACGCTGCTCGATGTTCGCGAGCCTTGGGAATACGAGGCCTCCAGCATCGAAGGGGCGAAGCACATTCCGATGGGCGACGTTCCGGCGCGCGCTCACCAGGAGCTTGGCCCGGACGATCACATCGTGGTGATGTGCCATCACGGGGTGCGCTCGTTGACAGTCACGAACTGGCTCCGCCAGCAGGGATACGAAAAAGTTCAATCCATGCGCGGCGGGATCGACGGCTGGGCGCGCACGGTGGATCCGAAAGTGCCCTTGTACTAAAGAAAGTGTTTGGCCTTTAGCTTTTAGCTGGTAGCAACCCAAGACCTTGATTACCGACTGCCACATCCACATTGAGCCGATCGAACTGTTCAAGCCACATGCGCTGGAACTGATGAAGCGCAAGCGCGCTAATTTCGATGAGATTGTTGAATATTGCCGCTCCCCCAAAGCCTTTCTGAAATATCTGGACCGTTGCGGCGTTGACCGCGCTGCACTGATCAACTACGTGGCGCCGGAAGTGATGGGCTTTACTCCCGAGGTCAACCAGTTTGTCGCCGATTACACCAAGCACGATCCTAAGCGCCTCATCTCCTGTGGCAGCCTGCATCCGCGGCACACCACCAACATCATGGCGGATGTCGAGCACATTCTGCGCCTGGGCCTTCGCATGATCAAGATTCACCCGCCGCATCAACTGCTCTTTCCGAACGATTATTTGAACGGAGTGAAGGAACTTGAAATCATCTACCGGGCTGCCGAGGCCAATGGGATTCCCGTCATGTTCCACACGGGGACGTCGATTTTTCCTGGCGCGCGCAACAAATACGGTGACCCCATCTATGTTGACGATGTTGCGGTAGATTTCCCAAAGCTCAAAATCATTCTGGCACACGGCGGCCGGCCGCTCTGGATGGACACCGCGTTTTTTCTTATCCGGCGGCATCCGAACGTCTATCTCGACATTAGCGGCATTCCACCGAAAACGCTGCTGAAGTATTTTCCCCGACTCGATGAGATCGCGCACAAGACCCTGTTCGGCACCGACTGGCCTGGCCCGGGTGTTCCGGACGTCAAGCAAAATCTTGACGAATTCAAGGCTTTGCCCATTCGCCAAGACATGCGGGAGCAGATATTGAGCAGGACGGCCGCCTCGATCTGGCCGGAATAAGTGCGAGGCTACCGAAAACAAAAGGCCGAACAAGCGTCAGAGGCCCTTCCCGGTTCGAAAGGCCTCTGTGTTCTCGGTGCCATCTGTGGTGAATCCGAACTTCTTATTTGCTTGCCGTCTTGGCAGCCGCTTTCGTGCCAGTCAGTTCGTTGGCCAAAGCGTCGGCGCCGTAGATCTTTCGCAGCGCTTCGATAATGCCGCGCGAATCTACTTGAACGGCCCTTGATTGGCGGTCGTTGTAGTAGAAGTCCAAAACCAGCGACTGGATATTGCCGTCGAAAATAATTCCCACCACTTCGCCCGCCTTGTTCACGGTGGGGCTGCCGGAGTTGCCCCCGATGATGTCCGCGGTAGAAACATAATTCAGTGGCGTCTCCATCTTGAGTTCCGACTTCATCTTCAGCCAACTGCCAGCCAGATTGTATGGAGCCTTGCTACCGTGCTCCTCGGCATGTTGAAAGGCGCCCGCGAAGGTGGTGAAGTAAGGAATTTGTTTCCCATTTTCCTCATATCCCTTGACCGTGCCATAACTCAGGCGCAGGGTGAAGGTCGCGTCCGGGGGCTGGGTGAATCCCGCTTGGGCAAAGCGCGCCCGTACGATGTTTGCGCCGTCGCGCCGTACCACCGCATCCACTTCGTCGTCGAAGCGCTTGCGGACCACTCGGGCCTCGGAATCTACATTGCGCATCAGGACGATCAGTGGGTCCGTACTCGCATCCACCGCAGATTTCCCGCCTTCATAAAGTTGCTTGCGGACCGCCGCATCCTCCAACTTTGTGCCGCTGATCAGGGCCTTGGCCGCATCTTCCGGCAACTTGCCGCTCAGCGACGCTTTCACGGCTGGATTATCGGGTCCAAGCGCTTCCTCCATCTGGGCCAGGGCCAGGGCCAAAGTCGCTGTCTCAAGATTCTTGTAGATGGGCGCAGTGCTGAAAAGTTCCTGCTCCAGCGAGGGCAGCGCGGAGTCACGGTATTCGCGGAGACGGTCGCCGTTGGGTTTCGACTTTTCCTCTGCGACTCGTACCAAAGTCCGGGCGTGTGCCGCCAGTTCCGAACTGAATCCACGCATCCGCTCGACGTAGGTAAGCGAGTCATAAAGTTCGCGGTTCACCTTGGTAGCGTTGGAAATTTCCTCCCAGGGGTTGGGCTCGCCTGGGTGCTTTTCCATGTAGGCTTTTTCCCGCTCGCGCTCCGCCGTGTTGATTTGCGAAAGCACGGACACATCCTTCAAGCCTTCTTCCTCGCCGTTAATCGCCTTCTGTGAATTCTGCAACCCGAAGATTTCCTCTTGCGCAATGCGCGCGTTTTCCGCCGACTCCGCACTGAACTTCTGCAGCATGGCGATCCGCCGCTTGCAGAGGGCGAGGAACGACGGATAAGCGGTGTTCTTTAAAAACTCCAGTTGCGCCACGGTTTTGAGCCGATCGGTGCCTCCCGGGTGGCCGGAAACAAAAATCAGATCGCCATCTTTCACTCCTACCTTCGACCATTGCAGGTAGTTGTCGAGATGGACCGGCTTGTCGTTCTCGTAGATACGGAAGAAGGTAATGTCCAGGTCATAGCGCGGAAAGGTGAAGTTGTCGGGGTCGCCGCCGAAAAATGCCGCGTCAAATTCCGGCGCAAACACCAGGCGCACATCGGTGTACTTTTTATATTTGTATAGGTTGTAAACTTCGCCGGAGTAGAGCGTGACCACGTCGCAGCGCAGGCCGGTCGAAGTCGTGCAGTCTTTTTCAATGGAGCTCATAGCGGAGCGCTGCGCCTGGCCGGCGCTGGCGGCTGACATGGCAGCCGTGGCAGCGGCTTTTACCTTTGCGGTGACGTCGTCGATGCCCACCAGAACGTTCAGTTCAAGATCGGGACACTTGGCTTCGTCCGCCTGGGTCTTGGCGTAAAAACCGGTCTTCATATAATCCGCGCCGGAGGTGGCGAGTTTCCCGATGCAGTCGGCGCCAACATGATGGTTGGTAAATGCCAGGCCGTCGGCCGACACAAACGAACCTGAGCCGCCATTGTTAAAGCGCACCGACGACAGCCGAAGGTGGTCCAGCCATTTCTGCGTCGGCAGAAAGCCGAATTGCTTCTCGACCCGATCCTTGGGGAAGGCGTTGTATAACCACATACCCTCGTCGGCGAGCGCAAAAGGCGTTGCGAGCGCGAGGATGAGGCCGAAACTGAGCAATGCTTTCTTCATGAATTTCTCCGCGTAGTAATGGGAATTCAGCAAGAGGACCACACGTCCTCCAGCGACAACCGGCAAACATTCTATTTTACGCCGCGTGCCTTTCCAGGCCAAGCGGGCGCTTGGAAACTGCCGCCGGTATGGCGTATAAAAGAAGGTTGCCCTGCCGCTCCCGGTTGCGCTGGCGCGGACGAGCAACGTAGGTCCATCCGCACTTCCAGCGAGGAACCATGTCCAGCGTTACCAACCTGCACGCCCCCAAAGGACTGGAAGGCGTTGTCGCTACCGAATCCGGCATCTGCTACATCGACGGTGAGCGGGGAGTGCTCGCCTATCGCGGGTACGACATCCACGATCTAGCCGACCACTCTACCTTTGAGGAAGTCTGCCACCTGCTCTGGTTCGGACGTTTGCCCAATGCCGGCGAACTCAAGGCCCTGAAGCAGCGCACCGCGGAGGAACGAAAGCTGGATGCATCCATCAACCATCTATTGGAATTGGCGCCAAAGCATGCGCTGCCGATGGATGTGCTACGCACCTTGGTCTCGGCGCTTTCTTTTTACGATCCAGAATACGACCGCAACGATCACGATGCTAACGTCAACAAAGCGATTCGCCTGACTTCTCAGCTTGCCATGATCGTGGCCAACTACGACCGCATTCGCAAAGGGAAACCAGTGGTGGAACCAAATCGATCGCTTTCACACGCGGCGAATTTCCTGCTCATGTTGAACGGAACCGCGCCCTCGGAGACCGCTGAACGCGCCCTTGACATCGCACTCATTCTGCACGCCGATCATGAACTCAACGCTTCCACCTTTGCGGCTCGGGTCACGGCCGCAACCCTTTCCGATATGCATTCAGCGGTCACCTCCGCCATCGGCGCGCTCAAGGGGCCGTTGCACGGCGGCGCCAACGAGGCCGTCTTTAAAATCCTCAAGGAAATCGACGCCCAAGGCGCCGACCCCGTCGAGTATGTCAAAGCGCTTCTGGCCCAGAAAAAGAAAATCCCAGGCTTCGGACATCGCGTGTATCACACCGAAGACCCACGGGCTACGCACCTGCGGCAGATGTCCCGCGACCTCGGCCATGCCAGCGGCGATCCCAAGTGGTTCCAATATTCGCAAAAAATCGAAGACTTCGTGAAAGCTGACAAGAAGCTTAATGCCAATGTCGACTTCTATTCCGCTTCCACCTACCACACGCTCGGTATCGAGGTAGACCTGTTCACCCCCATCTTCGCGGTCTCTCGCGTCGCAGGCTGGACCGCACACGTCATCGAACAACTCGACGATAACCGGCTGATCCGGCCGCGCGCTGATTACATCGGCCCCGCCTACCCACAAAAATATGTGGCGGTGGAGAAGCGCTGAGGTGTTGGGGTTGCAGGGAACGCTTATTCTCGGTCCGAACCGTGTCATCGCCTGTCAAATTCCACCAAACTGCTTTCTTGGTTTGGGCGGCCTTCAGCGCGATTCCCCGATGGTCTCTGTCCGTCGGAGCAAGCCGCGTCTCTACTCGAACATCACTGCTCGCGACCTGCCCGATTCTTGCACCGCGCATCACCACAACATCGGTACAATAGAAGCAGCATGATGCGCCGGGTCTATCTCGACAACAACGCGACTACTCCGGTGCTCCCCGAGATTCTGGAAGCCATGCGGCCCTACTTTGGCGAGCACTTTGGCAACGCGTCCTCCATCCACCATCATGGACAGGAGACGCGGGGGGCGGTCGAGCGCGCCCGCGAATCGGTGGCGGCGCTGCTGGGCTGCCGCGCCTCGGAAGTCGTGTTTACCAGCGGCGGTACGGAAAGCGACAATCTTGCGGTCTTTGGTTTGGCCAGCTGCGGGCTGGCAGGGTCGGGCGACCACGTCATCACCTCGACCATCGAGCATCACGCTGTACTTAACGCCTGCAAGCATCTCGCGGCGAAGGGATGCGAAGTCACGTACATTCCTGTGGATGGCCGCGGCTTGGTGGATCCAGCGGATGTGAGGCGCGCGATCCGGCCGAATACCAAGTTGATCACTGTCATCTTCGCCAACAACGAGACCGGCGTCGTGCAACCCGTCGCCGAGATCGGAACCATCGCTGCCGAATCCGACATTTACTTCCACACCGACGCGGTGCAAGCGGCGGGGAAGATTGCGATCGATGTCAACAAAATCGGATGCGATCTGCTGACCATCTCCGGCCACAAAGTTCACGGACCGCAGGGGGTGGGCGCGCTCTACGTCCGCAAGGGAACTCAGCTTGAGCCCATGCTCTTTGGCGGAAGTCACGAACGCTCTCGCCGCGCCGGGACCGAGAACGTTCCGGGCATCGTAGGTTTAGGCAAGGCAGCGGAATTGGCCATCGCTGGTTTCGAACGCGGCGACGATCGTAAGATGGCCGCTGCTCGTGACCATCTGGAGAGGGAACTGCTCCAGATCGAAGCCACCGGCTTGAACGGCGAAGACGCGCCCCGCGTCCCGAATACGACCAACATTTATTTCGATGGCATCGAAGGCGAAGCGCTGGTCATCGCGCTGGACTTGAAGGGACTGGCGGTCTCGACCGGCGCCGCATGCTCTTCCGGAGCGATCGAACCCTCCCATGTGCTGACCGCGATGGGGCTGAGCCGAGATCGCGCGAAGGCCAGCATCCGCTTTAGTCTCGGTAAACAAAATACGACCGAGGAGGTAGACTTCGCACTGGACCGGCTTCCGGCAACGGTCGCGCGACTGCGGGAATTGTCGCCTGTGTGGACGAAGGCCGCAGTTAGCCGTTAGCACTTGGCATTTAGCCGAATCGAAATCGTGATGACCTAAATGCTAAGTGCTAAATGCTCACGACCGAAACTATCGCCGTAGCCATGTCGGGAGGAGTCGACTCCTCGGCCGTTGCGGCCATGCTCTGCGCCGAGGGCCGCAACGTCATCGGCCTGACCATGCAACTCTGGAACCAGCGCCGTCTCGCCGGACATCAAGGCATGCCCGAATCGGTGCAGGGCCGGTGCTGTTCCATCGACGATGTCTACGATGCTCGCCGTGTGGCCGAGACCCTCGGCATCCCTTACTACGTGGTCAATCACGAAGAGCGTTTTGAGCGTGATGTGGTGCGGCCGTTCGTCGAGGAGTATTTGGCCGGGCGCACCCCGATCCCGTGCAGCCTCTGCAACAATCACTTGAAGTTTGATCAGCTTCTGGTTGTGGCTCGGCAGATTGGCGCGGATCACATTGCCACCGGCCATTACGCCCAGGTCGTCTTTGACCAGCAACTCGACCGCTGGCTGCTGAAGCGCCCAGCCGACAAGTCCAAAGACCAGACTTATTTCCTCTTCGGCCTTACACAGGAGCAATTGAGCCGCACTCTGTTCCCGCTTGGCGGCATGAGCAAGCCGGAGGTCCGCGAACTTGCCCGCAAGCACTGCCTCGCGATCGCCGATAAGCCCGACTCGCAGGAAATCTGCTTCGTGCCAGGCGGCGACTACAAGCGCTTTCTCGAAGCCTATCTCACCGAGCAGGGAGATATGCCGACACGCATTGCCGGTGAGATGGTCACCACCGACGGCAAGGTGATCGGCGAGCACGCCGGCGTTCACAACTTCACCGTGGGCCAGCGCAAGGGGCTCGGTGTGGCCACCGGCTCGCCGCTGTACGTGATCCAGATTAAGAATGACACGCGGCAAGTGGTGGTCGGCAAGGACGAGGAGTTGTACTCGCGCACTCTCCGCGCACGCCGTGTGAACCTGATTTCGACCGCTGAGCTACGCGAGCCCATGCGCGTGGCGGTGAAGGTCCGCCACAAGCATCCACCCGCACCGGCCAAGATTGAATCCACTGGGCCGGACGAAGTTCGAGTTACCTTCGACGAGCCGCAGCGCGCGCTTACCCCCGGTCAGGCCGCAGTCTTCTACGACGGCGACATCGTCGTCGGCGGCGGCTGGATCGAACATTCTACGCAGTAAATCCCTATCCGCTAAACCATTTTCCCTGTAGAGACGCGGCTTGCCGCGCTGCCGGAGACGCAGCACGCCGCGTCTCTACCCGAGTTGTTTCGAGTTACTCGCCCTTGTTACCCCAGATTACTTTCGCACCATTTTATAGCACCTTCGTGGCCTGGACTTGCCGAGGAAGTAGGGTTAGGGTTGGTTCACGACGGGACCTCCGTAGTCTCTCCCCAGGAAAAGGTCCGGGCGTGGGGGGGGCGATTTATGAAAATCTTGTATCTGGCTTATGCGGCGTTGGGGATTGCGGTGGCGCGCTGGGTTTTTAATCGGCAACCCATGCAGGTAACCGATCCGATCACACGTTTTCGTACCTCTGGCCTGCTGTAAGTTGTAATCGCTGTAAGTTGTAATCAATGATTGGTGGGAGGGCATGGGCGCGCCCCCGTTGCGCGTCGCTTCGATCTGAGCGGGTCCATGCCCCTTTCTTATCCTTAATGTTCGCCAACTCTGGAAGTGCTAGCACCAACGTGTTCCTTCGGTAACTTTTTTTCCATTCCATCTCGCCTAAACTTTCTCTATAGGATCCGCTGAGCGCGCACCAGGTTTTCAGCGACCCAAATCATGCGATCCAGATTCCCCAGCTTGTGGTTGGTTGTGCTCTGCCTGCCGCTCCTCGTGTTGCTGCGCCCGATGCCCGCTTCGGCGCAGGAGGATGCCCCCTCGCTCGGCGACCTCGCACGCAACCTCCGCAAAATCAAATTGCAGCAGCAGCCTCAACCATCGCCGGACCCAGCCCGCACTGTGATCGATAACGACAATCTTGCTCAGGTCATGGAGGACGCCAAGAAAGCCAGGCCGGTCAAACAAGACAAGACCGTGTTTTCCATTGACCCTTCCGGCAATACCCTTAAAATATCTTCTCCCGATGTAACCTGCAGCCTGTCTTTCAACGCCCGGGCCAGTTCGCTGCTGATCAGGCCAGTTCTGATCGAAGACTTGCCCCTCACCGAACTGCTCAAGATCGACGGCCCCGGTTCCATTCAGGATGAAAGTCTGCAGCTCGAAGTATTCAACGGAACCGACTGGGATATTCGCGAAATCACCATCGGCCTGACGCTCGAGCGCAAGCCTGGAGAAGCCGCCGAAGTGGCCGCCCGAGCGCGTGTGATTCCCGCCGCCCAAGGCTTTGCGCCAATCGCCGTCGAGCGACGTTCCGATGTAACGCTTCTCTATCACCTCAAGGCCGAGGCCAAGCCCTTCAGCACAACCGCGTTTCATGAGAATATCGGAATCACTCCCGGTCCCGATGAAGATTGGCGATGGTCAATCGTCGAAGCCAAGGGAATCCGGCCTTCGCAAGCGCAGTCGGCGCCCGATTGGCTGCCAGACCCGCTGTTTTCTACTCCGTCGTCATTGCTGCCGGGCCCGAACGATCCCCAGCTTGCGCTAACCGCGCCCGCAGTTTCCGACAAAACGACACAGGACAAGCCGAGTCCCGACAAATCCACGAGCCCAGGCTCGACTCCGCAGCCATAAAAGTTTGAACCACCCCACACGGGGGTTCACAGAGGAGAAACGAACGATCTGTTTCCCCCTGCGTTCTTCTGTGTGCTCTGTGGTAACCATTTTTCAGCAGCGAGTCAGTCTGCCTTGATATCAACCGACGCCAGGAAGCGCGGCTTCCGGCGGGCTTTCGTTAACTGCTCGAACGAATAGGCGATCTTGAGCAGCGTAGGTTCACTCCAGGCGCGTCCAAAAAAAGAGATCCCGACCGGCAGTCCCCAAAGTTGCCCGGCCGTCACGTTGATATTGGGATAGCCGGCGACGGCGGCGGCGCTCGAACTGCCTCCGGCGGCGTGATCGCCATTGATCAGGTCAGTGAGCCAGGCGGGCCCTCCCGTGGGAGCGACGAGGGCGTCGAGTTTGAATTTGTCCATGACGAAGTCAATGCCCTCGGCGCGACTGAGTCGGTGATTCAGAGCGAGCGCATCGACATATTCTTTCTCGCTGAGCGGACCCTTCTGCTCCGATTTCAGAAAAACGTCCTGCCCGAAGTAGGGCATTTCGCGCTCGCGATTGCGCTCGTTGAACTCAATCACATCCTTCAAACTCTTAACATGCGAGCCGCGGCGAGCCAGATAGGCCGCAAGGTCTGCCTTGAGTTCGTAGTAAAAAACGGTCAGCTCGCTTTCGTCGAACTTGCCAATGGTCGGAATGTCGGCGGGATCGACGATCTCCGCGCCCGCACGCTTCATTTCGCCGATGAGCGAGTCCATAAGCTCGTCGACGGCATCGTTGAAGCCGAAATATTTGCGCACCACTCCCAGGCGCGCTCCTTTGAGTCCTGCGGGATCGAGGAACTTTGTGTAATCGAGAGACGTATGGTCGGGGGACAGCTTGCCCTGACTGTCAGCGGTCGCGGGGTCTTGTGGATCCGCTCCAGCCATGGCACCGAGAAGAATGGCGACATCGCGCACCGTGCGAGCCATCGGACCCGCCGTGTCCTGACTGTGCGAAATCGGAACGATGCCGCTCCGGCTGACAAGTCCAACCGTAGGTTTAAGGCCTGCCAGACCGTTCGCGGAAGAAGGGCAAACCACCGACCCGTCCGTCTCCGTGCCAACACCGGCAACGCAGAGATTCGCCGAGACAGCAGCTCCTGTCCCGGAGCTCGATCCACACGGATTGCGGTTCAGAGCATAAGGGTTGCGAGTCAGTCCGCCGCGCCCGCTCCATCCGCTAGTGGAATGACTGGAGCGAATGTTGGCCCACTCACTGAGATTGGTTTTGCCCAGGATCACGGCCCCCGCCCTACGCAACTGCGCGGCGATGAAAGCATCGCTCGCAGGGCGCGATCCCAGCAGCGCCAGCGATCCCGCCGTCGTATTCATTCGGTCCGCGGTATCGATGTTGTCCTTGATCAGGACCGGAATGCCATGAAGCGGCCCGCGCGGTCCTTTCGACTTGCGCTCCTGGTCCAACGCGCCGGCGATCTGAACAGCATCGGGGTTGATCTCGATGATGGAGTTGACCATGGGCCCCGCTTTGTCGATCTCCTGAATCCGGGCCAGGTATTTCTCCGTCACAGAGCGCGAAGAATACTGGCCGGACTGGAATGCCTTCTGCAGATCGTCAATCGTGATTTCGTCGAGCTCGAAGTCCCTCTTGAAACTGCTGACTGCCGGCTCGGGCACAAGCGCAGGATCGGCAACGCGTGCCGAGCCGAGCGCCGGGTAAGCTGCCGTGACCAGAGTCGCAGTCACGCCTGTGCGAAGGAAGTTGCGACGCGAGTTGTACTTCGGCGGAAGGGAATCGGTGGACATTAAGGCTCCTGCGACCTGAGATGAGTTCAAATGCAAGTCCAGAGCGGAAATCTTACGAGCAGCGCGCGAGAAAGGCAAACGCAGAGAACGTGGTCAGGGAGCGGGTCAATTTGCAAAAGCGTTCACCACAAAGAAAACGCCGGATACCAAAAGCCTTCCTTAATGCTTCGTGCCCTTGGTGATTCAGGGTTTTGTAGGTTGCATCGTGAACTGACCCACTACCCGTTCTTAGAGTGCGTTGTCTTGGATACTGCGGAATGGTAGTCTAACGAAGTTGAGCGGGAGTAGTTCAGCGGTAGAACGCCAGCTT
>JANXZM010000066.1 GCA_025355505.1 Acidobacteriaceae bacterium | reverse complement strand
TGGTGTTCTCCATCTTTGGGTTCTCCCTCGATGCGCGGATAAACTTAGACAACTTACCAACCTGGCAGCCGGTGGTGCAACTGCGCCGCCTCAGCGCCTGAAGGAGCTTTCACAAGGCAGCACTTACGGCATGCCTGAAGGCATGCCCTGCATACGAAACGTACTAGCAGGCTGCTAGCAGCCCGTGGTGCAAGTATGTTTTGTATCAGGTGTATGCCTTCAGGCATACCGTAAGTGCCGTGTTATGAGGGCGCCTTTAGGCGCTGGTTTTGGGCGCTGGAGTTTCACCACAGGCTGCTAGCCGTGTCCACCGCTGAGTTCGCGCACGATGCTGCCCACAAATGCCTTGGCGTCGCCAAACAGCATCAGGGTGTTATCGAGATAGTAGAGCGGGTTATCGATGCCAGCGAAGCCAGGATTCATGCTGCGCTTGATGACCATCACGGTATGGGCTTTGTCTACATCGAGGATAGGCATTCCGTAGATGGGGCTGGAAGCATCGGAGCGGGCGGCAGGATTGGTAACGTCGTTGGCGCCAATCACAAGCGCAACATCGGTCTGAGGAAAGTCGCCGTTGATCTCTTCCATTTCAATCAGGCGGTCGTAGGGAATATCCGCTTCAGCCAGCAGCACATTCATGTGACCAGGCATGCGCCCGGCAACGGGATGGATGGCGAAGCGCACGTCCACTCCGCGCTTGCTCAGGCTATCGTAAAGTTCGCGCACTTTGTGCTGCGCCTGGGCCACAGCCATGCCGTATCCCGGAACCACGATGACCCGGTTGGCGGCAGAAAGAATGGCCGCGGCTTCTTCCGGGGTGGCGCTGCGAACGGGTCTGGCTTCTTCTCCGGCAGCAGCCGCAGCTTGCACCTGACCAAAGGCTCCGAACAAAACGTTGGTGAAGGAGCGGTTCATGGCCTTCGACATGATGATGGAGAGGATGAGGCCCGACGATCCGTCGAGGGCACCGGCGATGATGAGCAGCTTGTTGTTGAGAACGAAGCCCATGGCCGCCGCCGACAAACCGGCATAGCCGTTCAACAACGAAATGACGGTCGGCATGTCCGCGCCGCCGATGGGGATGATCAACAACACGCCGAACGCCAGCGCGATCAGGATCATGAACGGAAACAGCAACCGGGCTTCCGGATGCAATACCAGAAAAACGGCGATTCCCAGCGCGCCCGCGAGCAACAAAAAATTGACAAGGTTCTGGCCTTTGTAAGTCAGGGGCCGTTGCGGCAGAATTTCCTGCAGCTTGCCGGCAGCCATCAAGCTCCCGGTGACGGTCAACCCTCCAAGAATAACCTCGAGGGAAAGCACCGACATCATGAAGCGCGAAATGTTGGGTGCGCGCAGGTAGAATTCGGCGGAGCCGACCAGTGTCACGCAGAGCGCGCCAAAGGCGTGACTGAGCGCGGTTCGCTGCGGAACCGCCGTCATCTGCACCCGCCCGAGCGGAACGCCGATGATGGTGCCGAGCACCAGCGCAGTGGCGATCAGCCGGTAGTCCATGCCGCGGTTTAGCAGCGTGCCGCCGATCGCCAGCACCATGCCCGCTTCGCCCGCCCAGATGCCGTGGCGGGCCGTGGTGGGCGAACTCATCCACTTCAGCGAGAGGATGAACAGCACGCTCGCGATGAGATATAGAAGCTCGATGATGACCTGGGTTGTTCCGAGTTCGACTGTCATCATTTGGCCGCCGGTTTCGCCGCGGGACGGCTGGATTTGAACATTTTCAACATGCGGTCCGTGATCACGAAACCACCGACAATATTGCTGGTGGCGGCGACCACGGCGATGAATCCGAAAACGGTGGAGAGCTTGCTCTGGTGCTCGCCCACAAGCACGATCGCACCCACCACCGCAATGGCATCCAATGCGTTGGTAAGCGACATCAACGGAGTGTGCAGCAGGGGCGAGACCCGCCGGATTACTTCAAATCCGATGAATCCGGCAAGCACAAAAATAAAGAGTGCATTGATCAGGTTCGAACTACTGTTCATCTTTCCTCCATCCGATCTTAACTAGTTCGTGGAGAGCCGGGCGTCCCCGGCCGGACCCTTCGGCTTCGCTCAGGGCAGGCTCACGAAACGCCCGTTCCTCCACCATCACGCGGTCACGGTGCGAGCGCGGGCAACGTAAAAAACTCGCGGACACGGGCGTTCACAATCTCGCCACCGCGGGTGAGCAGAGTTTCGCGCACAATTTCATCTTCGAGGTTCAGATTCAACTTTTGATCCTTGATCAGGTGTGTCAGGAACGCTGTGGCGTTGCGGGCATACATCATGCTCGCGTGATAAGGCACACCGGCGGCCAGGTTGATCGCTCCGATGATGGTTACGCCATGCTTGACCACGGTCTTGCCCGCTTCCGAAATCTCGCAGTTGCCGCCACGTTCGGCGGCCAGATCGACGATCACCGAACCGGGCGCCATTCCCTTCACCATTTCTTCGGTTACCAAGACCGGCGATTTTTTTCCCGGAATCACAGCCGCGGTAATCACCACATCGCTTTCCTGCACCACTTTTCCGAGCAACTCGCGCTGACGGCGGTAGAAGTCTTCATCCTGCGCACGGGCATATCCGCGAGCGTCCTGCGCGTCTTTGGCCTCGATGGGAAGCTCGACAAAACGTCCGCCGAGGCTCTGTACCTGCTCTTTTGCCGCTGGCCTTAAGTCGTAAGCGGAAATTACCGCGCCCAGGCGGCGCGCGGTCGCGATCGCCTGCAGGCCGGCGACACCTGCGCCAATCACGAAAACTCGGGCGGGGGTGATGGTTCCGGCGGCGGTGGTCAGCATGGGAAAAATCCGCGGATGCGTGTCGGCCGCCAGCAGCACTGCCTTGTATCCGCAAGCGGTGCCCATCGACGAAAGCGCGTCCATGCTTTGCGCGCGGGTGGTGCGCGGCATCAGCTCCACCGAAAACGAAATGACGCCTGCGTTGGCGACCTCCTGCACTACATCCTTCAAGCCGAAGGGACGCAGAAATCCGACCAGTATCTGATCGCGGCGATAGAGCGGCACATCCTGTTTCCCCGTCATGTCGTTGGAGCCGTGGCAAAGAATCTGCACAACGACGTCGGCGGCGGCAAACACGGCAGCCCGATCCGCAACGACCTTCGCTCCTTTGTCGGCATACTGTGAATCGGGATACCCGGCGTCAACTCCGGCACCGGACTGTATGTGGACTTCGAAACCGGCTTTGGTCAGCGTCGGGAGAACTGCGGGCACAAGCGCAACCCGCCGATCTCCCGGATAAATTTCTTTCGGCACACCGATGATCACGAGGCCCTGCCTGTATTTTCTGTATCGCGATTGAGAAGATTCGAAGCCGCCCGGTTCGCATTAATCCTAATCTTGCGGGCAACTTCCAAGGAACTGAGGATTCTAGTTGAGCGGATGGTTGCGCGCAAATGGCTTCTGGCGAAAAGTTCGGACTTCAAAGCGCGAGGCTCAACTGCAGGCCGGCGTCATCGTCATCATTGAGTACGGCATGCGATGCGGCAATGTCAGCGCAGTTTTGAACGATCCAATCGGCGCCAGCGTCATCAAGGTCGCGGCGGATCATGGTGGTAAGGAAGGCGATGACTCTGGCGCCAGCGGCCTTTCCCGCGCGCACCCCAGCCGGCGCATCTTCGACTACGATGCAATCGGAGGCGGCAAACCCAAGCTTCGCCGCCGCCTTCAGGTAAGGCTCGGGATCTGGCTTGCCGATCTTCACGTCGCTCGAGGTAATCAATGTCTTGGGCATGGGCAGGCCTGCGGCACGCAAACGCACCTCGGCCAGCCGACGCGTACAGGAGGTCGCAATCGCCCAGCGTTCCGGAGGCAGAATGTTGAGGAGTTGCCGAGCGCCCGGCAGCAGGACCACACCGTCGAGGTCATCCATTTCCTTGCGTTCCACTTCGCGATCTTCGCGGTCAATGTCCGCGTTCGGCAGAAGCTCGCGGATTGTGGCTCGACTCGGCCGCCCGTGCGCCATGCGCACCACGGTCTCTGGATCAAGGCCATGCTCAACCGCCCAACGATGCCACACCCGCCCAACTGCAGGAGTGGAATCGATCAGCACGCCATCCATGTCAAACAGTAAAGCACTGCAGCGGATTGTGACCATTCCATCTAATTTACATTGACTGGAAGAAATGAAGGCTAGAGACTAGCGGTCAGCTCGCGGATCGCCGTCTGGCGAAGCTTCACCAACGGAGTATTTTCGATCGAGGTTTGCAGATAAGCGTACCTTGGGCAGTACTATGGGACATAGACGGAACGCTGATTGAATCAGAGCTCACGTCATACGAAGAGGCCTCTTATGAAAACGCGCAGCTCGGTGGAAGTGGCGTTTGAGAAAGCAGATTTCTCACTTGGAATTTTGGTTGCGATCGTCGTGCTGCTAAGTTGGCTTGTGGGGTCCGTATCCTTTGCGGAGGTATCTGCTTCCGCGGGTAAGCATGCAATCGCGAAAGAAGCCTTCGGGAAAACGACTGAGGGCAAGGCCGTCGAGGTTTACACCCTGACGAATGCGCACGGCTTGGAAGTGCGCGTGATGAACTTCGGGGGGATCGTTCTCTCTCTGCGGGTTCCCGACCGGAATGGAAAACTCGACGACGTGGTTCTCGGCTTCGATCGCTTGGAGCCCTATTTCACCAACAACCCACATTTTGGCTCGATCATCGGCCGCTACGCCAATCGCATCGCGAACGGCAAATTTACTCTCGACCGAGTGGAATACACCCTTCCAAAAAACGACGGGCCGAATACGTTGCATGGCGGCGTGAAGGGTTTCGACAAGGCACTCTGGCGGGCGGAGCCGTCGGAGAATAAGAAGGGCGTTGCTCTCGTTCTTCGCTACACCAGCAAAGATGGCGAAGAAGGCTTTCCTGGGAATCTCCAGACCAAGGTCACCTACACTCTCACTGACTACGATGAACTCGCAATCGACTACCAGGCTACGACCGACAAAGCTACTCCGGTGAACCTCACGTCGCACGGTTATTTCAACCTTGCTGGACAGGGGACCGGAGATGTGTTCGCCCATGAACTCCTGATCAATGCCGATCGCTTCACCCCGGTCGATAAAAATCTCATTCCCACTGGTGAGTTGCTTCCGGTCAAAGGAACGCCGCTGGACTTCACTGCGTCAATTCCGATCGGAGCCCGCATTCACGATAACTACCGGCAACTGGTGCTGGCACACGGCTACGATCAAACTTTTGTGATCAATCGCAAGGGGCCCGGCCTCGAACTTGCGGCCCGCGTGCACGAACCCTCGACGGGACGCATTCTGGAGATCTACACTACAGAACCGGGCGTGCAATTTTATTCGTCGAACTTTCTCGATGGGACTCTCACCGGGAAGCAGGGGCGGGTCTATCAGCAGCACTACGCTTTTTGCCTTGAAACCCAGCATTTCCCCGACTCGCCGAATCACCCCAGCTTTCCGTCGACGATCCTGAGACCGGGCCGAACGTACCATTCCCGTACGGTATACAAGTTTTCCGCCGACAAGAAATAATTGTTGGGCTGGACCGCGACAACTCCACTTGGTGAGTTTCGAAGTAAAGCGCCCCATGGTGGAGGCCAGGAGAAAGTCTGTTGCGGCGCGACCGGAAAATACTCGCCTCGCTGAGGATCAGTTCAAGCAAGGCATAACGTTAGCCCCACAAGGCCTGGCTTACCTGTTGGCTCGCGACGATCTGACTCGAACCCTCGGCAGTATGCATCCCGCGTGGTTTCGTTCTGTCAGTTTCCCAATGAGGACGGCTGAGGATCCGCCATCTGTAGAATTTCCGCATGAGATGTTATGGCCTTCTCGCGGAGGAACATTGCACGCGGGTCTTTGTAATGGTGAGCGCGGCAGGGTTCGAACCTGCGACCCACGCCTTAAAAGGGCGTTGCTCTACCAGCTGAGCTACGCGCCCCACCGGATTCAATCTAACACATTTTCCGCGCTAATTTGCCCCGTAGACGCTTCTCAGAAGCCAATATGCAGGTGATGGGATCGCAGGCTCGCACGACTCGACGCAGCCTACATCCCGCGCCTGGTGCGCCGTGACGTTCACCGCGCAAAAGCGATACACTCTGAATTCATGCCGCGTTCCCGTTTCTTCTGGACCAAACTTTTGTTGATTGTTTGCGCGATTCTGTCGCCGACGCTTAGCCATGCGGAGAAAACAAAGCAGTTGCCCGCTGTGCGCTGGACGGCTGGTGCGCCCGGTTGCACATTCGAACGGGGCGACGACGGACGCTACCGCTGGACGATGACCGGGAATGATCTGTCCATTACCCTCCTCGTGGATTCGCAGGAACTGACCAAGAGCCGCCGCCGCTTCTATCACCTCCTCGGCGCGTACCTGAGCGTGACTTACACAGGAGCGGACAAATTTGAGTTTCCCGCGGACGTGCGCATCGACTTCGTTCGTCATCACGACGTTCTTGAGGCTTACATGGATCCCACGGAACTTTCCACCAAATTGCAGAACGACGTGGACACGCTGGTCTTCGAAACCGAGCGTCAGATCAAGAAGAATCCAAAAATCACCGAAGAAAAAACGGCTCACTTACGAGAGTACGAAAAGGAAGCGGCCGAGTTCATCGAGTTTCTGAGCACGCAAAACCTCGAGCCCACAACGGTGACGCTGACTCCGGGCAATCCCGAAGCCCACGGCTGGGTCTTCTTCGCGACCAGCAACAAGTGGATCGGCCCGTGGAAAGAGCGGGAGGATTTTATTCTCGGCGTCTGGATGAAAGACAAAGTCTGGCAGTTTCCCTTCTCACTGCCACCGACGGAAGGCGACCTGATCCTGCGGAAGCCGCCCGAGTAATCGGGCGCGAGCAAGCCAGAAAATTGTGTTACAGTTTCGTGCGCATGGAGATCGCTCCCAAAGCAGCGCCAGCCACGCAACCCGCGGTGTTGTTTTACTGCCCGGTCTGTGCCGTGGAAGTCAGCGATCCGCTGACCTGCGGCGATTGCTCGGCCGTCATCTGCCGCCGTTGCGGAACGCCGCTGGAATCTTCCGATGAACTGGGCATGGGATGATGACCGAACTGACACCTCAATGAGCGGCGTCCCCACTCTCCTGACTCCCGAAGCCGAAACGCCCAGTGAGCAGCCGAGTCTTGTCCGCGGGCTTAGTTTGCTCGACTCCGTACTGCTGCTGGTGAGCGGCATCATCGGCTCTTCTATTTTCCTTACCGCCAAAGATATTGCCGGGCCTTTGCCGAATCCGAAATTGTTTTTCCTGGTGTGGGTCCTCGGCGGAGTGATTTCGCTGTGCGCCTGCGTCGCGTTCGCCGAACTCGGTTCCATGTTCCCAGACTCCGGCGGACAATACATTTACCTCCGCGAAGCTTACGGCGACCTGGTCGCGTTTCTTTACGGCTGGATGTTGTTCGCGGTCGCCAATGGCGGCACCATCGCCGCCCTTTCCGTCGCAGCCGCGGCCTACATGGGCAACATCGTCCCCTGGATGTCGCAGCAGCACGTGATGGCAAACATCCATCTGCCGTATCCCTCGCTGGCGGACGGTCACTTCGTCGAGGCTATATTCACGATTGTTTTCACGCGCGCGCATGCCGTCGGGCTGCTGCTGATCGCCATCCTCACCTACGTCAACGTTTTCGGATTGCGCTGGGGTGCGCTCCTTCAGAATATCTCCACCTGGACAAAGTTCACTGCCATGGCCGCCTTCGTTGTCTTAGGATTTGCCATCGGCAAGGGACATTGGTCGAACTTCAGTGCGCAAGCGCCGGGCGGATTAAGTATGGGGCTGAGCCCAGGACATTTGATCTCCGCACTCGGCGTCGGATTGATCGCGGTGTTCTTTGCCTACGACGGCTGGGTGTACATCACGTGGGTTGCCGGCGAAGTCAAAGACCCCCGGCGCAATGTGCCGCTGGCCATGGTGTTGGGCGTGCTCGCGGTGGGCGCGATTTATCTCGCCATGAACATGGTTTACGTTTACGCGCTGCCGCTGAACGAGGTCGCAAAGTACGAAACCATCGCCCACGCCGCCGCGACAAAACTTTTTTCGCCCGCAGCCGCCGTGTGGCTGTCGGCCATGATTGCGATCTCGTGTTTCAGCGCGGCAGCCGCCTGCACCCTCGCGGGTTCGCGCGTCTATCTGGCCATGGCACAGGACGGCGTGTTCTTCCGCCGCATGGCCGTCATCCATCCCAAATGGCGCACTCCCGCCTTCAGCCTGATCGGCCAAGGCCTCTGGGCCGCGGTGCTCACTATGAGCGGGCGTTACGACCAGCTTTACACCTATGTCATCTTCGGCATGGTGCTCTCCTACACGCTGACCGTCATCGGCCTGTTCGTCCTGCGCTGGAAACGGCCCGATGTTCCGCGCCCCTATCGCTGCACCGGATACCCATGGCTGCCCGCGATTTACGTTCTGGTCGGAGCTGCCTGGACGCTCAACACAATTATCCAGCGGCCCACCGAAGCTTTCTGGGGCGCAACTATTGTGCTGATCGGCATTCCGGGATATCTGTATTGGAAGCACAAGAGCCGCGCCGATGCCGTTTAGGTCTGCACATCCATTCTTGTGCTGACGAGAGAACTCAGGCAGAATAGCGTCAAGAGTACAGGGGGTAGTTCCCATCATGGCAACCGTATCAGTAAGTCGATCTGCGAAGGCATCCGATAAAAGTGAGGGACTAATCAGCTTCGAAGAGGCAATGGAAAGACTGTCTCGCGAGGACCGGTTTCGCGCTACCGTTTACGCCATGAACACGCTTCTCGTTCAAAAGGGAATTTACTCACCGGAAGAATTTGAATTCCAGTTTCGTCAGTTCACGCAGAAAAATCTGGAATAGGATTCAGCTACTTCCCACCAGACTTAGGTTCGCCTTTTCTATCCTTCCATTTTGACATAAGGCATTTTGGTGACGAGCACCGCTCATGCGCGCCGATGTCGCAATTGGCGCACTCACACTCGCACCAGTGCTCCTCGGTATACGGACGCTTTTGTTTCTTTTTGTCCTTCGCCACCCACCCCCTCCCTTCCATCTCTCACGGTCATCGCATGCTACGGCCAAGCGGTACCCACAGAATCTTCTTGCCGTTGGAACCGGGTTGATGGTATTTCTAGCTGCCTTTGCGGGCTTGGAGTTGCCGAGGAATCTGAATACTGACTTCAGGACACCATAATTGTCGGAATCCACGCCATCGCCAAATCAACCCGGCAAAGTCAGGTCAGTATCTCCCGGCATCTCCATCGCCGAAGTCAACGATCCCAACCGTCCCAAGCGGGTCATGGGATTTCGCGATTTGCTGCTGTTCTACGTGGTCACCGGCATCAGCCTGCGATGGATCGCCACTGCTGCCGCGGCTGGCCCCAGTTCGATCGTTATCTGGATCGGCGCCTGGCTCGCCTTCTACACGCCGCTCGCGCTCTCGGTCATCGAACTTTCCTCCCGCTATCCGAACGAAGGTGGCCTGTACGTCTGGTCGAAGCGCGCCTTCGGCGACTTCTCCGGATTCATGTCCGCATGGACTTACTGGACCAGCAACCTTCCCTACTTCCCCGCCGTACTGTACTTTGCCGCGAGCAACGTGCTTTTCATGCGCCAGGCGCAGTGGTCGCATCTTTCCTCGAACCGAACTTTCTACATCCTGTTTGCGCTGCTAACCCTCACCGCCGCCACCTTGTTGAACGTCGTCGGACTCGACGTCGGCAAATGGTTGCATAACGTCGGCGCGCTCGCCATGTGGATACCCGTTCTCATCGTCATTGGCATGGGCTTGCTCGCCTATCACCGCTTCGGATCGGCAACCACATTTTCGATTCACACCATGATGCCGAGCGTGCGCCTGAACGACATTATTTTTTGGTCGGTGCTGACCTTTGCCTTTGGTGGATGCGAAACTGCCTCCTTCATGGCGGAAGAAATCAAAAACGCGCGCCGCACCATTCCGCTCGCCCTGTTCTTAGGGGGGCTTACCATTGCGTTTTGTTACATCATCGGAACCGTCTGCGTACTGCTGGCGCTGCCGTCGTCGGAAGTCAGCCCGCTGCAAGGTCTGGTGCAGGCGATTGCCAAGACTGCCGATCGTGTCGGCCTGCCCTGGTTCCTTCCGGTCGCGGCGTTTCTGATCGCGCTCAGTAACATCGGCGCCTCCGGTGCGTATCTCGCCGCCGTCGCGCGTTTGCCCTTCGTTGCCGGTATTGACCGTTATCTGCCGGCCTCGTTCGGAGCGCTGCATCCCCGCTGGGGCACGCCTTGGGTCGCGCTCGTAACCCAGGCAGTGATCGGCGCAGTATTTATTTTTCTCGGACAGGCTGGCACCTCCGTCAAAGGCGCCTATGACGTGCTGGTAAGCATGGGTGTGATCACGTATTTCATTCCCTACTTATATTTATTCGCGTCGATGTTTAAGCTGCAGAGCGAACCGGCCGGCAAGGAAGTGATTCGAGTGCCCGGCGGAAAACCGGCGGCCTATGCGCTGTCGATTCTAGGATTCACGACAACGGTGTTCACCATCGCCCTATCCGTCCTGCCGCCGCCCGACGAACCCAACAAGCCGCTGGCCGTCTTCAAAATCGTCGGCGGCTGCGGAGCACTGGTGCTGATCGGGGTTGGGCTGTACTGGGCGGGAAAACGGCGGGCGCACAGGAAAGATTAATTTTGCGCAAACGTCGCACGACGTATTGATTTCGGACCGCAGCACCTATACCGGTACCGCCGTCTTCCGCTTCGGATTAAAGAATGGTAACGAGACCACCGTCGCCGTCGTTTTCATTCGTTGCGCTTCGATCGTCAACTCCATTTGCAGCTTAATGCCGGGCTTCGAATACTCGGTGCCCACGCTGGCCAGTGCAATCAGCTTTTTCAGCAGCGGAGAGAACGCCGTCGTCGTTGCCTTGCCCACATGCTTGTCGCCGGAATAGATGGGCACCGCAACGCGCGACGCCTGGCTGGGCGCTGCCGGAGAGAGGCCGAATTTCTCGAACTGCTCTTCCACTTCCACCCAATCCACTTCCAGCCCAACCAACTGTCGCGCCACGCCCTGCTTGTTATCTCGCGCCAGCGCGCGCTTGCCAATGAAGTTCTCTTTATCGAGATGCACCATCTTCCCGAAGCCCAACTCATACGGCGAATATTTCTGCGACGGAATCAGCGCCTTCTTGGAACTCGAGTAATCGACCTCAATCAGCAGCAGTCCCGCCTCGACGCGCGACACATCGAGCGCCAGCATTCCGGCCGCATGAATATCGAACTGCTTGCCCTTGTCCATCAGCGCGTCCCAAACTTTGACGGCTTCATTCCACGGCATCCATATTTCGTAGCCGAGGTCGCCCGTGTATCCGGTGCGCGAAATATCTACCGGCACGCCGGCAATCTTGCCGCTCGTCTTGCGGAAATATTTCAGGTTGGTGATGTCGGCCTCCGCAACCGTCTTCAGAAGTCCCGCGGAAGCCGGCCCCTGCAGCGCCAGCGCCGCCGTCTGCTCGGAGATGTCTTCGATCTGAACGTCCATGTTCAGGCCGTTCTGGCGGAACCAGCGCAGGCTCGGATCGGCGGCCGTCCAGCGATACTTGTTTCCTTCGAGGCGCGTGATGGTACCGTCGTCGATGACCTTGCCGTCTTCATCGCACCAACAGGCATAAATCACCTGCCCCACAGCCACTTTGTTGACGTCACGCGTAATCACGCGGTTTACCAGTTTGGTCGCATCTTTGCCGGTGATCAGATACTTATAGAGCGGCGAAATATCAATCAGCGCGCACGCGTTGCGGATCGCGTTGTACTCGTGCTCGTGGTGCACTTCGTACACGCTCACCGTGTAGTATCCCGACCACTCGCGGTAATTCAGACTCTGGCAGAGGGCGAAAGTTCTATCGTGAAATGCAGTTCCAATGGGCAAGGCGACCTCGTGTAGTTTCCCTTGTGTTGTTTTCCCTGTGAACCCCTGTGACCTCTGTGGTTAAGAAGTTCTCCACCACAGGGGTTCATAGAAGAAATCCTAAAGAAACTCCGACGCCGGATTATATGCACCCGCACGCTCCTGCGGCAAGCGCCGAAATAGATTGACCGTGAGTCAGCAATCACGCGTAAGTAGAGACAAAAGGATACTTTCTCGATAGAATGGCGAGTCATTTTCTGGAGAAGTTCCCGGTAAGTCTGGAGCAATTTCCCTAGGTCAATCTATGCCTGCTGTTTCAAGCGGTACGAAGTACGACGTGATCGTGATTGGAGGAGGCCACAACGGCCTCACCAACGCCGCCTATCTGGCGAAAGCGGGGAAAAAAGTGCTCGTGCTGGAGCGTCGCCACATCCTCGGCGGCGCGGCTTGCACGGAAGAAGTTTTTCCCGGCTTCAAATTTTCCGTTTGCTCTTATGTCGTCTCTCTGCTGCGGCCTGAGATTATTCGCGACCTCGATCTTCCCCGCCATGGACTTGAGATCCTGCCGCTCGACGGCACGTTCACTCCCATGCCCAACGGCGACCATCTGTGGCGCGTCAACGACCACGGCAAGACTCATCGCGAAATTGCCCGCCACTCGCGCGTTGACGCCGAAGCCTACGATGAATTCGGCAAGGCCATGCAGGCGATGTGCCGCTTTGTGAAGCCGATCCTCAGCATGATCCCTCCCGACCCGGCGACGCTGAATCCGAAGGAATTGATGAAACTGCTCTTCATCGGACGCCGCTTCCAGGGCATGTCGAGCGAGGACAAATACAACCAGGTCCAGCTCATGACCATGAGCGCCATCGATTTTCTCGATCAGTGGTTTGAGACGGATGTGCTCAAGGCAACCATGTCGGCCTCGGGCATTATCGGAACTTTTCTCGGCGTGCGCTCGCCCGGCACCGCCTACGTTCTGCTGCATCACTACATGGGCGAGATTGACGGCGCCTTCCGTGCCTGGGGATTCGCGCGCGGTGGCACCGGCGCCATCTCGAACGCGATTGCCGACGCCGCTCGCGAGGCCGGAGCCGAAATCCGCACCGAAGCTCCAATCTCCCGGATCATAGTGAAGAACGGACGCGCCACCGGCGTAGCGCTCACTAACGGCGACGAGATTTATGCCGACGTTGTTTCCTCCAGCGTCGATCCGCGCCTCACGTTTACGAAGATGATCGAGCCCGGCCATCTGCCCGATGAATTCATGGAGGGCGTTAATCGTTACAAGTTCCGCGGGTCTTCCGGCAAGGTGAACATGGCGCTCGACGGCTTGCCGAATTTCAAGTGCATGCCGGGAATCGGCGCGCACCTGCGCGGCGCTATGTCGATCTCACCCAGCGTCGAGTACATGGAGAAAGCATACGACGAAGCGAAATACGGGCACTGGTCTTCGCATCCGTACATCGACATGGTGATTCCGACGCTCACCGATACGTCGCTCGCGCCGCCGGGCAAGCACATACTCTCTTGCTTCGTACAATATGCGCCTTACAAACTTGCTCCCGGCCTCGACTGGGACACGGAAAAAGAAAAGTTCGGCGACAACGTCGTGAACACCATCGCCGAATACGCGCCGAACATTAAAGACATCATCCTGCACCGCCAGGTCATCACCCCGCTCGACCTCGAACGCGACTGGGGATTGACCGAAGGCAACATCTTCCAGGGCGAACTCTCACTCGAGCAGTTATTTTTCCTGCGTCCGGTTGCCGGATGGGCGCAATTCCGTTCGCCCATCAAGAACTTATATATGTGCGGATCGGCCACGCATCCCGGCGGCGGCATCATGGGCGCACCCGGACGACTGGCAGCACTGGAAATTCTGAAAGACGGGAAGGGGGCATAGACCAATGGCGGAAACGCGCGATGTGATCATCGTCGGTGGCGGACACAACGGTCTGGTCGCAGCCTTCTATCTCGCCAAAGCGGGATTCAAACCACTGCTGCTCGAACGCCGCGCCCAGGTGGGCGGCGCGGCCATCACCGAAGAATTCCATCCCGGCTTCCGTTGCTCCACGCTCGCGCATAACACCGGCCCGCTTCGTGCCGACATCGTACGCGACATGCAGTTGGAGAAGCATGGACTCAAGCTGACGACTCCCGATGTGAGCACCGCCTCGCTGCTGCCCGATGGCCGCGCGCTCGTCCTCTACTCTGACGCAAAAAAAGCCGCGCAGGAGATCGCACAATGGTCGCAGAAAGACGCTGCTTCCTACGCGGACTTCGGCACCGCCCTGGGAAAGATCGGCAAAGTCATCGGCGAAGCTCTCTTGCTAACACCGCCGAACATTGACAGCCCCAACAGTGGCGATCTCTGGGGGATGCTGAAGACGGGCCGCTCTATTCGGAATCTAGGGAAGAAAGATTTGTATCGCGTCCTGCGCTGGGGACCGATGGCGGTCGCCGATCTGGTCGCTGAGTTCTTCGACACCGAACCGCTGCGCGCCACCATCGCCGCCCGCGGCATCTTCGGAACATTCCTGGGCCCGTGGTCAGCGGGCAGTTCGCTCGTGCTGATGTTGCGCGCCGCTGCCGATTCATCTCCCAATCCGTCTCCCGCCGGAAGCGTTCAGTTTCCTGCCGGTGGAGCCGGTGCCATCACTCAAGCCATGGCTGCCGCGGCGATACAGGCGGGCGCGGAAATCCGCACCGGCGCAGACATCGCCGAGATTCGCGTAAAGGACGGCGTCGCCACCGGGGTCGTGCTTACTTCTGGTGAAGAGATTTCCGCGCGAGCCGTAGTCTCGAACGCCGACCCCAAGCGCACGCTCATGCGCCTGGTCGATCCCGCGCACCTCACGCCGGACTTCGTACAGAAAATTAAGAATTACCGCTGCATGGGAACGGTCGCAAAAATCAATCTTGCGCTCTCCGCGCTCCCGGAATTTACCGCGCTCAAAGCCAAAGGTAACGGCAATTTGCTCCAGGGCCGCATCCAGATCAGCCCTGAGATCGATTACCTCGAGCGCGCCTTCGACGAATCGAAGTATGGCAACTTCTCGCGTCAGCCGTATATTGAAATTACGGTTCCGTCTCTTTCGGATCCGTCGCTCGCACCGGCTGGCCAGCACGTGATGTCCATCTACATGCAATACGCGCCGTACAAGTTAAAAAGCAGCGACTGGGAGAGCCAGCGCACCGCGCTCAGCGAAACCGTGGTGAAGACAATTGCGCAGTACGCACCAAATCTGCCGCAGACCATCCTGCGCCACCAGATCATCACGCCAAAAGATCTCGAAGAAACCTACGGCCTCACCGGCGGCCATATCTTCCACGGCGAACTTGCGCTCGATCAGTTCTTCACCATGCGCCCCCTGCTCGACTGGGCGCGCTATCGGACGCCGATCGAACGCCTGTATTTATGCGGCAGCGGAACGCATCCGGGAACCGGGCTCACCGGCGGCTCCGGCGCCAACGCCGCGCGCGAGATTGCGAAGGCGCTGAAGAAGTAGCGCTCCCGCCGGGGTTCACAGGGAAGACCGACTGAATGAACAATTTTATGCACAACTCCGCCATCCTTCTCGTCTCCTGCCCCGACCGCAAAGGCGTGGTTGCCTCGATTGCCGATTTCATCTTTCGCCACAACGGCAACATCCTGTTCGCGGATGAGCATGGAGACGAGGCATCCAATCTTTTTCTGACGCGGGTGGAGTTCGATCCGGCGGATTTTGATTTTGACCTTGCCCAGTTTTCCGAGCGCTTTGCTCCCATCGCCCGCGACTTCCAGATGGACTGGCGACTCGCCCACTCCTCCGACCGCCCCCGCATCGCCATCTTCGTTTCAAAGTATGACCACTGTCTGCAGGACCTGCTCTACCGCCACCAAAGCGGTGAACTCCACTGCGAAATTCCGCTGATCGTTTCCAACCATCCCGATAACCAGCGTGTCGCCGACTTCTACCGGATCCCCTACTTCGTCGTACCGGTCACAAAAGAAAACAAGCGCGAAGCGGAACAGAAGCAAATCGCGCTCGTCCGCGAACACAAATGCGGTCTTGTCGTGCTCGCTCGCTACATGCAGGTGCTGTCGAACGAGTTCATCGCGACCATGGGTTCGCAGAACCTCATCAACATTCACCACTCTTTCCTGCCCGCGTTCGTCGGCTCCAAGCCCTACCACCAGGCCTTTCAGCGTGGCGTCAAACTGATCGGCGCCACCGCTCACTACGTTACTCAAGTACTCGACGATGGCCCCATCATCGAACAGGACGTGGTCCGCATCTACCATCGCGACACCATCAACGAGCTGGTACAGAAGGGTCGCGACATCGAAAAAATCGTCCTATCGCGCGCCGTCCGCTGGCACGTCGAAAACCGCATCCTGCTGTACGGAAACAAGACCGTGGTCTTCCAATAGCCCTACAGTGGGCACCTGATTGCAATAAAGACGGGGCAAGCCAAGTCTCTCCCAGCAGATGGTGCAGCCACTTCCGTAACCAGGTAACCAATTGCGCTACGGTTCCCTTTCGGTTTTACTAAAAGACAGTCCCCATTTGGAAATATTACTGTGCGATCTCGAAGGAGCTGACTTTGGTTGAGGATCCCAAATGGGAGCTGGCGTTGCTCGCCACCGTGCAGAGCTTCTACCAGCGGCTGCTCAGTAACCAGCTTGGCGGAGAGCTGCCCGCGCCCGCCGATCTCGCTCCTGACGTTATCAGCCACGCCGACGACGTACGCGCCACGCTCAATCAAATGCACCTCTGGATTCAGCTCCTCGACATGGCGATCACTCCCGCCATGCTGCGACTGGGAGTGCAACCCGATCTTGATCCCGAGGTCGCCGAAGCGCTGCTGCGTTACTTCGCGCGCCACCGCGACGATTCCGGCGCCAATCGCGACAAAACCGATCTGGTCGCAACCTTTCTGTTTCGCCATCCTCGAGTCGCCGGCCAGTGGGAGCAGCGCGGCTACGGCCTCGATGGATCCATTCCACTGTCTCCGTTTGAAATCGCGCTGCTGGAAATTCTGTCTGAGTCCGAAGTACCCACACTCTCGGACGCGGATGTGCAACTGCTGCGCGAATTCGACCCCTTGCTCGACCAGGCGAATCGCTTCCAGGATTTCAGCGCGCTCATGGACTCCGGCATCATTCCGCGCGTGCGGCAGTTGAAATCCTCGCTCGGCGAATCGATTTATCACCCTGGAGTGCTGGCCACTCTCGCCCCTTACAATGCCGCATTCGGCGATCGTTTCCATACGCTGTTCGCCGCCGCCACACAGGAGATCAGGGATTTTGCCCAACGCCTGGAAGAACTCGGCGGCAGCATTCTAAGCACGGTCGACGGCGTCGAAGTCACGGTCGAGCATGTCCGCGCACTGAACCAGGAAGCCTTATTGAAGGTTGACTACGGCGCGGCCCTGGAAAAATTCCGCCGCGTCTCCCGGCTGAAAAAGGAATTGGAGCGCAGGCCGCCTATCCGGCACGCGAATGCAGGCTCCACGCCTTCCGCTCACGCCGTGGGCGCTGGCGGAGCGGCGGCGGCTCCAGCACTCGCTCCCAGCTACGTTCCCGCCACCATCACACCGCAGGCCCTCTCGGTCGAAGAAGCCAAGTTGCGGAGAGTGGAAGAATCGATCCGCGTCTTCGTGCGCGTTGCCGACCCCAAGTTCCGCCAGATCGTGCCCATGCGCTATTTCAACCTGATGCTAAGTCCAGCCGAGGTTGAGGCCTACACCGCCGATTATCTCGAACAAGCCGGGCTGCGGGCAGACGCTGCCCGAATGCTGCTCCGCATCGTGGCTGTAACCGCGCGCATCTCGACCGAGCTGGAAGAACTGAAGCGCTCGCGGAATTCCCCCTCCGTCTGGAAGCTCCACGCCGATTCTCTAGTAGTGCTCGTCGACCTTGCCAAGCGCCTCGCCGAAGCCGTAGACCGCCTCGCCTTGGCCACAGGCCAGCAAGCCGAGCCCCAGACAAATAGTGAGCCTCTCCGCAGTTCACTCGAAAAACTGCGCGAGCGAACCACCGAAGCCACAAAGCTCATCGCCGTGGCGTAGATAACCGATAGCGTAAATAGCGAGAGGGACGAGCGAAACGCCCATCCCTCTCTCAGTTCAAGACTGCTCGCAGCATCCAGGCGCCAACATCCAGCAACTCAGTGGATATCGAATTGTTCCTGGTGCAGAGCCGGATCCGACTTCACGATAATGGTCTTCTTCGTAAGCTCTTCCATCTCGTTCAGCAGTTTCGCGTTGTTTGCTTTCAGCGCTTTCGCAACCTCCGGATTCACTCGCAACATCACGTCGCTGTGCTCCAGATGACTCGATATCTTGCGCATCTCGACATAGACCTCGTTGCAGATTGTGTTTACCGCTTTTACAAAGCCCGTCGCCTGGCAATACGGACACGGCGATCCAATCGTGCGTTCGAGCGACTGCTTCACCCGTTTGCGCGTGATCGCCACCAAGCCGAAATCGTTGAACTGCAGCACTTTCGACGGCGCCCGATCAAGGCGCAACGCCTCTTCCAGGGCTTGCATCACTTTCTGCCGGTTGCGCCGCTCGTCCATGTCGATGAAGTCGATGATGATGATGCCGCCCAGATCGCGCAGCCGCACCTGCCGCACGATTTCCTTGATCGCATCCACGTTCGTCTTCACGATCGTATCTTCCAGCCGCGCCGTCTTGCCGACGTACTTGCCGGTGTTCACGTCGATTGCGACCAGCGCCTCGGTCTGATTGATCACGATGTAACCACCGCTCTTCAGCCAGACTTTCGATTTCAGCGCCTTGTTGATTTCCTCGTTCAACCCAAACTGATCGTAGAGCGGCGTCTCCTTCGTGTACAGTTTGACGCGCTTGACCAGAGCCGGTTGAAAGCGATTCGCAAATCGCAAAATGCGCTCGTATTCCTGCTCCGTGTCAACCCAGATCACCGAAAACTCCGAGCTTACCTGGTCGCGCAGCACCCGCTCCACCACGTTCAGATCGTGATAGATCAGTGCCGGAGGCTTGCTGCTATCGGAACGCGACTTGATCTCGGTCCAGAGGTTTTTCAGAAAGCGAATATCCGCTCGCAGTTCTTCGTCGGTTGCGCCTGCCGCCGCGGTCCGCACAATGAAACCGCCACCCCCGTTTTCGCGCTCGCTCTGGATGATCCGCTTCAGCCGCTGCCGCTCTTCTTCCGACGCAATCTTGCGCGATACGCCCGTGTGGTTCACCGTCGGCATGAACACCAGGAAGCGTCCGGGCAGCGCGATGTGACTGGTAATGCGCGCGCCCTTTTTCCCGATCGGCTCCTTCGCAATTTGGATCAGCACTTCCTGCCCTTCTTTCAGCAGTTCGCTGATCTGCGGCACCACCGTGTTCTCGCGACTGCGGAAGCGCTGCCCACCGCGCCGTCCGCGCCGCCGGTCGAGGTCGGAAGTCCGGTCGGAACCACCGCGGTCAGGCCCGCGCTCCGGCCCGCGACGCTGCGTCCGCTGCAACAATCTCGCCTCGGGTGCGGGACCGCGAACTTCCGCGCTCGCATCCACGGTACCGTCGCCAATCGCCTCGGCCTCCAGCAGCGCCTCAGCTTCCGCTTGTGCCTCTTCCAGTTCCAACTCTTCCGCTTCTCGCTCTTCGGCTTCCAGCACGGCTTCGGGAACCGCTTCGCCGTTCGCTGCCACCTCGCCGCCTGCTGTCAGCTCCGGAGCAACCTCTCCAACCACGTATCCCGACAACTCTCCACCAGCCGCCCGCGTCTCTTCCTCGATTTCCTCGAAGCCCTCGTCGTCTCCCGGTTCTTCCCCGTAGGACGCGAGGTCGGCTTCTTCTTCCTCAATCTCCTGTTCCTCCACGGCACCGTGCGTAACGTCGTGCGTAACCTGCGAAGCCGCCACGAAGTCCGCTTCGCGCGACGTCTCGTGCACCGTCGCCTCCGGCGCTGAGTAAGTCCTCACTACTGCTGGCGCGGCGCTGGAATCGGTCCCTCGCACCTCTTTGTAAGCTTCCACGTCCGGCACATGCTCTTGGTGAAGTGGCTCGGCCACCTCCGCCGCGAAAATAGGCTCATCTTCAGGAAAGTTCGCTATGATCGACGCCGTCGCTGGCCGCTCCGCCGCTGCATTCTCCGCCGGCAAAGCCGCACTTTGACTCTGACTCTGTCGCTGGTACTTCGAGATCGATTCGCCGGGAAGCAGGATCGGTTGATATCCCGGAGGCGGTCCGTAATCGTAGTCGCGACCCGCACGTGCGGTCGGCGGCGGCGGCGGCGCCGCCCGCTGGAATCGCGAGTCCGCCCCGCCGCGACCCGGACGTTCGCCGCGGTTAAAGCGGTCGTTGCGCGGTTCGTTGCGCGGTTCGCTCCGAGGTTCGTTTCGAGCTTCACTCCGCGTTTCGCCGCCAGTCTCACTGCGTACTTCGCCGCGTGGTTCGCTGCGAATTTCGCTGCGCTCCGGACGTTCGCCGGCGTTCGGCCCGCGCCCGCCCGTCTCTCCCCGACGTCCGCGACGTCGTCGTCGTCCGCGAACATCGCGCGCCGCGCCCGGCGCTTCCGCAGAACCCGCTGCCGACTCTTCCCCCTCGCCCACTACGCTTCCGGCTTCGGCAAACTGCCCTTCCAGCGCGGGACCACCCGCTTCCAAACCGCTACGCGGACGCGCCTCCGTCACCGGACGATTCGCCGGGATCGCTTCATCCAGATCCTCATCCTGCTGTTCCAGATCCATGAAATCGGAAACGTAAAGAAACGCGTCGCGTTCCAACCCAATGTCCACAAAGGCCGACTGCATGCCTGGCAGCACGCGCGTCACTCGGCCCTTATAAATCGAGCCTGCTAAGGTGTACTCGTTTTCCCGTTCAAGGTAAATTTCCGCTAGCTGATCGTCTTCCGTGATCCCCACTTTGGTTTCGTGGGGCGTGGTCGATACAAATAATTCCTTGTTCATTTCTACTCCGGTTTTTCTTCACCGGACCAGAAGCGTAAGGCGGACCAACGGATCGATAGCGTTCAGCGCCGTTCCGGGTAGGAACGGGCGCGGTCCCGGAGTTCTTCCCGGGGCCTACACTGCAGTGAATTATTGGTGCTCGTCTGCACTGATCGCGTTAAGCCTTCTGTCAGGTCTGTGGCCACTCTCTCGCATTCCGCTGAGGGGGCCGTTCCCCGCGTGACTGGCTTCAATCCTTGTCCGGCTTCGACCTCTGCCGGCGTTCTGCCCTCCTTTTTCGCGAGGGCCTTCGTAATCTTGTTCCGTGCCTAATTTTTATTCTGCCTAATCTTTATTCTGCCTAATCTTGTTTCGTGGCGCCGTTCTCAAGGGCGCCCTAACTTCTACCGACCGTCTCAGTTCACAAAACGGCGCATCCTGACGTTCATTACTATCCCCAGCGCCAAAAACATGAAAAGAACGGAAGACCCACCGTAACTCATGAGCGGTAGAGGTATTCCCGTGACTGGCATAAAGCCAACCACCATGCCGACGTTGACCAAAATGTGAAAGCTAAGCACAGCCACCACACCCATTACCAGAAATGCCCCAGCCCGGTCAGGCGCTGTTTGCGCATTCTGGGTCAACCGCATCAGCACGATAAAGTATAACAGCAGAACCGCTAGAGCTCCTACAAACCCGTGTTCCTCAGCAAACGCCGCAAAAATGAAGTCGGTCTGCGGCACCGGCAGAAACGCCAGATGCGTCTGCGATCCCTGACTGCTCCCCCAGATCCCGCCCGACCCCACCGCAATCAGCGATTGATTCACCTGGTACCCGGAGCCTTGCCGATCCGCATCCGGGTTGATAAAGCTCGTCAACCGTTCCTTCTGATAGGGCTTCAACACCTTGATCCATGCCACGGGAACCAGCAATCCCATGATCGCCAGCACGATCAACGCCTGCTTCCATCGCAGCCCGCCCAGAAATAAGCCCATGATCGCCACTGGCAAATAGGTTAGCGCCGTCCCCAGGTCCGGTTGCGCCAACACCATCAGCATTGGAAAACCGACGATTGCGCCCGCCTTCAGAAAGTCCGGCCACGACAGTTCCCGTTCATGCAAATCCGAAAAATATTTCGCCACCGCCAGAATCAAGATCAGCTTCACCCATTCCGACGGCTGAAAATGCACGCCGCCCGGCATCTTGATCCAGCGCCGCGCACCCAGATATTTCTGTCCGAATAAAATCACCGCGATCAACGACGCCAGCGATGCGATGTACAGCCAGTGGATTTGTTCGAGCACAGCTTGATAGTTGAGCAGGCTCACCAGGAACATCGCGCCCACGCCCGCCACAATCCAGTAGATTTGCTTGATGTGGGCTCCGGCAAATTTCGTGTGCTCGGTCGCACTGTGAATCTGCAGCACGCCCAGCGCGCAGATCACCAGCACGAAGCCCATCAGGATCCAGTCGAAATCTCGGTAGGAAACGTAGCGGCTCATGTGTTGAAAACACTCTAGATCATTGATTACACAATGCGCAAGAATGGCACGAAGGGCGGGATGCGCACGCCCTTAGCACAGATTAGCACAGATTTGCTAGCCCACGAGTACCCGGAACTGGCGCGCGAGCTGGCCACGTATCGCGCTGATGTCTTCTGACATCCAGGTGACGCCGCGCAGGGCACGGCTGGTGAGCGCGTTTACGCGGCCGTGTTGTATCAGGCTCGCGCAGGTTGCGCACGCAACGTACTTCGGCTTTCTGGTTAGACGGAGTGCGGACCCGCAGAACGTGCAGGCCCGTGAAGGATGACGCATGGTTGGTGTTCCTAAACCGAGGATAGGGGGAGAAAAGCAAAGGGCCCATATTAGGTTCAATCATGGGCCTCTTCGGTTTAGTTGTCTGTGATCGGCGTCACTACCGCTTGGCTGGGCGTGGTTCGGGCTGCGCGCCGATCCCTCGTATGGAGAAGAATGTGGGTTGAATGGTAATAGAGAGGGGAGCATCCTGTCGTTCAACATCAATCAGGATGGGAGCTGACTCCAAATCCCCGCTTGAGTTGG
>JANXZM010000011.1 GCA_025355505.1 Acidobacteriaceae bacterium | reverse complement strand
ATTCAAGGTCCAAGTGCAACAAGTGGGATTTTAGTGGACCAGTGTTGAACGAAGTCAAACGTTCCTTCTGGCAGGAACAGTTCGGCGGGAGCTTTCCATCCCAGAGTTTTTCTGGGGCGGGTGTTGAGCCGCCACGCAATGTCATCCAGTTGATTCTGGGAGAATAGAGACAAGTCAGTTCCCTTGGGTAGGTATTGGCGGAGCAGGCCGTTGGTATTTTCGCTGATGCCGCGCTCCCAGGGAGCGTGGGGATGGGCAAAGTAGACGTCGACGCCGGTGTTGGCCGTCAGGGCCTTGTGGTATCTCATCTCGCAGCCCTGGTCGAAGGTCATGGAGCGGCGCAACTGGCTGTCGAAGCGGTTGAGAATCTTGGGGAAGGCCTGGGCCGTGACGTCGGCCTTACTGCTGGTCAGCTTGACCAGGGCGACGAATAATGTGGTGCGCTCGACCAGCGTGCCGACCTGCGAGAGGTTGCCCTTTCCGATAATCAGATCGCCTTCCCAATGGCCGGGAACCAGGCGCATTTGGATCTCGATCGGCCGCTCATCAATGAGGGTCATCTCGGGGATCGACGGCTTGCTGCGTCCGTCGTTACGGCGCTGTGGCCTTCTGGCGTGATGCCGGCGACGCATCAGGGCCAACAGGTTGGAGCGCAGATGCCCGCGCGGCATGGTGTAGAACGCGGTGTAGATGGTTTCGTACGAAAGCTGAACCGCATCGGGCATACGAGCCAGTGTGGACGCAATCTGCGCCGGACTCAAGCCCTGGCGGAGATGATCGACCACCACCCTCCACAGCGGGTTGCCAGGCACTAATTTGCACGGCACCCGCGGTTGGACCGCCAGTTGTCGAGCCCGCCGATCCGCAGTCAAGCATCGGTACCCTCCGGCGATCCGGCTTCGGCCACCACCAATCTGCTCTTGAACCGATTGCCAACCGTTGCGCCGTATCTCGCGGGTGACGGTCGAACGGGGACGCAACAATCCTCCCGCAATCGCTCCCGGACTCATACCCAGCCGCAACTGCGTCTCGATCAACGCCCGCTCCTGAACTCCAAGGTGACTGTAACCGTTCGCCATATGCAACTATCTCCTAATTCGGAAATGTTGCACTTGGACCTTGAATCCACCGTGCCCCAAGGAAAGCAGCCCCAGCGTCTGGCGGGAGGTCACTAGCGGAACGCAAAGCCAGGAGCGCAATTGGCCGGAGCCCCTGAGAGCGCGCCATTCCTGTTCCTGCTTAGTGTCTGCGACCACAAGACCGCTTTGAGTTGCCAAGACTCGCTGTAGGACCGGGAAGTCGGCGGCGTCGAGGGTCAGCGGGTATTTCACAGCCTGCTTCGCGGCGTCAGGGCGTGGGGCTTCCCGTGCCACGAACAATCGAAAATCAGATTCAAGGAGCAATATCTGCGCGGACTCGTACGGAACCAGTTCCAGGAGAGACTGAAGTAAAGTGTCCAGAACGTTATCCATGCGGAGGTCTTGCGTCAGCGCCAGTGTGGCCTTGCGCATCGCGTCTGCTTCGGCCCAAGCGGATTCGGCGAGCGATAAGTTTCTGGTGACTTCCTCTTCCGCGTGTTTCTGTGTCGTAATGTCCAGCGCGGTTCCAACCAGCCGGCGGATTCTGCCTTTGCCATCCCGCACGGGAAATCCGCGCACCCCGACCCAGCGCGAGTCTCCGCTGGGCAACACGATCCTGAACCGTTCGTCAAAATCTCCGGTCCGAGTCGCCTCGTCCAGCTTGAGGAGCACCTGCACGCGGTCGTCAGGATGGATGATCTCTTCGTAGGAGAGCGGGTTTTCTTGGAGTGCTTCGCGCGAGCGTCCGGTGATGGTCTCGTAAGCTGGATTTACATAAAGCGTTTTCCTGGTGTCCGCATCGATCATCCAGAAGATTTCCTGAATGTTGTCGGCCATCTGCCGGAACCGCTCCTCGCTTTCCAAAAGGGACGTCTCGGTGGTATCGAGAGCGCTAGCGGCTTGCCAGTGCTGTTCGCGTGCTATCAACAAAAATCTGGAGAAGAAGAAGAGCACGACGCAGAACGTGGCCATGGCGATCCCCAGCAACAGTGATGAGAGATCAATGGCGTGGAGTCTTGTCGCAAGAAGCGTTACGACCAGGATGGCTAGAGCGAGGCAAAAAAGGGTCGCACTGATCCGCCAACCAAACTTAGAGGGGTGGCTGCGAGAGGAGTCACGTCGGAGTTGGCTGCCTTGCTCCATGGCACTGCCGCGGCGAGAAAGTTCGGCATGGCGGGCAGGGTAGACCCGCAACGCGAAGGACGACTGAGCTGACGATTGGCGGTGCCGCAGTTTCCGGCCCGATAGTATGCGCTCGCCAAGAGTGCGTCAAGTTTTGAATCGTTCTCTGTCGAATCGCTTCATTTTATCGACCCCAGCCAGAGTATAACAATCAGCTGGCTTTCCTGGGCACGTCAATCACTGCGCGACCCGAATCCTCGATATGAGTCTTATACTTTACCCATGTGTGGCCGCTATCGCCTCGCCCGGAAGAAGGAGATGCTCGCGGAGTACTTTGATGTGGAGAACGACGTTGACTGGAGTCCTCGCTACAACGTTGCCCCCGGACAGAATGTGGTAGTCATCCGGCAGGACGCGACTCGTCCCGTTCGTTCCTTTTCGCTGATGCGTTGGGGGCTAATCCCCTTCTGGGCGAAGGACGCCAAGATTGGATACAAAATGATCAACGCCAGGGCCGAGACGATTGCCGAGAAGCCTGCCTTCCGCGAACCCTTGCTCTCTCGCCGCTGCTTGATTCCCGCGGATGGCTTTTACGAGTGGTCGAAATACAGCAAGGGGAAGTCTCCCTTCTGCTTTACCCTCGCGGACGACTCAATCTTTGCGTTCGCTGGAATCTGGGACCGATGGAAGAACCCGGAGCGAGCACTCATCGAAACGTGTTCGATCATTACGACTTCAGCAAATGCACTCCTGTCTGACATTCATGACAGAATGCCAGTTATTCTCAAGGATGAAGACCATGATCGGTGGCTTGATCCAGGATTCAAACAACTCGATGACATACTCGATTTGCTCAAGCCATACCAGGCAGATTCTATGCGCCGCTACCGCGTGAGCTCTCGGGTCAACTCGGGGAAGAACGATGATCTGGCTTGCTCCGAAGAATACATTCCGGAGATGTTGTTTTAAAGGGCAACGCGCTGAGCAAGTTTGTGAGTTGGCGAAACATATCCGACGATTGCGGGCGAACTGTCGGTGCTACCCGGGTCACCTAGCCAAGTTGAGCGCGGATGCTGCTTGGTTTGACCGGACGCGGTGGTGCAACGATCTCCAATTCACTTCCTCTAGTGACGACATCGTGCTGAGAGTAGGTTCGGGCCGGACAGATGATCTATCCGAGTCTAGTTGCAGAAGAACGGAGCGCCGACCGCGGGTCTATGGCCTGGGAACCGAGGCTATTGCTGGCGGATCAATGTCATTGAGCAGGGTTTGCATTACCTCGAATACGTCGCGCTGAACGATCTCCCGCGCCGCCGGGTCCTGTTCGTCTTTGAAATCAGCAACAGATGTAGGACCCAGGCCTTTCGTAGCATCGAAGTACTTGCGTACATTTTCTATCGCTTCCCTAACCAATTTGTTCTTGGAGAATGGGATCAGGCTTTGCGCGAGCCACTTGGGACCGCCCTTGAAATGCTTGGCAAGCATGAAGAGGTCGTAGTAATCCTTCGCTTTTGTCCGCTGTCCAATTGCGATTCCCTTCATGGCGAAAATAGCGACTTCGTTGGCCACGTTGATGCGGACACGCAGTTCTGCCCCGTTGGGCAGTTTGCCCGGGATCTCATCCGTGTAGAAATTGTCGAATACGAGATCGGCCCCGCGACCCTTGTGAGCGAGCATCTCCTGGATCTTCTGGTGGCGGTGCGATTTCGCCGTTCCGCCGTATTCGCCTGCGAGGAAGTCGATCTGCATGATGAAGGGTACGTCGCCTATTTTGATCGCCTTCTGAAAGCTGGCGGGAATGGGTTTTCCAGCGGCATTTGTTCGTTGCGCATAGCCAATTCTGGCTAGCGTCTCAACAATCGTCTCGTACTTCTCTTCGGGGATTCGCTTAAAGTTCAGGGCCAGATCGCCATCGAGGGAGCCTACATGCTGTTCATCGGTTTTTGAGCCGAATTTCTGCAGAAGCAGGTACGGTGCCCAGCCGCCAACGATGACCACGTCAGCGCCATAGCCCTTCAGAGCGTCAACCACCTCGAGCAACATCGAAAGACTGATGTCGGTTTCGTCTTGGCGGTATTGGGCCATGTCAATACTTCAGCAGTTGCTCGCGAATCGCCGTAGCCTGTTCTTCGCCTCTTCCCTGGTAGTTGACAAGGTCGAGATAGAGTTGGACGTTCGAGACCACCGAGAGGGTCTCGATCGTTTGTTCTCCGTAGTACACCCCTTCGTCGTAGGGGAGGAATACCCAAACATTGGCGCCGCTCGCTGTAGGTTTCAGTTGGAGTTCCTGTTCAAGCTC
>JANXZM010000008.1 GCA_025355505.1 Acidobacteriaceae bacterium | reverse complement strand
GTCGAACTCGCGCAGGTAGTGCTCAGACACCTCGCGAAAGGTCTTTTCGCTCTTGATCTCGCCACCGCGGAGTTTTCCGCGAAGCTGGAGGTACCAGTCCTCGGCGATTTCCTTGGCTTTGGAGAGGCTCTCTTCTTTCGTACTAGAGCGACGATTTTTGCCCGCGAAATAGCTTGAGCACTGCCAGAGACTGCTGTTTGGGCGTTTGTAGACGTGGACCGTGCCGCCCAGAATCGTGTGGTGTTCGGTCATCTTCGTTCCTCGTGCAAAGTGGCGCGAGAACGTGAAAATGTGTAGTGAATGTGAAGCTATTCCACCTTCAAAGTCATGTCAATAACATTCTTGTTTACAGATACATACACTAACATGTGACTGGCTGTTGAGGATTTTAAGTCCCGTGCGTCTGCCAGTTTCGCCATCCGGGCCGGCAGCTATTTTATCCACTAACCTATCGAAGAGAATACATCAGTTGCCCGCGGCGAGGTTGGGATCGTCCCAACTCCGCATAGGAATCGCGCGCGAAACTCCTCGAACATTCCATACAACTTTTCGCGGGCCTGGGGGTTCAATAGTATGTAGGGGTGTGATTGTCTGGAGGAGATATTGAAAGCATTGGGCTGGATTTGTAAAGCAAACGGTTCCGGGTTGGCGGCGAGAGCGGTTCTTTTGTTCTTTCTGGTTGGCGCGGCAGCAGCGTTGGCTTTGGCCCAGAGTGGCGCCATGACTCCTTATCAGGACGAATCGGACGGGGTCAGTGCCGGAGGAAAATGGCTGGAGTTCCACTCCACCAACAAGATGACGGGCGCGAAGAAAGTGCGATTTGAGATTCAATCGGACAATTATTTTCGCGAAGACCCGGAGTACAAGCCCAGAGTCAATTTGTATTGCAGTGAGGGAAAGCTAAAGCTGGCAGACTTCAATCCCGGAGTGAGACTGGCTCGGCCGAACCGCCCTGGCTTCTGGGGACAACCCCAGTTGGAAGTGATGGTCCGCGTTGACGAGGCTCACTACTTTAAAGGCTGGAACTGGATGCGCGGGCGATTCCTGTCAATGGACAAAGGTAGCGTTCGCGGCATGATGGGGGCACAAGTCTTCAAAGTGGAACTGCGAACTCAGAGCGGCCGGCAGATCGCGGAGTTTTCTCCCGGCGGGCTGAATCTGGATCGAATCAGAGAAGCGTGCGATCTGACACCGAAGAAGCCGAGCTAAGGATTAGCGCCGCGACCGCTGCTGATCCAATCTAGCTGGTGGAGAGCCGGGCGTCCCCGCCCGGCTGGACGGGCGAGACGCCCGTCGCTCCATCGTATGGCGGGCTTTCCCCGCATCCTCAGCGATTCCTGCGAATCCAATGATGGTATTGTGGGGGGCGCATGAAGATTGGCATCACCTGTTATCCAACGTACGGCGGGAGCGGAGTTGTGGCCACCGAACTGGGGCTTGAGCTGGCGCGCCGCGGCCACGAAATTCATTTCATTTCGTATTCGCAGCCCATTCGTCTGACCGGACCGGAACCCAACATTCACTATCATGAGGTCGAGGTCACGCGCTATCCGCTGTTTGAATATCCTCCGTACGATCTGGCGCTGGCGACGCGCATGGCCGAGGTCTCGCAACTCTACGAACTGGATCTGCTGCACGTGCACTACGCGATCCCGCACTCGGTGAGCGCGATGCTGGCCAAGCAGATGCTGGCGGCAACTCCGCCGCGGCGGCATTTACCTTTTGTTACGACCTTGCACGGCACCGACATCACCCTGGTGGGGCTCGACCGCTCGTATCTACCGATTACGCGTTACTCCATCGAGCAAAGCGACGGGGTGACGGCAATCTCGCAATATTTGCGCAACCGGACCATTAGTATTTTCGACATCAAGAACCACATCGAAGTGATCCCAAACTTTGTGAACTGCGACGAGTATCTGCGCAAACCGGAATGGCTGGAAAAACGCGGCGAGTATGTATCCAACGACGAGCGGCTGCTGGTGCACCTTTCCAACTTCCGGCCGGTGAAACGCGTCCTCGATGTGATTGAAATTTTCGATCGCGTGCGCAAGAAAATTCCTTCCAAGCTGTTACTGATAGGCGACGGGCCGGATCGATCCCAGGCGGAGTGGCTGGCGGTGCAGAAAGGTATTCACGAGCACGTATCTTTTCTTGGGAAGCAGGATCAGATTCGGGAAAAACTGGCCATCGCAGACGTGATGTTAATACCGAGCGAACTGGAATCGTTTGGACTGGCGGCACTGGAGGGAATGGCCTGCGAAGTCGTCCCGATTGCCACCCGCTCGGGAGGAGTGCCGGAAGTGATCGAGCATGGCGTGACCGGATTTATGGCGGATGTCGGCGACGTGGAAACCATGGCGCGTTACGCCATTGATCTGCTGAGCGATGAATCCGCGCTGCGGGCGATGGGCAAACGGGCGCGCGCGGCGGCCCGGGAAAAATTCTGTTCGAGCAAGATTATTCCGCTTTACGAAGGCTTTTACCGAAAGGTGCTGGAGCAGTCGTCGTAGTGGTCATCAGCTCTTCGGGATTGGGCAGAATGGGCAGGCGCAACCGGATGAGGGTGCCGCCGCCTTCGGGACATTCGATCATCATCCTGGCAGTATCGCCGTAGAGTACCTTCAGGCGCTCCGCGACGTTCGCCATGCCGATCCCCATACCGCCCAAGCCATGGGCTTGCCCGTGCTCTCGAAGCAAGTTCTGGGCCGACTGCATGCCCACGCCGTCATCCTCTACTTCAACCACCAGTCGCGACTTGATGAGGCGGCTGCGCAGGGTGATGCGGCCGCCTTCAACTTTGGGAGAAAGACCGTGCTTGATGCAGTTTTCGACGAGCGGCTGCAAGAGCATGCTGGGAACCATGGCTTCGAGAGAGGCCGGATCCAGATCCTTGACGACCTTGAGCTTGTCCGGTCCAAAGCGCACGACTTCAATATCCAGATAATTGTCGATGAACTCCACTTCCTCGCGTAGCGGAACAAACGAATCCGTACTGTGCAGCAGGCGGCGAAGAATGGTAGCGAGCTTGAGGATCATCTCCCGCGCCGTATCGGGATCGAAGCGCACGAGCGACGAAATGGAATTCAGGGTATTGAAGAGGAAGTGTGGGTTGATCTGATTCTGCAACGCCGCCATGCGGGCCTGCAGCAACAGGCGTTCCTGTTCTTCGAGCTTGATCTGAATGCGGACGCTGTTAAAGATTTTTAGTTCCGTGCCCACCACCATGACCAGGGCGAGGTAGATGGCGCTCTCCACCAGATATCCGTTCAGAGTTCCGCCGTCGCCCTTGATCCACAGGCCCGGGCTTTCGAGGCTGAAGATGGAGTTGGGCCAGAAACGCCAGATTTCGGTCTGCAGGAACCGCAAGCCGACGATGGTTACGAAAAAAGCAATCTGCCAATCGAACAGGCGCGGCCGCGGGAGATTGCGGCGAATCCAGCGATAGAGGCTGAGGTCGATGAAGGGTGAGAACGACCAGATATCTTCCTGTTCGGGCGCGAGCCGGCGCAACTGCCCGGCAACAATTCCGGCAAACACATTCAACGGCAAGCTGGCCCACTCGCCATGCAACAGGGCGGGCAGGGACATCAGCGCTCCGCCGAGCCCACCCGACAAGCGCCCGCCGATCACGCCCAGCAGCAGCGCGGTTTCGAGGGCCAAATCGCCAGCGAGGAAGCTTTTGACGCTGCATCGAATCCAGACGCCGAGTGCGATGGGGATCGCCATCCACAACGCCAGATAAATCTTGCGCCGGGTTTCGCGCTGCTCACGGAAGAGCAGGCCTTTGAATTCTTTGGAGCGCACCAGTGCGCTCGACACGGCTGCGGCCACGCCCAGCTTGATGAGGAGGTTGACGAGTATCAGCCGCGGTTCCAGCATCGAATGAATTCTTCCCGGGAAATGGCGCGTGCGGTCGGGATCAGGCTCCGATTGTACCCGCTGCCTCGCGCAAAAGCTGCTCGACGTTGACATTGCAGCCCGCCGGAACACCGCCCTGGGCGAAATCGCGGCTGCCACCGCCGCGGCCTCCTACCGACGAGAGCACGTGCTTGAGCAACGCCCCCATGTCGGCGGAGCCGCCAACTGTCTGCGCGAACACCAGACCGGGTGGATCCACGGCGCTGGCCACCAGTGCGATGGAGGGCACAGCCGCTCGGGTCACTTTCTGGGCGAACAGTTTGGCGTAGCTGATGTCGCGATGGGAAAACGCGCGCACGACTATCTTCCGCCCGTTGGTCTCTGGCTGATCTTTGAGAGCGGCCAAAGCCATGAGCTCGGCGAGTTGATCGAGCGCATCGTCGTATTGCTTGCGGGTTAGCTTGCTCTGTTCGACACTCTTGCGAATCTGATCCGGCACATCCCAGAGCTTCGCTGAAAATAGCGCGGCCGCCTCACTGAGGGAGATGTAGTCACGCCGCGCCATGCGGACCGCGCGCTCGCCACAGACAAACTCGACTCGTGTTCCCTGGCGTACCTTCTCGGTTTTGCGCAGCAGGATGGAACCAATCTGCCCGCTGGCGCTGACGTGCGTTCCGCCACACGCCGACAGATCGAAGTCCGCAACCTCGACCAGACGCAGCTCATCGCGCTCGGCGGGAGGCAGTTTCCGCAGGCCAAGCCTCTCCGCTTCCGCGCGCGAAACATAGCGAATCCGCAGCGGACGATTCTCAAACACAATTTGATTGGCGCGCTTCTCGGCTCCAGCAATCTGCCCGGAAGTTAGTGACGGCGTCTCCAGATCGATCGAGCAATAATCTTCACCCATGTGGAAGGAGACGGTCTGCATCTGGTAAAGCTCGAGAAAAGCCGCCGAGAGTACATGCTGCCCGGAGTGCTGCTGCATGTGGTCGCGGCGGCGTTCGAGGTCGATGCAGCCGCGCACCGCGGCACCCACAAGCGGCATGGTGGCCGGCGCTTCCAGGTAGTGGACGATCCTGCCGTCTTCGGCATCCGCAACTTCGGTGACTCTGAGGCGCTCGGCCCCGTCAAGCGTGAGCCACCCAGTGTCGTGCACCTGACCGCCGCTGGTGGGATAGAACGCGGTTTCGCGCAGGATGAGGCCCGGGCGCGATTCGTCAGGCGAGAGAGGCGCGACCTCCTCGACCACCGAATCGAACTCGCAAAGTTCCGAACTGTCGTAGTAAAGACGCTTGGTCATGATGAAAGAATTGGTAACAAGATTTTGCTGGTGGAGCGCCCGGGCGGGACGCCCGGCCTGAGGCACAGGTAGCCGGGTGAGGACGCCCGGCGCTCCACCGAAAAAGGACAAAAGTCAGGCACCGGCGCTCCACTGCACACGAAAGAGCCCGTTACCGTTGCTTCCTTCCGGACCTGGCGGGATTGGCGGGAAAACGTCGCGCGGAACCGATGCCTGACACTACATACTATCAAGAGATCGCGGAAAACAGGAATGGACAAAGGCGCTTTTCGACTATCATCAATCACGCTATGTCTGAATCGGAATGCGCCACCTACAAAAAGCTAAAAGATCGCGAGACCCGTACGCACGCAGCATGGACTTCTTTCTTATACCGCAATGAAGTGAAGCCCAGGCTCTCCGAGAAAGCAAAACGGAAGCACCAGAAAGAGGAAATGGAAGCTTATCAGCAGGCTCACAAAGCGCGCTTGGCTCACGTGAAGACTTGTTCGACTTGCATGTCCAAAGGCTGATAAGTCCGATGGGCCCGCTTTAGAGCGTCGTGGCCGGGCGGGGACGCTTGGCACTCCACCAGCAAGCTTGACTAGCGCACCACCAGCACTTCCCGGATGGCGTCGCGCGCCAGGAAAAACTTGATGGAAGCGAAATCCCGGAAGAGGTTTTCAATGTGCCGGTTGTTGAAGACGCGCTGCAGGCGCGGGGATTGCTTGTCGGCCGCGGGACGGCCGGGGGGTGCGAACTTGATCTCTTGCATCTCCAGCATGTCGGTACCGGTCACGTGATAGCGATAGCAGGTCGAATCGGGGCCCGCGTCGCGGGTGTGAAAGAACGCCAGCAGGAATCCGCCCGGCTTCATCACCGACCACAAACGGTCGATGGTCGGCTTCACCAGGCTCTCTTCCATGTAATCCGGCAGATTCCAGCACAGCACCACGTCGAACTGAGCGGTCGCGTACACCAGGTTCTCATCCAAAAATTTTTTGCTGTCCACTACCGTGTTTCCTGCGCCGTCCTGAACGCGCAGCGCCGGGTCAAGTGACGACCGCAACAGATCTTCGCTGTAATTCTTATGCCCCTTGCCGGTAAAAAAACGAATGTTATTGGCGGAGGTCGCGCCCATGTCGAGCACGCACAGCGTCTCCTGCGAATTCAGCAGCCGTGAAATCTCCCCCATCCCACTCGACCGGCGGGTCAGCTTCTGCGGGACCGCGGAACCTGCGGTGTTCGAAGAGCTCCGAAAGAATTTCATTACGTTGTCAGAAACAGATGCCATGGATCAATGCACCCGGTTGCGCAACCAGTCCGCCCTCGATTACGAAGTCGCGGACCCCGTCGCCTTTCCGGCCTCTTTCTGAATCTCGACCTTCCCTTTCAGGAAGGCGCCCTCTTCAATGGCGATGCGCTGCGTGGTCACGTCGCCGGTTACCACCGCTGACTTTCGCAGCTCGACGCGCTCGGAGGCGACCACGGCACCGTCCAACTTACCCTGAATCACAACCGCCTTGGCGGTGACGTCGGCCTTCACATTGCCGTTCGGCCCAACCGTCAGGCTGTGGTTGCGCAGCTCAATTTTCCCTTCGACGCTGCCATCCACGTACAAGTCTTCGGATCCCGACAGCTCTCCCTTGATTACGACCGACTTGCCGATATGGGCGAACTCACCGGTCTGCGGAGCATCCATAGCTTGGCCTCCATCTCCTCGCGCTCTGTTCGCCGCGAATGAACCGATTGTAAATCATTACCCCCTCTAGCGGTCGGCCCGATGGCTGGAAATCGTTCTCCATCAGGAACTTACAGCGGCGGTCGGAAGCGCGGCTTTACCTCGATGCAACCTTCGGTTTGCTGCCCACGTTTGCTACCATGGCGTAGACCAGATTGCACTTATTTAGTCCCATGATGGCGGCCGTGAACTCGATCTCGCACAATGCCAGCACCCACAGCGTCGTCCAAACCAGCGCCTGGATTCTGCTGCTCACGACGGCCAGTTTTGCCGGACAGCCAGCCACAGTTTCTCCGTATCACGATCCCGCGGAACTGGTGCGCAAAGCCGTGCAGAACGAAATTAAGGCGGCCAACGATGGTACCGCCCGCTTCCGGTTTCGCGGCACCAAGACCACGCCGAAGGGATCCACCACGAAAATCTATATTGAAACCAAGGACGCTACGGCCGGCTTGGTGGTCGCCTACAACGGCAAACCTCTCACTGCCAAGCAACGCCATGGGGAAGAAGCACGCGTCGAACGTTTCATCAACAATCCCGACGAACTGCGAAAAAAACGCGCACAGGAGCAAGAGAACGCCGAGCGCACGATGCGTATCGTGCGCGCACTGCCCGATGCCTTCCTGTTTGAGTATGCAGGAGAAGATCAGGGCTCGGAAGGCATCGGCCGGGCCGGCTCCCTTCTAGTGAAATTGAAGTTTCGGCCCAATCCCCGCTACGAGCCGCCGTCGCGCGTAGAAGGGGTCCTGACCGGCATGCAGGGCTACGTGCTGGTGGACGCCGTCCGGTACCGCATTGCCAGCATTGACAGCACGCTCTTCGAGGAAGTTAGTTTCGGCTGGGGAATTCTCGGACACCTCGATCGCGGCGGCCGCTTCATGGTTCAGCAGCAAGAGGTTGGCGACGATTTTTGGGAAATTTCAAGCGTGAGCTTGAGCTTCACCGGAAAGATTTTGCTGTTCAAGAATCTCTCCATCAGTTCGACGGAGATTTTCAGCGGCTTTAAGCGGGTTGCCTCGGACCTGACATTCGCCCAGGCGCTGGAACTGCTGAAGAAGGAAGAATCCTCGGTGGCCACCGACAAGCCCAGCTGCCAGCAAACTCGCCCCACCAGCGATTGACAAAAGAGGCTAACAATCCACCTGTAGAGACAAGGCAAGCCGCGTCTCAACGGGAAAATTACACTTTACTTTCCAGCGCGAAACGTCTCTTCGCGCACGGTGAACTTCCGCACCAGGTCCTCACGCACTTGGTAGCCCGTTCCCGGCGCGTCACTGACGGCAATCATCCCATGGGCGCGCACTTGCACTTCGGGCTCGATGATGTCTTCTTTCCAATAACGCTTCGATGCCGACACATCTCCGGGCAAGCGGAAATTCTCAAGCGTTGACAAAGCGATATTGTGCGCCCGTCCCACTCCCGATTCCAGCATCCCGCCGCACCACACCGGAACGTTGTGCCGCAGGGCGACATCGTGTATTTTCTTCGCCTCGCTGAAGCCACCCACGCGGCCAACCTTGATATTGACGATCCGGCAGGCTCCGGTCTCCAAGGCAAAGTTGGCGTCTCGCGCATTAAGAATCGATTCGTCCAGGCAGATTGCCGTGCGGATGGCTTTCTGCAACCGCGCATGAAGATAGATTTCGTCGTTCCACAACGGCTGCTCGATCATGAGCAGGTTAAAGGCATCGAATTTGCGCAAATGCTCGACCTGGTCGAGCGTGTAGGCCGAATTCGCATCCACACTGAGAACAATATCCGCCCAGCGCGCGCGGATCTTCTCCAGCACATTCAGATCCCACCCCGGCTTCACCTTGATCTTGATCCGCCGGTATCCCGCCGCCAACTCGGTTTCGATCTTCTGTAGAAGTTGTTCCGGCGTGTCCTGAATGCCAATCGAAACGCCGCATGCGATTTCGCGCCGCGTTCCTCCCAACAACTTCCAGAGCGGCTGTTGCTTCTGCCGAGCCTCCGCGTCCCACACCGCGTTTTCAAGCGCGGCCTTCGACATGCGGTGGCCCCGCACTCTGGCAAACCGCGCCGCACAATCCCGCCCCGCGGACAACTCGCCCTGCAGCAGCAGCGGCGCCAGGTAATGCTTGATCGTGGGCCACGCGGTTTCGGTCCATTCCGCGCTGTAGTACGGGTCTTCTCCGGCGACGCACTCACCCCAGCCGCGCACTCCATCGGCCTCGACACTGACCAGCAGGATGCGGCGGCTGTAAATACGCCCGAAGCTCGTTTCAAAAAAATGCACGAGCGGCATATGAATTTCACGCAGAGTTACCGATTCGATTTTCATGATTTAGCTGTGGATGAACCCAGACTTACCCTTCAATAGTCAACCAAGATTGAGACCGGCAAGTATAGAAGGGCGCAACCGGCAAGAGCAAGCGGATGCCGTCATCGTGTGTCAGCCGTCAGCTTTTGGCCTTTCGCTTTTGGCTTTTGTGTTTTCAACGGGTGGCTACCAAGGACGGGGGGACTTTCGAGGACATGGAAATCTTTGTCTAATCGTTGAAACTGTAGAGGTGCGCTGCGTCGCGCCGGCGCAAAGTGGCGTTTCAATTTATGGTCAGCCGTGGTTTGGGTTCTTCTCGTTTGATTGTCTCGGTTATTTTCTTTGCGATTTTCGTTTTTTTTCTCGGGGGAATGATCAACGGCGGGTTTTTGGGCAGCGCCTTCGGTCAGGAGTCTGACAGGAAAACTACACGCTCCGCTGCCGAGGAGCGCGACGGGAATCGTGCTTATCTGCGGGACCAATTGAGTTGGAACTGGAACCAACGCGGGCGGAGTGTGCCTGGCGGGGAATCGGCGGCGGGGCTGCGGTTTCGGGCTTACCAGCAGAAGATGGCGATGCGGGCGGAGCGGGCGGCGGCGAGTGCAAAGTCAACGCCCCCACCCAAGCGGAGCTTGGATGGGGCACCCGCACTAACGCCGGCGGCGGCAGCCTCTGCGGTGTGGGTACCGCTCGGACCGGCTCCGCTTGCTTCCGATGCCACGGGAGATGGAGCGCAGGACTACAACTGGGTCTCGGGACGAGCTGCTTCGGTAGTAATCGATCCGTTGGACAGCACGGGAAACACGGTGTTGCTGGGCGGCGCGTATGGCGGTCTTTGGAAATCCACGAACGCGGGCAGTCTGAATTCGAATCCCGCTTCGGTCACCTGGCAGGCTTTGATTGACGATCAGCCGACTCTGGCGGTGGGGGCGATTGCATTGCAGCCTGGCAACAGCAACGTGATTCTGGTGGGGACCGGAGAGACGAACAGTTCGGGCGACTCATATTACGGCCTGGGAATTTTGCGCTCGGCGGATGGAGGATCGACGTGGACGCAGATCCAGAACGCGGGGACGGGGCAATCTTTTCTTGGGATCGGTTTCAGCAAGATGGCTTTCAGCACGGCAAATTCCAGCCTGGTGGTGGCGGCTACCGCTGGAGACAGCGGCTTGTACGTCGGGCTGGAAGAAGATGGAAATTCGACGGCGCGCGGACTTTACTACTCGCAGGATGGCGGAGTGACGTGGAACCGCGTCATCCTCTCGGACGGCGCGGTTCAAGCTTCGGCTACGGCGGTGGTGTACAACCCGAGCCAGGGAACGAGCGGGACTTTCTACGCTTTCATCCGGCGACACGGGCTGTACTCATCGACGGATGGACAGCATTTCACGCGGCTGACTACGCAACCGAGCGCGGGTCTTGCATCCGGAGTGTGCTCGGCGGGTTCGAACGCGAGCAGTTGCCTGCTCTATCGCGGCGAGTTTGCGGTGGTACCGGGGCGCAACGAGATGTATGTGTGGGTCGTCGATGTGCAGACAAACAACAATGGAAGCCCGACGCCGGTTGACGAGGGTATATGGAGATCGACGAACGGGGGGACTAGTTGGACAGCGATTCTGGACAACGGCATCACGAACTGCGGGGACAGCGCGTTTGGGCAAAACAGCGGCTGCGGAGTGGAGCAGGGTTATTACAACCTGGAGTTGGCGGCAATCCCCAATGCGGCGGGAACGGATGTCTACGCGGGTGCGATCAATCTTTACAAGTGCACGATTGCTTCCGGCACGACCTGCACGCAAGGCGACTGGATCAATTTGACTCACGTGTATGGATGCAACCCCGGCCCGCTGGGAGCGCCGGCGCACGTGCATCCGGACCAGCACGGATTGGCGTTGCTGGTTGCGAGCGGCAAGGCGGTGGGCTACTTCGCGCATGACGGAGGAATCAGCCGGACGCTGGATGGCTATGCCGGGCTGAACGCGGGGAGTTGCGCGGGGACGAATCAGTTTGACAGCCTGAGCGAGAGTCTGGGCTCGATGACGGAATTCGTCTCGATCTCGGTTCATCCCACCAACGCGGACATTCTGTTGGGGGGGACGCAGGACAACGGCTCTCCCAAAACCAGCGGCGCGACCGGCAGCAGTACATGGCAGAATGCGCTGGGAGGGGATGGCGGATTGAATGCCATCAACCCTGTGAACCCTAACGAGTGGTTTGCGGCGAATCCCTACGTCACGATTGTGAAATGCGAGTTGGGAACGGCTTGTAACAACAATGGATTTTTCGAGATCGTCAGCTCCAGCAATCTGGGAGGAGACCAGGGAGCTTTTTATACTCCCTACATTCTGGACCCGCAGAATAGCGGTGAACTGCTGGTGGGAACCTGCCGGGTGTGGCGGATCAGCACCAGCGGAACCGCGCCGCTGCAACTGAGCAATGACTTCGACACGTTAGGAACGGGTGCGTGCACGGGCGATGAAATCAACCTGGTGAATGGTCTAGCCGCGGGCGGTCCAGCGCTGAACAACAATTCGACAGTGGTGTATGCGGTGACCAATGGATACGGGCCGCTGAGCGGGAGGCCGGGCGGCGAAGTGTGGGTTACGACCAACGCGGGCGCCACCTTGATGGCGAATGCAACGCAGAATGTGAATCCGAACGGCTATGCGATTTCGTCGGTCGCGATGGATCGCTCCGATGCGACGGGAAAGACGGCGTATGTGGGGATCATGGGATTCAGCACGCAGGCGTTTCCCACGTCGCATGTGTGGAAGACGGTGAATGCGGGCGCGAGTTGGGCGGACTGGAGCGGGACGGGGACAGGGTTTCCGGATGCTCCGGTGAACGCGCTGCTGGTTGATTCGCAAGCGGGGCGGATTTACGCGGGAACCGACGTTGGCGTTTTTTTTAGTTCGACGACGACTGCAAGTTGGAATGAAGCCGGTCCGGCGCCGGGACCAGGTGTTTCGGGATTTCTGCCGGACGCGCCGGTGACGGCATTGCAGCTTTTCAATCCTGACACGGGCACGAAGACGCTGGTGGCGTCGACGTACGGACGGGGCATTTGGAACTACGCGCTGGTGACCTCGGCAGACTACACAAATGTGATTTCGAATTCACCGCAGACGGTGTTTCCGGCGCAGAATGCCACGTTCAACGGCACGCTGACGGCGAGGAACGGATACGCAAGCCTGGTGAATTTGAATTGTACGGGTGCGGCGCCGGCGACCTGCGCGCTACAACCGACGCAGCCAACGCCGACCGCGATGTACACGGTGACGGCGGGCGGAAGTGTGGGCGATTACAGTTTCAACGCGCACGCGGTGGGGACGGATGGAAACACAATAACGCGCGACGCGGCGGTAGCGCTGCATGTGGTGGACTTCAATTTGACGGCGCCCAGTCCGACTTCCGTGAGTGTGGCGCAAGGCGGAACGTCGGCAGCGAGCACGTTCCAGGTGACGGGGGCGGGGAGTTTTGCGGGGACGGTAGCGCTGAGTTGTCCGGCGGGGTTGCCGGCGGGAGCGGCTTGCGTGTTCTCGCCGTCGAGCGCGGTAAGTCCAACTTCCGCGGCGCCGGTGACGGTTACGCTGACCGTGACGGCGGCGCCAGGGACTCCGGTGGGCGGTCCGACCACGGTGACGATCTCGGCGATGACAACGGGAGCGCCGGCGGCCAAGACGCAGACGTTCAGGCTGACGGTGACGGCGCCGGCGCCGGACTTTACGATTGCGGTGACGGCGACTCCGAATGCGACGGTGATCAATCAGAACGTAACGTGGAATGGGACGCTGACGGTGGTCAATGGATACAGCGGGAGTGTGACGTTGACGTGTACGGGGGAAGTTCCGGGAACGTGCGGGATCACGCCGCCGACGGTGACGCCGACTGCGGGGGGAGCCGGGTTTACGGTGACGGTGGGCAGCGCGACGGCGAGGGCGTTTAATCTCGCAATTCAGGGGACGGACGGGACGCTGACGCACGCTACGCCGACAGCGACGCTGACGGTGGGAACGGATGTGACGTGGACGGACACAGGCAGCGCTACGGTGACGGTGCTGGCGGGACAGAACGCTAGCTATACGTTTTCGGCAGCTCCGGCGGGGGGCGGGGCGTTTAGCTCGGGGGTGAGTCTGGCGTGCGGGAGCCTGCCGGCGTTGACTCGTTGCGGGTTCAGCCCGGCGTCGATTGCGGCGGGGGCAGGGACAACTGCGGTGACGCTGACGATTGCTACTACGGGACCGAACTCGGGGACCCAGCTGAGAGCGGGGGCCGTGCTGGGCACGGCTTGGACGGGCGGGGACGGCCGCCCCTATGCTTTGCCATGGTTCACTTTCGCGTGGGTAGTGCTCGTGGGAATTGTCGGAATGGGGGGAAAGAGACGGGGCAAGACGCGTCTCTACGGAGGGATTGCGGGAATTTGTCTGGGGCTTGGATTGATGGTTGAGGTTTCGTGTGGCGGGGTCGCGGGCGGGGGTGGTGGTGGCCCGCCACCGGTAGTGACAGTTACGGTGAGTCCGGCATCGGCGACTTTGTTTGCGGATTTAGCGGGTAACTCATGGCCGGCGGGAGTTACTGAGAAGCAATTCACGGCGACAGTTAGTAACTCGACTAACCAGAGCATAACGTGGGCGGTCGCGGGCGGGGGCGCGAATGGAACGGTGGACGGAACGGGATTGTACACGACTCCAGCGGCGACGCCGAACCCGGCCGCGGTGAGGGTGACGGCCACATCGGCGCTGGCGACTTCGGCGGGGTCGGCTGCGGTGACGGTGGAGGCTCCGACGGGGTTGGGGACGTCGCAGATTACGGTGACGGCTACGGCTGCAGGCGGAACGGCGCACGGGGATGTGGTGACGTTGATCGTGCAGTAGGGCGATCTATCGCCGAGACTCGGAGGGCGCGGAGAAGAACATTGCGGAGACGGGGCGTGGACTGTCATGTCTGCGCCTTTTTCTTGCGTCACATTTTCTTGTTTTTGCGTCACGGTAATGGGACATCGTGCGAGGTAGGATCGTCTTCGGTGGGCTGCGGTGTTTTGTACGGTTTGGACGGGATTGCCTGTCCCCACCCGGAGAGTCAACGGCCGCGGACAAAAGTGTCCGCGCCACACGACTTTGTATAACTAAGGAAAGACTAACGGCCTTCTTCTTTTCGTGGTTGGGTTTAACGTGGTGTAGTCTGGGCTTTCTTGATTTATTGCCGGTTGGGAGAATTTCTATGGCGCAGAGATTGAGTGCGAAGAAAAAAGTGGCGGTGTTGGGCGCGGGAAAGATGGGAACGATTCTGTTGCAATCCTTCTTACGCCATGGATTGCTGTCGCCGGGGCAGACGTGGGTAACGGTGGCGCATCCGGAGCGAGCGCGAATGCTCAAGGAGAAGCTGAAGGTGCACGCGGGGACCGATAACGCGGCGGCGGTAAAGGATGCGGACATTATTTTTCTTTGCGTGAAGCCACAGGTGGTGGCGGACGTGGTGCGAGAGATTCGGACGCACGTCCATGCGAAGCAACTGGTGATTTCGGTGGCGGCGTCGGTGCCTACGGAGATGATTGAGCGGGCGCTGGAGAAAGAAGTGCCGGTGGTGCGGGCAATGCCGAATACTCCTTGCGTGCTGGGAGCGGGAATGACGGCGCTGTGCAAGGGAAAGTTTGCGACGAAACAGCATCTGGAAATGGCGACGAAATTTTTCGATGCGGTGGGGCGGACGGTAAACTTGGATGAACAACATATGGACGCGGTCACGGGATTGTCGGCGAGCGGACCGGCGTATATCTACATTATTTTGGAATCGCTGGCGGAAGCGGGAGTAAAGGTGGGACTGCCGCGCGATGTGGCCACGCTGCTGGCGGCGCAGACTACGATGGGCGCGGCGCGGGTGGTGCTGGAGACTGGGGATCATCCGGCGCTGCTGAAGGATGCGGTGACGACTCCGGCGGGGTGCACAATTGACGGCATCATGGAACTGGAAGAAGGTAAGCTGCGCGTGACTTTGATCAAAGCGGTGGTGAAGGCGGTACAGCGGGCTAAGGAGTTGGCATTCTCGTAGTGCGGGATTTGTCCAAGCGGAGCTTGGACGGGGCACCCTCTAGAAATTAAGACGGATGCGAAAGCGGGGCGACCCGCCAAGGTGCGTTATATCTCCTCTCCGGAGATGAAGCCAGGTTTTGATCCACTCAGTTAGGCAGTGCGAAGCTCAGGGTTACATCGGTCTGGAATTGGGCGGGGTGGTCGTGCTCGCGGTAGGGTTGGTAGCGCCAGTTGCGGACGGCATGGGCGGCAGCGGCGGCTAGGACTGGGTCTCCGCTTAGGGTGCGGATGTTGGAGACGGAGCCGTCTTCGGCCACTTGGACTTCGAGGACTACGTTGCCGGCGCGATGGACGGCCAGGGCTTCGGGGGGATACTGGGGCTCGGTGCGGCTGAGGAGGCGGGTTTCGGCCTGCGCGGGAGCTAGCCAGATGATTTGGGATGAGGCGATCTTGGTGGTGGACGATGCTTCTACGATGGCATGGCTGCTTTGCTTGGTAAGAGCGGGCAGGGTGGGAGCGGGTTTCATGCGGAAGATGACTTTGCCTTTTTCGTAGACGACTAGTTCGTCGTTGGCAGGGGGGGCGGATTTTGCCGGTGCTGCAGAGGTTGGCTTTGTTGCAGCGGATTTTGTCACGACGGTGAAATTTGTGGGCTCGTCCGGGATTAAGTTGGCTGGCTGGGAGAGGTGGGCGTGCGATGGGGCGGAGCGGAGCCATCCGAAGCGGGAGCCGATTAGTAAGCTGACAGCGATGGTGGCGAGAATGGCTAGGGCTCCGAGGACCAGGGTCCAGGCTTCGTAGGAAGGGCGGCGAGGGGGCAGAGAGTTGGGTGGTGCGACGAAATCGGATGGGATGCGCTCTGGCGGGATGGAGTTGGGCGGAACGAACTCGGGCCGGACGACCGGGGCGGCGGGCTTGCGCTGAGAGAGTTGGATTGCGGCTTGGCAAATGCGGGCGCACTCTTCGGCAAAATCTTCCAGCGCTCTCTGGTCGTTGTGGGAGAAAGCGGCGGGAGAGGTTGAAAAGACTTCGAGGATTCCGGCGAACTGAGGGTTGTTGCCGTTGGTGTCGAAGACGGGAACGATGAGGATGGAGCGAATGCCGAGGCTGCGGGAAAGGACGGGGTCGACGCGTGGGTCGAACTCGGTATCGACGGAAAGCTGGGGCTGACGGGTTTGAAGGCAGGCGCCGGAGAGACCGTCTTGGGTGTTGAGTAGGACGCCGAGATCGGGGGCGAGGCGACCGGTGGAGGCGCGGCAGACCATTTCATCGCCGCGGGCAAGAGCAAGGGCGGCGGCGCTGGCGCGGGTGGCATGGGCGGCGCGGACTACGAGTTCGTTGAGAACTAAATCGAGAGCGAGGTCGGGCGGAAAACCGGCGAGGAGGTGCTGCTCGAGGACGCGGGTCAGGTCAAGATGCGAATCGTCAGGGCGGAACTCGGACCTCGACATAGGTTGCAGGAACATAGTTTGTTCCGGCAGCCTGCGGTGATGCGGTGGCAAGCAGGCTCAGAGGCGAGTTTCCCGCGAAATGAGTGGGAAGTCAATTAGGCGGGAGAGATTACGCAAATGGGTAATTGAGTAATTTTGTAATTTGGGGCGCGGAGGAATCTGCGTTTTTTGTTTGGTGGCGGAGCGCGAAGGCTAACCACAGAGGACACGGGGATCACGGGCGCCGTGAGATCGGCTTCGGGGGCTGACGGAGGAATTGGCGCAGAGGTACGCGGGCGGGGGCGCCCGCGCCACACATGCTTGCCTACTGGCCGGTTTCGGAGAAGACAGCGGGGTTCGCTACTCCGGTGACGGTGGCGTTGATGGTGACGACACCGGGGGTTGCAGGGAGCGTATAGAACTGGGTTGCGGTTCCAGCGTTGTTGGTGGCGAAGGGATTGGAGTTGAAGAAAACGCCTCCGGAGCCACCGTCGTCAAAGCCAACGTTGACGGCAGCAACGGGATTACCGTACTGGTCGGTCACGAGCACGGTGAGGGACTGGGGCAATTGCGTTCCGGCAGGAGCGGACTGATTATTGCCGCTGGTGATGGCGACATTGGCGGCGGGTCCGGCAACGGCGTACTCGGGGTAGGTGATGTTCTTGAAGCCGGCGGAACTGGCGGTGACAGTAATGGTGGCGGCCGTGGTGGGCAACTGCAGAGTGCTCCGAGCCAAGCCAGTGGCGTCGGTGACCACGGAAGACGGATTGGGAATGGCACCCTTGTTGGCGGCAAAGTTGACGGTGACGCCGGCGATGCCGTTCTTGTAGATGTCCTGAGCCTGGGCGACGACGGAGTTGGCAAGGTTGGAACCGGCGGTGCCGGTCTGCTTCGCTCCGCCGTAGGCAACGATCTTAATGGGGGCGGCGGGCGTAGCGGTGGCGGTGGTAGTGACATTGCCGAAGCCGTTCCCGGAGATTGTCAGGGTGTAGGTGCCAGCTTTTTGGGGAACGGTATAAGTCGTGGAGACGTTGCCGTTGGAGTCGGTCACGGCGGAGGGGGGATTGAATGCGCCGCCCTTGCCGCCATCACTGAAGTTGACGGTGGCACCGACGTCGGGTTGTCCGTTGTAGGGGTTGGCGATATTGACCTGGACGGGAACGGGCAGGGTGGTATTCACGGTCCCAGTCTGGGCGCTGCCTCCAGTGATGCTGGCGATGTGGAACAGTCCGTAAGCTTCAAGACTATTCCGGGTGGCGACGAACACCTTGCCGTTGATGACGGTCTGAGTGGAAAAATGGCCGACGGCGGGCAACTTGTCGCGCCCAAGGAGAGCCTGATTGGTGCCGTAGAGCAGTTTGAGAGAGACGGCGTCAAAGGCGAGGAGTTGTGGACCGCTGATGACCCACAGAATCCCGTTGCTGTTGCCATTGGCGGAAATGGATGCGGAGTGGCCGCCGGCGTATTTCCCAACGGTGAGAGGAGTGCCGAGCAATCCGCCGTTCAACGGGTACGCCATGAGCGGCGCGCTGTTGGGCGTGAAGTACACGGTGTTGTTCCAGTAGGCCGGGGAACTCATCATTACGTCCAGGGGAGGATCGCTCGGCTGAACGAGATTGACTTCCTGGATGATCTGACTATCTACCCCTACGGAGTACATCCCCAGGTTGTCGCGATTGAGAACGTAAACTGCGCCATACTTGCCGCTGGCGATGAGTTCGTGGGGGTAGGGGCCATTTTGATCGGGGAGGACGATGGGGCCGGCGGAACTGAGATCAAGATCGTGGGAGTTGAGGAAGGCCACGTTCCACGGGGTGAAATAATCGGCAAGCGTGAGCGTGGGGGAAAGCTTCAAGACGCTCATGCAGTAGGTCTGGCCACCGGTTGGGACATCGTAGCCGTGGGAGCCGCTTTCAGATGTTTCAGTAAAAATATTGCCGGCTTCATCGGCAGCGAGGCCGTTGCCGCTCTGCCAAATCGAAGTGACTCCGTAGTCGGGCGAATCATTGAAGACACCTACTTGGGACAGAGTGGCAGCGTCGTAGGACAGAACCCAGCCGCTGTTGCTGTCGTTGCAGTAGTTCGAGCCGAAGCCCAGGTAAAGCGTACCGTTGAGCAGCAACAGGCCGGGACGGTTTTTCTGGTGGAGGCTGTTGAAGGTCATCACGTGTCCCTTATTGCTGGTGCTCTGGGCTTGGATCAACACTGGGCTGCCCGGTTGCTCATTGCCGGTGGTGATGTCGAGGGCGTGAAGATGGTGACGGACAGTGGTGTTGAGAAGAGTCTTGGCGACCAGATATATGGTGTTGGTATTGGGATCGATGACAGGGGTTCCGACAATGCCTTCCTGATTAAAACCGGCAGCGGTGCCGCAGGGAAGATAGGTGCCGCTGGCGGTGGTGCCACCGTTGAGCATGCTGGCGTACCAGAGCTGGGCGCCGTTGTCGGCGTCAATGGCGTAAACCGAATCCGCCTGGGTGACAACGTAAACGACGTTGTGTATGCCCTGGCCGGGTATGTTCACGCTGGGCACGTAGAGGGGCTGGGCCATCGCGACATAGTCGACGGGAGAGCTGAAGAGCTTACCGAAGCTGTTTTTGCTGACGTTGGCGGGGGTGAGCAGAGTTTCATTGGTATTGGCTCCGCTGCGGGCGTTATCACCCCGGTTGGTCAAAAAGGACTGCTGCGCGAACGAGGACGACAGCAACGCAATGCAAACGACGAGCAGAGTCACGCCAAGATTGCGGGCGGGCGTCAAATTGGGCGTTGAGCTGGACACGGACCGGAAAGACGCACCGGATTGGGTTTCCCGAACTTGGTGTGACAAAAAGTGGCGCATCGCCTTTGTTGCCTCCAGAAATATAACGGCCAGGGTTCACCCTGATAAATAGCACTTGGAGCTCCGGGGAAGGGGCTCATGGGGAATAGTGAAATATTTAGGTGAACTGTAACAATCAGATGATGTTGTATACACCTGGAGGCTGTGGAGTCGCAATCCCACTTTCTGGCTAGGCGCAAAGTGTTGCACATATTGCGCGTTTTGCTTCAGGCCGCGAAACTAGCGCGCCGGAGTGCGATTCTGACTCCTCTCTCCGTCTGAAAAGATTCTCCGAGGCTGCGCCCAGCGACGTGGAACAAGATCCCATTGGCAAGAACTAAACCTTGGTTGAGCGCAGACTTGGGTTTCGGCAGGGCTTTGCGGAGATCTGAGAAGGCAAAGCTCAGGGAGTGAAGACTAGCGAGCAATGTCCCGCCAGGAGTCAAGACACGATAGATTTCTGCGAGAGCCTTGGGGATGTCCCTATAGGGTAACGCGACATTTGAGATCACGCGATCGAAGCTCGAAGCTGGGAACGGCAACATTTCCGCCGCGGGACAGACGAAGGCTCGGTGCGGGAAATTGGTATGCGCTTTGGATACGGCCGCTTGCTTAATGTCGACACCAATAATTAGCCACCCTAGAGGAAGGCTGAGTTTGTCGGGCGTTAAGCCGTCGCCACAACCGAGGTCGAGTACTCTAATTGACTCTGTTCCAACCACTCTTTTCCAACCCGTTTGCGGGGAGCGCTAGCGAACGACGCTCTCCGGGCCGAGAACGCTCCCGGCAGCCGGAGAATATCCTAGCCGCTGCGCCGGTTGCGGCATAGAAGGTCTGGTTACAGGCTCCAGGAAAGGCCATCTGATTTCGGAGAAACTTGCGGCTTTGTTAAAGCGGTGCCTGACACGAGGCCCGAGTTGCTCAGCCTGGTAAGACGCGCTCATTAAGAGCATTCCTAATTTATGTCACGAATTGATGTGACACAGCAGTTAGTAATCGAAGCGGAGACGGAGAGAGAAGGTGCGTGGCGAGGCAATGGCGGTGCCGGAGAAGACACTGGCAAAGTTGATGAGGTTGAGGCGGTCGTTGAGATTGCGAATATCGCCCTGCAGGCGCACGGCTCGCGATTCTTTTTTGTAGAGATCGAGGGCAGCGGAGAGATCGACGGATAAGGATGGGCGCACGCGTCCGGCGTTGAGGTTGAGGCGGCCGACTACGGCCTGGCCGAATTCTTCGACGAGGGTTGCGGTTGTCTCGCCGTTCAGTTCGACAGGAAGGCCGGTACCGTAGGAGGCGCCGATGGACGTCCAAAAACGCGACCAGGGCTGGTAACGGAGCTGTGCGTGTGCGGTGTGGCGCTGGTCCTGGGAAATCCAGATGCGGGCGTTGGAGTTGAGGAGACCGGCAGCGTCCTGGCCGAGAAATAATCCGCCGACCACGGGAAGCCGCGCCGAGGCGACCATGTAGGAGTAGTTGACCCAGGCCGACCAGTGGCCCAACTGCGGGAGAGCGAGTTGGCTTTCTGCGCCGTAAATGTGGGCGGAACTGAGCGCGATGGGGAAACTGACACCAGTATCGAGGAGGACATCGTCGTCGGCGAAATTGCGGGTGTCGCGCTGGAAAATGTTGGCGGAGATGTGGGCTTTGTGGAAGAGTTCCTTGGTGGCGCCAAGTTCGTAATAGTTGGCTCGCGACGGCCGGAGGGTGAGTTGAGCGGCGGTACCGTCGAGGGTGCGCACTTTGGCGGAGGTGCTGAGGAGCAGGTTCTCGATGGCGGGAGTGCCGAAGGCGCGGTCATAGGATCCGCGGAACACGATGCCTAGTTTGGGGACGTACCAGGCGAAACCGAAGCGCGGGCTCCAGGCGGAGTCGCTGACGCGAACGTTGTAGTGGTCAAATCGTATTCCACCGCTTAAATTCACGTTGCCGAAATGTGCGTTGTCCTGGATAAAGAACGCCTGCTCGCGGTCGTCACCGGATTGGTGGAAGAAAAAATCGAGCGGTGTGGAGGGATCGAAGATGGGCTGGCAAGTTCCGTCGGGCTGGCAAATTTCGGTGGCGGTGATGTGGTAGGAGAATTGTTCGTGCACGAAGCTGTAGATGGAATCGGCTCCGGCTTTAATTTCGTGGTTATGGAAATTGGCAGCGACAGTGGCGCTGACGTAACCTTCGCGGAAACCACGGTCCTGAAACGGCTGAATTGGCCAAGAAGCTGGATTGGAAGCGAGTTCGGCCTCGGAGTCGCGGACGCGCCCCTGCACGGTGCCAAGGACGTTCGAAGAAAAGGTGTGCTGATACGAGATTTGGCCTGAAACTTCCCTGTTGCCGCGATCCTGGCGCTGCAACTTCTGCTGCTGGATGAGTTCGTTCGGAACGAGAAAACCGGCGCGATCGAAACTTAGCGAAAGGCGGAAACGATCTTTTGTAGTGAGGTCGCGCTCGAAGCTGGCTTTGATTCCAGCAAGGGTGGCGCGGTTGGTGAAATTTTCGAGCACCGGGGGATCGAGAAAACGGTCGGTGCGAGCCGCGTCCATAGAGAGGCCGAAGACGTTGCGGCCGTCGAAATAACTGGTGCCGAGGTAAGCGTTTTCGGTGTCGAAACTGCCGCCGCCGAGGATGGCGGTGCCGTGCACGCCGCGCGCGGGATTGCGGTCGGCCACGGTTTCGACCACGCCTCCGACCTTGCGGCCGAATTCGGGAGGGATGCCGGAGGTGTACGTCTTGACGGACTGCGCGTCGTCGAGATCGTCAGAGGGAGAAAAGTTGGGGGAGCGGTTGTTGAGCACGGGGAGTCCGTCGACGACATACTGGGTGTCGTACTCGGAGGCGCGGGGGTGGACGATTCCGTTGGCCTCCAGCACCCAGCCGGGTTGCGATTGAACGACGTCGATGGCCTGGCGTCCGGGGATGGTGGCGGCCCAATCGCGCAACGCGGGCGCACCGAGTTGGTAGGTGTTGCCGGGGTTCGTGGTATCGAGGAGCGTGTCGGAATCTTTTACTTCGACGGTCTGGGCGACGGTGGCGACGGAAAGGACGACGGAACTTTTCTGCGGCAGTTGCGAGCGGATTTCGAACAAGGAGTTATAGGGCGCGAATCCGGGGTGCTCGAGGGTGAGATGGTAAGTGCCGAGCGGCAACTTCCTGGCGATGTATTCGCCGGTGGGTGAGGTGTCGAAGGCGAGTTCGAAGTGGCTGGCCAGGCTGACGAGAAGGCCGTGGGCGGACAAGGCGGCACCGTCGGAATCGGCGACGGAGAGGCGGAGTTCGCCGAAGCGATCCTGCGCGCGAGCCAGCGGCGAGACCAGCAAGAGAAAAAACGCGGCGTTGATCAGGGCGCGGCGCAGATGGATTCTCCTGGATCGGCGGGGGGTGCCTTGGGGATATTTTACAGCGATCACGAGCGGGGGCTGTTTGACGGTAGCGCTACTACCTTCGGGCGCGAGGAGGCGGTCGCTGCACGAGCAGGATGCTGGAATGCTGGCGGTTCGCGCGGTGATGGAGATCACTATTTTTTGTGAGAATTGAATTCCCGTTTCTGGGCATGGTGGACGGGGCGAAGGCGATGAAGAGGCTGAAAGGGCGGGAAAGACTGCTACAGTGAGAATCTGCACACCGACGAGCCGGAGGTGCAAATGGAAATTCAAAGGAGAAGGCTCGCTATGCGCATCGCGGTGGTTGGTTCGGGGTATGTAGGGTTGGTGACGGGGGCGTGTTTTGCGGATATGGGGCACGAGGTTGTCCTGGTCGACAACGACGAGAAGAAACTCGCGGAACTGAGGAACGGCGAGGTGCCGATTCATGAGCGATTTCTGCCCGAGTTGCTGGCGCGGCATCGAGGACAGCACATCAAGTTTTCCGGCGACCTGCAGGCGGCGACGCGAGAGAGCGAGGTTGTGATCATCGCGGTGGGCACACCGCCGACTGAAAGCGGGGACGCGGATCTGTCGTATGTGGAGTCGGTGGCGCGGGAAATCTCCGGCGGGGTGGACGAGTACAAGGTGGTGGTGGAGAAGAGCACGGTTCCGGTGTATACGAGCCAGTGGATCCGCACCATCATTATGAGGAACGGGACCGATCCGGCGCTGTTCGATGTGGCTTCGAATCCGGAATTTCTGCGGGAAGGGACGGCGGTTACAGATTTTCTCTATCCCGACCGCATCGTGGTGGGAGTGGAGAGCGACCGGGCGGCGGAGGTGATGCGCCAGCTCTACGGGCCGCTGACGAGCGGATGGTACTACGGGCGGGGGGATGCGATTCCGCGTCCGGACGCAGCCAAGGTGCCGCCGCGATTGATTATCACGAGCACGAAGAGCGCGGAACTGATCAAGCACGCTTCCAATGCATTTTTGGCGATGAAGATTTCCTTTATCAATGCGGTGGCGTCGATCTGCGAATCGGTGGGGGCGAATGTGGAGCAGGTGAGCGACGGGATCGGGACGGATTCGCGGATCGGGCCGCAATTTATGAATCCGGGAATCGGGTATGGAGGATCGTGTTTTCCAAAAGATCTGCTGGCCTTCCGGGCGGTTGCAAAAGAAAGTGGATACGACTTCCGGCTGCTGGAAGAAGTGATTCGCATTAACGAAGAGCAGCGGCACCGGTTTTTACGCAAGGTGCGGAGTGTGCTGTGGACTTTCCGCGGCAAGCGATTGGGCGTGCTGGGGCTGGCGTTCAAAGGCGGGACTGACGATATTCGGGAGTCTCCGGCGCTGCTGCTGGTGCAGGAACTGCTGCGCGAAGGCTGCCACATTTGCGCCTACGATCCGGCGGCGATGGAGCGGGCAAAAGAGGTGCTGAAATCGGGCGTCGAGTTTGCGGGGGATGCGTATGAGGCGGCGACGGGCGCGGATGCCGTGCTGATCCTGACGGAATGGGAAGAGTTCGCAGCGCTTGATCTGGAGCGGCTGCGCACGCTGGTGAAGTATCCGATCGTGCTGGATGGGCGAAATCTGTATGATCCGGCGGTGATGGTGAAGCACGGCTTCTCGTATTACAGTGTGGGGCGTCCGGCGGCGTTGTCGGAGGAGTTGCCGGCGAGGGCGCAGCCGCAGAAAAGGGAGCGCGCCTGACTCAATGAATACTCGACCCATGAACACGCGACGTGCGCTGGTGACGGGAGGGGCAGGCTTTCTGGGATCGCATTTGTGCGATGGGCTGCTGGGCGAAGGCTATGCGGTGGTGGCGGCGGATAATCTGCTGACGGGGCGACTGGCGAACATTGAGCATCTGCGAAACGATTCGCGATTTGAGTTTGTGGAGAAAGATGTTTGCCAGCCCGGCGAGTGGGGCGCATTGGATTATGTGTTTCACTTCGCGAGTCCGGCGAGCCCGGTGGACTATGCCAAACACGGGATCGAAACGCTGCGGGTGGGATCGTATGGAACGTTTGAAGCGCTGGAAACGGCGCTGCGGTGCGGCGCGAAGTTCATGATGGCATCGACGTCGGAGTGCTATGGGGATCCGATGGAGCATCCGCAGACGGAGACTTATTGGGGAAATGTGAATCCGATCGGGCCGCGGTCGGTGTACGACGAGGCGAAGCGATTTTCGGAAGCGGTGACCATGGCGTATCACCGATATCACCGGGTGGACACGCGGATTCTGCGCATCTTCAATACGTACGGGCCGCGGATGCAGATCAACGACGGGCGGGTAATTCCGAATTTCATGTGGCAGGCGCTGCGGGGAGAAAATCTCACGGTGTATGGCGACGGCAGCCAGACGCGGAGTTTCTGCTACGTGAGCGATGAGGTGGATGGGATTGTGCGTTTGGCGCGATCGGCGGAGCATGAACCGGTGAATATTGGAAATCCGACGGAGTTTACGATTCTGGAATGCGCGCGGAAAGTAATTGCAACGACCGGGTCCGCGAGCCAGATCAAGTTCGAAGCGCTGCCCCAAGACGATCCGAAGCAACGGCGTCCGGACATTTCGAAAGCGAAGCGACTGCTGGGATGGGAACCGAAAGTGGAGTTGGAGAGCGGGCTGAAGCTTTCGCTGGAATACTTTCGCCGGGCAGTGGCGGAAAAAGAGCAGGTGGCTTAGCGGTTCTGCTCGTCCAGCATTGGACCGGCGGAGAGCACTGCGAGCAGGCGCAGAAGTTCTTCGCGTTCGACGGAATCACTGAACATGAAGCGCACGCCCATACCGAAACCGGGATGGGTAACCAGCACCTGACCCCTGATTCTCAATTTCGTGTCGGCAGTACGGACCAGAATATCCACGCCCGACTGTCCGGAGAGTGGGGAGGGCATTTCGACGTAGCAACCGCCCTCGCTGATATCGGACAGGGTGCAGCGATTGGGGACGCTGGAGCCGAGACGGTAAACTTCCGCTCCTAGTTTGCAGGCGAAACGCAGCTCACCGCGGCGGTTGCCGGCATTGGAGACGAAGGTGGCATCTTTTGATTCGGGCTTCCGCTCAGGCTTCGGTTCGCGACCGGGGCAAGACTCAGTCTTGAACGACTGCGTGGCAGAGGGGTCGCTTGCCGGCGGCTGGGCCGGCCGTAGGGTTGCCGGGCGGTCAATATTTTGCTGCAGCCAAGTCTGCACAAGACGGCGCGAAGACTGAGGCACGTCGAGGAAGCGAATCCCGGTGCGGCCGCTGGCGTCCTGCCAGGCAACCTCCCCCGACAAACGGACGAGTTTCTGCTGGCCGGGAAGTGCGAACTCGAAATAAACCTTGCAGGCGGGCGGGATTCGGTTGGCGGTTTGGAGCAAGGTTCCGCCGTCGCTGAGGTCGGTCAATAGAGCGGTCAGTTCGGGTGCGCCGGGATAAGCGACGTTGGCGGTCGCACTGACGGGCGTGCGTGGAGCGCGGCGACGTTCGCGGCGCATGAGGCCGCGGGCGGCGCGCAGGCTGATGCGGGTGCGCTCGGAAGAGAGCGGGCGATAGAGAACAAAATTGGCGCCGAGCCCGAACACGGGGCGGGCGTTGAACTCGCTGTCGACGACGGCAATCAGCATGCTGGCGCGGTTTTTGGCGGACCGACGCAAGCGCGTCAGGAATTCTTCGGAACTCTGGTCGGCGCGATAGTCGAGGACGATGGCGTCGAAGTGCTGGCTGTCGAGCAGTTCCACTCCGCGGGAAATCGAGGGCGTATGCTCGGCCGCCATCCCCATCTCGGAGAGGAGGAGCGTGAGCAGGTTCTCTGCGTCCTGATCCGGGCACACCACGAGGGCGCGTAAATCCATAGTGACAGCATGGTAAGAGACGACCGGTGCCAACGACAAGTTACCGGTGTCACGATGGGAGCGCCATGACAGGTAGCGGCGGACCCTTAACCATGCGACCCAGAGCATCCAAAAGTTCGGTTTGTTGTAATTTTACAAACTTCATCTCATGATCGTAGTTCTGTTGGCGGTCGAGCAGTGCTGATGTAAATTGCCCCGACGAAACTGAGGCGTGGTCGGCCTGTTCGTGCTGCCGCGCTTTCCAGCCACAACGCCAGCTCGGCGCGGTTCCCCACAGTGCCAGCTTGTCGTGGATCAATCGCAAATGAATGATCAATCGCAAATAATTCTTCACCCCATGCTCGGTGGCCCCGAGGGGGGTTCCATTGGATGCCATCACGCTTAACAGGCTGAGGAAAAACTCAAACTTCGCTGCGAAAAGGGGAGGGCACGGGTTTACCGGTGCCGCTAAGTCGTTGAAAATGTGGTCGCGCTTTAGCGCCTGAGGTGTGCTTTTTACGCCCTCAATTTAGTTTTTCCACAGCCTCTTAAAGCATCGCAGCGCAAACCGGTCGCGCAGGTGACAATCGTAACCAGCAGGATTACAAAAGGCCAATCTGCCGCTATTGGACTATCGTGCTTTGACCCATGTCCAGCCTGCCCCTACCATGAAATTGACACGGGGCGTACCCGCGAACTGATAAAGAGCAGGTCGGACTCAATATGCTGCATTCCACGACATCGAAGCAGAAAGAGAAGAAAGGTCAGGGCTTTTCCTTGCTTGAATTGGTGATCGTCGTCGCCATCATCATGATTGTGGCATCGATTTCCGTGCCTCGCTTGTTGAACACTGTCAGCGACATCAATCTGCGATATTTTGCGACGAACTACAGCGGCCTTTTGCAGTCGGCTCGCATGCAAGCGGTCCGAAAAAACACCTACTACACGCTCCAATCGACCACATTGCCTTCGGGCGGCAGTGGATACTATGTCCATTTTCAAGGCGCGGCGTACACCGCCGGCGATCCGCTCCTACCCCTGGGCAACCGGATAACCGTCCACCCCGGAACCGGCAGCGGCGCTACCAACGAAGGGACCCTTACCTGCGGCCCGAGCTGCACCTTCAATGCGGGGGCGAGCGACCCGAGCTTCAATGCGCGCGGACTTCCTTGTGTTGCGGCCGCGGGCGCCTGCCCACAAAATCCCGGTATGGGCTTCGTCGTCTTTCTGTCGAACTCCTCCGTTACGGGAAATATCTCTTGGGCTTCGGTCATCATCACCCCGAGCGGACACATGCAGATTTGGACCAGCGACGGCAGTGGGAATTGGATACAGCGGGATTGAGGGACAAAATGTCTGAGTTGCCAAACAATCAATCGCGGAGTGCCCGGCGCCGGGCGAGACTCGGTCAGAGCGGAATGTCGCTGCTCGAACTTATGATCGCCATGGCCGTGCTCACAGTTGGAATGCTGGGGGCTATGGTCCTGATCATAATCGGCATGGAATCGAACTCGCGGAACAAAACGGATAACACGGCGACCGTTCTGGATCAAGAGATCCTGGAGATGTTCGCGACTTTGAAGAATTATCCGAAAACGGGAAATGTCATTATTTACGACTGCGCCCTCAGCGGCGCGAGCGCGAATCAGCACCAAGCCTTGCTGGTTCAGGCGGCGGGTCCGAGCGGAAACGGCGCGACCCTATATACCACATTGACGGCACCTGCAGGGTACAACGCGGGAGACATTGACTGGTCTCAACCGACTCCTACTCTCGCAACTTCCACGACCCAAGGTTATGCCATGCAGTACCAGACGTGCAGCGGAGACATTTATGAAGTTCGCTGGAACATTATGGAAGTCAGTCCAAATCCGAGCAGCCGCATCAGCTTACTGACGGTCTCGTCGCGGGAAACTGTGGCAAAAGGGTCCACGCTTGGCATGTTTTTTGCGCCCCCCGGGACTCTACGCACTCTGATTGAAAACTGAGCGTATTGATATGAACATGAAGACACCTGGACAAAGATCACTTCCGTCGCAAGCGGGCTTCTCGCTGCTCGAACTCGTCATGGTGTGCGCACTTCTGATGATCGTGCTGGCGTCTGTTTTCAATGGGATCAACCTCGTCGCCCAACGCAGTCAGGCAGAGCAGACCAAGGTGGATCTAACGCAGGAAGGGCGCGAGTTCGTGGATGAGTTTGAGCGCGACCTGCATCAGGCGGGATATCCCAACTGCCGCATGGTCACCCCCGTGATCGGGGGTACTAAGTACAGCTGTCCCGCGGACTATAGCAATCCTAACGAAGCGAGTAGTTCGCTCGTGGCGGCTGGCTTGGTTTCCGTTTCCAACACCCAGATTGTTTTCGAGGGTGACGTGGAGGGTGACGGCGTTGTCGACACAGTCTGGTATCGCCTGGTGGATTCCGCCGGCAATTACCCGCCCACCGGAACCTGCCCCTGTACCATCCAGCGCTCGCAGACGCCGAAAGTGAATTCAATCTTGCCCCTTTCGCAGCAACCCACTTTCAGTCAGGAATTGCAGAACGTCGTCAATAGCGGAGTGCCTGGGGGCTCTTTGGCCTATGGAGGCGGGTTGCCGATATCAGGGAATACGGCCTGGGGGGCCACCAATACCTCGTACTACGCAGCCATTAGCAGCTTCAAGGATTTTCCGGTCTTTCAGGCCTATGACCAGTACGGCCTCATCGTCCCACTGCCCCAGGACATCACCAGCGCAAGTGGCACGGCAATACTGACGTGCAGCTCCAGTTCCGCATCTTGTGTTAAGTCGATCCGCCTCACTATCAATCTTCTGGCAAACGCAACCACTGGCGTTGATTTGAAGACCAAGATCCGGCCAGTGACCACATTGGTGGGGGACGCTCGCCTGGTGAATAACTAAGCCTGGCGAACAACTTAAGGAGGACTTCTTCATGCGCAAACACAACCTTCGCAACAAGGAACGGGGCATCGCCCTTCTCATTGTCCTGATGGCGCTTTTTCTGATTGCCGCCGTCGGCATGGGAATGATCTTCATGGCAAATACCGAAACCTCGATCAACCAGAACTACAAGGACACGCAGTTGGCTTTCTTTGCGATGCGCGGCGGGCTGGAAGAATTGCGCGACCGGATGCGGTCCAATAGCGTAACTCCGCTTACGCTCCCGACTGCCATGCCCGGCGCGGCGAATTCCATTGTCTATATCACCAATCCCGGGGCGTCGGAGGCGGTGGATCCGAAAACATTCAATGCCAATAACCAGTACTTCGATGATGAGTTCTGCCACGAGCGCTTCGTTGGGTCGGGGGTGCCATACCCCGCTCCAGGCACGCCGTGTAATAGCACCGCGCTGGCGCCACCCTCGCCCGTGGCAGCGTACGTGGCCAGCACTTCGCCGTACACCAATACAACTTCTTCCCTGAAGTACAAGTGGGTTCGGATCACGCTGAAACAGAATGGCACCTTCCCCAGTGCTCTGGTGGATTCTACCCAGGGTAACGCTTCGCAGGTCTGCTGGGACTCGACGAACGGCAAGGAGGCGGTGGCGAGTGCGCTCGGGTATGCCGGCTGCACTGCGGCGCAAGCCGCCGGCCTCAATGTCGGCCCGGTATACGTGGTTACCTCCCTGGCCATCACCCCGCAGGGGAGCAGACGCGTCGGCCAATATGAGGCGGCTTCCCTAAACATCACGCCACCCCCGGGAGCTTTGGCATTGGACGGACCCGGCGCTACTTTCAATCCCAGACCAAGTTCGACCAATTACTTCGCCAGTGGCAATAACAGCGGTGCTGGCGCATTTACTGGACCGGGCGGACCGGCCGCTTGCACCGTCACGGGCCCCGCGCAAGCACCGGCCGTGAGCACTGGCGACGCAGCTGGCGTGACTAGCATCGACGCCAGCCTTACCACCAGCCCTGACCGCTCTGCTGAATACACGGGAACGGGAGGTACTCCGTCGGTGGTCAATTCGGGACCGGGAGGTACGAACCTGTTATCCGGTACGTGGTCAAGCCCCGCACAACTAAACAACCTGGTGGCTTCCATTGCCAATGGAGCCGACGCTACTTACAACTGCGCCATAGGAACGCCGTGCAACGGAACGGGACCTTACGGCACAGACGCCGCCCCGCAAGTAACCTATGTGAACGGCGATTTTAACTTCGGCAGCACCAGCGGCGCGGGCGTGCTGGTCGTAACCGGGACGCTCAATATCACCGGCAACTCGAGTTTCAACGGGCTCATCTTGGTTATTGGGCAGGGAATCTTGTCGGAAAACGGTGGAGGTAGTGGCCAATTCAATGGATCGGTATTCCTGGCTGTGACCAACGCCTCAACGTCCCCGTACGCGCAACTTGTTACTTTGGGGTCTCCCGTAATGCAGTGGAACGGCGGCGGCACCAATGGTATCCAATACAACAGTTGCTGGGCCAACATCGGAAACAGCCTGCACTACACAGTGGTCGCCTCTCGGGAAGAGATGTACTAGACCATATTTACGGCACGCGCGAACTAAACGCACTGGTGAACGAAGCCACTTGACCCCGATCCGCGAGGATCGGGGTTTTTGTTGGGTTCTGAAGATGTTATCCTCAATTTTCTTCGAGCTTACATTCGCTTGGGCAACCCAGAGGAATGAATCTTCGGGTGATGAATCGATCTGAGAATCGTGGGCTATGGCTGCTGCTGGGGCTGCTGGCGTTGTTTTCGCTGAGCCTGTTTCTGGTTCCGGCGTTTGTCATCCGGCCATTCCAGCACCAGTCGGCGGGAGCGCTGGGGCTGGCGATCGCGGTGAAGCGGATTGCGCCCGCACTCGCATTAGCCGCCCTGGTGGGTGTGCTGGCGCTGGGCGCGCGTCTGTGGCGGAGCTCGTCGCGAGGGTTGCGGACGGGCATCGTGACAGCGCTGGTGCTGAGCGCGGCGTCGGCGGTGATGGTCCGGCAGAATTACTTGGAATGGATGTTCCATCCCATCACGGCAGCGGGGTTCGTCTCGGCCAGCGATGCCCATCTCGGCGACAAGGAAATGGTGATGGCGGTGCTGATCGGGCGGGAAGCGCGCGCTTACCCGATCGTGCAGATGGCCTACCATCACATCCTGAACGACACGGTGGCGGAGGAACCGATCGTCGTCACCTATTGAACGCTCTGTCACACCGGTCTGGTGTGGAAGAGAACGGCGCGGGGACGCGAGCTGCATTTCTATCTGGCGGGGATCAACAATCAGAATTTTCTGATGCGCGATCGCGAGACGGGCTCGTGGTGGCAGCAAGTCACGGGACACGCGATCGCGGGCGAGCTGACTGGCAGCGCGCTGGAATTGATGCCGACTGACGAGCTCACGTTCGCCTTGTGGAAGTCCGAGGCGCCCTATGGGTTGGTGCTGGCGCCGGTTGCCGGACGCGAAAAAGATTACGACCAGGCGTGGGAAAAAGAAGTTGCGAAGTATCCGGCGCCGCTGACTTTTCCGGGACAGGGACTAAAGGATCGCGAGGTGATTCTGGGAGTGGAGATGGGCGGGCAAGCGCGGGCTTTTCCTTTGGCGAAGGTGCGCGGACAGAGCCTGGTCGAGGACAAGATTGGCGGCGTTCCGGTGGCGCTGGTGACCGGGCCCGACGGCGAATCGGTGCGCGTGTTCCGCTCGCAGTGGAATGGATCGGACATCGAACTCTACCGCGATGCGCAGAGTCCGCAGTGGCGGCTGCTCGATTCGCAAGGCAACACGTGGAATTTTGCGGGATGCGCGACGAGCGGCCCGGCAGCGGGCCAGTGTCTGGAGAAAATCAAATTTTTGAAGGACTACTGGTTTGACTGGAAGAACTACAACCCTCGGACCACTGTGTACAGCCACTAGTAAGCTGCGACTCGCCGCCCAGTCGTTGGTCGTTGGCAAGCAAGAGCCGTCAAGCGAGAGCTTTTGATGTCCATGATTTTCTCAAGCGAGAAACCCGAGTCGAACCGCGAACGACCAACGACAAACGACGGGCTGTCCCTACGCGCTCGAATTCAGCGGGGCTTGCGGAGAGGTGGGATCGGTTCGCTTTCCTTTTGGGCCGCGGTATTGGGCGGCGGGGCGCTGACAGCCTGATCGGCGGACCAGCAATCGGCCAGGATCTTCCATGTGCCGAGGGGCTGTCGCACGAGGACGACCAGGTATTTTCCGCGCTCTTCGCGGCGCTTGCCCATGGCGACGGGCACGAGCATTTTGCAGCGGCCGAGATCAAGAGCAATCTCACCCAGCACTTCGATGCGGAGCGATTCCATCTCTACGTCGCCCAATCCGGCTTCGAGCAGGGAGACAAGAAATTCCCGGATCGCAGGCAGGCTGCGAACTGGCGGAACGCTGGGGCGGATGAGAGTAGCGTCGGCGGCGTAGAGTTCAAGCAGGTCGTCGATGTGTTTGGTATTGCAGGCTTGCACCCAGTCCTGGACAACCAGACGGGCGCCGGATTCGGAGCGGCCGCCGGTCGAGGTGCCGGCCGAACCGGGAGCACGGCCGCGAGGAACAGAGGGCTCGGCAGAGGGCTCGCCGGATGCCGTCCCCTGGCTGGGGACAAGATGATGATAGTGGTGGTGAATGTGATGTTGGCCGGCGCCGGATCGAGATTGAGCAGTGGCCTCGTCGAGGACGGGCTGGTTGGGCACGCCGCACCAGACACAAAAGCGAGCGCCCGCTGGCAGCGCACCTCCGCATACTGAGCAGGCATTGCCCGGTTCCTCCGCGTCGCCGGCCGCAGCCAGGTCTTGCGCGGCCGCGCTGCCCGACATGCGATGGATCGCTTCTACGGCGGCAGCCATGGCCTCGGCATTCGGCTTGGGCCAGCGGAAGTTGCCGGGGAGCCGTTGAAAGAACTCTTCGATCTCGGGGCCTTCGACGGGGCCTTTCTTCTTTGGCTTTGGATCGAGAGAATTCGGATTGTCTACTGTCACGGCAACCTCATCGCTGACATTGTAGGAGAATTCGCGCGCTAGCGGATGCTGAATCTTACCAGCGCTTCGGAATCGGTGGGAACGCCGTTGCAGAGTGCGGGGCGATAGCGCCAGAAGCGGACTGCGCGCAGCACAATCTGGTCCTCCTTGGGGTCGCCGCTATCCAGGACGAAGGCGCTATGCACGTGTCCGTCGGAACCGACAATGAAGCTGACACGCACGTGCAGATCGTCATCCTGAACATTCAGCAACGGGTCCGGAGTGAGCAAGGCTTCGGGCGGACGGACGTTTCCACACTTCGGCAGGGCCAGCGGTTCCGACACTGGAGAGAACTGGGAGATGTGGGCGGGGACACGACGCAGGGTTTTTTCTAATTGCGTGAGCGGGATCCGGTGCGGAATAACGCACGACGGGGACGCCACCGCGCACCAGGCAAGAACGCCGCTCAGGCCAGCCAGAAGCATGGCCGCTGCGAGCACCTTCCCGATCGTCGTCTTCGTGCTCGGCCAGAGACACTTCATCCTGAGATGGAGTGGGCAATTCGCCTGCCAGCCTCCTGAAAAACTAACTTGTTTACCATCAATAACTTAGCCACACTTCCCTTCTAACTTCTTGATCACGGGGTGCAATCCGTTGCAAATGAGTTGAACAGAACCGCAACCGGCGGAGGGTGCGTGGATGTGCAAGCCTTGCGCTTCATCGGTGTGCGCGAAGACATTTTGCAGGTTGCCGACGGAGGGTTTCGAAAAGAATCTCGCTCGCATTCGACTCGGCGACGGCGGCAGGATTGCGGAGGGGGTGCTCCCGCAATGTTGCGGGAAGATCAAGACAGCAGTCAGTTCTTACAACGACATCGAGTGCCAGTTCAGCCCGGATGCCAGCTGCGGGAGATGGGCAGCCGGCAAGCGGGTTTTGGGTTCTGAAGCTTCTCTAATTCAGGCCGTTCTGAGTAAACTTATACGCGGTATTTAACCTCCCAGCCATCATATAAATGCTGGAAGCCTGCGCGGCAGTGCTGTAGTTATCGATCACAATCCCGCTGGGACCTCCGTTCATTTTCACCTTGGTGATGGTGATATTACTGCTGCGCGCCACCACACAACCACCTGGGAAGCCCGTGCCCGGCGCGGTACAGTCCTGGGTCAGCCCGAAGAAGAAGAAATCGGTTCCTCCGTTGACATTCGGATTGAAAAACTCCGTCCATGCGGTGCAGCGGGAAAGGGTGGATGTGAGAAGTTGCTGCGAGAACGAAACAGTCGTATTCAGGGTGCGCCCGGTGAAACCAAAGGAGTACTGCCATGGGGTGGTATCGGCGGCGCCGGTTCCGCAAAGACGGATATTTCCGCTCGATGGATTGTTAAAATACTGGTTGGAGAAAGCGGGCTGGAAGAGGTTGAGCGCGGTGCCACCAGAGGAGCCCCGGCCGATGCGGGCCTTCGACAAAACAGTCATCGTGGCGGTATCGGCCTCGACAAGAACAGCCGAAGTGCCGTCATTGGCGCTGACGACAAAGGTTGTGCCATTGGTGATATCGACCATCGGCGGGGCCACGATACCGGGGCTGGTGGCTCCGCTTTTTCCAACCACGAGCGTCGAGAGCGCGCCGGTTGAGGTGTTGATCCGGTAGAGGGTACCGTTCGCGCTCCCCACCATCAGCACGCCCCGAACCGCGTCAAGCACGGGAGCAGTCAAGTGGAAATTGTTGCTGACCGTAACCGGCCAGGGAGCTCCCGCAAGCGTGGGCGTTCCCTTAAAGGCGCCCGTGATTTTGTAAACCTGACCCTTGTCTGAGCCCAGGTAGACAATATCATTGCTGTAATCGATCCACGGCGATGACGTGGTGCTATTGGCGGTCGGGGAGAAAGTCAGTGAAGTCATAGTGGGCGCGGCGGCGGCGGCGATTGTGCCCTGGCCAGCGGTCCAAGTCAAGACATGGAAAACGGCGGACGTTCCAAGGCTCTCCACGAAAGCGATCTTCTTCCCATCCTCGGAAAGAATCGGGGAAGTTACGATCTTGCCCACGCCGGAGGTGCTGATGTTATAGGCAAAGAGCACGGTCGGAGCCGCGCCGCACAGCCCTGCAGGGAGGCTGCCGGCATAGAGATTGTTGAAGGCAATAAAATTGGTACGGCCGCCGGTGACACCGGCGGTTGCCAGTCCGAACACGACGTAGTCATTGACGCAATCGGGCGGAGCGCCAGGATCAAAGGAAAACTTGGCCGGAAACATATTTGGGGCGAGGCGGCCTCCCAAAGCAACGTTCCAATCGCGCTGGTGACCGGAATTGCCTGCGGAACTGGGGAGGGGATCGGCACCGCGGAAGACATCCGAATTCGGAGCCTGCCAACGCTGCATCGCCTGATGAAGAACACGCGGTTCACGGTAAATCGCGTCGGGGTGCATTACGAGCGCGTCGCGGCTGAACACGATTTGGCGCTGGGACCAGTCTTGAGGAACTCCGGTGTGACTGGGAGCAGTCGCTTCCTGCGCGCACATACTCGGCACGAGAGCGAAAAATACCACACACCACACAGCAACAGTCGCGTAGGGATGCTTTGGCTTCACAACTACCTCCGATTGCGATTGGATTGCCGCTATTGTAGCCGCTTTTCGGTCCATAAGGGGATAACTGATTTTAGACGGCTTGCCCCTCCCGCGCAGGGGCTTTCCGATCCCAGGCGACACGCCGGTAACCTTCCTCAAAGTACTAAAGGCAGATATAGCAATCCGGGACTAGGCGATCGGGCGGCAATACACCGTCAATTTCTGTTTCCGGGCGAATTTCCGATTCTTGGCGGCGTGTGGAACAATGATGTGGCTCCGGGCTGAGCCTTACATGCATATATGACGGCCACGCCGAACAGCCTTCAACTTGCGCTCCTGTCGGCGGCGATCCTTGGGTTCCGTCACGGGTTCGACTACGACCACATAGCGGCCATCTCCGACATCACCAGTGTGCAGACCAGCCGCTGGCGCGGTATGCCGGCTGGGTCTGCTCTACGCTCTGGGACACGCGGCCATGGTTGCCCTGCTGGGCAGCGCCGTCATCGTGTTTCAGCTCTCCCTGCCGCATGGCATCGATCGCATCGCCGAGCGCTTGGTGGGACTGACTTTGCTTGTGCTCGGGGTCTATGTTCTGGGATCGCTTTTTAAAGGGAACCCGGCACCGCGCAGCCGTTTTCACCTTATGGCCGCGGTAGCGCAGTGGGTCCATTGGAAGATGAGAAGCTACTGGCACGATCAAGATGTGCGGCGCCCCGCAGACAAGACCTGGAATTACAGTTCAAAATCCGTACTCATGATCGGGGTTGTGCATGGGCTCGGTGCGGAGACACCCAGCCAACTAATGATCTTCTTATTGGCAGCCAATCTTGGGGGAATCGGCAAGGGATTTGTCGGCCTGGCGACGTTTATCGCGGGACTGCTGGTGATGAACACGGTGATGACGGCGTCGGCAGTAGGGCTTTTCGGCTTCAGTTCGCGGCTGCCGCGCTTTCAGTTTGTAGTAACCGCGCTTACGGCGATTTATAGTCTGGCGGTTGGTGCGCTCTTCCTGTTCGGGTCGTCGGGATTTCTACCAACCCTGGGATGAAGCAGTGGGCGGGCTGTGGAGACACGGAAACAGTTATCCCCGGGTCATCAGTATCGCGTGATCATCCTCGTTCAGCCGGGCTCCATGTAATCTCATCGAACCAGCAATAAATTCTACACAGAACCGGTGACTTAGTAATACAATGAGCGACGGTAGTTACCCGAGGGGGTATTTGATGACAAATATTGCCAATGCAATCGACCGGCTCCGCGAGGAACGCCGGGACGCGCAAAACCAAGTGCAAAAGCTTGGGGAAGCTATTTCGGTTCTGGAAAAGCTTACCCGAGGTGCAGGCGCAACCGGACACGCAGGGACGCCACATCGCGCCAAGAGGGTGCTCTCCGCAGCAGGGCGCCGGAGAATTTCTCTGGCCCAGAAAGCACGTTGGGCTAAGATCAGACAGATCAAGAAAGCAGCCTAAACACCGGGCGGGCTGCAGGCTGCGCGAGTTCCCCTCGCGAGACTGAAGCCCGCCGGATTTTTGCCTCGCAAGCTGGTCTTACCTTTCCTTGGTGTTCTCCATCTTTGGGTTCTCCCTCGATGCGCGGATAAACTTAGACAACTTACCAACCTGGCAGCCGGTGGTGCAACTGCGCCGCCTCAGCGCCTGAAGGAGCTTTCACAAGGCAGCACTTACGGCATGCCTGAAGG
>JANXZM010000103.1 GCA_025355505.1 Acidobacteriaceae bacterium | reverse complement strand
CAGCTTGTGCAGCGTGGAGAGCAGGTTGGACACTGGGTCATAGGTGTAGGTTGTGTTGACGCCGTTGGGCCGGGTCAGCGAATTCCGGCGGCTGAGAGCGTCATAGCCGAAGCCGAACTGGCCGGTCAGCGAGTTGGTCAGCGTAGCCAGGCGGTTCAGCACGTCGTAGGTGTAGGCGTTCGTGCTGCCGTCGGGCGCGGTCAGCGTCTTGCGGTTTGAAGCCGCGTCGTAGGTGTAGTTGTTCTGGAAATTCTGCCCGGTTAGAAACGCATACTGCGTCGTCGTCTGCGTCAGCCGATTCATGTTGTCGTAGGTGAAGCCGTAGGTGCCCGTCGCGTCCTGCGCCTGGGTCTGACGGCTGTTCAGGTCGTAGGTGTAGGTCACGGTGCTCTGATCCGGATACGTCTTCTTCGCCAGCCGGTTCAGCGCGTCGTAGGAATACTGGATCGCCTGGTTTTTCCGGTCAATTTTCGAGGTCAGGTTGTTATTGTTGTCGTAGCCATAGGTTTCGACCAGCAACGAGGGAAACTTGGTCTGGGACAGGCGGCGCTGCGGATCGTAGCTGAGCACGGTCTGGTGGCTGAGGGCGTCGGTGATGGTCGTCAGATTATTTTCATTGTCGTAGCCGTACTGCGTCACCCCCGGCGTCGGGCTCTGAGCATCGGTTACCGACGCCAGCCGGTCGGCATCGTCGTAGGTATAGGTCGTCTTGTTGCCGTTCTGGTCGGTCACGTAGTCGCGCCGCCCGCGATAGTCGTAGTGGAACTGTACCGCCGTGGTCTGGGCAGGATACGTGATCGAGGTCATCCGGTTCATTGGGTCATAGGTAAATGTCGTCAGCTTGGTGGCCCCGTTGACCGGGTCCTGAATGGTCAGCCGGTTGCCCCGCGGATCGTAGGTATAGGTCGTCACTTTGGCGTTGGCGTCCTTGACGGTGTTGACCAGACCCGTGGTGTAATAGGTGAGCGTCGTGATGTTGCCGAGCGGGTCCTTGATGGTTTTCAAGGTGCCGTTAGCGTTGTAGGTAAACGTGGTGACGCTGCCTGGGGTGGTGCCTCCGTCGGGAGACGGGGTGGTTGCGGTCAGCAGATTTCCCTTGGGATCGTACCCGTTCGTGGTTACGTTGTTCAGCGGATCGGTCGTGGTCAGGACTTCGGCGAAATTGTTGTAGGTCCACTGCGTGGTTGCGGCTTGTCCATTCGCCAGCGTGGTCGACGTGCTGGTTTGGTTGCCGTTGGGGTCGGTGGTGTAGGAAATTATGTTTCCGTTGCCGTCCACGGTGGAGGTCCGGTTGCCGTACGGGTCATAGCCGTAGGAGGACGTGGTCTGTGGATAGCAGCTTGAGCAGGCGGGGCCGGTCACCGCGCTCACGTACTTTGCCGCTTGCTCGTAGGTGTATCCGTAGGTTGTGGTGTTCCCCGCCGAATCGGTTACCGTAGTCGTTCCCGGGGCCGGATAGCTCACGGTCACCGCTTCCACCCCGTTGGCGCGCGAAGAGGTCAGGCCGCGCCGGCTGCTGTCGTAGGTGTGGCTTTCGATCACCTTGCTTTGGGCGTCGGTGACGCTGAGGATCAGGTTGTTGAGGTCGTAGGTGAAGTTGAATTGAGAGCCGTCGGGATAGGTGACGTTGGAGAGGAGACTGGACAAATATGTGTACGTGGCGATGGTGCCAGTCGCGTCCTGGGCGGTGGTGACCAGGTTCGGGAACGATGGGTTGGTGTAGTTGAAGGTGACGGTGCGGTTCGCCGCATCCTTGACCTGCGAAAGCCGGTTGGAGGTGTCGTAGGTCAGCGTGGCTGTATTGCCATTGCGATCAACCAGGGAGAGGAGGTTGCCGGCGCCGTTGAAAACGCGCGTGTCTCCGCTCTTCAAAGTCAGGAGATATTGAAGCGTGGCTGAGTTGTAGGTGATGGTGGCGTGCTGGTCCGGCGGGCTGACAACAGAATAGGTTTGGCTTCCCGAATTGTAGTTGAAAAACCAGTGGTCTCCCGAGGCCGTGTAGTAGGTCAGAAAAGTGCCGGAAACCAGGAGATGTTCCTCGTAGGTGCTGCGCCAGCTATCCCCGAACATTCCGCTGACGGGCAGGGCGTTGCCGGAGCTGGGCCATAGGCTGTTCCAGGTGCGATCCAGGGCGATGCCTCCACCCAGTCCAGGCAGACTGTAGTCGTGCTGCGTGATCCACGTGTTTCCATTCAGCAGGTTGATGGGCTGGGCGCAGAGTGCGCTGGTACACGTCAGTTGCGGATCGCCTATAAGGTTGACCGAGGCGCTAAGAGTAATGTTCTCGTAGACGGTCACGGTGGAAGTCGTGGGATAGGTGTAAAGGTCCAAGCCCTGAATCGGAAATGTCAGTGTGTTGCTACCCTGGGTCACGGCAAAATTACAGCTAATGTCTGTGATTGCGACCCATTGACCCGAGCAATTAGTGTACAGATAGCCACCGCCACTTCCCCACATTTCCAGGGGAATGGGCGTACTAGTGTAGCCGTAAGAAACAAAAACTTGAACCTGTGCAGTGGCGGGCTCGGACCGGTCACCGCGGATCGATCCCGGCGAGATGGAAAAGCCTGTCAAACATACAAAATGCCCAGTGTTATCGCACGGCGTCTGTGCATGGGCCGATCCTGCGAAGGTAACAACGATGCAGAAGGCGAAGATGCAGAGAAGAAAGTATCTCATGGCGCCACAGTGTTACCACGGCCGCTGTAAGGGTGTCAATTGTGACCTGCTCCCTTGAAATCGAGGAGTTGGCGCACCCTTAAAATCCAACGACAACTTGAGGTTGCCATTTGCTCCGTTCTTGGACAACAGATCGTCGAGGGTCGACACGCGCTCCACTTCTCGAAAGGCCCGCGTAGCGGGGCACCCTCACCTCCGAATTGTTTACTCCCGCTACAATGGCGGCGTGTCGTTTCGCATCCGACAATTCGAGAAAGCTGACTTTGACACGCTTTGGCAAATTGACCAGGATTGCTTTGATCCGCAATTGGCGTACTCGCGGCCGGAGTTGGCTTTTTATATGCGCCGGCCGGGGTCGTTTACTTTGGTGGCCGAAGGCGACGGCGGCATTGACGGATTTATTGTGGCGGAGAGTCGGCGCAAGAGTGGGCACATCATTACCATCGATGTGATTGCGAAGGCTCGGCGGACCGGTATCGGCTCGGTTTTGTTGCAGGCTGCGGAAGAAAAGCTGTCAAGGTCGGGCGCGGCAACGGTGGCGCTGGAGACTCCGGTGAATAACGAAGCCGCGATTCGCTTCTATAAGGAGAAAGGATACTTCGTGGAGAAGACGGTCGCGGGCTACTATTCTGGACAACTCGACGCTCTAGTTATGGCGAAGGAGTTAGCGCGGTCGCCGGTGGGATGAGTTCGATTGCCCGTAGAGACGCGGCTTGCCGCGTCTCCCAATCGCGGAGTGAAACGGGGCAAGCCCCGTTTCTACAGAAAGGGCTTGATGAAGATTGCGATTCAGGGAGAACTTGGTTCTTTCAGCCACGAGGCGGCGGAAGCGATGTTGCCGCGGGCCAAGGTGGTGACTTGCGCGCGCTCGCTGGAGGTCTTTGACCGCGTCACGCGCGGTTCGGTGGACGGCGCGGTGATTCCGATTGAGAACTCGTTGGCGGGTTCGGTCGCCGAACATTTCGATCTGCTGCTGGGCCGCGAGGTGCACATCGTGCGCGAATTTCGTTTGCGCATTGTGCACAACCTGATCGCGCTGCCGGGCACCAAGGTTGGGGACGTCCGGCGGGTGTTCTCGCATCCTGTGGCGCTCGATCAATGCCGCGACCTGTTTGCCAAGAATCCTAAGCTGGAGCCACAGCCCTTCTACGACACCGCGGGAAGCGTGAAGCACGTGGTGGCGGAGGCCTTGCATGATGCGGCGGGGATTGCCAGCCGGCGGGCCTCCGAAGTGTATGGCGGAAAGATTCTGAAGGCCGGAGTTGAGGATGACAAGAAGAACTTTACCCGTTTTTTTCTGATTCGGCGGGGAAAGCCGCTGGCGGTGCGCGGCGCGGATAAGACTTCGCTGGCGTTCAAGGTGAAGAACATTCCGGGGGCGTTGTTCAAGGCGCTCAGCGTGTTCGCGCTGCGCGACATCAGTTTGAGCAAGATCGAGTCGCGGCCCATGCGCGGGCGTCCATGGGAATATGTGTTTTTTGTCGATCTGCTGCGCGGCGACGATGAAGACGCGCGCAATGCCCTGCGGCATTTAGGCGAGGTGGCGGAGCTGGTGAAGGTGCTGGGAATTTATCCGGAAGCTTGAGGCAATGCCCAGTACCCAGCACATCTGGGATTCATGATCTTGCAGGGCAACGCCGATGAATGGTCGAGGAAGGCGTGGCCAAGCTGCATGCGGCGTATTTCTATCGGTGGCCTTTCATCACAACCTTGTGTGAGGCAGTGCACTGCGGGAACCGCACCTTTCGTTCTAGCCTGAAGGTGGGCCGTTCTAGCCCAGAGCCATAAGGAGGCTTGTATGCGTCAGATGCTTGCTGGGATTCTTGTCTTAATGTGTGTCTTTATGCTGGGTGCGCTGTCGGCCGCCGAAAATCAGTTGGGAATTGCCGACAACCACCAGGTAACGTTTGCAGAGAAGGTCCGGGTGGCGGACACGCTGTTGCCCAAGGGGAGCTACGATATCCGTCACGTGATGGAGGGATCCGACCACATCATGGTGTTCCGGCAGTTGGGGACGAAGAAGCCGGTTGAGGTGCGCGCAAAGTGCGCACTGGTTCCGTTGGGCGCGAAGGCCAGCGACGATCAGAAAATTTACGTCTTGAATGCGGCGAACGAGCGCGTTCTGCAAGAGCTGGTGTTTAAGGGCGAGCGCGCGAAGCACGTGTTTTAGTTGGAGGCTGGGAACCGGAGAAAGTGGCTGATTTGACGCATGCGCGTAGACGGGGCGTGCAGGAGGGGAGGTATGTCCCGAAGCTGGGTTACCGGAGGGGGGGGCCGAATCTCTTCTGTGTCTTGCAAAAGGCTAAAAAAGGTCTAGAATTCAACAACCTAGCACCTAGGCTGCATCTTTGTGGCAGTTCAATTCATCCAAGGTTGAGTGAAAGTCACTCAAGGGAAAAACATGAGCGATCCTAGTTCCATCGAGCAAACTTCTTACGAAACCACAGAGCGGTCGCTGCCGATTCTGCCGGTGCGCGACACGGTATTGTTCCCCCATGCTGTACTTCCGCTGACGGTGGGGCGGGAAAGTTCCGTGCAACTGATCAACTCGCTGGGCGAGGACAAAACCATCGTGGTGGTGGCGCAGCGCGAGGCGCGCGTGGACTCGCCGCAGCCGACTGATCTGTACGCCATCGGGACGCTGGCGGTGGTGCACAAAGTTGTGAAGATGCCGAACCAGAGCCTGTTTGTTTTTGCGGAAGGACTGGAGCGGGTTCAGCTGGCGGATTTCGCGCAGCTTTCGCCGTTCATGCGTGCGCGGGTGACCACGATTCCCGAGACGATTCCGCCCAAGGATTCCGAGATGGAAGCGCTGCAGCGCAACGTGCTGACGTTGTTCCAGCAGATCGTGGCTGGTTCGCCGACGCTCTCGGATGAGCTTTCGACGGTGGCGATGAACATTGAAGAACCGGGACGGTTGGTGGATTTTATCGCCTCGTCACTGCCGTCGCTGTCGACGGCCGACAAGCAGGAGACGCTGGAGACCAGCGATGTGCGGGTGCGGCTGGGAAAGATCAATCAGCATCTGGCCAAGGAACTGGAAGTGCAGCAACTGCGGAACAAGATCCAGTCGGAAGTGCAGGATCGGGTGCAGCAGACCCAGCGCGAATATTACCTGCGCGAGCAGATGAAGGCGATCCAAAAAGAACTGGGCGAGCAGGACGAGGGTCAGCGGGACACCGACGAACTGAAGCAAAAGATCGAATCGGCAGGCATGCCCGACGAAGTGAAGAAAGAAGCGCTGAAGGAATTGGGGCGACTGGCGCGGATGTCGCCGATGGCGGCGGATTATTCGGTGACACGAAACTACATCGAGTGGTTGGCCGTACTGCCGTGGGCAAAGACATCGGGTGGAGAAATTGAGATTCTGAAGGCGAAGGAGATTCTCGACGCCGACCACTACGACTTGCAGAAAGTGAAAGACCGCATCCTGGATTATCTTTCGGTGCGGCGGTTAAAGCCCAACATGAAAGGGCCGATACTGTGTTTCGTTGGGCCTCCGGGCGTAGGCAAAACTTCGTTGGGGAAGTCCATTGCGCGCGCGTTGGGGCGCAAGTTCGTGCGTCTGTCGCTCGGCGGAGTGCACGACGAAGCCGAGATTCGCGGCCACCGTCGCACTTACATCGGAGCGTTGCCGGGCCAGATCATCCAGGGCATACGGCGCGCGGAGACGAAGGATCCGGTCTTCATGCTCGACGAAATTGACAAGGTGGGGCGTGACTTCCGCGGCGATCCGGCCTCGGCGTTGCTGGAGGCGCTCGATCCGGAGCAGAACGCGACTTTTCGCGACAACTATCTGGACGTGAGTTTCGATCTCTCCAAGGTGTTGTTCATTACGACCGCGAACATGCTCGATCCGATCGCAGAGCCACTGCGCGACCGCATGGAGATTATCGAGCTTCAGGGCTACACCGAGGAAGAGAAAGTACACATCGCATTCCAATACCTGATTCCGCGGCAGATCGAGGAAAACGGAATCACGCAGGAGCAGATCGAATTTCCGGAAGAGGCGGTGAGCTTCATCATCCGTCATTACACGCGCGAGGCTGGGGTACGGAACCTGGAACGGACCATCGGCACCATCTGCCGTAAGCAGGCGCGCCGGCTGGCGGAAGGGAAGAACGAGAAGCTGGTGGTCACCAGGGAGATCGTGCTGGAGTTTCTGGGCGGCATCAAGGTGCGCAGCGAGGGCGAAATCGCGGAGCGCACCAAGCGCGCGGGCGTGGTGGTGGGACTGGCGTGGACGCCATCGGGAGGCGACGTGTTGTTCGTCGAAGCCAACCAGATGAAAGGCAAAGGTGGGCTGACCATCACCGGGCAGATTCAGGACGTAATGCGCGAGTCCATGCAGGCGGGATTGAGCTGGGTGCGTTCGAACGCGAAGCAGTTGGGCATCGACGAAGAATTTTTCGCCACCCACGACATCCACATTCACGTGCCCGCGGGAGCGATCCCGAAGGACGGGCCTTCGGCGGGCGTCACGATTGTGACCGCGCTGGTGTCGTTGCTGTCGGGCAAGCAGGTTCGTCCGCTGACGGCGATGACGGGCGAGATCACGCTGAGCGGGAACGTGCTTCCAGTAGGCGGCATAAAAGAGAAAGTGCTGGCCGCGAAACGCGCCGGTGTCCATGACGTGATTTTGCCGGCGGAGAACAAAACCAATGTCGAGGAAGACCTGACGCCCGAGCAGTTGCTCGGATTAACTCCCCACTACGTGAAGACCATCGACGAGGTGCTGGCATTTGCGCTGCCAGCCTCGCCTCGCGAGGAAATCCAGGACGCCGAGGAACGCGAGAAGGTGCTTAGCAACTAAGAAAATTCTCAGGTTGCGCCTCTCATCTGCCAGTCCCAACATGGGCTGGCTTTTTTTGCCCAAACGGATCAGTCTTCTGGGCCGATTCCGGCGATCTCCCCAAAAACTTTTTCGAAACGTGAGGGAATCTTTTCCACTCTGTCTCTCTTGAGTGTGAACCCAGAATAAAAACACAACCAACGCCTGGGCAAAAGGAGATCACAATGTGAGATCTGTCGCTAGAAGAATCCGCGCAAAGAGGCGACAATGGTTCCCGTCAACCAAAGGAGCCACGGTGGGAGGCAGTCCAAGTTCGAAGCCTGCGAACTCCAAGCCCAAGCTTGGGCTGCGGGCCTGGATGGGGCGCGTGCTGCTGGAGTGTGATCGGGCGGCCGTGGGTTTCGATGCCGATGCGGTGCACGATCTTCGGGTTGCGTTGCGGCGTGGCCGGTCTCTCGCCGATGGATTGATGGCCATCGATCCCGATTCTTCGTGGAAAGACATGAAGAAGGCGGGGAAGAAACTTTTCCAGGCGCTGGGTGAGTTGCGCGACATGCAAGTGATGCAGGAGTGGATCGAGAAGCTGAGCGATCCCAGTGATCCGGTGGCGGTCAAGCTGCTTGATCATGTGCACGCGCGCGAAGCCGAATGCAAGCAGCACGCCTTCAAGGACCTTAATCAGTTTGACCGGAAGCAATGGCGGCAGTGGACCAGAAGTCTGCCGCAGCGGGCGTCGCGGGTGCGACCGGGGAGCGTGGTGTACGTGCATCTGGCGCTGGAAAAGTGGATAGAGGCCTACGACCTGCACAAACGCGCTCTGCGGACGCGGTCGCAAGTTGCGTTGCACGAACTTCGCATCGGCCTCAAACGGTTCCGCTATACGGTGGAAAATTTTCTGCCGCGGCAGCACGCGTTGTGGGGCGGCGATCTGAAAGAGCTGCAGGATGTGCTGGGCGAGGTGCACGATCTGGATGTGCTGTGGGCGTTGGCGGTGGAGATTGAGGCGTTTCCGGACGTGGAGAGCCGGAGCCGGTGGCGGGAGAAGTTGAACCTGGAGCGCGCTAAGAGGATTGAGCGCTATCGCGAGAAGATGGTGGGCCGCGAGTCGCTATGGCGCGTCTGGCGGGCGGAGTTGCCGTCGGGCCCGCAGTTGCGTGCGGCGGCGATGAGCCGTCTTCGGGCATGGGCTGGATATCTGGATCCCGATTTTCTGCATTCGCAGCGTGTGGCCGAGCTGGCACTTCTTTTGTACGACGGCCTGAAGGATGCGGGGCTGATGAGGGCAGGCGTGGCGGCGGAAAAGCAGGGGGCGCCGAATGAGGAACCTGACTCGCGAGCGGTGCTGCAGGCGGCGGCGCTGATGCATGAGGTTGGCAAAGCGAAGGGCGCGGAAAATCACCAAAAGACTTCGTACCGGATGATCCGCGGGCTGGCTCGGCCTCTGGGTTGGAATGCGCGAGAACTGGAACTGGCGGCGGTGGTGGCGCGCTATCATCGCGGGGCGTTACCGCGTTTTCGGGGAAAGACTATGCAAGTGCTGGAACTAGCGGATCGGACGATCGCGATGGAGTTGGCGGGCGTCTTGCGTCTGGCAAAGGCGTTGGATGCGCACCGTGGGTGCAATGGGAATGAAAGCGAGAACGTTCCGCGGATCGAGGTGGGTTTGCAGGACCGTTTCGTACTGGTGCGGGCGGCGGGATACTCGGCGGTGGAACGGTCGGCGGAAGACGTAGCCGGGGCGCGACATTTGCTGGAGGTGGTGCTGCGGCGGCCGGTGCTGGTGCGGGCATTGCGTGCTGCCGCAGAAGGCGGACGTAGTCGCCCGCAGCGGCTAAAGCCGATTCCGGGAGCAGGTCAGGTATCGCAGGGCTGAAGCGCTAAGCCACCCAAAAGCCAAAAGCCAGTAGCCAGTCTGACACTTTTCAGAACGACGTTCGCCTCGCAAACTTCTTTGGTAGACCATGCAGGTGTGACCGAGCAAACATGACTCATGCAAAACTGGTTTCGATGGCGGTGCGGTGGTTGCGGCGCTATCGCTGCGGAGTGGTGCTTAGCGAGCAGGCGTGCGTCAGTGGCGAGATGCCGGACGCGATTGGGTGGAAGAAGGCGTGCCATTCGGTGCTGGTCGAGAGCAAGGTGTCGCGCGCGGATTTCCTGGCGGATCGCGACAAGTCCTTCCGGCAGAAGCCGGAGATGGGCGTGGGATGTGAGCGGTATTACCTGGCGCCGCGCGGTCTGATACGAGCCGAGGAACTGCCTGCGGGCTGGGGGCTACTCGAGGTGTGCGGGCGCGAGATCGAGCGGGTCAAGGCGTCGGCGAAGAACCTGCGTTCCGCGATCGGGTTCCAGAACGAGATGAATCTTCTGCTGGCGAGTTTGCGGCGGGTGGAAATTCGCATTGAACCCGAGAGCATCACCGATTTTCTCAAGTGGAAAAACCGTATGGCGGAGTACAACCGGGGTCGGCTGCCGGAAGGACTGGTTGCAGAGAAAGAGGAAGCTAACGGATTCCTGATGGGTACCGCTGGCGACTGAGATTGCGGACGCTGTGCTTCGCCCGGGGCTGCGCAAAGGAATCCCGTGATTGCGACAAAAAAAATGAAACCGGGCGGTTAGACCCGGTTTCGGGAGCGTCGGATGAGATGCGGTTACATCGCAGCCCGGCGCGGCTGGCTCGGAGATTTGCGCGGACGTGGTTGACGTCCGCTTGTGCATCTCGCGCCAGCAAAGGGTTCAAACGGAGCGAGGATACAGACGTCATGGGAAGGAGCAATTGGGTCGCCAGTTGCAGACTCCGCGCAATGGTTTCAATAATTTTCGTAAGTTACAGATAATACGGATATTTAATCGCTACACTCGCTGGGTTTGACGGGGGCAGTTCTAGGGGGCCAGCAGCCGGGTGTTTCAAAGTGTTGCACAGTATCGGGTGCAAGGACACACCAAAAAACTCGTTCCGCCGCCTTAGTTCAACCCCGATTGCGTCAGTTTCACCGCACAACGCGGATTCGCAGCCCCGCCTGCCACATTGCATTTCTGGGCGTTCACCGACCCCACGGCCAGGGTCGTGAAGTAGATGTTCGTCCCGCCGTTGGACAATTGGTTGTCGATCACGATCCCGCTGGTCCCTCCGAGAGCGACCGGGGCCTTCACACAACTCGCTGTCGCTACAGCCGCGCAGACGGGTGTGGTCAACGAACCTGTAATGGTCGAGCTCTTCAGGAAACCGTCGGTCGAGCCCACGCCGAAGAACACCCGGTCGGTGGTTCCGTTGTAAAACTCGGTGAGCGGCGAACGCTCGTCCCCTTTCGTGTTGTTCACGACAAACTTCGACACACCCGTGCTCGTGATGAAGTGATTTACAAATGGGAAGAAATACATCTGTGGATTCGATGGGATCAGCTTCGTCTTCGCCGACCCCTGCACGAATCCGCACGCGATCATGTGCCCCGTCGTGGTTCCGTTCAGCCAGAACGCGTTGTCAAAGGTCCCGGCGTGAACGTTGCCGGTGGTGAGGCACAAAGTTAGGCACGGGTGCTTTGAAGCCGGGACAGGCCTTTGAAGTCCCGCAGGCTCTACGGGCGAATCTACATTTCCCGGCGACCTTCCATGGCCTTCAGCATGGTGACTTCGTCGGTGTATTCGATGTCGCTGCCGACGGGAATGCCCATGGCGATCCGGGTCACGCGCAGTCCCTGCCGCTTGAGTTGCTGCGCCAGATAGGTGGCGGTGGCTTCTCCCTCGACGGTGGGATTGGTGGCCAGGATGACCTCTTCGATTTCGCCCCGGCCGACCCGGCTGATCAGGTTTGCGATGCGCAACTGTTCAGGGCCGACACCGTGCAGTGGTGAGATCGAACCGTGGAGCACGTGGTAGACGCCGTTAAAGTGCCGCGTCTTTTCGACGGCGGCGATGTTGGTCGGCTCCTCGACCACGCAGACCAGCTTCTGGTTCCGGGTAGGACTGGTGCAGTACACGCAGGGATCGACGTCGGTGATGTTGTTGCAGATGGAGCACAGACGCAGCTTGGCCTTTACGTCGCGAACGGCGGAGGCAAGGGCTTCGGCGTCATCTTCGCTCGACCGCAGAATATGAAAGGCGAGACGCTGTGCGCTCTTGCTGCCGATTCCCGGCAGCTTCTTGAGTTCGTCGATCAGCCGGGTCATCGGTTCGGCAAATTTGGACATAAGGGTTTTGTAATTCTGTAATCGTGTAATTCGAACCCGGCTGCCAGCTCTAGGCTGGTGGCTCTTAGCGAGTGCCGTCGAGGTTCAAATTACAAAATTGCGAAATTGCGAAATTACAAAAGTCCTCCCAGCCCGCCCAGCATTCCACCCACACTGGATTGCATCGCCTGATCGACTTTGCGTCCGGCTTCGTTCAGTGCGGCCATCACGAGATCCTGCAGCATCTCGACATCGCCGGCTTGGATTGCCTCCGGATCGATCTTGATGCCGAGCACCTGTTTGCGGCCATCCATTTTAACGGTGACGGAACCGCCTCCGGACGAAGCCTCGACCACGGTCTGCTCCAGCTTTTTTTGCAGCGTCTCGTACTGCTGCTTGGCCTGCGACATTAGTTCCTGCAAATTGAAACCAGACATAAGAGAATTTGTGATTGGTGACTTGTAATTGGCAATTTCAAATCTGCGCGCGAAGGGGCTTTCAATTGCAATTTACAAATCACAAATCTGCTTCATCCTTTCTCTCGATAGTCGATCACGGTGCGGATTTCGGCGCCGAACTTTTCTTTCATGCGTTGCACGATTGGATCTTGTTCGGCGCGGCTGCGTGCGCTGCCGTTTGGTGAAGACTTGCGTGCCGGGGACACCGCTTGCGGCGTTCCACCGGGCTCGACTTGCATCTTGATCGGCCTGCCGGCCAGGCCGCTGGCGGCGGCGCTGGCGACGCGGCGGGCGTCGTTGGTGAATGACATTTCGATCATCGTGCTCGAAGCTGCGGCTTTTGCGAGCAACGTATTTCCGTTCAGGCTCCACTCCGCGTTTTCCAGCATGGAAACCAGCATGGGCTGATTTCCCAGCTCGTTGAGAACGGCGTCGCGAAAAGAGTCGGCGCTGACTTCGGATATTGCTTCGGCCTTCACCGCGACAATCCCCACTGGCTGCGGATCGGGTGCTGGCGATAACTCTTCAACCGCGGGCGCGGCCGATCCCATGATGACGACGTTGGCGCTGGTCGCGCTCGGTCCAGTGAATGGCGCCGGGTGTGTGGTGCGGACGCTCCCTTCGACTGCGCTCAGGGCATGCCCTTCGACTGCGCTCAGGGCATGCTTGTCCGCCAATGCTGCGATACCGCCGGACGCCTCCGCCTTGGGAGTGCCTTTGCGGGCCGAATCGGCTGCGAATGGAGACACCGAACTCGATCGTGCGGCTGAGGAAGACTCAGTGCGCCGGGCCTCAGCGGGCAGAGAATGAGAAGCGAGGGGCGAAGCGAGAACCGGCCGAGGTGCGGTGCGCGCAGATCCCGAAGCGGAGGCCGCGGCATCGCTCAGCAACTGCTCGATCGGAAGCAGACGCTGCGCATGCGCCATTTTTAGCAATCCCAGTTCGAGGTGGAAGCGTTGTTCCTGACGGTATCCGAGTTCTCCGTGGGTGCGCAGCATGATCTGCAGATGCCGCGTCAGGTCTTCCTCGCTGAATAGTTCGGCGATGCGGCTCGCGCGGGCGCGCTCATCGGAAGAAACTTGCAGGAGCGCTGAGTCTTTGCCTGCGATCTTCGCCACCGTTACATTTCTGAGGAAGCGCACCAACTGGCGCGCAAAATGCGTGGGACTGTGGCCTTCGCCGATGAGTTCATCGACCAGTACCAGAATTTTCTCGCTCGAACTTTCCGAGACCGCCTGCATCACGGTTTCCAGCGCCGCCGCAGGGGCGGAACCGATCAGGCTGCGAACGGAATCGTGCGTCAGGTGGTCGCTGGTGGAGGCGATGGCCTGGTCGAGGATGGAGAGCGCGTCGCGCATCGAGCCGTCGCCCGCTTCCGCCAGGAGGGCAAGGGCGTCCTCGTCGGCGGGGATATTCTCCTTCGCCACGATGTCACGCAGTTGCCCGATGATGGCTTCGAACTTCATGGCGCGATAACTGAAGTGCTGGCAGCGCGAGCGGATGGTCTGGGGAATATCTTCGGGCTGCGTGGTGGCCATCATGAAGATCACGTGGCTGGGAGGCTCCTCCAATGTTTTTAGGAGCGCATTGAAGGCCGCGTCGGTGATCTGGTGGGCCTCGTCGAGGATGTAGATCTTGAAACGATCGCGGGCCGGGAGATAGCGCGCGGCTTCGCGCAGTTCGCGGATCTCGTCGATGCCGCGATTGGTGGCCGCATCAATTTCGATCACGTCCACCGCGTTGCCGGCGCGAATCTCGGTGCAGGAATCGCAAATGCCGCAAGGCTCGACCGACGGCTTGTTGTCGGAGCTGGCGCGGCAGTTCAGCGCCATCGCCAGGATGCGGGCAACCGTTGTCTTGCCGATGCCGCGATGTCCGCTAAAGATGTAGCCGTGCGCGATGCGCTCCTGCGCGATCGCATTTTGCAGGGTGCGGGTGACGTGTTCCTGGCCGATGACCTCGGAGAATTTCTGTGGCCGGTATTTGCGCGCCAGGACCTGGTAGCTCATCGGAGTTCTCGATTATACAGTCTCACGCGCGAGGAGTTTGCTCTCGTCACGGGCTAACAGCATTCACCACCAAGGCCACGAAGGTCCACGAAGGAAAGCTTCGAGGGTTCAACCTTTGTGTGACATCGCGTCCTTTGGTGGTTGACGAAGTTACGTTCAACCAAGAACGCCGGCCGCTTGCGCGGCGGAGGCAGGAGGGGTACGCTCGTGGGTCGAGTTTTACTGCGAATACTTTGGAGAAGAACGCCTATGCAACTGAGAATGAGCACACGGACGGTGGAGGGCGTGCTGGTGGTGGATTGCAGCGGTCGACTCGTGTTTGGCGAAGAATCGGCCAGCTTGCGCGACACGGTCAAGAAACTGCTGGCCGGGAGCCCGAGGGTTGTGCTGAATCTGCACGAAGTGAATTACATCGATAGCGGCGGGCTCGGAACACTGGTTTCGCTTTACACGACTGCCCGCAGCGCCGGGGGCGCGGTGAAACTGGCGCGGCTGAGCCAGCGCGTGGGAGATCTGCTGCAGATCACCAAGCTGCTTACTGTTTTTGAAGTGTTTGACGATGAAGAAGTGGCCGCTCAGTCGTTCAAGAAGGATGCGGCTTAGGAGGTTCACCGGGCCTCGGTCGAGGCCCGGTTCCTTTTACTGAAGGTTGCAGCGCGACGCCTGTTGGGCCGAAGCGGTTTGCCCACAATTAATTGTGGTCAGTGAACAGCAGCGGAAACTGCGCTGGTCCGCTACCGCCGCCCTGGTTGTCCACGATCACCACGGTGCGAATCGATCCGTCTGCCTCAGGGTAATTCTGGTTAACAACTGGAATCTGGCCCCCGTGTGGAATGATGACGACGTTATAACTAGCGTTGGCAACGCTTTCGTAGGTGGTTGCCTGCCCGAGGGTGATGGTCTGGGACGTGACACCCGTGATGTCCCCGGAGGGCGGGGTGATATACACATCAAACCCGCCAACGGGTGTGAAGGCCGACGCGTCGACGATGCGGAATTCCAGGTTGCCAGCGGTCGGCGCCGCGTTGTTGTCGGTGAGGACCCCGGGGGTACCGTCGTTGGACGCGAAGCCATTCAGGACCACCGTGTACTGCGTCGAGCCGCTCAAAGTGGTAGTGCCGGTGTTGACCGGGTTCCCGGTGGTGCCGGTCAAGAACGCGGTGATCGTGGCACTGCCCGCCTTCACCTTCGTGTAAGTCGCGGGGGGATTGGTGCTCGGGAAAATAGCTCCGAATGCCAGGGCGGTGGTGGTGATCTTGGTTCCGTTGATATTGACATCCAAGGATGCCGAGGCGTCGGGGATGGCATCAACCACTCGAATCTGCGATTGACTAGTGGAACCACAACTGGCGGCAAACAAGCTCAGGGCGGCAAGGGCTAACGTAAGGGGCAGGGCTTTTAACGCGCGAAACATATTATTCTCCAAAAGGAAGTTTTGGTGGTGGGTAAGAATGTAGGATGCACAAATCGTAATCCCGGGTTTTACGAGTCTGTGTAAGAATTTGTATTCGTGAAGCTACAGTAGCATCAATGTCCGGTAAGTATTGCCCGTGAATCGGAAATCTCAATCCAAGTCCACGCAATCCAAATTGGAGAGAAGCATGCAGGAGGATAAGCGTGCCCGCGTCGTGCGCTGCATTTGCGCTCTGCCGGCGGGAGCAGTGTCGAGTTACGGAGCTTTAGCCAAGGCTGCGGGGTGGCTCGGAGCTGCCCGTCAAGTGGTGCGCATTCTGCAACAGGTTCAGGGATTGCCGTGGCATCGGGTGGTCGGCTCGGGCGGGGCCATCAAGCTAAGCGGAGAAAATGGCGCTGAGCAAAGATTTCGCCTGCGGATGGAGGGAGTGACCTTCCGCGGGGCGCGCGTGGATATGAAGCTGCACGAGTTTAAGTTCAAAAAATTGAGGCATTGAATCATTGAGTACCAATGATTCCATGCGCTGGTAAATTTCCTTCCAGCAAGTCGTGCAGGCGGATCGCCGGGCAGCGCAACCCGATATAGAAACTTCCGAACAGCGCATAGACGGCGCTGACGTGGTCGAAGCGCATCTCGTAGATCAGTTTCTTGAACACCAGGGGATCGTCGGCGAAGAGATCGACTCCCCACTCCCAATCGTCAAAACCAATGGAGCCGGTGATGATCTGTTTCACCTCTCCGGCATAGCGGCGTCCGACCATGCCGTGTTCACTCATCTGGCGCTGGCGCTCTTCCATGGGGAGCGTGTACCAGTTCTTGTCTTCGCCTCGGCGGCGATCCATGGGATAAAAACAGAGGTAGCGGTTCGGCGGCATCGCTGGGAACAGGCGCGGCTTCATCGCCTCTTTCTGGCGCGCGATGGTTTCCTGGATCGATTTTTTCCATTCGTCCGAGTGTGGTTCGACGCCGCGCTCGGCGAGCGCCTTGTAGGTCTTCAGCGTGGACTCATACAGCCCCAGCTCAATCACCGATAAATACGAAGTGGCAGGCTCAAGGAAGTCATTGAGTCTAAGTCTGGCCACGTCGAGTTCCGCCTGATTGAGCTGGTCGAAGCTCTCGCGGAAGTGGACCAGCATCAGGTCGCCTTTGTGTCCGAGCAACGAGAACAGCGCCGACTGGCCATCGGACTTGCCTTCCATCTCGCCCAGCAATCGCGCCGCTTCGTTCGCGATTTCGTGCCGGTCGTTTTCGGCAAGCGCGCGCCATGCGGTCCAGCGGAAGCGCATCATCTGGTGGAGAGTGGCGTAGCCTTCGAGGGTCAGCGGCACGGCGGGGAGTTGCCCGGCGGCAACCGGGAGAGTTGCGGGATGCGGTGAATTCATAAATTTACCCTGGCAACCATTGTAAACATGATTAAATTATTGAGACATTGAGGTATTCAATCATTGTCTCAATGATTCATGGTCTCAATGATTCAATGTCTCATGCCTCACCCCGGGTATCCTTGCCGCCACGGGGCGCAGATTGCTCCGGTATACGCTGGTATGCTACAAGCAAGCTATATGCGCAAATGGATGAGCGACCGTTTGAAGCGCCGCAAGAAGCCCGGAGACGATCCTCCTAAGGAAGCAGCGAACGCACCCGAGCCCTTGCAGCCGAGATTTTATGATAATGAGCCTGCTGCGCCGGCCCCAGCTCCAGTTCCAGCGGAAACTCCAGTAGTCGAGCCGCGCCGCCGGTCGAGACCAGCGCCGGCGCCGGAGCCCGTCTCGGAGCCTGCCGCCGATTCGGCGACTGGTGAGCCAAGGCCACGAACTCCCCGCCGCCGTCGCAGCCGCGGAGGTCGTGGCGTATCTCGTCCGAAGCCGGTAGCGGCCGCGGAAGCTGCCACGGCAGAGCCCTCCGCCGCGCAACCTGTGGTTGTGGCGAAGTTGCCGGCTGTAGCTGCGACTGCTCCCGCTCGCGCCAGCAAGGGAACGGTAGTCCTGGCGATCGGATTGCCGGGATCGGGCAAGAGTTCGTGGTTCAAGCGGCACAGCATTCATCCGCTTTCAAGCGATCTGCTGCGCGAACTTCTTTTCGATGACGCGCAGGAGCAACGCTTTCAGGATCTGGTATTTTCCAACCTGCGATCCATGCTGAAGGCTAGGCTGGTTGCCCGTCGTCCGATGAACTACGTGGATGCGACGAACCTTACGCCCCACGACCGCCATAGCTGGATCAAGCTGGCCAAGGATTACGGCTACGATGTGCAGGGCTTGTTCTTCGATGTTCCGGTGGAGGTTTGCATGGAACGCCACCAGCGCCGAGGCCGCGCCATCCCGGAAGACATCATGCGCAAGATGGCGGGCAAGTTGAAGCCTCCGACGTTTGAGGAGGGGTTTTCGAAAATAACGGTGGTGCGGGTGAAGCAGAAAGAGGAAGCGGCCGAGTAGAGTCTCCGCCTGGCGCGTCTCCCGAGACGGGGCAAGCCTTGTCTCTACGGGGGAATTGACGCCCCGAATCGCCGGCGTGAATCCTCAGCCCTTCAGATAGGGCAGCAGTTCTCGAAACGCGGGCGCGCCCGAAGAACGCAGCAGTTCGTAGATCATCATTTCGGTCGAGGAAAGAATGGCTCCGGCGGCGCGCATGCGATCCAGTCCGATCCGCCAGTTTAATTCTGTCCGCGAGCTGACTGCATCCGAAGCCACGTGCACCAGATAGCCTTCCCGCAGCGCCCCCATCGCAGTCTGCATTACGCAGATGTGCGTTTCCATGCCGCACAGCAGTACGGTCGTCCGCTGGCCCGGTAAGCGCTTCAGCAGCGAGCAGAACACTTCGCTGCCGAAGCAGGAGAACGTCAGCTTGTCGATGGGCGGACTGTCGGGCAACAAGGATGCAATGGCCGGCTCGGTGTTGCCCAGGCCCTTTGCGTATTGCGTGGTTACCAGCGCCGGGATCTTCAGGATTCCAGCCAGGCGAATCAGCAGTTGCACATTTCGCGCCAGTCGTTCTTTTTCCCAGATTGGCGGCAGCAATTTTTCCTGCATGTCTACAACGATGAGAGCGCACTGCTCGGCCTCAAGCGGACGGCGGGCCATTTCGGCGTAGTCGGTGTCGGCTGGGATAGTTCCGGGGAAAGTTTCGCTGCTGGGCATAGGCGACTCCTTGCACCACTGCCAGCGATTCTAACTCGGGTGGAGAATCTTGCGCGCTCAGGCGGCCATGCGGCGGAGGTCCAAAGGCTTGAACCACAACGGACACGAAGGATGCACGAAGGAAACCATGAGGGCGTCGTTTTGCAGTCGCCGCAAAATGGTTTAGAATCGCGCTATAGCCCGGTCGTTCAACGGTAGGACTGCAGCCTCTGGAGCTGCGTATCGGGGTTCGAATCCCTGCCGGGCTGCCAACCTTTTCGGCATCAAAATTCCCTCCGCCAGGACGGCAGAGGTTGACGCTCTCAATTCAGATGTTAATTCAGAGGCGCAGCGGACGGATCGGTCAGCGCGATCAATTTTCCGACCGGATAGTCTTTATGCGTAAGAGGAGTGTCAGGCTCAGGGTTGAGGATGGTCAGGACATCGCCGGTGAGAATTCCGCGGATGACAAGGCGGTCACCTTCGATGGCGACAACCCGGTATTTCTCGTCAAAGATTGACGTCCTCTCTTCCATGTCTGACATCCTCTTCACCGTGCAGTGGTTGGATGCGCAATTTCAAATGAGCGATTCTTGCCTGTGCCGCGGACCCTGGCGGGAAACGAGTTCCACCAACCGCAAGAATGCTTGATTCCGATGTAGGTGCACTGGTCACAATTGACCAGCTTCTTGCCGGGCAATACCGCATTCTTGAGTCATGAAAGCGGAGAAGGAACAAGCCTTGGGTGTTCGTTGCCCCACTTGCGGCGCCAAGCCGCGAGAGAAGTGCGAGCTTAGTACTGGATTGCCCCGCACCGATCCGCATCCAGCCCGGCAATTGGCGACTGAGAAAGAGTAACGGGTCCGCAATGCCGGCTTGGACTCAAGTTCCTTTCCAATCGCTGGGCCGGAGAACGCGCTTAACCTCGGGCCCGTGCTGCATCTTGCTGGGACGATCGCCGGACCGCGACACCATCCAGGTAGCAGTTTTGTTGGACATGCCGCGAATGTGCCGAAACGATGGCATAGGGCAGACCCAGAAAACGCTTGGCAACGATCCCGGTCACTTCCAGGCCGTTGAAGTGTTGATGGTTTACTTTGCCTAAAATCCGATGCAATGCGTGTTGGATCTTATTCGTTCCCGGCGCGCCAATAAACATCACCTTCACTTCCGCCGCGATAAAAAAGAAATTCCATCCGGCCGCGTGAATCTTGCGATCCAGAGCGAATCCATCGAGCCCATTGATCACGCGCCAGTGTCCGGAGTAGGGCTCACTCTCCAGCCCGAGGAGCGGCGGCCATTCCGACATCAGGATTGTACCGAGGTGAACTTCTGGCGGCATGAAGGACTCCTCCGGCGTGCCCGCCTCATCGTGCAAGCTCCTGGCTGCGCTAGAGGTGCAAGCCGCCCGGTTGGACGGACCCACGGCCCCTCGCTGCCTCAAGGCTCGTTGATTTTCTTTCGAAATACTGTGTACAACGGCTCACTTTCAGAACCCCGGCCAAAAGGAATCTTGGCGACGGGGCGTCACAACTTCATTAGGGCAAATCACCTTTTAGGGTTAAAATTGTAGGCGATGGGTTCCCCTTCACCAGCGAATAAAAAGAGCCGCGAGTTCAATCCCGACACCTTCCTCGCAACCATTGGCGAGGGCAGGAAGAACCTGATTTTTGCGGAAAAGCAGGGAATCTTCGCGCAGGGGGATGCTGCGGACGCGGTCTTCTATATCCAAAAGGGAAAAGTGAAGCTCACCGTCGTCTCCCATGCCGGCAGAGAGGCGACCCTCGGCATGTTAACTGACGGAAACTTCTTTGGCGAAGGGGCGCTGGCCGGTCAGACTCTGCGCATGGGATCTGCGGCGGCCATGACGGATTGTGAACTGCAGCGGATCGACAAAAAGGCGATGATGAGTGCGCTGCACCGCGAACACTCATTTTCCGATTTGTTCATGGCGTATTTGCTGGCGCGGAATGTCCGCTATGAAGAGGATCTGGTCGACCAGTTGTTTAACTCCAGCGAAAAGCGGCTGGCGCGCGTCCTTCTTCTGCTCGCTCATTTTGGCAAGGAAGGCGTGCCCGAGACTGTGGTTCCCAAAATTAGTCAGGAGAGTCTGGCGGAAATGGTCGGGACCACTCGTTCGCGGGTGAGCTTTTTCATGAACCGGTTCAGAAAACTGGGTTTTGTTCACTACTCCGGCGGCCCGGAAGGCGGTTTGCAGGTCCACAGTTCGCTGCTGGGCGTAGTTCTGCACGACTAGCTGCTCTCCGCAGCCCAAATTGCCATTGACCACGATGACGAGGACTTGATATGAAAATGTTGCTATTTGCAGGCCTGCTCCTGGTTGTGCTCGGCATCGCCTCCCTAGTCGTGCCCATCCCCCACACCGAGACGGATGGCATTAGGGTTGGGGATACGAACTTCGGCGTTCAGACCAGTCACAGTGAGCGTGTTTCGCCAATCATCAGCGTTGTACTGATCGCGGGCGGGATCGCGCTGAGCATTGCTGGATCGCGTTCCCGAACCTGACGCGCGTTCGCAAGCCGCTACTCGTCGCTGCTCAATGTCGTTCTACGCTGCCAGCGCCAATCGCTTTCGTAAACTCCCATTGCGTGGGTGGAAAGGAGCGGGTCAGGCCCGGCTCGGTTGCCTTGCTTTGCCGATGGCCGCACGTCAGGCAAATCGCCCCCACTTGCCGGATGTCGGTCTCTTTCGATATTTCATTCTCGCGTACTGCGGTCGAGCCCGCTACCACCGGGCCCGCACACTTGTCACAAGAATAAGCGGAGAGGTGCAGGTACTGCTTTTTCATTCGAGTCCTTGAAAGCTCAAGCTGCCGACTGTAAAGATAGCTTTATACCACACGTCGGCCGCTCACCAGGTTAATGACCAGAACCACCAGCGCAACCACCAGCAGCAAGTGAATCAGACCGCCGGCTACGTGGAGGCTAAAACCTAGAAGCCACAGAATCAGAAGTACAATGAAAATTGTCCAAAGCATGGTGCTCTCCTTCGCGGATTTGAGCGTCCTGAAAATAAGCGTCCTCGGAAACTCATTTATCTTTAATCTTTATCTGGTCGTGGCCGGAGCCAGGGACTTCCCGCACTCCAGGCAAGACGTCTTCGACCGCGGCGTGATTAACCCGCAAAACGGACACATCCTTTGCGATGCGTAACCGCGAACCTGTGGCGTAACTGACGCAAACAGCTTCGAGGCCGATGCCGTGATCATGGCAAGCCGTCTGCGGAGGCGATCGCGAAACTGATAGAGAACGGGTGCCATCGGCCTTCCACCTTCGTTCTTTCTCCCCATGCACGGCCGTGTCCGATAGACGTAAAACGTTCCGTTAAGAGGCAAGTGGCCGAAGTGCTCTTGAAGAGGATCTCCCTTTTCCGCATCTCCGCCATTTTGACGATGACACGCCGATGCTCGTTATTCTGAGCAAGATTGCTCACAACTGCATAAAAAGTGGTAGCCGCTGCATGGTGAAAGCTGCGCTCTATTTTGGCGAATCGGCGAATGTGAGCAATGTAGACCAGCTATCGTCCTGTCGGTTGAGCAATCATCATGGCTGAGGCGAGTACCTCTTCTCTCTCTTTCAGGTTCTCTGAGCTAAGTCAGTTCATCTGAAGTCTTCCCCTCTTAGTTCCGCAGGTTTCATAAGGAGCAATTCATGAAAAAAATAATGTTGCTGTTGCTGATGAGTTCGATCGGCTTGGTCGGAACCCTCGCATGGGCAGGCTCGGCTCGTGAAGACACGGTCGACCGCATGCAATCGTCGGTCGAAGTTCTGCACGCCATTATGGCGACTCCGGACAAAGGCATCCCGGAAGAAGTGTTGACTGGCGCAAAGTGCATCGTCGTAGTGCCAAACCTGATCAAAGGCGGTTTCATCTTTGGCGGCAAGCACGGACGCGGTGTGGCTACGTGCCGCACGTCTGAAGGCTGGAGCGCCCCCGCATTCATCTCGGTTGGTGGCGGAAGTTGGGGATTGCAGATCGGGATCGAAGACATTGACCTGGTTATGCTGGTCATGAACGACCGTGGTTTGCAGCATTTGCTTTCCAGCAAGTTCGCACTCACCGGAGAAGGATCGGTGGCAGCGGGCCCGGTAGGCCGTCATGCTTCCGCCGGAACCGACTGGAAGCTGAACACTGAAATGCTGACCTACTCACGCTCGAAAGGCGTGTTCGCCGGCCTGACCCTCGAAGGTGCAGTGGTGGAGCAGGACAACGACTCCACGTACGCCATTTATGGCAAGCACATGAGGTTCCGCAACATTCTTTCGGGCAAAGCGTCAACTCCCGCAAGCGCAAACGCGTTCTTGAAAGCTGTTTCCGACGCAAGTCACCAGGCCCACGCCGCAGAACTCAAAGAAGACAAGAAGTAAGTAAGTTGATAAGCATCTGCGAGTAAGACATGATTCGCGATGACCGGGACCGCGTAGCGGTTTCGGGCAGCTTTATCTGATTCCCGAAAGGCGATGCAAAGGGCCGGGTTCTGCCGGGAGGAGCTGCTATGTCATTCGGAATTTACCTAACCGGTTTTGTGGCCGTGATTGCCGGTCTCATCTATGGCGCGAGCTTGATCCACGTACCGACGCACTGGATTGTTGTGGGCGGGCTCGTGCTGCTGGGGCTAGGGATCCTGACGGGTGTTAAGGCAACTTGCCAGAAGAACTCCGCAGCCTAAAGAGCCAGAATGCGAGAGAACCCTTTTAATGTTCAAGCGCAATACACTGAGGAGATACAAGATGAGAATGAATTGGATATTTGGCGTAGTGTTAGGGAAACTCTGTTCAAATTGGTTCCCGGACAGTTTTGAAGGGGCATGGCTTCAGCTTCAGCCATGCCGTTAGAACCCGCCACACAAGCGGCTTTAGCCGCCGAGGGTCGCCCCTTCCGAGCATCCAGTCTTGCCAACCTGACTGAATCAGATAATCCCTAGGGTTGGCGTTTGACGCTGTTGCCCACGGCCACCAGGAATATGGCGCTCTTGCCTTCGGCATGTGGGGAGAAGAAGCGGGTCACGTTGTCGTCGTAAAAGGTGAGGCCGGTGGCGCCCAGACGCTGGGCGTAGGCCGCCAGGTAGAGCTTGCCGCCGAGGATGCCGGCTTCAAGCTGTACGGCACGATATCCCCGATTCCCAAAGCGATCGAATATAGGCTGCATGTCTGCCAGAAAGAAAATGTCCACGGCGGCGTCGGCAGGCAACTGCTGCTCCAGTCCGAGGTAGCCAGCCTGGTCGCGAAAATTTCCATGCTTTAGACACTCGATCACTCCACGGTCGCGGTGGAAGACGTAGGCTCCAGACTCGAGACCCTCGACGGCATGCACAATCAGGTAGAGGTGGTTCAATTGAGATCCCATGGGATCGAGGAAGTCAGCGGATATACCGCGGGTCGCTCGGTCAAGGATTGTCGAAAGCTGCGCCAGGCTGATCGGGGTGCGCGCAAACTGGCGGCTGGAGCCGCGACGCAGGATGACCTGCTCGATCGGGTCACGAGCCATTTCCGCGTCGGATAGAGGCTGGAGATTGGCGACTGGTCCGGCGGGCGGCGGGAATTTAGTCATTTCGGCGCTCCCCGGCGGTATACGTTCGCGCCATGTTGCAACTTCCTCCGCCGAATCCAGTGAAGAGGCGGCGTGCATTTCGCGCATGAGGGGATAGTCAGTCTCGTCCCGAGAGAGCGGGACAGTTTCGAGTCCGAGGGTGGAGATCTCCGGAAGCACTCGCGGAGCGGTGTCCGCGGAAAGGGCGGAGTTGTGACCGAGGGCGACCAAGGAGAAGGCCACCTCGCGCTGGGCATCGATATCCAGCAGGCCGTTCACCGTCGCGTCCACAAAGCCGCACACGACCCTTGCGGGCAGGCCCAGGGCGGTGGCGACGGCCAGCAGGTTGGCGAGCAGCGTGCCGTTGTCCCAGCCGAAATGGCGGTAGGTGCGAGCCTGATACTTCCAGGCATTGCGCCAGTAGGTGCAGGTGCAGACGATGATTAGCGGTGCCTGAGCGATGGCGGGCTCACCGCCAGTGGCCTCGACCAGGACGCTGCGATAGTCTCCGGCGCGCAGCCGGCGCAGGCCGAACTCGGCAGGGGCGAAGTGATAGACGCCCGCCTGAAGGTTCGCGAGGTCGCCGCAACACAGATAGAGCTTGACCTCGTAGAGCGCACCCGTGCAGGCGGCGGCGCGAAAATAGATTTCTCCGCCTGCATATTTTCTCTGCCGGGTGATGCCTGCGGAAAGGTACAGGAGTTGGGCCACAGCCTCAAAATCCGGCGCTGTATTGCTCTGGAGGGGGGGCTGGGCGGGGACGCCACCGGTGATCGCAGAAAGGGCGGCGACGCCTGTCTGGCGAACCTCGGTGGGCATGCGCGATGGCTCCAGCGTAGGGTAGATCTTGAATGGCAGGGGCTGGTTGCCAAAGTCCAGGAAATGCGGGTTGGTGCGAACGCTGGTGTAGGAATGCTTGGTAGCTTCGTGGTAATTCCAGGCAGCTTCGGAGTTGAGGTGGTTGGGCATTGGACTGGTATGGAAAACTTGACAATGGTAGTGCACAAGCCTAACATTGATCTTGAGCAAGTACGTTTTCTTACTCTTTCAGGTCCTCTGAACTAAGTTAGCCTAACTGGAAAGTGTCTCCCCTTTGATTCCTCTGGGGAGAAGTCTGAGTGTTGACACTTGTTGATCCGCTGGGAATCTTTCCGACGCCAAACCCAAGCAGATCAAGGTTCGCGTTGGCAGCGATAAGAAGATCCAAGAACCTGGAAGGAATCATGAAAAACATCAAATTTGTTGTGAAGGTCAACCGCGGCGGCGCTCACGCCCCGCAATACGTGCTGCGGGTTGATAAGGTTCCCATCCAGACGACAACCAACCGCAAGCTGGCCCTGGTGATGGGGAGATTTACAGCGGAAGACGCGGTCAAATCCATGCAAAATTCCCACTGCAACCCAGAGTTAGTATCCGTACGGGTTAGCGCCTAGCAGTTTTCGATGGGTCGCGCGGACGTGCCCTGAAAAGCTCGGGCGTCACCGTGCAGGGCCAGTCGGAACCGGAGTCATCGCCTTCAGTTGGTCCAGCTCCGTCAACACGTTTTTCCAATCATCCTGATCTTTTTTCGTCTCGATCGAAGCCGCCAAGTTGGAATAAAAGTCGAGAATGTTGGTGCGCAGGTCCGGAGTCGTCCGCTCGAACTTGTGGCTCGACAATTGCCCCAGCAACTTTGCGTAGGTGTCGTCGGTGAGCGAGTATTCCGCCGCCTGGGTCGCCTGGCCACTATCAAAATCACGGTTGGGAAGCAGGAGCGAGTCCGTGCCCACTGCGTGCAGGAAGATCCGGTATTGATCGACGGTCGAATTGATGCTCTTGAAATACATGTCCTCGGTCTGCGGAGTCGGGTTCTTGAAGCCCAGCCCCTTGAAGGGACCGATTCTCGGCATGTAGCGCAAGAGGGTTGAAAGGATCCGGGTTCCGAATCCAGGCTTGGTGTAGTCCTTCCCCCACTCCTTCTCGTAGGCGCCGCGCGAAAGACGGTACAGGAATTTTTTCTTCGCGAAGTCGGACCGCTCGCGCATCATGTCTTTCTTACGGGTCTGTAGCGCGACCTGGGTCATTTGCGGGATCAGCCGGCTGACCGAGAAGCGATAGGAGCCAATGGCGAGATCCTCATGGGCGAGCACATCTTTCAAGTCCAATCCGTATACCACCGGGAAGGCTCGCTCCAGCAGCGGCTTTGACACTTTAAACCCGATGAAATCGTGGTACTGCTGCGATGCGTAACGATTCTTCGCCACCTGCACCATGTCGAAGCCGAACTCCGTTTTCAAGTGTGCCGTCTTGTCCTGCGCATACCTCACCGACTTGCCGAACTTCGCTCGCAACTTTGGATACTCGATGGCCACCGCCTGGTTGACTGCCGGGTGCCCGGTTATGTCCGACGCATAGTGTGCCAGCGCGCCCAGGGCGAAGGCATACTCGTTAACATCTGTGCTCTCCAGCAACATCTCACGAACAAAATCTCCGCTGCGAACGTAGTGCACCAGCTGACTGAATTCCGCGCTGCCGAAAGGGTAATAACCCAGGTCCTGGATGACGGCGCCTCCGTAGGCGTAGGCATGCGCCTCCTTGATCTGGTCCTCAGAGAGCCCGGGGTATCGCTTGAGCAGCAGAGGGCGAATCTCGTCAGACCAGAGCAGATCCACAATTTCCTCGTGCGTCAGAACGGAGTAAGCGAACGAAGCGCCGCTGCCTATCACCACGACGAGAACAAGTGTCACTACACGCGTAGCCAACAAACGCCAATGGGCGGCTATGGCGCGGAGCGACGGCGATGAGTGCCTGGGGCTAGTCAGACGCGAGCTAGTCAAACCAGAGCTTCGCATGGATTTCGTAGACCTTTCAGGCGATTAAGGAAATCTCCAAATCCAGTCTGGCATTGATACCCCTGCGATTCTGGTCAAGAGTGAACACTTCCGGCCTCCCAGCTACCTGTATGCTAGGCGAGTATGCGAGTGCGGCTGCTATTACTTCTACTCACTGCGAGTTGGGTATCCTGCGCCCGACAGCAGACTGGCATTTCTGAGGTTCCTGCAACTCCCACGCCGGCTCCGATGGCTCGTTTCGAGCACGTGTTCGTGGTCGTCGAGGAGAACCAGAACTACGATGAGGTAATCGGAAACACAAAGGATCTTCCGTACCTGAATACGCTGGCAGCAAAGTACGGCGTGGCTACGAACTACTACGCAAACACCCATCCCTCAATCAACAATTACTTCTACTTGACCGCGGGGCGGAGCGGCACCAGATCGCCTTGGATCGGGTATCTAGCCGACAAATTTCCCGGGGAAGTGGCGGGAGACAACATCGCCAGCGTCCTCACTGCGAACGGCAAGACATGGAAAGCATACGCGGAAAGCATACCACGGGCCGGCTACGTGGGTCCCGATCACTTTCCGTATGTAAAGCGTCACAATCCATTCGCGTATTTTGAAAGCGTCCGTCAGGGCAAGGTTGCGCCGGGGCAAGCTTCACAAGCGGCTAATATTGTTTCTTTTGAGAGCTTTGCCCGTGACTTACAGCACGACAGTCTGCCCGATTACTCGTTCATCGTCCCCAACCTGTATAACGACGGGCACCACAATGCGGTGACACGGCAGAGGGCAGGCTGTGGAGATCATCGAGCCTTGCAAGGAGCCGATACCTGGCTGAAGGCCAACATGGAGCCACTGATTGAATCGCCAACCTTCAAACGCGGCGGGCTTCTGGTAATTCTGTTTGATGAAGGATGTGAGACTGGCTCGAAAGCGGATTCGAGATACGATCCGAAGCGACGCGACTTAAAAGGCGGGGGCCACATTCCGGCGCTGATCATTAGTTCACGAACTCCCGCCGGCACCACCCGCGACGAACTCTATCACCACGAAAGTGTTCTGCGGTTGAGCCTGAGAGCGCTCGGAGTCGAACAATTACCCGGCGCTGCCAAGAGGGCTCCGGATATGAACGGGTTCTTCAGCGCTAAGACAGAATGAGGGTAAAGTAAACGCGGGCTCGATACCCGTCACATCAACCGGACCCTTGCGAACGTCTGTGGCGGGAAAGAAAGCAGCGCGAGCCCTGGAGTGGACTCGCGCCAAGAGTGATCGGCGTTGACGACCTGTCCTCCCGTCAAATGCGGCCGAGGACCAGAAGAATGACTACGATCAACAGGATCGTTCCCAATCCTCCGGACGGATAATAACCCCAGTCTCGACTATGCGGCCACCGTGGGAGGGCCCCAAGAAGCGCTAAGATCAAAATCACAATCAATATAGTTCCAAGCATGTGTTGCTCCTTGTCAGGAATTCATGAGGAGTGCAGCCTCTCCCGAAGTTGCACCGGGTAGAACATCTACATCGAGATGCTTATGGCAATTCCGACGTTGGGATACCTGCGGTTGAAGAGATAGTAACCGTTGTCGACGTAAGTGACATAGACGTAGTCGGTGTCGTACCAGTCATTCGCCCAGTATTCCGGCCACGGGTCAACCATGCTGAACCAGTAGCCGCCGTATTGGAAGCGGGGATATCCGCCTACAACCAGGAAGGGGAGGCCGTAGATGCGGAACCCATGGCCCTGGCCAAAGAATCCACGGAAGCGCTCGTCAGGAATGCGGTAGCCGTTGTACCCGCCGCGTTGTTGCCAGCTGCGATGATCGGAATCCCAGTGTTGTGAGCGATGCTGCTGCCAAGCGCTCCGCTCGACACGCTGCTGTTCCCGAGTGCGCTGGGGTCGTTGATTGCCGCGTTGCTGTTGCTGAGCGCGGTGCTGGGACTGCTTGTTCTGATCCTGACGTTGCTGTTGCTGAGCGCGCTGTGGCTGTTGTTGCTTCTGGGTCGGCTGACGTTGCCGCTGAGCATGCTCCGCTTCGGGTTTGGCTTGCTCATGCTTGCTCTGCTGCTGTTGGGGATGGTCTTGCTTTTCGCCCTGCTGCTCGTGCTGTGCGTGCGCAGGAGCAGCGATTCCGAGAAGCAAAGACAGAAGGGCTGTGCTGGTGATTCCTATTATTTTCATAGTGCCTCCATTACTTATTGCTCCTTAGGGAAACTCTGATCAAGTTGGTTGCCGGACAGTTTTGAAGGGGCATGGTTTTAGCTTTAGCCATGCCGTTAGAACCCGCCACGCAAGCGGCTTTAGCCGCCGAGGGTCGCCCCTTCCGAGCATCCAGTCTTGCCAACCGGACTGAATCAGATCATGCATAAGGTACGCTTGCTCTAGCGCAAGTTTCCGGTGGTCGCGTTGACCGCGCTGCCAATGACTTCGCCAAAGACGAGAAGTTCAACTCTCCGGTTCTGCTGCCGGCCGGAAAAGTTGTCTTCTTTGCGTGCCAATGTGGATCCGGGAAATCGAATGGAAGAGTCCAAAGACATTCAGCAGCCACAGACCCACCGAAATGACCACGACGCCGTTCAGAATTGACTTGATGGTTCCCTGCATGGGAATGAAACGATTCACCAGTCACAGGAGGACACCCGCCACGATGAGAACTTCCAGCAGTTGAATGAGAGGCATGATTGTTGACCGTCCTTGTTTCCCGGGCTAACGCCTCTCATCCGCCTGGAGGTGTTGTCCCAAGTTCGATGTACGAGACTTTTCAGGGTCGAATCGTGTCTCGCCGCAGGGTTTTGCGGCGTACACACGGATGAAGAATGCTGACGGGCTGGATGCGGCCGCTTCACGGTGATGCGATGACCTGATCCGCGGCGACCTAAACCTGAGACCTACGAATCAGCGGTCGCAGCTCCGTCTACACACTCAGTGGAATAAGAATGACAGGTGCGAATTTTTTGCGTCTGAGCAAGATAGCTCACTTGCGGAAAGTAAGATTGCGGGCCTGATCGTTTTTTCGTGTCGGTCAATATTGACCAGTTGTTCCCGGATATCTGTGCCATAGTAATAGGAGCAGACCACAACGGCGCTGCGGCTCGGCGACCGGTTCTTTCTTTGGCGAGTCTTCGACGAGGGCTATGCAAAAACGTGAATGTTCGGAGTGCGGCGGTGAGTTGGTTCTGGCGGTGCGTGCCAACCAATCCCAGACGAATAATGATGGGACAAGCTTGGTGACCAGCGCATTTACAAGCTGGAGATGCGGCACTTGCGGCTCCGCCTTTACAGCAGCGCAACTTCGCGAAGACAAGCGCGGACGGTCAAAGACAGCCGAACACGCATGACTGTTTAGCAGCACAGCGCTAGTACCAAGTTCACAATCGCCGTACCCCATTCCAGAATCACGTAGACGTCGACACGTCGCCCCTTGGGCGGCGGTAAAGCCACGTCCCCACACAAGAAAAGGGACGTAGCTGAAGCCCGCGCCCCTTAGACTGCTGGCGCTACAGCGTTACAAGCTTGCATAGTGCTGATAATAAGCAACTTGCGAGCGTAAGTTCAGCCGCCTGATGGCTAGGGTCGATTTCCCGAAGGCCCACTTTTCCGGGAGATTTTATAAACACCCACAAATTCGCTGGTTTTTGTAACACTGTCGTACTAGAAGTAATGGTGTTAAATCCGGTCCATAAAACCGCAAATCTATGAAAATCGCAAAGGATGTAACCGAACTAATCGGCCACACGCCGCTGGTGCGCCTGAACCGGGTTACGCAAGGCGCAGTTGCCGAAGTTGTGGCGAAGCTGGAAAGCCAGAATCCCGTGGCCAGCGTAAAAGACCGGATCGGTGTAAGCATGATTGCCGATGCCGAGAGTGCCGGCAGGATTCAGCCCGGCAAAACCGTTCTGATCGAGCCGACCAGCGGCAACACCGGGATCGCTCTGGCTTTCGTAGCGGCTGTGAGGGGTTACAAGCTTATCCTCACCATGCCTGAGACCATGAGCCTGGAGCGGCGCGTGCTGCTGCTCGCGTTTGGCGCCGAGATCGTGCTTACGCCCGGTCCTCGGGGCATGAAGGGGGCGATTCTGAAAGCCGAAGAATTGCTTGCGAACACTCCAGACGCCTACATGCTCCAGCAATTTGACAACCCGGCGAATCCGAAGATTCACTTCGAAACCACCGGTCCCGAGATTTGGGATGACACCGACGGGCGCGTCGATTTTCTAGTCGCCGGTGTCGGTACCGGCGGAACCATAACCGGCATCTGCGAATACATCAAGCCCAAGAAGCCGTCGTTCAAGGCGGTGGCGGTGGAGCCGGCAGATAGCGCTGTGCTTTCCGGCGGAACGCCGGCGCCGCACAAGATTCAGGGAATCGGCGGCGGTTTTGTTCCCAGCATCCTGCGCCGGGATTACCTTGACGAGGTCATCACCGTGACCAATGACGAGGCCATTGACATGGCGCGGCGGCTCCCGCTTGAAGAGGGTCTGCTGGTGGGCATCTCTTCGGGCGCGGCCGTGGTTGCGGCATTAAAGGTGGCGCGCCGTCCTGAAAATGCCGGAAAATTGATTGTTGTGATTCTGCCCTCGTTCGGCGAGCGTTACCTCAGTAGTATCCTCTTCGAAGGGCTCCGGAACCAGGCGTTGCAGATTCCGACGTCGCAACTTTCGGCCTGACTTCATGCCGCATCTTTTGTCGCTAATTCGTGAGGACGTTGCCACCGTGCTGGAGCGCGATCCCGCGGCCAAGTCGCGCCTGGAAGTTTATCTCTGCTACTCCGGCCTCCATGCTGTTTGGTTCTATCGCATCAACCACTGGTTGTGGAACCACGGCTTCTTTCTGCTGGCGCGCTGGTTGTCGCAGGTCGCGCGCCTTCTCACCGCCATCGAAATCCATCCCGCCGCGAAAATTGGCCGCCGCCTCTTTATCGATCACGGCATGGGTGTGGTGATCGGCGAGACTGCCGTTGTCGGTGAGGACGTCACGCTCTACCAGGGAGTGACGCTTGGTGGAACCGGCAAGGAACGGGGGAAGCGGCATCCGACCCTTCTCGACAACGTAGTGGTCGGTGGAGGCGCGAAGATTCTGGGCAACATCACGGTGGGACACAATTGCCGGATTGGCGCCGGGTCGGTCGTGCTCCGAAACGTGCCCGACGATTCCACCGTGGTCGGCGTGCCGGGACACATCATTTTTCGAGAAGGCAAGCGCGTCGTCATCACCGACCCCAAGCAAATCAACGATCCCCTTTCGGAGGCATTGGCCGCAGTCGCGTCTGAAGTGAACAAGTTGGCGGAGCGAGTGCGCCGCCTGGAGGGTACGGGCGGACTTGAGCCGGTTTCAGAATCGCTGCAACGGATCATCGAAGATATCGATTACCAGATTTAGCAGCACCAGTTTCGTCATCCTGTGCGAAGCCAAGGATGACAATTTGTGAAAGATGTAGCAAGCAGCCTCACCCCCATCACTCCCGTTTCGACCAGACCCAAGTATGATTGACCTACATTTTTCGGGTCGAACTTCCAAAGCATGAAATACGGCTTCGTAATCGATAACCGCAAGTGCATCGGTTGTCACGCCTGTACGGTGGCGTGTAAGACCGAGAACCAGGTTCCGGTGGGCGTGAACCGGACCTGGGTCAAGTATGTCGAGAAGGGCGTGTTCCCCAACACGCGCCGAGTATTTCAGGTCACGCGTTGCAATCATTGCGAGAAGCCTCCCTGCGTCACCATCTGTCCCGTGACCGCGATGTATCAGCGCCAAGACGGGATTGTCGATTTCGATTCCGACAAGTGCATTGGCTGCAAAGCCTGCATGCAAGCCTGTCCCTACGATTCGATATACATGGATCCGGACGAGGGCACTGCTGCCAAGTGTAATTTCTGCGCGCATCGCACCGAGCTTGGACTCGAACCCGCATGCGTGATCGTGTGCCCGGAACACGCCATCATTGCCGGCGATCTGAGCGATCCTGCAAGTGAAGCGGCGCAACTGGTGGCGCGGGAACCGGTGCGCGTCCGCAAGCCCGAGCAGGGAACCCAGCCCAAGCTCTACTACATCGATGCCGACGAAAGCGCGATCGTTCCCACCGCGGCGCGCCATGAATCGATTTACATGTGGTCGCAGCGCAATGCGGCTGTGCTTGGTGGCGGCGCGGTCTATCCGCTCGACAGTCCTTTGCTGCAAAAAAACGCTCTCGCCGCCTATGACGTTTCGCATGCCCGTCCCTGGGGGTGGCAGGTTCCGGCCTACTGCTGGACGAAGTCAATCGGTTCGGGTGCGCTTGCTGTGCCGGCGATTGCCATGGCGCTTGGAAGATTGTCGGGCAATCGCGTCCGCGATATTGCGCTCGCAACCGTTGCCTTGTTGTTCACAGCTTTAACTACAGTGCTGCTGGTTTGGGATCTCGATCACAAGGCTCGATTCCTGCGTGTAGTGTTTACCCCGCAAAGTAAATCGTGGCTGGCTCGGGGCGCGTTTATTCTGATCGCATACAGCGGATTGTGCGGCGTGTTCTGGCTGGGCGCGGTGGCGGGATTTTCCGTCGCTACTTCTATCTTGTTGTGGCCGACGGTGCTGGTTGGCTTTTGCGCCGCTGCCTACACCGCGTTTCTTTTCGGGCAGTGCGAAGGGCGCGACCTGTGGCAGACGCCGCTCCTGCCCGCACATTTGATCGTGCAAGCCTTGCTCTGTGGCTCGGCGGCACTGGCGCTGCTTCCGGACGCGATCGGTGGTTCGGCGCAAGCCCTATCAGTCGCGGTTCCCACCCTGGTCATCAGTTTAGTTTTGCACTTGCTCATGCTGCTTGGCGAGGTTGCGATGCCGCACACCACCGACAACGCGCGCTACGGGGCACGACTCATGACGCAGGGACCGTTCGCACGCGCCTTCTGGGTCGGCGCGGTTGCGTTGGGCGGAATTGTTCCGCTGCTGCTTTTGTTGATTGGCCCTGTGTTCGGCGCGCCCAGTCGCATCGCAGCCGGGTTGGCAAGCATACTGGCGCTGGCTGGACTTTTGATTTTCGAATGGTGCTTCGTAATGGCGGGACAGAGTGTGCCGAATAGCTAGCTGAACGTGATGGGTCATTCGGTGGAGCGACGGGCGGGGACGCCCGGCGCTCCACCAGCAAGGTTGGGATTATGGAGATTCAGCAATGACCGAATTTAAGCGCGACGGCAGCCATCTTTCGTATTGCCCGCCGGTCGAGAAGTGGGACGATTGGGTCGAGTACGATGCCGAAGCCTGGCCTCGCCGCGTCGAGAAGCATTACCAACTTGTTCCCACCATCTGCTTCAACTGCGAATCGGCGTGCGGACTTCTCGCCTATGTCGATAAGGAAACCGGACAAGTCGCGAAGTTTGAAGGCAACCCGAAGCATCCCGCCAGCCGCGGACGCCTGTGCGCGAAAGGCCCGGCCACAATCAATCAGATTCATGATCCCGACCGCATCCTTTATCCGATGAAGCGCTCGGGCCCTCGCGGTGGTGGGAAATGGACTCGGACCTCGTGGGACGAAGTGCTGGAAACTTTCGGTGCGCGCATCCGTAAAGCTTTTCAGGAGAATCGCGGTGAAGAAGTCATGTACCACGTGGGCCGGCCGGGGCACGACTTCATCATGGATCGCACCTTGCAGGCGTGGGGCATCGACGGCCACAACTCCCACACGAATGTGTGCTCGTCTTCGGCGCGTTTGGGCTATCTGCTTTGGCACCATGCCGACCGGCCTTCTCCCGACCACGCCAACGCGCGTTTCATCCTGCTGCTCTCCGCCCATCTTGAGTCCGGGCACTATTTCAACCCGCATGCCCAGCGCATTATCGAAGGAAAAATGGCGGGAGCCAAACTCGCGGTCATGGACCCGCGCCTTTCGAATACGGCGAGCATGGCGGATTACTGGATGCCGAGCTATCCCGGTACCGAAGCAGCGGTTCTGCTGGCGATGGCGATGGTCATCCTTGGCGAAAATCGCTTCGACGCCACCTTCGTGAAGACCTGGACCAACTGGGAAGAACTCGAAGTCGATGGATTTCGCGCCAAAGATCATAGTTTCGAAGCGCTGATCGAAGCGTTGAAGCGGCACTACGCGCAATTCACGCCGGAGTTTGCGGAAAAAGAAAGTGGAGTGAAGGCGGAAGTCATCGTCAAAACGGCGCGCGAGATTGCCACCGCCGGAAGTCGCTTCGCATCGCATCTGTGGCGCGGCAGCGCCTCCGGCAATCTGGGTGGATGGCAACCCGCGCGCGCATTGATGCTGCTCCACGTGCTCACCGGTTCGGTGGGAACTCCGGGTGGCCACAACCTGAATTCGTGGAACAAGTTTGTGCCGCGTCCGTTCAAGAATCCGCCGCCCCAGAAACGCTGGAACGAACTGCTCTACCCGCGGGAGTGGCCGCTGTGCGTCCATGAAATGTCGCCCCTGCTCCCGCACTTCCTCAAGGAAGGCCGCGGCCGCATCGATTCCTATTTCACGCGCGTATTCAATCCGGTGTGGACTTATCCCGATGGATTTTCCTGGATCGAAATGCTTCGCGACGAGGAGAAAGTCGGTTTGCATGCCGCGATGACGCCGACCTGGAACGAGACTGCGTGGTTTGCGGATTATGTTTTGCCCATGGGTTTCAGTTCCGAGCGTCACGACCTGATGAGCCAGGAATCCTACGCCGGAAAGTGGATCGGCTTTCGCCAACCTGTGCTGCGCGTTCTGCAGGAAAAAGCGGGAAAGAAATTCGACTTCACGTATCAGGCGAATCCGGGAGAAGTTTGGGAAGAGGATGAATTCTGGATCAACCTCTCGTGGGCCATTGATCCCGATGGTTCGATGGGGATTCGGCAGTGGTTCGAATCTCCGTATCGTCCCGGACAGAAACTGACGGTCGACGAATACTACGGTTGGATTTTTGAAAATTCAGTTCCGGGTTTGCCCGAAGCCGCCGCCAAGGAAGGATTGAAACCGCTGGAATACATGCGCAAATACGGCGCCTACGAAGTGACCACCGACGTCTACAAGCTGAATGAGAAGCCGGTGGCTCCTGCCGATCTCTCCGGATCGAAAGTCGAAGCCAACGGCGTGGTCACCAAAGAAGGCAAAGCGGTTGGCGTGATGGTGGATGGCGAAGCCGTCGTCGGCTACAACACGCCGTCGCGGAAACTTGAGTTGTTCTCGAAAACCATGGCGGACTGGAAGTGGCCTGAATTCGCGCTTCCGGAATACTATCGCAGCCATATTCATCGCTCGGCGCAAGCCGCGTCGCTGGGAAAGCCTGCTCAGGATTTTGATTCGCGCTACGCGCCGCTTGTCGAATGGCCAAAGGATTCGAACGGCGAGGTGTTCACGCTGCTGCCCATTTTTCGTTTGCCGCATCTTATCCACACGCGCTCGGGGAACTCGAAATTCCTTTACGAGATCGCGCACAAGAATCCGCTGTGGGTGAATCCCGTAGATGCCAGCAATCTCGGCGACATTCGCACCGGCGACTTGCTCAAGGTCCACACCGAGATCGGTTTCTTTGTGTTGCACGCATGGGTCACGGAGGGGCTGGCGCCGGGCGTGGTCGCCTGTTCTCATCACATGGGACGCTGGCGTCTCAATAAGGATGATCAGGTTGAACGCATGTCGAGCGCGTGGGTCGATCTTAAAGAGGTCGGCAAGGGACAATGGAAAATGCGCCAGCTCTCGGGAGTGGAGCCCTACGAGACAACCGATCCCGATACGAAGCGAGTGTGGTGGAGTGATGCCGGCGTGCACCAAAACCTTACATTCCCGGTGCATCCCGACCCCATCAGCGGCATGCACTGCTGGCACCAGATGGTGCGTGTGGAGCGCGCCGGAGCTGACGACCGCTACGGTGACATCTTCGTCGATACTAATCTTTCCTTTGCGGTTTATCAACGGTGGAAGGCGCTGACTCGTCCCGCGCCAGGGCCTGGGGGGCTTCGCCGTCCACTGTGGATTCCGCGGGTCGTGCGTCCGGAGGAAGCGGCGTTCTACATTCCTGCGAAGAAAGCCTGAGCCTGGTGCTTGACGTTGTAAAATAGCGGCATGCCGTTACAGTCAGGAAACCCCGCGTTCAACAAGAAGCGCACTCCGCCTCCGGACGAGACATTTGAAGAAGCGGCTTATCTGAAAGCGCTGGGTGAAAAGCAGAAGGTCGTGAGCCTGAAGCTGGCCGACGGCGAAGTAGTCCGCGGCTGGATTGAGTACTACGACAAGAACATGGTGAGAGTGACACGCGAGGATGGTCCGAATTTGTTCATCTTCAAGCATGAGATTATGTACATCGCGGAAGACAGCAAGAAGAAGTAGCCAGAGATCGGTTCCCGGTTCTCAGTTCTCAGTAACCCAACAACCAACCCTGAACCAAGGTTTTGACGCGTCATGACACCCGATCAATCGTTGGACCTGATTTCTCCGATGCAGGCGATGGCACGTGAAGCGGGCGTGCTGCTGATGGACTACTTTCGGCAGCACGTGAAGATTGAATATAAGGGCGACGTGGACCTGGTCACGGTGGCCGATCGAAAATCGGAAGCGCTGATTCTGGAGCGCATTCGCAAGCAGTTTCCGACTCATGACGTGATGGGTGAAGAGGGAACGCGCATCGAAACCGGCAGCGACTACAAGTGGTATGTTGATCCGCTCGACGGCACAACGAACTTTGCGCACGGCTATCCGGTGTTTTGCGTTTCGCTCGCGGTGGAGCGCCGCGGACAACGGATCGCCGGAGTGATTTACGATCCGACGCGCGACGAAATGTTCGCCGCCGAACTTGGCAGCGGCGCGCGGCTGAACGGCGAAGCAATCCATGTGTCGGCGACCGCGAATTTGGGAGAGTGCCTGATCGCCACCGGCTTCCCCAGCCAGAAGCGGCATAAGAATCCGAATATTTATTTTTATCACCAGCTCACGTTGCGCACCCACGGAGTAAGGCGAGCGGGGTCGGCTGCGCTTGATCTGTGCAATGTGGCGGCGGGCCGGTTTGATGGCTTCTGGGAATTTAATCTCAATCCGTGGGATACGGCGGCGGGCGTGCTGATTGCCGAAGAAGCCGGCGGGAAGGTTACGGACTTTTCGGGCGGCGCGTTCCAGATCGCAAGCCGCGAGACGCTGGCGTCGAACGGGTTGGTGCACCATGCGCTCTTGCACGAGTTCAAGGAGATCTTCGCAGGCCGGGGATTGGATCCGTTGGCCAGTCCGGTCACCTACGCGAAGGATCGTAAATTCTAATGGAGCGCCGGGCGTCCCCGCCCGGCCACCTGGCTGCCCAAGGACGGGCGAGGACGCCCGTCGCTCCACCGTCACAGCGCAAGCGTTACAATCACCCTTGTGATTTCGTCTCTTCTTGAACGCAAGGTTGAAAAGCGTCCCGACAAGGTGCGGCTGCTGGGACGCATTCTTTTTCTCACCGAAGACCCGGAGTTGATCAAGAAGCAACTCGCGGGTTGGGATCTGCCGTGGGACACGAAGAATCCAGCCGGCAATCCCAAACTCCGCGACGACATTTCTACCGACGAGATTACTCCCGCGCACTGCTGCTTCTACTTTGACCGGACGCTCGGCGAGATTCCTTACGTTGGCTTGAGGTGCGGCGACGCGCTGCCAATTGGACGCGGCGATGTGAAGAAAGGCGGATTCGTGTGCTCGGTGAGCGGTAAGCGTCGCGGCAAAGGCTCCAGTCGCGAGCAGTCGCCCTATGCGGAAATGTGTGCCGGGATTCAAGTCGCGATTGGGGAGAATATTGAGCGCATCTACCAGCAGAACTGCCAGAATCTTGGGTTGCTGACTTCAACCGACTTTTCTTTGATCGACCGGATTCGTGCCGGAGAAGAAATCGCGCTCAGTGAATTCACTGCTGGAGAAGATGAGATCACTCGGCAGGTGATCGAATACGGGGGACTTTTCCCCTTCAATGTGGCGCGCATGCAAGGGAAAGTGTTTCTGCCGCCGACAAAGGCGGCGGACAAGAGTGTCCGCCCTACACAAGCCATGACTCTCGCGGAGAAGATTCTTGCTCGGCATATGGTCACGCCCGAGGGCACGGTCGGCGTTGCCGCCGTCAAGCCGGGTGACACCGGCTTTACCAGCGTCGATCTGCGCTTCAGCCATGAGTACGTCACGCCAATGGCGTCCATTTTTTACGAGCAATGCGTCGGCAAAAATGTTCCAGTCAACGACGCCTCGAGCATCCGCTTCTTCCGCGACCACCTCACCTTTCTCGACGAGGTCATTTCCGAAGAAAAGAAAAAGATGGGGCTGCTCGATTTAGCCACTCAACTCAAGCTGAAGCAGGAAGATTTCGCCAAGCGGCAGGGAATCAAGCTGCACGGCGAACTCACCGACAGGAAAGGCTCGGAGGGCATATGCCACTCGGTGATGTTGGAAACCTATGCGCTGCCGGGGCAGGTGAATGTAGGGTCCGATTCGCACACGCCGCACGTCGGCGCCATCGGATGCATCGCCTTCGGCATCGGCACGACCGACGTATTCAACTCCTGGATCACCAAAGACGTTCGCGTCAAGGTGCCGGAGTCGGTCAAGATCGTCATTCGGGGCAAGCGGTATCCGAATGTTACGGCGAAAGATTTCATCCTGAAGATTCTTTCCCTCGATTACGTGCGCAGCGGCAAGGCGCTGGCAAAAGTGATGGAGTACGCGGGCGAAGCGGTGGAGGCGCTTTCCGTGGACGAGCGCGCTACCATGACGAACATGGCGGCGGAGATCGGGGGCTTTACCGGCATCGTCGCTCCCGATGAAAAGGTAATCGAGTTTCTGATGGAGCGCCGCAGCATGGAGCGTGCCGAAATTGAAAAAATGATCGAAGGCTTGCAGAGCGATCCGGACGCCGAATATGCCGAGGTGATTGAACTCGACGCGGCGGAGATCGCACCTATGGTTGCAACTCCGGGCGATCCAGGAAACGGCAAATACATCCGCGAACTCGACGCGCGCGTGCCGATTGAAATCGCCTATGGCGGAACTTGTACCGCGGGGAAGAACGAGGACATGGACATGTACGCGTCCGTTCTCGCCGATGCTTTACAGCAGGGAAAACGAGTTTCGAAGAATGTCGAGTTCTGGATCCAGTTCGGTTCGCAGGAAACCCGCGAGTACTCGAAGCGCAGAGGCTATCTTGAGATTTTCGAGCGAGCGGGCGCGCATGTGATCGAACCCAGTTGTGGCGCGTGCATCAATGCGGGGCCGGGAGTATCGACGCGCCCCGACCAGGTCGTCATCAGTGCGCAGAACCGAAATTTTCCCGGACGCAGCGGGCCGGGGCAGATGTACCTGGCGTCGCCGCTGACCGTGGCAGCGAGCGCGGTGGCGGGGTACATTGTGGAGTATGAGCCTTCGAACGCCAGAGTAGCCTCCTAATCCCCAATTTGGGACTGGTTACCTCGCTGTAGCACAGGAAATCATTACATGCGGCTTGTTTAAACATCACTGCATCAATTGCAGAGAGTGTGAGGTTCGTATCCGGAGATCGCTTCCAGGCGCTGGGGTGGTCGGCATATTCAGAATTTGAGATGACACGCCACCGCAGCGGCTACAGCCGTTTCCAGAAGGTTCTTCTTTCGGCATCACTGAAGCGATGCACTGATACGATTCCCATACCCATCGCGGTGTACAATGTGCGCTGGGGTACGCTTAAACGAAAACCTACAAATTAACAAGCGCCAGGGGAACCCGTCGCTCTGGCGTCGTCGATTTCTTCCATCAGTCAAGGACGCAGCAAAGCAGCGCTTTGCGGAATCGCTAAACCCCTATGAAAATTCTGCTTTATAACCCCGACAACGGCGTCACACGCAACTTCATGCCGCATCTTTGGATGTTTCTGCTCCAGGCGCTCACTCCCTCTGGCCATGAAGTGCTACTGGTGGATGGCAACGCCCAGCCCATGGATGAAGCGGGGATCGCGCAGTATGTGCGCGACAACAATATTGGGCTGGTTGGCATCGGCGCCATGACGCGAATGGTTGCCAAGGCGTATCGCATGGCGGATGCGGTCCGGGCCACGGGAGTTCCGGTGGTGATGGGCGGACCTCACGTGACGGAGATGGCCGACGAGGCGCTCGGTCGCGATGGTGGGCCGCGCCACGCCGACGCGGTTGCGCTGGGCGAGGCGGATGCGACTTGGCCACAGATTGTGAATGACGCCGTGCGTGGTCAGCTCAAAGATGTCTATGAGCCAGTCGACTCGTTTGGCCAGGAGAGCAAGCCTTCGCTCAAAGAATACCCGGTGATTCCCTGGGAATCGATCGATCTCAGCCAATTCAATCTGATACCGAAGGCCGCGACCTCATGGCTCGGGAAGCTCGGAGGGGGCTGGGGATCATTTCGCATTGTTCCGGTCGAATCCGGGCGAGGCTGCCCTTACGGCTGCGAGTTCTGCACCGTGACCGGATTTTTCGGAGACTCCATTCGTTTCCGCACCAATGAGAGCGTGGTGAATGAACTGCTTTTGTTGAAGGCCCGCGCCCACAGCGAGAAGGGCCAGATCGCGGTGTTTTTCATCGACGATAATTTCGCCATCAACATCAAGCGCACGAAGTCGCTGCTGCGCGACATCATTGCCGCCGGCGCGCAGGTGCATTGGGTGGCGCAGATCAGCGCCAATTTATTGCGTGATGAGGAACTGGTGGACCTGATCGCGGCTTCTGGAGGCAAGTGGGTCTTTATCGGCATGGAGTCCATCGACCCGGCCAATCTGAAAGACGTGAACAAAGGATTCAACAAGCCGGGTGAGTACGCGGCGGTGTTGGAACGGCTGGCGGAACGCAATGTGTACGCCATTACGTCGTTTATTTTTGGCATGGACAACGACACGGTTGGAGTCGCCGATCGAACTCTCGAACAAGTTCGTACCTGGCCTCCGGGTCTGCCGATTTTTGGCCTGCTGACTCCTTTGCCCGCAACGCCGCTCTACAAACGCCTCGAGAAGGCCGGCCGGCTGACCCGGCCCAAGCACTGGCAGGAGTTCATCCCGTTTGCGATGGCTCACACGCCCTTGAAGATGACCATCGACGAAGCTCACGCCGAAGTGAAGCACGGCTGGGCCGAGGCTTATAGTCCCGAGGCGCTGGCGCATGCGGTTGAGTCGCTGAGCGACAAGCCTCTGGGTTATCGCCTCAACATCTTCATCGCCCGCCTCTGTTTCCGCGGCATCTATTTCCCCATGATGGGGAAAATGTCGTGGGTGAAGGTGATTGCTCAAAATCGGCGAACCATCTTCAAGCTTGTCAGGGAGGGGTTCAAGGCTGGCGCATGGCGCGGGGCGCCTGCGCGGATTTCCGCCATCCCAGTGTCGCCGACAGAGGTGGTTGAAGCGAACGCCCAAGTCGCGGAAGGATGAGCGGGGCGGCCCAGCGGAATGGGTGTCCCTTCAATTGAAACGCGCTTCTGCGCTCTTCGACCTTGGAAAGCTGCTGCTTGGTGGTTGCTGCCTGCGCCGATAGCGGGATTCTTGCTAGAATTATGAGTCCCATCCACTCCGTGCGCCCGAGGAGCATGAGAATTTATGGCCTACGTAATTGCCGAGCCCTGCATCGGAACCAAGGACACCGCTTGTGTTGACTCCTGCCCGGTGGATTGCATTCATCCCAAGAAGGACTCCGACAAGTTCGGGACCGAGGAGATGCTCTATATCGATCCCGTGGAATGCATCGACTGCGGCGCCTGCGTTCCGGTGTGCCCGGTCTCGGCCATCTTCGCCCTCGAAGATCTGCCGGAAAAGTGGAAAGAGTACACCGAGCGGAATGCCAAGTACTTCGGCCGATAATCTGGCTTCGAGCTACGGGCTTCGAGCAAACAATACTCCGAGTCTGCCCAATTAGGAGCAAAGTTTTCAGATGCAATTGCTTGCTCGTAGCCCGAGGTTCGTAGCTCGTAGCCAATCCGTCAACTTTCCATCCCTCTCGCCCTCCATTACAATCATTCATTAACCTGTTGACCTTCCATGGCGCTGAAGGAGTCGGAAGCGATTGTTCTGCGCACGTATCCGCTGCGCGAGTCCGACTTGCTGGTCACGCTTTTTACTCGCTTGGAAGGCAAGGTGAAAGGCGTGGCGCGCGCGGCCATGAAGTCGAGACGCCGCTTTGGAGGCGCGCTTGAGCCGCTCACTTATGTGCGGGCGTTTTACGACGACCGCGAGCGGCAGGAACTGGCGCGGCTTGATTCCTGCGAAGTGATCGAATCGCCGATGGCCAGCGAGGTCAGTTACTCGCGTGCGGTGGCTTTGGCTCACGTGGCAGAGTTGCTCGACGAGTTAATGCCGGACCGCGAGGCGAGTGACGCCGTTTTTCGGTTGACTCTGGCGGTTTTGCAGGAACTGCGCGGCCCGGTGTTGTGGATGCCGCTCACCTACTTTGAGCTGTGGATGACGCGGCTCATGGGATTTCTGCCGGAATTTTCGGAGTGCGTTGTCTGCGGACGCGCCCTCGACGGCAACCGGGCGTTCTATCACGCGCTCGCCGACGGCCTGATGTGCCTGGACGACAAGCGCGTGGCGTCGTCGGAACTGTCGTCAGAATCGAGAAAGATTGCGGCGCAGATGCTGCGCTCGCGCGTTTCGGAGTTCGTCGGGATTGATTGGCCGAAAGTGGTGTGTGCGGACCTGCGCAAGTTTCTTCTCCAGATTCTGGAGCGGCACATCGAGAAAAAGTTGATGACGGCGGGAATGCTGGAAAAGATCTAGCCTCTGGGTAAAATTGAAAGCTCAATTGACTCCATCCAAATCCAATTCGCTGACCTTCCAGCAACTCATCCTGAAGCTCCAAACTTTTTGGGCGGAGCGTGGCGCGGTGATCCAGCAGCCCTACGACGTGGAAGTCGGCTCCGGCACCATGGCTCCGGAGACGTTCCTGCGCGTGCTGGGGCCGAATCCATATAAGGTTGCTTACGTGCAGCCTTCGCGGCGTCCTGCCGATGGGCGCTACGGGGAGAATCCCAACCGCCTGTTCAAGCACTTGCAGTTGCAGGTGATACTGAAGCCGCCGCCGGAGAACGTGCAGGAACTTTACCTCGAATCGCTCGCCGCGATTGGCATTGACCTGCGTCAGCACGACATCAAGTTTGAAGAAGACAACTGGGAGTCTCCGACGCTCGGCGCGTGGGGTATCGGATGGCAGGTCATGCTCGACGGCCTCGAGGTCACACAGTTCACCTACTTCCAGCAGTGTGGCGGCGTTGACCTCGATCCCATCTCCGCCGAACTGACGTACGGCCTGGAGCGGCTGTGCGCTTTTCTGCAAGACGTCGATTCCATCTACGACATCGTGTGGGCGCGCGATCCGGAGACGGGCAGGGAAGTGAAGTATGGAGACGTGCGTCTGGCCGACGAGCAGCAGTTCTCGGTGTACAACTTCGAAGCGGCGGATGTGCAGAGCGCGTGGAAGCATTTCGAACTCTGCGAGGCCGAGTGCAAGAAACTGATTGAACGCTACGGAGAGTTGCGCAAGGACTTGGAGTTGAGTCGAAGGGTGAGCAGTGATCCGGGCGCGGGAGAAGGTTTTGTCCGCGAGAAGTCACGCTTCCCGCTGCTCGGCGCTTACGATCTGTGCCTGAAATGCTCGCACTACTTCAATATTCTGGACGCCCGGGGCGCGATTTCCGTGACCGAGCGCGTCGGAGTTATTGCGCGCGTGCGGACGCTCGCCGTGGGCATCGCCAAGGCTTGGATGGATCAACAGTACCCGACTGAAAAACAAAGTGAGAAGAGTGGTGAGGTTCCAAAGCCAGCGGCTAAGGAGAAGAATGGCAAGCTTGCTCCGGTGGGATGAGTGCTTTACCACAGGGAACACAGAGGAATTCCTTCTTGCCAATCGACACGCTTCGTTTGTGACGGAGCCCACATTTACTTCGCCGAACTTTTGAGACCATAGATGGAATTGCCCAATGCCTGACTTTTTGCTCGAAATCGGATGCGAAGAAATCCCGGCGAGGATGATTGACGCCGCGTCTCGTGAGCTGCGCGAACGACTGTACGCGCTTTTCGAGCGCGAGCGCCTGACACCAGCCGGCACGATCACCTATCTCGATACACCCCGGCGTCTCGCGGTTCTGGCGCCGGGCATTCCTGCCGCGCAGCCCGACATTACCGAGCAGGTGAACGGGCCCTCCGCGCAGATCGCATATAAAGATGGGCAGCCCACTCCGGCAGCGCACGCGTTCGCCAAGAAAGTCGGCTTGGATGTGGCGAAGCTGGAGAAAGTCAGCACTCCCAAGGGCGAATACCTTGCGGCCACCGTCACGCGAAAGGGCCGCACCGCCTCCGAGGTTCTTGCTGAGACGCTTCCCAAAGAAATTTCCTCACTCTACTGGCCCAAGAATATGTACTGGCGCAAGCGCGGGGAATCGTTCGTTCGTCCCGTGCGCTGGCTGGTGGCCATGCTCGATGAGCAGGTCGTCCCGCTGGAATTGTTTGGCATCGCCGCGGGCAAGACTTCTCGCGGACACCGCATAATTGGGGGCGATTCCGTCGCCATCTCCAGGCCCAGCGCCTATGTCGAAGCCCTGCGTGGCGCGAAGGTTCTCGGCGCCGCCGAACGCGAGCAGGTGATCCGCAAAGCGCTCGACGCGGCCACGCGCACCATCCCCGGAGCGCGCTGGCGCGAAGACGAGCCGCTGGTCGCGACCGTCGTCAATCTGACGGAATTTCCTTCGGCTGTCCTCGGCAGCTTCGATCCCGAGTTTCTCGATTTGCCGGAAGAAGTGCTGGTTACGGTGATGCGCGACCACCAGAAGTATTTCGCCATCGAAGATGCGAATGGGAAGCTGCTGCCGTACTTCCTCGCTGTGCTCAACACGGCTGCCGACTCGGACGGATTGATCCGCCATGGCAACGAACGCGTTTTGCGCGCCCGCTTCAACGATGCCCGCTTTTTCTGGCAGACGGATCAGAAACAGACCCTCCGCCAGCGCGTCGAGTTGCTGCGTAACGTCACATTCCAGAAAGATCTCGGCAGCTACTACGACAAGACGATGCGCATACAGCGCATGGCGAGTTGGCTCGCCGAGACCGTGAAGCAGAGTGGCATGGCGGTTCGGCCAGGCGTAGTCCACAAAGCGGCGCTGCTCGCGAAAACCGATTTGACCACGGAACTGGTCAAGGAATTTACCGAGCTGCAGGGAATTGTCGGCGGTCTGTACGCGCGCGTGCAGCAACTCGATGAAGACATGAAGCCCGACGTGCAGCTGGAAGTTTCGCGGGCCATTTACGATCACTACAAGCCCGAGTCGATGGAGGACAGCGCCCCAGTGACTATCGAGGGAGCGGTTGTCTCGATCGCCGACAAGGCCGACTCCATCGCCGGAATGTTCGCGCTCGGTCTCATTCCCAGCGGATCGAAGGATCCGTTCGCACTGCGCCGCCAGGCGAACGGCATCGTGAAGACGATCGCCGAGCACAAGCTGCCGTTCCGTCTTTCGGAGATCATGGCCGATGCCCGCGCTCGCTATCAGGGCTCCGAGGCGGAGAAGAAATTCTCCAACGCCGCCTTCGCCGAATCGGCGCGCAGCTTCTTCCGCGAGCGCATCGAGTTCTACTTGAAGGATGCGCGTGGCTACGCCTATGACGTCGTCAGCGCCGTACTCGCCGTCGATTCCGACGATGTGCTGGACGCCGCCGCCCGTGCCGAGGCTGTGAGCAAAGTGCGGGGCTCGTCCGATTTCGAATCGATTTCCAGCGCCTTCAAGCGCATGAAGAACATTCTTCGCCAGGCTGCTGAAAACAATAGACGTATCGCGGCACGCCTCGATCCATTCAGCCTTCAGGAAGAGTCCGAAAAGGAACTGGCCGCGCTGATCCCGCAGACCGCGGCAACCGTCGAGAATCTGCGAGCGGCGCGCGACTATGAAGCGGCGCTGCTCGAAATCGCTAAGCTGCGTCCCGCCATCGACAAATTTTTCGATAAGGTCATGGTCATGGTTGACGATGACAATCTCCGCGCCAATCGCCTGGCTCTGTTGCAGACCGTGGTCAAGGAATTCTCCACCATCGCGGACTTCTCTGAGATCGTGACCGAAGGCAAGGAATCTCCAAAATAACATCTACGAAATAACAATGACGACGAGGACCCACATGGCAGCGACGACTCTCCCTAATCCCGGCATCATCGAAACCAAAACTGCGGCAACGAAAACCGCGATCACAAAATATGTGTACTCCTTTGGCGGCGGCAACGCCGACGGCAATGGCAAGATGAAGGACGTTCTCGGCGGCAAAGGCGCGGGGCTCGCCGAGATGACGAACGCCGGCCTCCCGGTGCCTCCCGGCTTCACCATCCAGACCGAAGCCTGCCGCGAATACATGCGCCACAACGCGGTGTCGAAAGACGTCGACCGCCAGATGGAAGAATCGCTGTCCAAGCTCGAGAGTCTTCAAGGCCAGAAACTGGGTAAAGGCGAGAACCCGCTGCTGGTAAGCGTGCGTTCAGGCGCGAAGTTCTCGATGCCCGGCATGATGGACACGATCCTCAACCTCGGTCTCAACGACCAGAGCGTCGAAGCCCTTGCCCGCCGCACGAGCAACCCGCGCTTCGCTTATGACTCCTATCGCCGCCTGATTCAGATGTTTGGCAATGTCGTGCTCGACATCGAGAAATCGGTGTTTGAAGAAATTTTCGACGCCAAGAAGAAACAGAAAAAGACGAAGCTCGACACCGACCTCGACGCCAAAGCGCTGCAAGAGGTAATCGTGGAGTACAAGAAGGCCGTCAAGAAGCACGCTCATCGCGACTTTCCGCAGGATGCGAACGAACAGCTGGTCATGGCGCGCGATGCCGTGTTCCGCTCCTGGCAGAACGATCGCGCCAAGCACTATCGCCGCATCAACAACATCGATGACATGCTCGGCACCGCCGTCAACGTACAGGCCATGGTCTTCGGCAACCTCGGCGACACCAGCGGCACCGGCGTCGGCTTCACCCGCAATCCGGCCAATGGAACGAAGGAGTTCTACGGGGAATTTCTGCTGAACGCGCAGGGAGAGGACGTGGTTTCGGGCGTTCGTACTCCGGTTCCAATTCTCGAACTCGAAAAGGTCATGCCCGATGTCTATAACCAGCTCCGCGAAATCACCACACGGCTGGAAAAGCATTACAAAGACATGCAGGACTTTGAGTTCACCATCCAGGACCGCAAGCTCTACATGCTGCAAACACGGAACGGCAAGCGCACCGGACTGGCCGCGGTTCGCGTCGCATTGCAGATGGTGGACGAAGGGCTCATCAAGAAAGAAGAAGCCATCTTTCGAGTCGATCCGAATCAGTTGTACGACTTCCTGGTTCCACGGCTCGACGAAAAAGGCGTGAAGGTCGAAGTGCTTGCCAAGGGGCTTCCTGCCTCGCCGGGCGCGGCGGTCGGGCAGATCGTTTTCACTGCGGATGAGGTTGTGAAATGTAAGAGGGAAGCCGACGACCAGAACACAAAAAACGAAGACGCGATCAAACAGGGACGCCGCGCGAAGACGAATACAAATTTCATCCTGGTGCGTGCCGAGACCACCCCCGAAGACATCCACGGCATGGAGTTGGCCGTTGGCATTCTGACCTCGCGTGGCGGCATGACCAGCCACGCCGCAGTGGTCACGCGCGGCATGGGCAAGTGCTGCGTCGCGGGCGCAGGAGATATTGACGTTGATGAAAAAGCGCGCGAGATGCGCGTCAAAGGGCGGACATTCAAAGCCGGCGACTGGATCTCGCTCGATGGCACCACGGGCCGCGTAATCAATGGCAAGATGAACACTCTCGATCCCTCCCCCGACGATCCAGAGCTGCGGAAATTCATGAGCTGGGTTGACCCGTACCGCACGATTCAAGTCCGCGCCAACGCCGACATTCCCCGCGACGCCAAGCAGGCACGGGCATTTGGCGCCGAGGGCATCGGCCTCTGCCGTACCGAGCACATGTTCTTCGGTGAGCAGAAAATTCCCCTCATGCGCGCCATGATTCTCGCCAATACCGAAAAAGACCGCCGTGCGGCACTCAAGAAACTGCTGCCCATGCAGCGCAAGGATTTTGAAGGCGTATTCCGCGCGATGGACGGATTCCCGGTGACGATCCGCACGCTGGATCCGCCGCTGCACGAGTTCCTGCCGCGCCGCGAAGACCTGATGGTGGACATCGCTACCCTCCAGTATGCAGACTCAAAGCAGAAAAAATCGCTGGTGTCGAAGTACCGCGACTACGGAGCGAAAGCTGTAGGCGATTTGAAGAAGCTTATGCCCATGCTCCTCAGCCGCGTCGAGCAGCTTCACGAGTTCAACCCCATGCTCGGACATCGCGGCTGCCGCCTCGGCATCACTTATCCCGAAATCACCGAGATGCAGGCGCGCGCCATCTTCGAAGCGACCGCCGCCGTTGCCAAAGCCGGCGTCAAGGTCTTTCCCGAAGTGATGATCCCGCTCACCGCCACCCTGAAAGAAATGGCGAACCAGGCGGCGATCGTCAACCGGGTAGCGAAAGAAGTCTTTAAAGAAAAAGGACGCACCGTCGAATACCTCGTTGGCACGATGATCGAGTTGCCGCGCGCCGCCCTGATCGCCGATGAGATCGCCAAGGAAGCGCAGTTCTTTTCCTTCGGCACCAACGATCTCACGCAGACCACCTGGGGCTTCTCGCGCGACGACGTCAACAAAATCCTGCCCACCTACCTCGCGGAGGGAATCATCAAGCAGGATCCGTTTGCCGTTCTCGATCGCGAAGGTGTAGGTCAGTTGATCAAGATGGCGACCCAACGAGGTCGCAAGACGCGTCCCAACCTGAAGGTTGGCATTTGCGGCGAGCACGGCGGCGAACCATCGTCGGTCGAGTTCTGCTACCAGACCGGCCTCAACTACGTTTCCTGTTCACCGTTCCGCGTACTAACGGCAAGACTGGCGGCGGCCCAGGCCGCAGCCGGCGAAAAGCTGCACGTTGACGCGGGACGAACCAAATAACTTTTGCAGGGCATCGAGCGCAGGGCATCGGGCCGGGACATCATGGGCTTGATGCCCTTACTGCACTCTCTGCAGCCGATTGATCAGCTTCTGCGCCAGATTCTCCTCTGACTCGGACCAAAGCAACCGTCCCGTCGCCCCCGCATTCTTTTCCACCAGGGCAGTAAACTCGACCAGTTTTTGCACGTTGCTCCGAACGTTCTGCTCCGCCTCGGAAGTAAACTCAACTTCCTCGTGCAGGAAGGATGTGTCCAAACCAAAATCAATTTGAATGTGCCCCGTCTCTTCCGCTGCGCGCTCTTCAAATTCCATCCCTTGCGCCACCAGTCGCACCAGCGACGGCTCCAATACCCATTTCGCCGCACCCTCAGGAGGGGTCCACAAATTCCAATAGGCCTCGAAAACGTAGGCATAATCGTCGTGGAGAAATTCCGCGACTTCTGTCACGGCTACTTCCGGTGCAACCCCAGGACGGTAGCGGCGCTCCAGAATCGTCGGCTCACTCCACGAGACCGGCTGGATTGCCGAGTAGGCCACCCCGTCCCGCGCCGCGGAAAACGGAATTTGCCGGAGCACGCTGACCGTTCGCGGCAGAATCTCGGCCTCATCAAAACTGGGAAACCACAGGCTCAAATAAAGCGAATCGCCCATCCCTGCATTCTAAATGGCGCCGCGTTCGGTTCGATGGTTAAGTGTGCAGCGCATCTGGTTTTGACGCGGAAAATGCGCCCTGTTACTATGAACACTGCTGGCAAACAACTATCTCACCAGAAACGTCCCCGTCGTCTAGCCTGGCCTAGGACACCGCCCTTTCACGGCGGTAACACGGGTTCAAATCCCGTCGGGGACGCCAA